>JAEYPN010000002.1 GCA_023410715.1 Bacillota bacterium
GCATAGAAATATGTTATTATTGCTTTTTTTTTAATTAATAGCGCTTAAAATCATAACTATTCCAAAAGAAAAAGTACTACCTCTTGTTTTTATACAAAAAATAGTACTTTGTCAACAATCTGAAAGACGAAATTTTTTTCGTCTTTTTTATTTAACTAAAAAATTAATGATGTCTTGGTAAACTTTCTCATTATCTATTTCATTTAAAACCTCATGACGCATATTTGCATATTCGATATGTGAAATATCTTTATATCCAATATTATAGAATATTTTAACAAGTTTTCTAACATCATTACCATAATTTGATAAGGCATCATCAAGTCCATTAATAAAAAGAAGTGGAGTATTTAAATTTGCTTTTTTGATGTTTTTCTTCTTGCATACGTAATTAATCCATTTATACATTTGTTTATAAGCATTAACTGTAAATGGTTGACCACAATCTTTTGCTTCTTTATAATATTTAACGATTTTCTCGTCATGAGTAATCCATTCATCTTTTGAATTAATCATATGATCTTTTAACATCTTGTTTGGCATACTATCCATGGAAATGTTTGATAAAAATTTAGAAATATAAAGATCATTATGAAATAGTTTTAATATGTTACAGATAAACATTCCAAATGAAGTAATAAAACCACCCATGTAAGTTGTGCCACTAATTATCGCTTTACTAAAGTCATCTTTATAATCAATTAAGATTTTCCTAGCAATAAACGACCCCATCGAATGTCCAAGTAAAAAGTGTTGTGTTTTTGGGTATGTATCTTTTAGAAAATCTAGAGCTAAAGCAACTGACTCATCAGCTTCATTATTTTTAAAGTAAATATAATCATAAGTTTCAGCTGATTTTCCATGCCCTAAGATATCAAAACCAATTACATTATAATCATTTTTAATTAGAAACTTCGCAAAGTCATGATAGCGACCAAAGTGTTCGCTCGCTCCATGAACAATTAATATCGCGGCTTTAGGATTTTTTACGTCATTATAATTATATAAATGAATTTTAGACCCGCTTTTCGTTTCTTTAATAATTTCTTCCATATGTCATCCCTCTTTCATTTTCTTTCTTATTTTCATTATAACATAAGAAATTTTATAAATTATAAAAATATACAAAAAACTTATGTTTTTGCGAAAAATATATACTTTTTAATTAATAAAATAGTTTATATATGTTAAATACTTAGAAAAGAGTTTTATTTTTTCTTTTTTTCATTTAATTATGTCATTTGAATACAGGTGATATTTTGGTTAGAATATATGTAAAAAAGGAGGAAGTTATGATTAATCAAATTACGTTAGTGGGAAGAATTGTCGATGATGTTGTTTTAAAGAATGTGAAAGAATCAGGTGTATCAGTTACTAAAATTCGTTTAGCTGTACAAAGAAATTTTAAAAATGCTGAAACGCTTGAATATGATACAGATTATATTAACTGTACCTTATGGGCTGGTATTGCCGAAGCAGCGTCACAATACTGTAAGAAAGGAAATGTTGTAGGGGTAAGGGGAAGACTCCAAAACAATGTGTTTACTTATCAAGATGATAAAAAATTTTATTATAATGATATTATTTGTGAGAAATTAACTTTTATCTCAAGTAATGCAGAAAAGGCATTAGAAAAAGAAGAAGAATAGAAAATACTTTAACTACTATAAGTAATTTATAGTAGTTTTTTTATAGTCAAATGTGTTATACTATGTATAAGATATTTTAATATTACAAAGATTACTATATTTTAACAAACAAATTTTAAATATTACATAAATGGATATAAGAGGTATTAAGGATGAATTATAAAGAGGAATTTAAATTAATTTTTGGTGAAAAAGAAACAAGACTTTTCTTTTCTCCTGGACGAGTAAATTTAATTGGTGAGCATATCGATTACTGTGGTGGTAATGTTTTTCCTTTTGCGATTAATTATGGCACATATGGCGTTGTCGCAAAAAGAACTGATCAAAAGGTAAGAATTTTCTCAGGTAATTTTAAAGAACTGGGAATTATTGAATGTGATTTAGAGCATCTTGAGTATAAAAAAGAAGATGATTATGTCAATTATTTTAAAGGTATGATTAAAGAGATAAAAGACTTAAATTATGAAATAGATTGTGGTTTTGATTTATATGTGAGTGGCAATATTCCATCTGGTGGGGGCTTATCAAGTTCCGCTTCAGTCGAACTTTTAGTCGGTCATATTTTAAAAAGCCTTTATTCATTAAAGATAAGTGATCTAGATCTAGTTAAAATTGCAAAAAAATGTGAAAATGAATATATTGGTGTAAACTGTGGAATTATGGATCAGTTTGCGATTGGTATGGCTAAAGTTGATTATGCAACTTTACTTAATACTGCGAATTTAGATTTTGAATATGTTCCTTTTAATTTAGGTGATCACGTGATTGTGATAGGCAATACTAATAAGATTAGAAGATTACAAGAATCTAAATATAATGAAAGAAGAGAAGAAACTGAAATAGGTTTAAAGATTATTAATCAAAGAATAAAAGTAAATAATTTATGTGAGTTATCAGTTGATGATGTGACTTTAAATAAAGATTTATTTGATGATGTGATTTTTAAACGTGTTATGCATGTTGTAAGTGAAAATAAGCGTGTAAATGATTCAGTTAATGCTTTATATAATAATGATTTAATTACGCTTGGTAAGCTTTTAAATGAATCACATTATTCTTTAAAAAATAATTATGAAGTTACAGGTATTGAACTTGATACCATTCAAGAATTATTTATAAAATATGGAGCATTAGGGGCTAGAATGACTGGTGCTGGTTTTGGCGGATGTGCCATTGCCTTATTTAAAAATGAGAACCTAAGTGAGAAGTTAAAACTAATTAATCTAGAGTATAAAGATAAAATAGGTTATGAAGCATCATTTTACCTTGCTAAAACTTCAGATGGGACAAAAGAACTATGATTTACAAAACAGGATTTTTTCTTGATGATAAAGAAATAGAGATTATTGAACTTAAAAATAATGAAGTAATCTTAAAACTTTTAAACATTGGAGCTTCAATTAAAGAATTATATACAAGAGACCATTTTGGCATTTTTGAAAACATTGTTTTAGGTTTTGAAAATTTATATGACTATATTGATAATGATGCATATTTTGGGGCGACAGTTGGACCTAACGCTGGAAGAATTGAAAATTCAAAAATGCTTATTAATGATTATGAATATACTCTTGAAAATACCTATAAAAAGGTTTCTAACTTACATAGTGGAAGTGCTTCTTTTGCGTTTAAAGTTTTTGATTATAAAGAATTTGATAATAAAGTAGAATTTACTTATCATCATAATGACTCTTTAGGCGGATTTCCGGGAAACATTTGTGTTAAGGTAACTTATACATTAAATAAAAATATCTTGAAAATTGAATATGAGGGAACTAGTGATAAAGATACAGTCTTAAATATCACTAACCATAGTTATTTTAATTTATCAGGAAATGCAAAAGATACTGTTTTAAACGATAAATTATATGTTAATGCCTCAAAGTATGGGATAGTTGATAAAAACATGAATCTTATAAACTTTGAGGATGTAAGTGATACGCCATTTGACTTTAGAGAAGAAAAAGTTTTAAATCAACCAATAAAAGATTTAAGAAAGATGAGACTTGTAACAAAAGGGTTGGATAACACCTTTAATCTTGACGGAAATCATGCGGTTAAATATTCATCAGTTAATGGTAGGATATTAAATGTTTACACCTCTTATCCAAATATAGTTATTTATTCAGGCAATTTTCCATGTAAACAAAACCTATTAAATGGTAATAAAATGAAGATGCATGATGGTATTTGTTTCGAATGTCAGTATCAGCCAAATAGCATAAATAAAGATCAAAAAGCATTACTTAAGAAAGATACAAAATATTATAATTACATTGAATATCATTTTAACTAGAGGAGCTATATGAAACAGTATTTAGAGTTACTTAAAACTATTTTAGAAAAAGGCGAAAAGAAATGTGACAGGACTGGAACCGGGACAATTTCTTATTTTGGTTACCAGATGCGATTTAATTTAAATGATGGATTCCCGCTTTTAACAACAAAAAAAGTTCATTTAAGATCAATTATTGAAGAGCTTTTATGGTTTATTAAAGGTGATACTAATATTAAGTATTTAGTTGAAAGAGACGTTAAAATCTGGAATGACTGGCCTTACGCAAAATACGTAAAAAGTAGTGACTATAAAGGCGAATCAATGGAAGAATTTATAGAAAAGATTAAAAATGATGACGATTTTGCTTTAAAATATGGGAAATTAGGTCCTGTTTATGGTGAACAATGGCGAGCTTTTCAAGGATATAATGGTGAAATATTTGATCAGTTAAAATGGGTTATAGATGAGATTAGAAATAACCCAGATAGTAGAAGATTAATCGTTTCAAGTTGGAATGCACCAGCTATCAAATATATGGCTTTACCACCATGTCATATGATGTTTCAATTTTATGTGTCTGGAAACAAGCTATCACTTCAGCTATATCAAAGAAGCGCTGATACCTTTTTAGGTGTGCCATTTAATATTGCAAGCTATGCATTGCTTTTAATGATGGTTGCGAAAATTACCAATCTTGAACCATATGAATTTGTTCATACAATTGGTGATGCGCATATTTATTTAGACCATTTGGATCAGGTGAATAAGCAATTATCACGTGAACCAAGAGGCCTTCCAAAGATGATTATTTTAGGTGAACAAAAAGAAATTGAAGATTTTAAAATTGATGATTTTGTGCTTGAAGGATATGATCCTCATAAAGGAATAAAAGCGAAGGTGAGTGTATGATTAGTGTAATACTTGCGACTGATAAAAATTCTTTAATTGGCAAAAATAATTTGCTTCCTTGGCATTATAAAGAAGATTTAGCCTTCTTTAAAAAGGTGACCTTGAATAAAATAGTAGTGATGGGTAGAAAGACCTTTGAATCAATTTTAACGACTAATAAAAAGCCATTATCTGAAAGAACAAATGTTGTTTGTTCTAAAGAAGAGTACTCTTATCCTGGGGTTATTGTTATTAACGACTTATTTAGATATTTAGAAGAAAATAAAGAAAAGGATATTTTTATAATTGGTGGCAAAAGTATTTATGAAATTACTTTACCTATTTGTGATTATCTTTATGTGACCCATATCAATAAAGAACATGAAGGAGACCAATATCTGCATATTGACTATAAAAAATTTAAGTTATTAGAAAGGCAAGAGTCAGGAATTTTAACTTTTGCAAAGTATCAAAGAATATGAAATTCTTAAAATATAATCTTTTATTTTCTTTTATATATACTTTTCTTTTATCATTTAGTATTGGATTTACATATACTCAATTTTTAGATTACTTATGGACAATTTTGCTTTTTATTTCTTCATTACCTGCTTTTATTATTATCCTAGCAATAATCTTGTTTTTACGTCTTTATGTCTTTAAAAAGCCTAAAACAAATACGCTAAGCGCACATAGATTTATTACGGAGTTTGCGGAATATGTTTTATTGTTATATGGCATAAGGATTAGCTTTATTAATAAAGAATTATTACCAAAGGATAAAAATTTTGTAATTGTATCTAACCATGAACATAATTTAGATTCGTTTATTATTAAAGTATTATTTAAGGATTATCCTTTAAGCTTTATTTGTAAGGATACTCCATTTAAATATCCAGTATTATCCGCTATATTAAAGTATTTAGGAGTTGTACCGATGGATAGAACAAGCGATAGGTCATCCTTAAAAGGTATTTTAGCTGGTATTGAAAAACTAAAGGAAGGTCAGCCGGTAGCAATTTACCCAGAGGGACATAGAAGTAAAAAAAGAGAGATGAATGAATTTAAAGCGGGGGCATTTAAACTAGCAATGAAACCAAAAGCAAGTATCTTAGTATTAAGAATTAAAGATACTTATAAATTCAAAGAGAAAAAATTCTTGGCGATTAAAAGGTGTTCAGTTGAAGTGTTAGCCCTACTTCAACCTGAATTCTATGAAAATATGGATTCAATTGAGCTTTCAAATTATACCCAAAATTTAATAAAGAAGGATTTATAATGAAAAAGAAAACATTAATATTTTTAATGCTATTTAGTGCAGTACTATTAATAGTTACTGGATGTAAGCCAGTTAATACATCAAAATATACAACTAAAACTTCATCAAAAATTACGTCAAGTAGTGTATTAACTAGTATCAAACCAACAGATGCATTATCTAGTACTAAAAAAGAAAGTACAACATTAAGCAGTGTAACTTCTAAAAGTACGATTAAAAGCACGACAGAAACAACTAAGGTTAGTACAACAAAAAAAATAACATCGGGGATTAGAACAACTTTAACAACGATTAAGTCAACGACTGAACCAACAACCTTAACTGTTACCCTAAAAGAAAAACAAACTGCATTAGGTAATAAAAGCTGTAGTGAGCTTGAAGTTGTTTTTTTAAACTTAATCAGTGGTGGTAAGCAACAAATCGGTGATTCGATATATATTGGCTGTGATGATGTTGATATCATAATTGATGGCGGTATTCAAGGAGTTGGAACGGAGACTGTTGTTCCTTTCTTAAAAGAAAAGGTAACTGATAAAAAAATTGAATTAATAATTACAACTCATAATGATAATGATCACATTGGGGGAATGGTTGGATTATCAAATAAAGAAGGAATTTTGACGATCAAAGATTTTACTTATGAGTATATTGTTGATAGTGGTGTTACTGCTACAACCGCAATTTATAGTAAATATTTAACGGCTTTAGAAAGTGCAAAAACTAATGGTGGAAAATATTGTTCATATAAGAATATGTTTGAAGGAACATCTACTTGTCCAAATGAATTTTATTTAGGTACTTTGGGAGTGCTTAAGATTTTAGATACAAAAATGTATGATTTAAAACTAAGCGATGTTAATGAGTATTCAGTTCCTGCAATTTTAATTCATGGTGAAAAGAAAATTTTACTTTGTGGAGACGCAGAATCAAAGGCAGAAGATGTTTTAATTAAGATGAATCTTGGTCATGTCGATGTTTTTAAAGCAAATCATCATGGCTCACCAACTTCAAATAAAATTAATTTATTAGATTCGATAACTCCAGATTATGTAATTATCTCTGCATCGGAGTCAAATTCATATAACCTACCAAAAAAGACAATTGTTGCACGATTTGCATTATATACGCAAAATGTTTATGCAACCTTCCTTTCTGGTAATATTACGGTTATTTCAGATGGAACTAATATTTTTGTAAATGGGGAAAGTGAGTTAACAAAAGTACAAGAATCTAATTGGTATTATAAAGATATTGCTAATAATCCACGTCCATAGGAGGAATTAATGAGAGAATTTCAGCTGGATATTTTAAGAGCGTTACAAGAATGGATTAATCCTGCATTTACTTTTATTTTTAACTTTTTTACGCTTTTTGGCGAGGAACTTATAGCTATTGCGGTTATTGGTTTTATATACTGGTGTAAGAATAAAGAAACAGGAAAAAAGATTGGCATTACTGTATTATTTAGTATTTGTGTAAATAATATTTTAAAAGGGATCTTTATGGTGGAAAGACCAAAAGAAATTGAAGGAATTAAACTTTTAAAACCATCAACTGCGACTGGTACTTCATTTCCATCTGGACATTCACAGTCAGCTTCTGCGGTATTTTATAGCATTGCTTTTAAACTTAAAAGGAAATGGTTTTATGTCTTATCAACAGTGATTGTTTTACTTGTAATGTTATCAAGATTATATCTGGGATGTCATTTTCCACTTGATGTCATTGTTGGTGCGCTTTTAGGCTTTATTATTGCCTTTATATTATCTAAAGTATTTGATAAAGTTAAAAATACTAATTTATTATTTATTGTTTTAATACTTATAGTAACACCATTTATCTTTATTTTTAAAAGTGATGACGCTTTTAAAATGTATGGAGCCATAACAGGAACAGTCTTAGGTTTTTTTATTGAAGAGAGATTTGTTAAATTTACTCAACATAAAATTATTTGGAAGAATTCCGTTCGGTTAATATTAGGTGTATTGATTGCGTTTGGTCTACTTCAGACTAAAAAACTTTTACCACTTGAACCATTTTTCTATTTTATAAGATATTTTGTAACGACGCTAATAGCGATTGCAATTTATCCAATGTTATTTAAAATGTTAAAAATATAAATATTTAAAGTTTGATTTTATTAAAATAGTACAATCAAACTTTTTTCAAATAATTATCTTTTTTTACGAAATATTTTCGCTTTTTAAAACAAAAACGTTTTATTTTTAGTAAAAATGGGGTATAATGTAATAGATAGTTAAAAAAAGAGGTGTAGATATGATTACTATAAAAGATGTAGCACGTGAAACAGGCTTTGGAGTTGCGACTGTTTCTAAGGCATTAAATAACTACTCAGATATTAGTCAAAAGACTAAAGAGCTTATTAGAGCCAAAGCTAAAGAAATGGGTTATATCCCTAATGCTTCAGGAAGAAGCCTAGTAACTAAATCAACATTTACAATTGGTTTAATTTTTGAAGAAAGAACAAATCTTGGTTTAACTCATCCCTTTTTTAGTGAAATCTTAGAAAAAATAAAAAAAGCTTTAGAAGAAAAAAATTATGACATCTTACTTATTTCTAAAAAAATTGGTTCATACGTTGAAACATACCTTGAGCACTGTATTCAAAAAGCAGTTGATGGGGTTATCGTAGTAACGAGATTAATTGACAACCTTCAATTTGAAAAACTATATAATTCCGATTTGCCAATTGTATACGTTGACCTTGATACAGATAAGACTTGTGTCTTTACTGATAACTATCAGTCAATTGTTGATGCGGTTGAATATCTATATAAAAGAGGTCATAGGGAAATAGGTATAATTCAGGGTGCGACAACATATAATCCTGGTTATGATAGATACAGAGCTTACCGTGATACAATGAATCGTTTAGGTTTAAAAATGAATCCGCAACATATCTTATACTGTAAAGATTATCAGATTGAAAATGCGGTAAATGAAATCGATAAGATGTATAAGAATAAAATAAAATTGCCAACAGCCTTTGTGACAACGGGAGATATGATGGCGATTGGTGCAATTCAGGCCGTTCAAAAAAATGGTGGAAGAGTACCAGAGGATGTAAGTATTATTGGCTTTGATAATATTTTATTATCAAGCCATATACTACCAAAACTAACAACAATTGCACAGAATTATGAATTGATTGCTAAAACAGCGGTACAATTACTACTTAACTTAATTAGAAATCCAGAAATGGAACCAAAAAGAGTAGTTATACCATCAAAAATAATTGAACGTGATTCAGTATGCGATATAAATAACAGGTGAGAAAAATGCGAGCAGTAGATATTATTGAAAAAAAACGTGATGGGGGAACACTCTCATTAAATGAAATTAAATTTATGATTGATAATTATACCAAGGGAATTATTCCTGATTATCAAATGTCTTCATGGTTAATGGCGGTTTATTTTAAAGGTATGACTGACGAAGAAAGTTTTTATTTAACTAAAGCAATGCTTGAAAGTGGCGATATCATTGATTTAACAAGTATCGATGGTATTAAAGTTGATAAGCATTCAACTGGTGGAGTAGGTGATAAGACAACATTAATCTTAGGACCACTTGTCGCATCAAGCGGAGCAGTGCTTGCTAAACTTTCAGGTCGTGGTTTAGGCCATACTGGAGGTACACTTGATAAACTTGAAAGTATTCCAGGTGTAACGATTGATTTATCTAATGAAAGATTTATTAATCAAGTTAAAAAGATTAATATTGCGGTTGCCGGACAAACAGCAAACTTAACACCAGCCGATAAATTACTTTATGCCTTAAGAGATGTAACAGGTACGGTACCAAGTATTCCTCTAATTGCTTCAAGTATTATGTCAAAAAAGCTTGCATCAGGTTCAGATTTAATTTGTCTTGATGTAAAAATTGGCGATGGAGCATTTATGAAGACGATTGAAGACGCTAGACATTTATCAAAACTTATGGTAAGTATTGGTAAGAGCTTTGGTAAAAAGGTTATTGCATTTATAACTAACATGGATCAACCACTAGGTTTAGCTATTGGTAATCGTTTAGAAGTAATGGAAGCAATTGATACCTTAGCTAATAATGGTCCAGAAGACTTAAAAGAATTATGTACAACAATTGCTTCATACATGGTTTACCATTCTAATAATGCGAGCACTTTAGAAGAAGCATTTGCTAAAGTAAATGAAAGCTTATCATCAGGTGTTGGGCTTAAAAAATTATATGAATTACTTGAAGCTCAAGGTGCAACTACTGTGGATGTTAAAAATGTCTTAAGTGTGAAAAAAGTAATTCCTTATAAAGCAAAAAAAAGCGGATATATTAAACAAATTAGAGCGCTTGAAATTGGTTTAGCAGCGATGAAACTTGGAGCAGGACGTGCAACAAAAGAAGATAATATTGATCCAAATGTAGGAATTATCTTAAGTAAAAAAGTATCGGATTATGTAAATAAAGATGATGTATTATGTAATTTATATGTCAATGATTTAATTCCAGAAGATTTAGATGCTTTACTAGATGATGCGTTCATCATAACTCAAGAGCATATTGAAAAACCACAAGTTATTCTAGAAATAATAGAATAGATAAAAATAATTAAACCAAGGGGGGTTAAGATAATTAACTCCTTTTTTTATTAACATGTAATTAAATATCTATTGGTGTTCATCTTTAAATTTTAAAATATAGCAAAGGAGAATTTAAACAGTTTTTCCAAAAAAAATAAAGGTATATTTATAATTTATACATAATTACATTTTTAATATGTATCTGATTAAACTACTTAGGACGCATCACTTGTAGGGGCTAATTTGGCAAGTGATATAGCCTAATTAAAAATAGAGATAATGAATTGGTATTTGCCACATTTATCAGTGATAAATCTGTTTTAAAGTATAGCCTAAATACTATTACCACTTGTAATTATTAAGATAAACTTTGAGCAAAAGAAACTGGTTAAATATTAAATATAAAAAGCAGACATATAACGACAAGTAATGGTAATAAAATGACACATTTACAAACTTATGCCGTAATAAAGTCAAGTAATTCAGATTATATGTATTAGCACGCTTAATTAAAATGTTAATTATATATTCTCATAAAGATTAAAAATATTTTAGTTTCAATTATTAATAAGCTTATATTCACTATTAAAAGGTACTTATTATTTATAATCAAGAGAAGTCTATCTTTAGATAAAACAATACATTTATTGCTCGTTACATGATTCATCATTTTCTCCTATTTATTGCAAAAAAAGGAAAAAAGTGATATTATTATCTGTGTAATATTTATAACATAAATATTTTATGGAATAATATGTATTAAGCGACGTACTTTTGAGGTGTATTGTGAAAAAATGGTATAGATTAGATAATGCAGCGAAAATATTTCCAGCATTAAATCCAAAAGATGAAACAAATTATTTCCGCCTTGAAGCGGAGTTTGTTAGTGATGTTAAAATTGAATTTTTAAGCGAAGCGGTAAAAACTGCACTTGAAAGATTCCCGATGTTTTGCGTGCGTTTAAGACATGGATTATTTTGGTTTTACTTTGAACACAATTATGAAAAACCATTAATTAGAGAAGAGAATTATTACTTATTTGATACAGTTTATACTGACGAACATCATAACTTTCTTTTTACAGTTGAATATTTTCATAATCGTTTATCACTTGAAGTATTTCATTCCTTATCTGATGGGACAGGAGCGATGGAATTTTTTAAATCTATTATTTATTATTATTTAAATTTTAGTACTGATAAAATAAAAAATGATGGATCAATTTTAACCGACGAAATTGAAAAAAGCTTTAGTGAGGAGCAAGACAGCTTTAATTATAACTATAAAAATAAAGTTAAGAAGTATCCTAAAGAGCCCAAAGCTTTTCATCTATCTGGAACGAGCTATCAAGATAATTTTGTTGGTGTTATCCATATGGAAATGAATATAAATAAGGTTAAAGAAGTAGCTAAAAAACATGATGCGACAATCACAGAGTATTTAGGCGCAGTTTTACTTTTTTCCTTATATAAAAATTATCAAAGTTCAAAAAAACTGCCAATTAAATTATTTGTACCAGTTAATGGAAGAAGGTTTTTTGATAGTAAGACCTTAAGAAACTTTGTTCTATTTATTAGAACTGGCTTGGATATGAAAAACAATATAAAATATGAATTAAAGGATATTATTGAAATAATTAAAAGTGATTTTGATCGAGAATTAAAAAAAGAAAACTTAGAACGTAGGCTAGTATCTACAGTAAAAATTGAAAAGATGTTTTATGTTCGTTTGATTCCGTTATTTATTAAATCGTTAATTATGAAGTTATCTTATGAATCACTTGGTAGTGATTTAAACTCTATGAGTTTTTCTAATTTGGGTGCTGTAAAAGTTCCAGATGAATTTAACAAGTATTTAAAAAAGATGCGTTTTATGATTGGCGCATCAAATAAAACCAAGATTAATACTTCAGCTGTTACTTACAATAACATTTTAACATTAAGTTTTACAACAAAAATTCTTGAAAGAAATATTCAGCGTGATGTTGCACGCATTTTAAAAAATGATGGAATTGATGTAACGCTAATTACTAATGATTTGGAGGCGGGGCTATGAAAAAATGTGTAAAATGCGGTATTAATTTAGATACAACCCGTAACACCTGTCCTTTATGCTTGAATATTTTAGAAGATAATAATGAAAAATCAAAAGAATCATATCCAAAAAGGATAGAAGAAAGAGTAACAAAACATATCTTGCGTAAAGTATTCTTGTTTATCTCCTTTTTAGCAATGTTTGTTTGTGCCGTAATTAATATTTTAACATATAGAGAAAATCCAACTCTATGGTCTTTAATTGTGTTTACAGCTGTCCTATATTTGTGGATTTTAATTAAAGGTGTAATTTTATCAAGAAGAAATATTGCCTTTATGTTAATTATGCAATCAGTATCACTATGCGTCTTACTTTATTTTATTGAATATGTCGCAAAAGGCTCTTTTATTAATTATGATTATGATTCATGGGTTATTCCTTACGTTGTTCCATTTGTGATGATGGTCTCAATCTTTGCGATTACTTTACTAACTTTAATTAAACGGATGCGTTATTCTGATTATATGTTATACTTGCTAGTATTATCATTAATGGGATTTATACCATTAATACTATTATTACTTAGGACAACTAAAGGTCTATTTGAAAACATTACTTGGCCAACAATAGTACTAGCATGCTACGCATTTACAACACTGATTGGTTTGTTTGTCTTTAGTGATAAGCAAGCAAAGGATGAATTTAAGAAAAGATTTCATATTTAAGATATGGAATTTTAATGGAGAAATACTCAAGTGGTTGAAGAGGTTGGTTTCGAAAACCAATAGATCTTAACGGGTGCGGGGGTTCGAATCCCTCTTTCTCCGCCAGAATAAAAATCGTGACATTTTGGCACCACACCACCAAGATGTCTTTTTTTTCTTTTTATATACATAGTATATAAGAAAATAAATTCATGATTCAAATAACGTGACATTGTCACACTTTTTTGGTATAATATTAGTATGAGAAGAGAAAGTGATACAGGAATTGTTAGAAATTACTGCCAAAATCATAAAGGCGGTGTATTTGATTTAAATTTTCTTTCTAAGCATGTATTTAAAGATATCCCAAATGTTAATCTAAGAAAAATTGTTACTAGATTTATAGAACAAGGTATTCTTAGACAAGTGTCAAAAGGAGTTTATTTAATTGGTGAATCTAACATAGCGGATGAAGATAGAATTATAAATCATTATATAGATAAAGGATATGGATTACCTATTGGTAAATATCTTTTATATACTTTAGGATTAGTTGATGAAGAACCAATTGAAAAAATCATCAAAGCAAATCATACTATTGGAACTAGAAATATATGTAATATAAAAGTTATTCAGTCTAATTCATCTTTCTTTGAAAGAGTAGGTGCAAAGAAAATTATTACAGCTTTAGAAATTTTATCTGCATCAAATGAAATTGATAATGACAAATTATTTAAAGCTACTGAACTATTAGAAGAATTATTAAGTGGATATTATGATAATGCAATGACTTGTTATGTAACTGATGAGTATCCTAGAAATGTATATTTAAGACTTGCTGATATTTTAGATTCAATGCAAATATCACATAAGGTGATTGAAAACTGTGTATCTAAACAACAAGTATAAAATTACCAAAACATATAAATCATTTGTAAGATATGTTCAGTACTTTAGAAAAAGTTTTAAATATGATATTTATCAATACGAAAAACATAAAACTTATTTAACACAAAGTGAAATTGATGATTATGTTGAACTTCGTATATTAATGGATTTAGATGAAATATTTATATCGCTACTAGATGTCGGTGAAAAAATAGCGTTTGAAATACTAGAAAAGAGAACAACAGATCTTACTTTACTTTGTAAAAAGTTAATTCATGATATTTATGAAAAATGGATAAAGATATTTTTTAGTGATGATGACAAATATTATAAAAAGATAAGTTCTAAGAAATTAGGATTAAAAATGAAACTTATTAGAGAAAAATATAATATTAGCAAAGTAGAATTGGCTAATAGATTAAAAGTAAATCGAAAAACAGTAGGACTACTAGAAAATGGTGAGCGATTACCATCGTTAGAATATATTTATAATTTTTCTTTAATATTTGATATGAAGATAGAAGATTTAATTAAGTAAATTAAGTATAATATAAGTGAAAGATAAATTAGAATTTATAGAGTAGATGGAGGTGCCCTGTATGGATGAAAAAGAATTACTAAAGCTATCAGCTGGAGAACTTGTAGATTTAGGGATATGTCCTACGTGCTTTAATAGAAAACATAATGGAGCTTTATATGGTGATAATTCAAATAAACTATTATATGAAGATAATGAAATTGAATGTTTCTTTGTAGGTAATCCTAGAGCAGATGGACATATGTGTATTTCTACAATTGAACACTATCATGATATGAGCGAAGCCCCTGATTATATAAATGAAAAAATAATTAGATTTGCTAAACAATTTATGATAATTATTAAAGAAGTATATAAATGCGAAAGAGTATACATGTGTACTATGTGTGATGGACCAAATAACCATTATCACATCCAATTAATCCCTCGATATGATTATGAAAAACGTGGAAGTAAAAACTTTGTTAAAGAAAGACATGCATATATTTATGATGAAGATAAGTTTAACAGAGTTAAAAAAATGATTAATGGATATATAAATAGCTAAATTCCTATTTATCGACTAGAGCACTCTCCTTTTACTAGAGGGGGTGCACTATTAAACGTTTTGCCCTTAGGGGGTGCGTAATTAAACGATTTGGTAAAATGGTATTGATTATGTGCTACTTTGCCAAATTAGGTAAAATTACTCTTATTTATTAGATTATGATTAGCTTAAACAAATGAGGATAATTTCATCTTTTTTGATACATTTTAAATAATTTTGTTAATTAAATCAATTTTATAGTGTATAATTATTCATATTAAAGAATAAGGAGTTTTTATGAGAATAGCAATTGGCGGAATGATCGCATCAGGTAAAAGTACACTAGTAAATAATTTATCAAAGACTTTAAACATTCAAGCGATGAGAGAATTTGAAGCAGATGACATTGTTTTTAATACAATGTTAGATTGGCTTTATAAAGGTGTTAAAGATGTAGACATGTTACTACAAAATTATTTCTTACATCATAACTGGTCAAGTCAAAGAGATTTTAAAGAATCTTTAATTCAAGATAAGTATATTATTGAAAATTTAATTTTTGCTCAAGATTTTCTACGAAATGATAAAGAGCAATTAGAAATCTATAATGGAATTTTTAATTGCTATGTTAAAAGTTCCTATAAGCCAGATATTTATATTATTTTACAGATTGATTGGGAAACTTTTAAAATGAGAATTAACAAAAGAGGAAGACAACAAGAAATTGAAAACTTTAATAATAATATTGATTACTTCAAACGTCTTATTGATGTATATATTGATAAACTTGTTGAACAGTGCAAGATATATAATATTCCATATTATGTCTTAAATACTATTGGATTAAATGAACAAGAAACTTTAGAAAGATCATTAGAAATAATTAATGAAGTGTTTGTAGCTAAAATTAAGTAAATAATAATTTTATTATAAAGATTTAATAAGTAAAATTGCCTAATGGCACGCAATTGTATTAAGATAGGTAATAAAAGTTATATAAAGGAATTAGTTTGATAGAGTGCTATCGGACTTTTTTTTACGATTTAATAAGTTTTAACATTTAGTAAGTATATTAATGATTAGAATCAGCCGTTCTATTATTAACAGTAGAAATAAATTGTAAATATATGAAAAATAATGTATAATATTGTAATATATGCAAATTAAAAGAGGATTTAATTTAAATATTATAAGTGTAAACAAGAAAATTGACGTAAATTATTTATCTTATGAATTAAAAAATTCTCCAAAAAATAAAATAAAAAACTATTGAATCTAATTTTGAAGGAGAAAATTATTCATGAAAGAAATAAAAAGATTTGATATGTCAAAAAAACCTATTAAGGAAAAATGGTTTTTAACACCTATAGCCTATGGTTTAAGTTTTTCATCGACACTTTTACGGGGGTTAAAGATTAATAAAGTTAATATGGATGGTTTAAAACCACCATATTTATTACTATGTACACATCATTCATTCATAGATTTTAAAGTAACAACACATGCGATATTCCCTCATCGTGCAACTTATGTGGTTGCAATTGATGGATTTTTAAAAAAGGAATGGTTATTAAGAAATGTAGGCGCAATGGGTAAACGTAAATTTACTCCTCAAGACATATTGCTGTTTAAACAAATTAAGTACTCATTAGAAAAATTAAAAAAGATTACAGTTTTATATCCTGAAGCATGCTATTCAGTGATTGGAACGACAGCGGCTCTTCCTTATTCACTTGCTAAAATGGTGAAAGTTTTAAAATGCCCTGTGGTTGTTTTAAATATGCATGGTAATTTCTTAACTCAACCTGTATGGAACATGGGTATGAGAAAAGTTCCGTTATCAGCAGACATGACTCAAATTATTGAACAAAATGAAATTACTGATTTGTCAATTGAAGAGATCTACAAGAGAATTAGTACTTCCTTCCAATATGATGAACTTAAATACCAATTTGATAATAAAATTGAGATTAAAGATAAAAATCGCGCAAATGGATTACATAAAGTTTTATATCAATGTGAGTCTTGTCATAGTGAATTTGAAATGGATTCAAATGGTACTGAGATTTGGTGTAATGTATGTGGAAAACGTCATCATATGGATGAGTTTGGGCAACTTAATGCTTTAGAAGGGGAAACTAAATATCCTCATATTCCCGATTGGTATGAAGCACAAAGAACTTCGACAAGAAAAGAGTTAGAAGACGGGACATATTACTTTGAAGATGAAGTATATATTGAATCATTACCAAATGCTAAAGCCTTTATTTCCCTTGGGGATGGAAAACTTATTCATACGAAAGATGGTTTTAAATTGACTGGACAAGATATTAATGGCCCACTTGTACTAGAAAGAGCGACGCCATCATTATACTCAGTACATATAGAATTTAATTATAAATTAAGAACTGATGGGGTGATTGCGGATGCAATCGTTCTTTCAACCGTAAATGACACCTATTATATTTATCCCAAAACAAAACGCGATCAGATTACAAAATTACGCTTTGCAGTAGAAGAAGCATATAAATTATTTAAAAACGCATAATTCGTCTTTAATATTTGTAAATAATAAAAAGGTTGGAGTACTAACTTTTAAGAGGTGTACAAAATTTTTTTAAAATGGTTGTCCTTACACCAAATGAATAAAATTACCCAATTCATTTAGACACAATTTGGTTTAAAAATGTGGGAAACTTAAGTAGATAAGTGTTGATTCAATAGAATCAACATTTTTCTTTATGTATTTCTTTATGTAATATAATTTTTTTATTGATGCTAGTATAGATATATAGACACTTCCTTTGCTGTTATTAATTATATCATAATTATTTGTCTAACTAAATGTGTCTATATATCTATACTAGCACCACATTTTAAATTCTCATCAACATCTTGTTGCCATGTTTTATTCATAAGATATTGAACACTTCCATATTTTATATTCATTCAAATATTATACAATATTGCTGAAAATTAAACAATATTTTCAAATATAAGACAACAAACACTTGCCATAAAACTATTGGTTTAACAATGCTTTAGTAGCTCATACTTGTTAACTAAAAATATACTTGACTTATATTATATAGGATTGTAAAATAAAGGCAGGTAGCAACAAATTTAGATCATCAAATATTATTAACAATTTTTTTACTGGCTCTTTAGTTAATTACTTTTTTGATGGTAGAATGTATTTCTATATATCTAAAGAATGTATATTAGGTAAAATAAATTTTATATTTTTTTAGCTTATTGCTTACTTATATGAAGCAAAAAAGAAAATAGAGGTAATATTTAATGTTTAATTTATTTGCAAAACTAGACATGGTGCTAGTATAGATATATAGACACATTTAGTTAGACAAATAATTATGATATAATTAATAACAGCAAAGGAAGTGTCTATAATGGCAAGAAGCAGTCGATATGATGATGAGTTTAAAAATATGATTGTGAATTTATACAGATCAGGTAAATCAGTTACTGAATTAATAAGTGAATATGGCATATCAAGAGCAATAGTATACAGATGGGTAAATTTATATAGTCCTATTGAAACATCCAATGGTGAACTAACAAATAACGATGAAATTAGAAAGTTAAAAAAACAATTAGCTGAAGCAATGGAAGAGAACGAAATACTAAAAAAAGCGGTTGCCATATTTAGGGAGAAATAACTGAACGTATTAAGTTCATTGATAACTATAAAAACCAATATAACGTTAGGTTATTATGCAAATGCTTAGAAGTTCCAAGAAGTGTTTACTATTACCATCAAACTCATAAGTTTAATATTTATCATGAAAACAATAAAATCTTAGATGAGAACATTAGATCTTTTTATGAAAGATCAAAAGGTAGATATGGTTCTCCTAAAATTGCATTTTCACTTAGAGAAGACGGTTATAAAGTTAGCCAAAAGCGAGTTTCAAGACGAATGAAAGTGCTAGGCTTAAGAAGTATTGTCGTAAAGAAATGGAGAGCATGTGAAATTTCTAAAAATGAAGCCTATAAAGAATATCCAAATCTATTAGAACAAAACTTTAAGGCTATAGTTCCAGGAACAAAGTGGGTCGGAGATATTACATATATTTATACAAAAGACTGTGGTTGGACATACTTAGCTACAGTAATGGATCTATATGATTTAAAGATTATCGGATGGGAATATGGAAAAACCATGAGTGATGATTTATCGATTAAAGCTTTGGAAAAAGCATCAAATAATCGAAAAATTCAACACGGAATTGTATTTCATTCTGATAGAGGAAGCCAATATACTTCAAATAAATATGAATTAAAACTAAAAGAGCTAGGCATTATTCATTCTTATAGTAGGAAAGGATATCCATATGATAATGCCAGCATGGAATCCTTTAATTCTATATTAAAGAAAGAATTGGTCAATCATAATGAGTATTTTAGTTTTAATGAAGCTAAAATTTCGTTATTTGAGTTTATTGAAAGCTGGTATCATAATAAAAGGATTCATGGTTCGTTAAATTATAGAACCCCTAATCAAACATATAAAAATTACCTTCTAAGCTTTCAATAAAAAGTCTAACATTTTGTGTCTAAAAACTTGACCTAGGTCCATTTTGTAATTATATTGCAAATTTCATGAAAAAATTAAAACATTTTACTATAAAAGAGCTTCTATTATTTTTAGACATGCATCATTAAGTTCTGAAGTATTTAGTATTTTTTTATAATTTCTAATTCCAATTATTTTATACACATTCTTTAGGTTAGTGTTAATTTTTTCAAAGAATTTTTTTCTTTTAAAAAAATCAGTTTCACCACATATTTCTCTGTCTTTTATTATAAAGCATTCATCTAATGAGTATTTTATATACAATAAAATATATAATCCATTTATAATTATATCTTCTTTATTATAGATATTTTTTAGTTGTTCGATTAAATGTTCATACGCTTTAGGTTCAGTCTTAAATTGTTTAAATTTTTCTTTAATACCTATTAATTCTAGTGAATATTGTACTAATGCTAAGCAATACCATGATGTTTTATTAGTAGTGTTTAAACTTCTTTCTTTAGCAAATTTTTTTATGTTTATATTCATCTTTTCATTTAATTTTTTAATTATGTAATCAATATTCTTAATTTTTTTCTTAATTTTTTCTACGTTTTTGTCGAAAAATAACTTGTATATATCATCAATTTGTTTATATGCACTTTGTTCTTTATCAAAGTTTAAAAGAAGTCCAAAAATTGTATATAATTCATCTATATTCATTTTAATATTATTACATAGTAATATTTTTTTTCCATAATTACTTATGAAATCGTATATTTTTAAATCATCTTGCTTCTGCACATTCTCATCACTAATCTCTAATACCTCTTCTTGAACTTCATTAAGTAATGTATAAGCAATAACGTTTGCTTGTGGTGCGATAATTCTATTGCTACTATTTTTACTATAATAATAGAAAAAACGACAATTACTAGGAATTCTTTCGATAGAAAGCAAAGAAAATTTTAATCTATGACATTTGACAGCATCAATAAATCCTACATTATAATTAATATCCTTTTTAAAACAAATATATAAAAATACGCATTTGCGTTTATAATCATTTGTTAAAATTCTAAATTTTAAAAGATCGTTTGCAAGATCAAAATAATTGAATTTTTTTTGTAATTTATATTCAATAAAACAATCAATATTGTCATTTAAAAAATTAGTAATAAATGCATCTGGAATACACTCATTTTGCCACTTCAATGTTTTTTTCTTAATACCATTAAATATAGTACAGCCACTTATACTTTTTGCAAAGTTCAATAACTCATTTTCACTGTATGGTTTAATAAATTTTATTTTGCATTCCTCGCATAAAATCGAATTTGAATTTATAGATTTTAGAAGTGATGATATTTCTATATTGCACAAATGGGCCAATGAACGCTCATGTAGAATTGAAGCTTCAATTCTACTGGAACAATAATTATTTATATTTTTAAAAAGCTCCTTTTCTTTTTCTACACTTTGTAAAAAGTTTTTATTTAAAATTTCAACAGATTTTTCCCACATATTATTCTCCTTTTAATTTTGTTTTAAGTTTAAGTGTCTTTAAAACTTGTTTAAGAACCCATTTTTTTATATAATCTATAAATTTGTAGATATGATATAAATGTTAGTATAAGAGTACAATATTGTGTTCACGTAAGAATCCACAATTCTTATAATTACAATATAGTACTCTTTTTGATATAATCGTTATAGGAAAGAAGGTAACAATTATTACATCAGTAATATTAGAAAACATTAGTAATATTTCAGATTTATCAATGTTTAGCGAAGCATATAAGAAAGGATTAATAAAATTAAATATATAAAAATTATTAAGAGAACTTTGTCATGATAGAAAAACTATTAAAAGATATTTAGATGGAAACATTCCTAAACAAACTAGAGATAGAGTGAAGTATTTAGATCAACATAGGATATATATAGTTGAAGTTTTATCAGATAAATATCAAAGTTTTAATTATATAGATCATTTATTTAAATATTTAAAAAGAGAATTAAACGTAACTTGTGGAAGAGTAACGTTAAATAGATATATTAGAGAAGATGAGGAATTAAATATGTTATTTAAGAGAAAAAAGGAAAATAGCTTTACAGAAAGATTTGAAACAGAACCAGGAGTTCAAGCTCAATTTGATTTAAAAGAGTGAGTAAATTTAATTGATACGAATGGTGAAGCTACAACTATATATACTCCAACATTAAGACTTGGATGGTCCAGATATAACTATAGAAAGCTTACAATTGATACTAAGGTTAAAACACTTCTATCGTTTCTAGCAGAAGCATTTGAGCATATTGGAGGAGATCCAAAGGAGTTAGTTATAGATAACCTTAAACAGTTTGTAGAAAAATCAAGCTATATTAGATACTAAATTCGAAGAGTTTTGCAAGGATTACGGAATAACAGTAAAACCATATATAGCAAGAAGACCTTAAACAAAAGGTAAAACAGAAACACAAAATAAAATTGTGAATCAAATGATAAATTATAATGGTAAATACAAAGATATTAATCATATGCATCAAATACTTAAAATTATAAATAAAGAGGACAACGAAGATATATAACATGCAACTAAGTTTCCAAAAATATTTTTATTAAAAAAGAAAAAGATGATTTTATCCCACTTCCACCACTAGAAATAAGAAAGAAATATCATCTCACTTTAAAAAAGTTTCAGTGGATAGGCAACACTAAATAAAACACTTTTTATATAGACAAAGTTATGATACAATCCATATATAGGAGAGGAAAAACAATGTCTAATAGAAGAACATACACCGATAAATTTAAGAAACAAATAGTTAATGAGTTATTAAAAGTATTTAAAATAAAAAAATCATTGAGTTATAGATTTCAAGATAAAAATGAAATATTTTTTCCAAATAAAAATGTAGGTTTATTTTAAGTTTAATTATTCTCCTATTGTATTTGTGATCTCTTTATTTTTCCTTTCTGATAGTTCTCCATCATTA
>JAEYPN010000015.1 GCA_023410715.1 Bacillota bacterium
CTGGCGATACACAAGAAAATAGAATAGGTGGTTGGGTATCTGATACATTATGGCAATGGGTTAAAGTTGATGCTGAAGGAAATGCTACAGTATTACATGAATTCCAAAATCCTGAATTTGCAAATATTGAATCTGATTGGTTTGAAATCAAAGCAGGTGAAACATTTATTTTATTAGTTAGAGCTAATGGTGATGAGGATTATCGTAATTTTGAATTATTACCATTCTTCCAAATTTGTCCTATGATTCAAGGATAGTATATTAAAATGAACTCCTAGATTAATTTTTAGGAGTTCAAACATAAATAAAGAAAAGGAGCGCTCATATGAAAGATAATAATAAACGTAATATTAGTCATTATAAAAAAGAGTATTATGGAACATTGAGCGCTTTTTTGATTTTATTATTTGTTCTTTTTAGTACATTCTTTGCTATCTCATATATTGGAAAACTATCTTCTAAAAAAAATGATGTAAACAATATATGTAATATATTAGTTTTAAATTTTAATCGTTATATTGAAGACATTAATAAGACATCAAAAAAAATATTTATTAATGAAGAATTATTAATAGAACAAGACAAATATGCTATATCAAATGATAACAATAATTTACAAGAATATATTGATCAACAATATGAAATATATAGTTCATCTTTAATTGTTGGTACAGGTTATATACCATTGTATAATAATGAATATAAGTGTGAAGACATTATTTATAAAGGTATAAAAACAGTATCTTTTAATTACGAAATCTATGAATCAAAAGAAATGATTGATAAAATAGTTGAGATAAGTAGTGATGAAAAATATTCAAAAGGACGTATGTTTCTGTTATATGATAAATTTTCTGATATTCATATTTTTGCAAGACTAATAAATGATATTCGTCCTCAATCGTTCGATAAAAATCAAGGAATTGGCTTTGTTATTGTTAATTCTGCAACATTCAGACAAGCAAGAAATATTGGCGATGTTGTTGAAGGGCTTTATACAACAGTAACATATGATGGTAACAGTATTTTTGAAGATAAATATAATTTTGAGGAAATTAATGTAACTTCAAGCTATGTTTATAAAACAAATTTTTCACAATATTGTGAGTTTATAGGATTATATAATAAAACATTTATTTTAAATGAATTACTAAAAGATAGCATTCCAATGATTATAACTTATTTTATAGTCATTATGTTATTTGTTTATTTTTATAAGAAAATTCATGATAAGTATACAAAATCATTTGTGTATCTAATTAATGAATTTAAAAAAAGTGGTGAAAATATTCTTCTTGAAAACATCAACTTAACAAAAGATGATGAGAACGCCAATCAGGTTATTAAAACATATAATCAAATGGTTGAAAATTTTATAAACGAAAAGAATAGAAATGAAAAATTATTAATAGAAAATAGAGAGTTTGAATTACAAAATTTATATCTTCAAATTAACAAACATTTTATAATTAATGTATTAAGTGTTGCTCATTCATTAATTCAATTAGATCAAAAAGAGAAAACGAATGAATGTTTAGAAAATTTGGCTGATTTCCTTCGTTATTCATTATCAATTAATATTACTGAAGCAACGTTAAAGGATGAATTTGATTTATCATTATCTTATGTGAAATTACAAGAGTTAAGATTTCCAAATGTAAGCTTTGAGTATAAGATTAATGGTGAAATAAAGGATATAATTGTTCCAAAATTTATAATTCAACCATTAATAGAAAATGCTTATGTTCATGGAATTAAGAGTAAAAATGGATTAATTAAATTGAATATTAGTAGAGTAGAAAATATTATAAATATTGCAGTAATCAATAGTGGTACTAGTATTACTGTTGAAGAGTTAAAAGAAGCAAATAATCGAATTTATGATGAAAATATTGAAGAAAAGTTCTATGGTAATGGCCATAGAATTGCTTTAAAGAATATTCGAAAACGATTAATAATGAAATTTGGCAAGAATGTCAAAGTATTTATTGAAGTAAAGGATAATCAAACAAGTTCAAATATCATTATAAATTTAGAAGGTGACAAAAAATGTTAACAGTTTATTTCGTAGATGATGATTCCTTAATTATTGAAGAACTAAAGTCGATAATTAATTGGAATGAATACGGTTTTGAGATTATTGGTTATAATACGGATTCGATAAAAGCATTAGATGAAATAAACTTATTAAAACCAGATTTAATCTTTTCCGATGTACAAATGGATGAGATGTCAGGATTAAAAATGGTTTCTAAAATTGAGCAAGAAACTAATGTTGTTTTTATTAGTGCTTATGATATATTTGAGTACGCAG
Organism: Bacillota bacterium; assembly: GCA_023410715.1. Taxonomy (GTDB): domain Bacteria; phylum Bacillota_I; class Bacilli_A; order Izemoplasmatales; family UBA1188; genus JAEYPN01. The sequence continues at coordinate 2,315 of JAEYPN010000015.1, forward strand.
TAGATGCAATTCGGTTAAAAGCATTAAATTATTTAAAGAAACCGATAAAAAAGATTGAATTAATAAATATTGTTTGTGAAGTTAAAAAGAAAAAAATAGAACAGTTTAATCAAAATGTATTTATGATTACAAGCCAAAAAAAAATAAGTAATCTAATGAAAGAAGAATTAACTGCCTATTTTGATTCGTGTAAATTATTACCAAAAATGGATTATCGGTTATTATCAGTATATGGTAAAGAAATATCAAATGATATTGTAGAACATATTGTTAAAAATTCAAAATATGTCCATATATTGTATCAAGATTCAAATCTATTTATATCAATTAATTATTATTTATTAATTGATAAAATAAAAGAATTAGTTGATCTTGATGGAGTCAATATTGCTATTAGCGGTTTGTTTAGTGATTTTAAACAAATATATGATAATATCAGACACATAAGAGCAAATTCAAAAATAGATTTTTTCAAACATGAAAATAAAATAATTTTATTAGAAGAGATAGAGAATAAAACACCAAAAATCATTACAGATTTATCTGAATGCGATAACGTATTTGATTTTAAAACAAATGTTCTTAAACTTTATAATAGTTTAAGAGAAGGTGTTTTATGCTATGATATTCAAAAAATATATTCGACTATCGTTTCTGGATTGTTTAAATTTAGCTTAGTTGACAATACTAGTGATTTATTAGATGTATCAGTATTAGACTTTTATAACGATTATATAGAAATGTTAGATGATTTATGTTGTTATTTTAATGATAACAAAGAATGTATCGACTTGGCAGAAAATGTTATATATAACATTGTTGAAGAAATGAAGAAAGATTTAAAGTCAAAAATTTCACTTTCAACCTTCTCAAAAAAATATAATTATAATACTTCTTATTTATCAATTATGTTTAAAAAGGTAATGGGAGTTTCATTTATTAATTATTTAACAGAGTTAAAAATGAATTATGCAAAATCTTTAATAATTAATTATCCTAAATTACCACTTAAAACAATTGCAAATGAAGTGGGTTATTATGATTATTATCATTTTTCAAAAATGTTTAAAAAAGTAACAGATTATTCACCAACCGATTTTAGGGAGACAAAAAAATGGTGATATTATGGTTAACAAAGAATTACGTTTAGAAATGAAGTTAAAAAAGAAGAAAACCAAAGAATTTATTGAATCACTAAATCCAAAATCTAAAAAAGAAAAATTTAGAGATTTACTTAAATTAATTAATCAAAATAGGTTTTTCTATCTTCTTTTACTTCCTGCAGTAGTTTTATTGATTATCTTTGCTTATAAACCAATGTATGGTATTGTTATTGCTTTTAAGAATTTTCAACCTCGAAAAGGTATAATGGGTTCTGAGTGGGTTGGCTTTGATGTATTTAAACAAGTGTTTCAACTAGATTTGTTTTCTAGAGCGCTAAGAAATACACTTGTCATTAATTTATTAAAACTTGTAATTGGTTTTCCGACTTCAATCATTTTAGCAATAATGATTAATGCTTTGCACAATAAATTCTTTAAGAATACAATTCAAACAGTTGTATATCTTCCACATTTCGTTTCATGGGTTGTAGTTGCAGGTATGATATTCTCATTATTTGATGATAGGAATGGTGTTTTATACAAACTATTATCAAATTTTATGACAGTAAATGTTTTTAGTGATGGCTTACAATTTATCATCTTACTGATTGTAAGTGATATTTGGAAAGAAGTAGGATGGGGGGCTATTATTTACCTAGCGGCCTTATCTGGAGTATCTGCTGATTTATACGAAGCATCAAGCTTAGATGGTGCTAATTCTGTTAAACAGTTCTTCCATGTAACATTACCTCAAATTTTACCTACAGTTTCAATTATGTTAATTTTGCGAGTAGGCGGATTAATTGGTGGAGGTTTTGACCAGATTTATAACTTATATAACACAACTGTTTATGAATATGCAGATGTTTTAGATACATTTATATATCGGTATGGAATTGGTGATGGTCAGTTTGAAATTGGAACTGCTGTTGGTTTATTTACAAATCTAATCAATATTATTTTATTACTTAGTGCAAATAAAGTTGTTGATATAATAAATAAAATTGAGGAGTAGCTTATAATGAAATATGTTTCTGAATATGCAAAAGTAAAGAAAAGAGCATTTTCTATTAATAAAGTTTTAAGAGTTATTAATGTATTTGCTTTAATTCTTATAGCTTTTACAATGATTTATCCTTTTTGGGAAATTTTAGTTAAGTCATTAATGAGCGACCGAGAAATTATTGATTCAACTTCGTTCTTTTGGCCTAAGGACATTCAAATTGAAGGTTATAAAGTAATTTTTAAAGACCCTACATATAATTTTGGTCGGGCATTTATTAACTCTGTTTTTGTAACTGTAGTTGATACAATATATCAATTAATTATTACAACCTTTGCTGCTTATGCATTAAGTAAAAAGGACTTGCCTGGTAAGAAATTCTTTAATTTCTTCTTTATCTTAACAATGTATTTTGGCGGCGGAATAATTCCTTATTATTTAGTTATTAAAGAATTAGGATTACTTAATAATATATGGGTTCTAATTATTCCATCGTTTATTAATGTATATAATGTTTTAGTTATGAGAAGTTTCTTTAGAAGCTTTCCAAATGAGCTTGTTGAAGCAGCAAAAATTGATGGCGCCAGTGAATTACAAATATTTGTAAAAATGGTTTTACCATTATCAAAAGCAATACTTGCAACAATTGCTTTATTTATTGCTGTAGGTGTTTGGAATAACTGGTTTACATCAATGCTATATTTACAAAAAACTCCTGAGTATCGCCCAATGGCATATGCTTTAAAAGTTATCATTGATAGAGCATCAATGAATAAGACAAATCAATCAGGAGGACAATTTGTCATGGTTGGCGAATCTGTACAATATGCAGCAATTATTGTATCGACAGTACCAATTCTTGTTATTTATCCATTCTTGCAAAAACACTTTACAAAAGGTGTTATGATAGGTTCTATAAAAGGTTAAAATTTGGAGGAAAAAATGAAAAAAATTTTTATTATTTTATTATTATTAGTTTTTAATTTTACAGCATTAGTTGCTTGTAGTCATGGAGATGAAATTACTTATGATGAAGATAAGTACACATCCGATGGAAAATTAATTATCTCATTCTTTGGTATTGATATTGATGCTCTTCAAGCTCCTACTGAAGATACAAAAATGGTTTTAGATTATATAGAAAATAAATTTAATGTTAAATTTGATTTTATAAGTGGTTCACCTGATGGATGGAAGACTGTATTAAATCAAAATATTGGTGGTGGCGACGTTCCAGATATTTGGTTTCATGAAGTAGATCAACCACAATATTCAAAATGGTTAAAAGATGAATTATTAACAGACTTTGAACCATATCTAGATGATTATCCAAACATTAAGAAAGCATTTGAAAGATATAATATCGATCAAATGAAAAGTTACTTAGTCGGTGGATTATATGGCTTCCCACTTGTCTTAGATGATGAAATCGAAGAAGATTTATGTAATGTTCATGCAATGTATTATCGCTATGATTGGTATACTGCAGTTGCAAAAAATGGATATGTTGCAAAAAGTGGTAAGACTATAAAAAATCCTGAAGATCCAACATTTGATTATAATGATTTTTATGATTTAATGGAGGCATACACTTACGGAGATCCAGATGGAAATGGTAAACAAGATACTTACGGATTGGTATTAACAAAAGATGGTGGTATTTATTGGTGGTATCCAATTTTATCAATGTTTGGTTGTAGTAATAATCAATGGTATTATAATGAAGAAACTCAACGCTTAGAACCAAATGTTATTAATGAAAAAACATTAGCTGCATTAAAATATATGGCAAAAATGTATGATAATGGTCTAATTAATACATCTTATGCAACAACTGGAACAACTGCTAGAATGAAAAATGAATTCTTAAATGGTTCTGCTGGTTGCATGATATTTAACTCTCAGTTTGAACATGCTACAGGAATTTTATCTTATATGGAACCATTCCTATATAATGATGAAAATGTTAAAGTGCATGAAATGTCTGATATTGTACGTGGAATGCCTGTTGTTACAAACATTGATGGGGAAAAGAAACTTTGGGGACATACCAATAAATATGGTTATCGTTCAATTAATCGTTATTGTTCTGAAAATAAAAAGAATAAAATATTCTCAATTATGGAATGGATGTTAAGCGACGAAGGTATGTTAATGCTTAATAATGGTATTGAAGGTGTTCATTATCATATGGAAAATGGAGAAGTTGTAAGTGATTTACCTTACGATTCATCTGGACAACAATATTCATTCTTTAATAATAATATTGCTAGAGGTGTATACTTCTTGAAAGGTTTAGTAAGTTGGTCAACACCAATTTCTAAAAATGATAAATATTACAATGAAGCGATGCAAATATCAAACGCTTGGAAACAAGAATATTTAGAAGGAGCAATTATTGATTACTGTGGAATTGATCCAGTTTATTCAACGACTGTAAGTGAATTAAATGATATTATAACTGTGGCATTCCAGAAATATGTTGGTAAAACATCAGAAACAGAAAGACAAAAAACTTGGGAAGATTTTCTTGCTAAATATAAATCAAAAGGTAATTCATATATTAACGCTATAAATAAGAGTGCTGAAGAAATTGGCATTTTAAATAAGTAGAGGGTAGTTTATGAAGAAAATTATAATGTTTTTAATGTATATGAGTTTAGTATTGGTTTTTTCAGGCTGTAATGTTATTTCAAAAACAAATAAAGAATATGTTGATTTAAAAGACAAAAAGGCTAATTATGAGTTTTCTTTTAACGATAGCTCACTACAAGAAGAAAGTCTATATCCATTATCAACTGGAACATGCTATTATGTAAGTTCAACTGGAAATGATAGCAATGATGGTTTAACTGTTGATACGCCAATTAAAACGATAGCAAAAGCAAATACAATTAAACTTAAAGCTGGCGATTCTTTGTTGTTTAAACGTGGCGATGTATTTACTGGAAATTTATCATATGCAAACCTTGAAGCAACAAAAGAAAACCCTATAACAATTGCATCATATGGTGATGGTGATGTTAAACCATTATTAACAAATGGTAAAGACAAACCAGCTACTATTGTTGTAAGTATTCTTAATTCAAGCGGTGTTGTGGTTCGTGACTTAAGTATTGATATTTACGCAAGAAGTCGTTTTAACAAAACATCAATTGCTGGTGGAATATTTATCCGCTATGAATATGTTGGTGAAAAAAAATATAGTGATATTTATGTTGTAAATAATACCATTCGCGGATATGATTACAACGGTAAATATATTGATGAAGATTCTGATGCTACGGGAATAAATATTTCATCACAAGAAAACACTCATGATGGATCTCCACTTGAAGTATTAACTAATTGTTATGTCTTAAATAATGAAGTTAGTTATTGTGGACGTGTAGGTATTAAATCTGGTGGATGGATTAATGAAAACGGCGGTCAAAATGAAATGCACCGTAATAAATTTAAAAATTTATATTTTAATGGAAATGTAGTTCATCATATTGGTGGATTAGGATTATATATTCAAGGTGGTACTCATTGTACTATTGAGAGAAATTTAGTATATCAAACAGGTATTACAACTGATAAAACAATGATTGAAGGACAATGTGGAATAATGTATTTATGTAGTGAATATTCAACTTGCAGATACAATGTTGTTCATGATATCTATGATGGTAATACTGGATGGGATGCAATGGGAATTGATATTGACTGGAATACTGATCATATCATTGTAGAGTACAACTATTGCTATAATTGCTTAGGTGATGGTATTGGTACAATGTCTAATCAACATAGTACAATTGCTAATAACCGATTAGAAAATAATTTAGGTAAAACAAATCATACAGCATCTATATGTTTAGATAATTTTACATGCAGACTATATCCTGTTCCTGATGATTTCCATTCTATTACTTATTGTAAGATAGTAGGAAATTTAATTATTCATAATCAACAAAATGTTCCTGTTTTCCATTGTACAACTAATAATGGGGATACTGATTATGTTGGTAATGAGTTTACTGATAATCACATTGTATTAAAGAGTAATTCTAATCCTGATAATTTTACATGGATCAATATTGAAGCTCCTCTTCAATGGTATAAATTTGCTAACAATAAGTACTATTCTGATAGCGTTGGTGCATTTAGAGTTTATGACTCAACAACTAACCTAAATCTAAATTTATTAGAGGGAGCTAAAGAATACGAAGTTACAAAAGAAAAATTATTCTCAACATGGCAAACAAGAGACTTAAATTCTACGTATGAAAAATATACCGATGCTGTACCAACTGAAATTAAAGAAGTTAAATGTACGTATAGTAATGGTAAATTAACTCTTGATTTAGGAGAGAAAGCATCAGATGTATGGCACTACAATATTTATAAAGTTGGATTTAATGAAAGTGCATCTTACTTAAATCTAATTGGTGAGGCATCAGAGAAAACATTTGAATATGATGTTTTATATTCTGGTGAATTCTATTTAATCATTCAACCTGAATCAAATGAAGGTATCTATGGTCAAGGAATTAAAGTTAAAGTAACAATAAAATAAAATAGAAAGAAGTCATGGGTGTTTTATGGCTAATATAAAATTAAAAAATGTATATAAAATATATGATGGAGCAGTTGAAGCAGTAAAAGATTTTAATCTTGAGATAAAAGATAAGGAGTTTATTGTTTTTGTTGGCCCATCAGGATGTGGGAAATCGACGACTTTAAGAATGATTGCAGGTCTTGAAAAAATTACAGCTGGGGATATTTACATCGATGATATTCGCATCAATGATTTGGAACCCAGAGATCGTAACATCGCGATGGTTTTCCAAAATTATGCTTTATACCCTCATATGACTGTATATAAGAATTTAGGATTTTCATTAAATATTTGCAAATCAAAAGTTCCTGTTTATGATGAAACTGAAGTAAATAAGCTTATTAAAGAATTAGGACAAAAAAATCGTGAACTAAAACAAAAGAATAAGCTAACTAAAAAAGGCGAAAACAAAGAAGCAGAAATCAATGATTTAAAAAATGAGATTAATGATTTGTTACAAAAATTAGATCAAGCAAAATCTAATAGAAAACAGTTATATTTTAAAGACGAAGCAACAATTAAAGATACGAAAAAATCAATTTCATTTTATAAGAATCAAATTGAAGACATTAAAGAGTATATTACAAAAGCTAAAAATAATCTTGAGACAAAAGAATATACTGATGAAGAAAAAAAGAATATTAATATTGCTATTGAAAGATGCAATCTACGAATCAATGATTTTACATATGCTATTGAAACAGAAGAAAAAATTCTTCATAAATTAGAAACTGAAGAAGTTCCAATGTATAAAATGGTAAAACTTTCAAAAGAAGAGATTGATAAAAATGTTCGTAGTACAGCAAAAATTCTTGAAATAGAAGAATTATTAGAAAGAAAACCAAAAGCACTATCAGGCGGCCAAAAACAAAGAGTTGCAATTGGACGAGCTGTAGTAAGAAATGCCAAAGTTTTCTTAATGGATGAACCATTATCAAATCTAGACGCAAAACTTCGTAATCAAATGCGTTCGGAATTAATTCTTTTAAGAAACAAGATTAATTCAACATTTGTTTATGTAACACATGATCAAACAGAAGCAATGACATTAGGTGATAGAATTGTTATTATGAAAGATGGAGTAATCCAACAAATTGGTAAACCTCAAGATTTATTTAATAATCCTGTTAATATGTTTGTTGCTGGATTTATTGGCTCGCCACAAATGAATTTTTTTGAAGGAAAGCTTAATAAAGATTATGATGTAGAAATGCTTGGGACAACCATTATTACTGATAATACAATGAAAGAACAACTTAAGGATAGTCAAGTTAAAGAACAAGATGTATTTTTAGGAATAAGACCAGACTATTTAACTTTAGCAACAAAAGATGATCCACAAAGCATAAAAGGAACAACAATTGTTAAAGAATTAATGGGTAGTTCAATGCATATTCATATTAACACAGAAACAACAAAGAATGTTATTATGATTGTTCAAATAAAGGATGTTAGTCAAAAAGAATTAGATCAAATAGTAATAAATGAACCTATTTATTTTAAATGGAATCCAGCTATTGAATGCCTATTTTCAAAAGAAACACATCAAAATTTGTTAACTAATCAAGAAAAGGAATAATAAATGAAAAAGAATCAACTAATATACAAAGTCGATAATAAAGATATTTATATTGAGTTTTTTAAGAAAAATATAATTCATGTATATCTAAGCGAAGAAAATAAAACAGACTTAATTGAAATCAATCGTTTAATAGACGATTCTTTTTCTATTAAGGGCATTAAAAATGAGTTTGATTATTTAGATTACCATATAGTGTTTGATAATGGTGATTTAATAATCCAAAATAAAAATGTAAATTTAGTTAAAATATCATTTAAGAATAACGATACAATTTTAACGTTTGTTAATGATTATAAAGTGTTTGGTTTAGGTGATAAAATGTCTTATCTTGATAAAAAAGGATATGAATACCGCAGTTGGTGTACCGATGATCCATCTCATCAAGATGAACAATATAAATCTCTTTATAAGTCAGTTAATTATTTATTATTTAATACAAACAAGAAATATTTCTCATTCTTTTTTCCATCAACCTATCCATATAATTATAATTTAGGTAAGAAATATAGTGATAAGGTTATTATAACAAATGAAAATGTTAATCAAGATTTCTATTTATTTTTAGGAGATGATATTAAAGAAATAACTAGTAATTATTCTAGTTTTGTTGGATACCCTTATTTTATTCGTTACAAAATGTTAGGATATAATCAATCGAGATGGACATATAAGAGTCAAGAAGAAGTTTATCAACTTGTTAATGATTTTGAAAAAAATGATATTCCACTTGATTATATTCACTTAGATATTAATTATATGGATGGTTTTAGAAATCTTACAATTGATAAGAATAATTATCCTGAGTTTGCAAAAATGGCTCAAGATATAAAGAATAAAGGAATTGATTTAGTCGTTATATATGATGCTGGTGATAAGGTAGATACTAATTATGAAATTTATAACTACTTATCAAAAAATAAATTAGTAGCTACAAAAGATAAAAAAGAGTATCAAAATACAGTATGGCCAGGAGCGAGTGTTTTTCCAAATTATTTTAATTCAAAAACTCGAGCTTATAAAAATAAAATGATAAAGAAATTCATTGAAAAATATAACATTAGTGGAATCTGGTGTGATATGAATGAACCGGCTTCCTTTAATGGAGAATTACCACTCGATGTTGATTTCTCATACGAGAATAGAAAACTTGACAATTTAGAAGGCCATAATGTTTATGGTGAACATATGGTAAAAGATATTGGTAAGATATTTATGGATAAGTGCCAAAGACCATATGTGTTCTCACGTTCAGCATTTGCGACGACTGCAAAATACTCATTCTTTTGGAATGGTGATAATGCGTCTTTATGGCATCATTTGAAACTTTCAATTCCACAAATACTAAGTATGAATTTATCGAATTTGATGTTTAATGGTGTTGATGTTGGTGGTTTTAATAATGACACAACTAAACAGTTATTAATGCGTTGGATTGAAGCTGGAGTATTTTATCCATTTTTAAGAAACCATACGTCTATTGATACAACTCATCAAGAACCATTTAGCTTTGATAAAGAAGCAACTGATGTATATCGCAAAATGTTAAGAATAAGATATACATTTATGCCATACTTATACAATCAAGCATATCTAATGAATCATAAAGGGATACTTTTCAATGCACCATTATTCTATTATTATCCAAATGATGAAGAAGCATTTAAGTATAATGATGAATATTTTGTGGGTGAGAATGTATTAGTTGCTCCTATAGTTGATAAAGATGTTGATAAACGAATTGTCTATTTCCCAGAAGGTACTTGGAAAGATTATCTAACTGGTAAAGAATACATTGGTAATAAGGAATATATTATATCAATGCCGCTAGATACAACGGGTATCTTTATTAAGAAAAATAGTATTATTCCAATGACAAAGATTTCAAATCATCTAGACAAAGAAAAAACTGACACTTTAATACTTTCAATATATGGTGATGAAGCAAAAACAGAAATTTATGATGATGATGGATTTAGTTTAGATTATATAAAAGGTGTATTTAATATTTATAAAGTAGAATATAAGAATAAGATCCTATCTTTCAATACAATCAATAATAAATATTATCCATCATATAAAACAATAATCATTTGTGATTTTGTAAATGGCAAAAATATTACTATACCATTTGAGAGTAGTTTTACAATTAATTTTTAGGAGAAAAACTTATGAAAATAAAAACTGAACAAGGATATTTTGATACAATAAAAAATGAATATGTCATAACAAACATGAAACCAGTAAGGACGCTAAAAAATTATCTATGGAATGAAATGGTTGTAGGTTGGTATGATCAATTCGGTTGTGGAATAACTAATGGAAAAACAAATGGTGTATTTCGTACATTAACAAATTATCCTAAATTTATTTATGTAAAAGATTTAAAAGATAAAACTTTTTATAGTCCCAATCGTAATTTTAATGATTTGCCATTTGATAAATTTGAATGTCATGTTGGACTGGGATATCAAAGGGTGATTAGTGAATATAATGGCTTACAATTTGAGATTACAACAGTTATTCCAAGAGATGATTATGCTGAAATAACTCATATAAAAATTAAAAACATTTCCAAAGAAGAAAAGAAAATTGCAACTTATTTTTACAATAAACCATTTGTAAATCTTACATGGCATGATGCGTTTGGTAATGCTAATATTAATAAAAAAAATAATGGAATATTATTTAAACATGTTGGATTTAATGTTCCTGAAAAAAATAATCATGTGTTTACAAAAACGGATTATACTATTAATTCATTTGACGTAACAGATTTAAACTTTAAAGGTATTTATAATGAAATATCAAATCCAATTGATTTACATAATGATGCTTTAAGCAATGAACCTAGTATTTTTGATGGAGAGTATTGTACCGCTTTTGATTTTAGAGTAACTTTAAAATCAGAAGAAGAAAAAGAAATAAATGTTGCATGTTGCTTTGGTAAAAATGAAGAAGAAGTATTTTCAATAGCAAATAAATATTGTAGTAATGAAAAATATTATAGCGAACTTGAGCATCAAAAAGAATTACATGAAAGATTAAATGAAAAGTTAACTATTTCGACTGGGAATGATTACATTGATAATCTTATAAATGTATGGTTAAAAAGACAAATATCTTTAGGAAAAACATGGGGACGTGTTTATGGTAAAGGATTTAGAGATATTATGCAAGATGTATCTTCGTTCTTATCTTTAGATAGCACTTTGGCCAAAAGCAAGATTTTATCAACTCTTGAATACCAATTTATAAGTGGGAATACAATTCGTCAATTTGATCCAGTTTTTGATTACCCATATCAAGATGGTGCATGTTGGATAAGTTCAACTGTTTTAGCCTATCTAAAAGAAACTAATGATTCAGAAATATTGGATTTAAAAGTTAAATATTATGATAGTGATTTACAAGAAACAGTCTTTGAACATATGGAAAGAGGTTACAAATATTTACTTAATGATTTAGGTGAACATGAGCTTGTAAAATGGCGTGGTGGTGACTGGAATGATTCTATAGACAATGCTGGTATGAAAGGTATTGGTGAATCAGTATGGTTATCAATAGCTACAGTTAAAGGAATCAATGATTTTCTTGAAATAATAGGGAAATTTAAAAATAATTATAATATAGACTATTTTATTACTTCAAAAAATAAATTAGAACAAAACATTATTAAATATGGGTTTGAAGGTGATCGTTATATTTATGGTATTGATGATTTATCAAGAAAAATTGGTTCTACTGAAAGTGAAGAAGTAAAGATATTTTTAAATCCACAAACATGGAGTGTAATGGCCAATATTAATACTCATGAAGTACAAGAGAAAGTAATGGATAGCGTTGAAAAGAATTTAAAATGTGATTATGGGTATTTACAATCATATCCAGCTTTTTCAAAAGCTGACGATACAATTGGAAGACTATCATATTTTTCACCAGGAACATATGAAAATGGTTCGGTATATAATCATGGTGTTGCTTTTAAAATATATGCTGATTTAATACTTAAAAGGGCAGATAGCGCATATGAATCATTAAAAATGATATTACCAACAAATCCAAAGAACAAGAATAATGGTATGGAACCATTTGCAATAGCAAATATGTATTTTGGTCCACAAGCTACTATACGATCAGGATTCGCTCCAAGTAGTTGGATTACTGGAACTGCTGGATGGTTATATCAAGCAGTTTCAAAAATGTTTATTGGTATTAAACCTGATTATGATGGTATAATAATTGATCCATGTTTGCCAAAAGAAATAAAAGATGTTTTTGTTAGACGTGTTTATCAAGATACTATATTTAATATTGAGATTGTAAAATCAAACGATAATGCTTTTTATGTTGATGGTAAAAAGACCAATGGAAATAAAGTATTATTAAATGGACAAAAAGAAATAAAAGTTAGATTTGAATATAAATAAAAGAGGCTAAGATGAGATCAATTGAATTTAACAATAGTATGCTTAAAATGGAATTTCTTATTACTGATGAAAATAAGATAAGATTATTATACTTTGGGACTTATGAATATAATTGGATTTTAAAGGATAAAAATAATAAGCTATGTACTTTTATTGAAGCAAGATTATCAGGCCAAAATAAATATGGACATAATGCTGATAAATATTGCTCAACTGAGTACGGACAAGAATCAAAATATGTATCACATGCTTTTATTATTGAAAAAGAAAAACGGACATTGCAAATTGTTACTTCCGATGATGTTTTAGAAATAACAACTCATATTCAATTATATGATTCAATAAAAGCATTTTCTATTTGGAATACAGTACAGAATGTATCTGATAGTTATGTTATTCTTAATTATATTTCATCATTTTATTTATCTTGTTTTGGACAAAATGAAGGAAGATTAACTGAAGGTTTAAACTTTTGGAAATCAAATAATTCATGGAATTGTGAAGCTCAATGGCAAAAAGATTCGTTTTTTCATTTAGGAATGTTTAATGCTAATAAATGTAATTCAATGAAAAAAATTGAGATAAATAATACGGGAATATGGTCAACAAAAAGAAATCTTCCAATGTGTATTATTGAAAACGAAAAAGAGAAACAAACAATTGTAGGACAAGTTGAAAATAATGGATCATGGCATATTGAGGTTGGTGATAATGAGAATGTTTGTTATTTATCAATGTCAGGGCCAACTTTTAATGATAATTATTGGTCAACAAAGATAGAACCAAATGAAAAGTTTCAAAGCGTCGCTGCTACCATTGCTTTAGGAAATGATTTTGAAAGTAGTATCCAAGAGATTACGAAAGCTAGAAGATTGATTCGAGTAAAGTCACAAGATATTGAAAAAATGCCAATTATTTTTAATGATTATATGCACGGATTATGGGATCATCAGACTACAGAAGCAATATTACAACTAGTTGATGCTGCATTTCTTGTTGGTTGTGATGAGTTTTGTATTGATGCAGGTTGGTTTGCAAAAGGATCTGATTGGTGGAAAATACTTGGATCTTGGGATGTTTATGAAGAAAATTTTCCAAATGGTGGGTTAAAAAGAGTTGTTGATTATATACGCTCTAAGAATATGAAGGCAGGAATTTGGTTTGAACTAGAAGCTATGGGTATAAATTGTCCTTTATTAAAGCAATTTGAAGATGATTGTTTTTTCATGATTAATAATAAAAAAATTGTGAATAATTATCGTTATCAATTTGATTTCTCAAATAAAAAAGTATATAATTGGGCATTCGATTCAGTTTGTAAAATAATTGATACTTATGGATTTGAATATATAAAGAATGATTGCAATTGTGATGGCTTTATTGGAACGGAAGTAAATACTACAAGTTTAGGTGATGGTTTATTAAAACATAATCGGATGTTTGTAAAGTTCTTAAAACAGTTACAAGTTAAATATCCTAATTTAACAATTGAAAATTGTGGCAGTGGTGGATGTCGTATGGATTATGAACTATTAAAGATATGCTCTATCCAGTCAACTTCTGATCAAACAGATTATCGATTATATCCTTATATTGCTTCAAATGTACTAACAGCAGTTACACCAGAACAAGCAGCTGTTTGGTCATATCCAGTTAATAAGAATATAAATGAACCAATTACAAATGAAATTGTTGCCATGAATATGGTTAATTCTATGCTTGGTAGAATCCATCTTGCAAGTTATTTAAATGAACTTACCAAAGAACAACTAGATATTATCAAAGAAGGAATGACATATTATCGAAGTATTGTTGATTTCAAAAAAAATGCTGTGCCAGTTTACCCAAATGGAATTTCTAATTTTTATGATGAAGACGTTGTTGGTGGGTTAATATATGATAAAAAGATTATTTTATGTGTTTGGAATACAAGTAATCATATGAAAGATATTAAAGTTAATTTATCTAAATATAAAATAGAAAGTGTATCTGTATCATATCCTAAATCATTGAATACTGATTATAAATTAATTAATAATGAATTAATTTATTATGCAAAGGAAAAATATTGTGCTAGAGTATTTGAAGTAAACTTAAAATAAAATTAATTAATAATCTTTTTAAATAAAAATGTATCTAAAAATAAATGTTAAAAAATGCTCCTTAGTATTATAGATTTACTATAATGCTTGGGAGTTTTTTAAAAAATTATTAAAAAAATGATAATTGTTAGAATCTAAAGTCGCTTCTAAATCTCGTAAATAAATTAAAAGGGAACCAAGTTTTAAAGATATAAAAATAATTAAAAATTGATTAGATTGTTAAATATAAGTTAATTAGGTTCGGTAAAAATGCTGCAAATATTCTTAACTCACTTGAATTAGTTTTAACATATAATATCAACATAATCTATTTAAAATAAGAAATATATTTCTCTAAAACAATAGGGAAACTACTAATATCAGTTTTATGAGCAGTAGGAGAAGTTAAATATTATATAACAAATGATGAATTAAAAACTTAACAAAATTTAAGACGTTCAAAGAAAATTGATAAAAATATTACAGTTAATGAAAAAAATTTAAAATAATACACTTTTATTTTGTAATAAATACTTATATCTAATATTAATTCACGATATAAACGTTGAATGTGTTACCTGTCTTAATTGTAAAGTGTAAAAAATCTATAATTAAATAAAAATTAGATGCTTATTAGCCTAATTATGGGATATAATGAGCATTTTTTTTATTCTTTTTATAAAAAAATATCAAAAAATGATATAATAGAACTAGATTTACATTATTTTTATCAAATTGGTATATTCTTTTCAAATTTATTTAAAAACACTTATTAAAGTATTTATAGTATTAATTTTTTAGGCCTTATAAGTATGAAATAAATGTTTAAACTTTTTTGCATACTTTTTATTCGATATAAGGGGATTTTTCAAATTTGGTATATTTAACAAGAGGGGTTTAAGTATGGATATTGGCAAAACTTTCTTAAAAGCCATTAATAATAATTATTGGTGCAGAATTGAATATAATAACGGAAATGAAATCACCAAATTTATGATTGGAATAAATGATATTGATCCAAGCTCTAAAGCAATACTATGTGATGAATTTAACTTAATGTATAGTTCTAATGTGCAAAGAAAATATAAACTTTTTTTTGATAAGATTAAATCAGCTGAGATTTGTGAAAATACATATCATAAAACACCAGATAAGCTTATTAATTTTATAAATGAAAAACCAGAGTTTTTTTTATTTATGAAGACAGATGTCTCTAAGGATGAGTTAATTGATTATTATATTGATTGTTTTAAAATGGATACGACACCTTATGTTGGTAAGTATGGTCTTATTAAAGGAATTGATGATGACGAACTATTAAAAGAAGATACGTATGCCTTAGATGAAGACCAGTTTAAAACACTAGTGAAAGAGTCATATTTTAAAAAAGAAAACAAAAAGAAAAAAAGAGAATTAGGAGTTGAAAAGTTAGAACAATACTTATGCGTTAATGTCCTAAGTATAAAAACTCATATGGGTTTATATGTTTTAGCTTATAGACCATTAAAACTAGATTTAGAAATTAAATCACTTGTTCCCGATAAAGAGATTATTATAAATAAAGAATTTATTTTAGACCCAGATTCTAATGATGTTAGAAAAAAGGAATCGATTTATCGTTATATTCCTGAGGATAAATATTATTTAATCAATGACTTTGAAAATCATAAGGATGAAATAATTGCGATTATAAGAGAACATAATGATACAAAAAATAGTTCCTATAAAAACGAGGTTAAGATTGACACAAGACCGTTTATTATTTGTCTTGAGACTAGATTAACTGTTGATATTGAATATGAATTAAATAAAGTAAAAGAGCTAATGGCTAATAAAGATGTCATTCCTTTACCTTTAAGAACATTTCTAGGTGATCCTGAATCAAAACTTGCTAGAAGAACTAATTATCCAATATTTACTGTTGATAAATTATATAATATTGATCAAATTAATGCAATTAATATCGGTATGAAGTCACCTGCTTCATATATTCAAGGACCGCCAGGAACAGGCAAAACCCAAACATTATTAAATGCCATTTTAACCGCTGTATTTAATGATAAAGCAGTGTTGATTACCTCAAACAATAATGTGCCAATGGATGGTATATATGAAAATATCTTAAAATTAAAATATAAAGATCGTGATGAATTATTATTTCCAGCAATTCGTCTTGGTAGTGTAAGTAATGTAGAAAAAGCCGTATTAAAAATTAGAGAAATGTATGAAAGGTCTATAGAATTAACTGTTAAGGATAATCGTATCAAAGAAATCAAAGAAGAACGTAAAGAAGCGATGAAGAGTTTAGTTGAACTTCTAGATAAACATGATAAGAAAACAATTTTAACAGAAAGATTAGAAAGCCTAAATCTAATGAAGAGCAAATATACTAATGATTTCATGGAAATTAAAATTAATGCAGAAATTGAAGCATTAAAAAAGGAATTATTAGAGCTAGGAAATGTTGATGATAATTTTGAATCATATATGAACATTGACCATAAGAAATTATTTATGGCTTTACATTTTGAAACAGCTGGAAAGCTGCAAAAGCTAAAAAATAATAAGTATAAGGAAATTTACGAAATAATTTATGATGCAACTTTAGATAACAAAAATGAAAAAGCTATGGCCTTAAGAGAATTTTTAAGTGATGGTAATAACCTAAAATTATTTATGGAAATATTCCCCGTAATTATTTCTACTAATTTATCTTGTACATATTTAGGGGATGTTGGAAAGAATTTTGATATTGTGATGATGGATGAGGCTGGACAGTGTAATATAGCAAACGCACTTATTCCAATATCAAGAGCTCAGCAAATCATGCTAGTTGGTGATCCGCAACAATTAAAACCAGTAATTGTTTTAGATCCTAATGTTAATAAAAAACTAAGAAACAAGTATCACATTCCAGAGGATTATGATTATATTGAAAACTCAATTTACACAACTTATACTAAGGTTGACGCAATTAATAATGAAGCATTACTTCGCTCACATTACCGGTGTAACAATAAAATCATTGGTTTTTCTAATAAGAAATACTATAACAATAAGCTTTTATGTTTAAGTAAAAGTACAGAACCAAAACCTTTAGTTTTTGTCGATACATATAAAGATGATAAAGGAATAAATAATCTTAAAAATGTGTCAGAATCAGAAGCTAAATATATTGTTAATTATATTAGTGAAAATCCTGATCAAAAGATTGGAATTATCACGCCATTTGTTAGTCAAAAAGAATGTATTGAAACATATCTTGAGGATAATGGTATTAATAATGTGTCAGTTGGAACTGTTCATGCCTTTCAGGGTAATCAACAAGATGTAATTTTGTTTTCTACTGCTATTACTAATAAGACAGCAGATAAAACATATAACTGGCTTAAGAATAATAAAGAATTAATTAATGTTGCGGTATCACGAGCTAAAGATAAATTAGTAATGCTTGGAAATATGAAGGCCATTGATAGTTTATCAGAAGGTCAAGACGATATTAGAGAGCTAGCTTTATATGTAGCTAACGAAGGCGCATATGAGGTAACAAACGTTTCTCCTGAATCAATTGCTTTAGGAACGCGACATATCAGTACCGAAAGCGAAAAGGATCTAGCAGAAACGGTAAACCATGTTTTATCAGTAATTAATCAAAACTGTTATATTAAGGTAGAACAAGCCATTGCTTCACTATTTACAGATGAGGGAAATACCTCTTCAATCTTTTATAATGGCCGTTTCGATATGGTTGTCTTTGAACATACTTATTCTGGGGATGTGATTAAACTAGCGATTGAAGAAAATGGTCCTGAGCATTTTACCGATGAAGAGGTAATTAGAAGAGATAAATTAAAAGATGAGTTCTGTAAAAGACATAATTTAAAGATATTAAAAATAAGAAGAGATTGTGCGAGAGATTATAATATGATTAAAAACGCACTTCTTGAAATTATTAAAGTAAAAAAATAGAGATTTTTTAAAAAATTCCTTATTGATATTGCATAATGCAACGTTTATAATAGTATTATTGAAATTTAAAAAAGGAATTAAATTATGGAATATAAAATTAAGAATGATAAAATTGAATTAACATGTTCAAGCTTTGGGGCGGAAATAATTAGCTTAAAATTTAAAGGTAGAGAATGTATCTGGCAAAATGATAATAGCTCATGGACGGGACATGCTCCTATTTTGTTTCCGATTGCTGGGAATATCAAAACTATTATAAATGGCGTTACTTATCCCCTATTGCCACATGGTTTTGCAAGAAAAATGGAAAGTAAGTTTTTGAAAATGACTGCTAATTCTTTAAGTTTCATTTATGAGGCAAATGAAGAAACGTTAAAGCTCTATCCATTTAATTTTAATTTAATAATTAAATATATTATTGAAGATGAACAAGTTAAAATTATTTTTGAAACAAAAAATTTAAGTAAAGATGAAATGTATTATTCAATTGGTGGCCATACCTCATTTGCCCTTTTAAGTGATGTTTCTAATTATGAAGTGATGTTTAATGAAAAGGAAAAGTTAAATACCCATATAATGGATAGAAACGGTAAATTAACTGGTGAAGAAGTTTTGATAAATGATGAAGGAGTACTTGATTTAGCTACACCATTTTTAGAAGACGCTAAAACTGTTGCTCTATTTAATTTAAAATCAAAAAGAATAGTGTTAAAAGAAAAAAATGGGGATAATATTGCAAGTCTTGAGTTTAATGATTTTGATTATTTACTTTTCTGGCATCCAAAAGGATCACATATGATTTGTATGGAACCTTGGCATAATCACCCAGACTATCTTCCTGATGATATAGAATTTAAAGATAAAGATGGAATAATTTCATTAAAGCAAAATGAAACACGCATTTTATCGCAAACAATAAAGTATTTTAAATAATTGATTGGAGCTATATATGTTAAAAATAGGTATTAGAGTTCATGATTTAAATGGAGCGCCATTTAATGATGCAACAAGTATTGTAAATGAATTAAAAAAAGAAGGTATTTCTTATATTCAATTAGTATATAAAAAAGCCTTTAAAAATTTTAAACAAGATGAAAATGATTTGATTAAAGCCGCAAAAATATTTGAGGAAAACAATATTCATGTAGCAATGATTGGTGCTTATTTTAATATGATTCATCCTAACTTAGAAACAAGAAATGAAGGAATAAATTATTTTAAATGGTGTTTAAAGACCGCAAATATTTTTGATTGTCCGCTTGTAGGAACAGAAACAGGTAGTGCTAACGGTGATTTATGGACATATAATGTTTTAAATCATACAGAAGATTCATATTTGCTTGTAAGAGATACCGTTTCAATGCTTAAAAAATTTGGTACAAGTAATAACACCTATCCAATCATTGAAGGGGCTTATGCGCACGTAATTTATAAACCTGAACTGCTTTATAGATTAATTGAGGAAACGGCGATTTGTAATGTAACTCTTGATATTTTTAATTATCTTAATATTGAAAATTATCAAGATAGCATAAAAATATTTACTGAGGCTATTGAACTTTTTGGTGATAAAATTAAAATTTTTCATCTTAAAGATTTTAATTATTATCTTGGTAAATTTGTTCAATGTGCAATAGGCGATGGAATTTTGGATTATAAGTACATTATTCAAACAATTAAACAAAAATGTCCAAACGCAATTTTAATACTAGAAGAAGTAACAGGTAATGATATTAAAAAAAGTTTAAATTTTATTAGATCTTTAGAATGAGTTTCTTAACTTATTCTATTTTTTTATTGAATTTTAATTTTATGTGTGGCATAATAATATAAGATAGTTAATTAAATGATTTAACAAAAGATTGTAAAATTATGGGTGGTTGCATTTAGAATTTGTAACTAGTAATGTCATTAAAAAATCATACCCTTAAATTTAATAATTGTTATAAAACACCATGGGGTAAAAAAATCTGGATTTTTATGCTCTAATGAGCTATTCAAACCCAAATAAGGAAGAAATGCGTTACTACATCAAAGTTAATGAACCTATGTTGACACTTTATAATAAAAATTTTATCACTTAAGTTGAAATTAAATATTTAGGTGATTCACTAGAGCATCTAATAGAATGGGAGAGTGTGGCTTCAAATGATGATTTCTTCAACCACAACGCTTCTTGATGATTTATTTAAATATAAAATATTAAAGAGAAAATCTAGCATTAGATTCTTTGAAGAATTTAAAGCTTTAAACATATAGGTGACATATGATTTATGAAGAGATTAATTTAAAAGAAATATTTCCCATGCTAAAATATGATTGTATTTTAACTGCGTATTGTAATAGTGGATACGTTGCTCAGCCTAAGGTTAGGCTTAGAAGAACAATTTTATTATTCCCAGCAGGTGGATATCGTTTTGTATCAAGAAGAGAAAATGATCCGATTGCTTTAAAACTGGTTGGTGAAGGAATAAATGTTTTTACTTTAAAATATAAAGTAGTGCCATTTGAATATCCATATCCTTTAATTGAAGCATATGCTGCTTTAGCTTACATTAATATTAATGCAGATAAATATTTTGTTGATAGAGAACATATTGGGGTTATGGGTTTTAGTGCTGGTGGACATTTGGCAGCATCACTTTCTTGTTATTTTAGAAATGATGAATTTGCTAATGAACTTAAAATTGATAAAAAAATAATAAAACTAAGTGGTTGTTTACTGGGGTATGCGGTAATATCTATGGAAGAATATTCAGAAAATGAAACAAGGGTGAATATAACTCAAAATCGAGTAGATTTACTTGATTTTTTTTCGATTGAAAAGCATATTACTAAAGATTTTCCACCTACTTTTATTTGGACGACAGCAGAAGATATGGTTGTGCACCCAATAAATAGTATAGATTTAGCAAGAGAATTACAATTAAATAATGTCTTATATGAACTTCATATTTATCCAAAAGGCTACCATGGTTTATCACTTGCAAACGATGTGGTATTTACGAGCGAATTCGATAATGAGACATTAAGTGAATATGGTTATAATTCAAGTTGGATTGAGCATGCTGTTCATTTTATAAAAAATTATATGTAAAACAATTGATTGTGTTTAATCTAATTAAACCTGAGGATTTCTATAACAAATAACAAAAAAATTAATTAAATATAAAAAATGAAAGGAGATTATATTATTAAAATAATAACCTAGATATGGTTTTAATAATATAAAATATTGAAATGAAAATAGTATTTTTTGGCGATAGTATCACAGATATGCACCGTGAAAAAACAGTAGATAATATGATTTATAGTTATGGTAGCGGATATCCATTTATCGTTGCTTCGGAATTGTTTAGAATAAACCCCTTAAAACATGAGATTATTAATCGTGGTATTGGTGGTAATCGTACTGTTGATCTTTATGCAAGAATTAAGGAAGATGTTTGGAATTTAAATCCAGATTTATTATCAATTCTTATTGGTACAAATGATGTATGGCACGAAAGCATGAGAAAAGCTGGTATTGAAATCGAACGGTTTGAAAAGGTATATCGTTTAATTATTGAAGAAACAATGGCAAATCTTCCTAATTGTAAGATTATTTTAATGGAGCCTTTTTTCTTAAAAGGTCGTGCAACAAATGAAATACTTGAAGATTTTTCAAGAATTTATGATTATGCAAAAGTAGTAAAAAAACTTGCAAATGAATATAATTTGCCAATTGTTTTACTACAGGATGCATTTAATGATAAAGCTAATAAATATGGTCCAGAACCATATTTATATGATGGTGTTCATCCAATGGTTGCTGGTGCAACTTTAATAGCTGATAACTGGTTAGAAGTTTTTATGAAGGAATTTAGTGAAAATGGAAATAAATAAAATTATAAAACAACCAATATTTTTTGAAAGAAATAGAGTATATCGTATTTATACTGGAGGAAAACCATATCCTGAGTTTTTTGGTACAAATGAAGAGGGAGATAATTTTTTTCCAGAAGAATGGGTTGCAAGCAACATTAAAGCAATTAATGAAAAAGTTTTTACGGATAAAGATGGAATTAGCAAAGTAAAGGGGACGGATATTTACTTTGATGATCTTTTAACAAATTATAAAAATGATTTATTAGGTAATAGGAAGTATGATTGCCTTGTAAAAATCTTAGATAGTGCAGTTAGATTACCTGCCCAGGTCCATCCTACAAAAGAATTTTCATTAAAAAATTTTAACTCACCATACGGTAAAACAGAATCGTGGTTAGTGATAAAGAAAAGACCACATGCTAAGATTTTCTTTGGCTTTAAAAAACCTATGGGTAAAGATGAAGTAATGGCTGCTTTTGAAAAAAGTAATGATGATCCAAAATATATGGAAACAGTAATGAAGTATAAAAAAGCAAGGGTCAATGATTGTTTTCTTATTAATGCTGGATTAATTCATGCGATTGGCGCTGGATGTACTGTAATTGAGATTCAGGAACCTACAGATTTTACAATCGAACCAGAAGGATGGTGTGCAGGCTTAAAAGTTAGTGAGTCACAAAAATACTTAGGCTTAAATAAAGACGTAGCATTTGATTGTTTTAATACCGATTTATATGGGAAAAAAGCTATTAAATCAGCTAGTATTAAACCAAAGCTAGAGAAAAAAGAAAAAGGGTATAAAAAAGAAAATCTCATTAAATATTCTGACACTTCATGTTTTGCATCAAATAGACACACAATAAAAAATGGAGGATCATTTATTCCTAGTTATGGTCCATCTGTGTGGATTTGTCTAGAGGGAAAAGCTCTAATAAATGGTGATAATTATCAACAAAAATTTAAAAGAGGTGACTATTTCTTCTTACCATTTAGTGCAGAAAATAAATTTACTATTTCTACAAATTCAAAATGTGTACTGATTGAATGTCTTCCTAGCAAACAAGATAAATAGTTTTATAAATAATTAATTAAAAATAAAAGTTTGGTGAATATACCTTTAAAGAGGTAATAATCCCAAACTTTTTTGTTATTTATTTCTTGATAGAAATAGTCTTTTGCCATCAAGAAGATGTTTTTGCATTATATCAATCTTTTTTTCAAGTTGCGAAACTATCTCTGGTGATAACAAGAAATGGTCTTCATTTTCAGGCTTGTCTGCAAGAGATAACATTGTATCTTCCCGACCTTTAATTAATTTAATAATTAGAGTAGTATTATCTATTTCTTTTCGATGTATTGCCTCATATCTAAGTAATCTTTCATCACCTTCACAAGGCCATTTTGAGGTAACAATTGGCGTTTCGTTAAAATCTGTTTCATCAACTAATTGTTGAAATTCCATTGCATTTTGATAATTATTAATAAAACAAATCAAAAGTTTGATTCGGTCAATTGCTAATAGAATTTCATCTGATTCACCACATAAACGATAATAATTAATTGCTTTTTCCAAACATCCTTTTGTTCTATCAAGTAAATGTGATGCCAACCAAATAGCATTATACCCTTTTACAAAAGCACTTCCTTGGTTGTTTAATAAATCAAATGAAGCTTCTAAGGTTCCTGCTTGAATTTGATAAGGACGATAATAACTATATTCATCAGGAGTTAATTCGTTTTGGAAAAGAACAAAAGGTCTTGTTAATACTCTTTGATTAACACTAATCCAAGTGAACCCTTCCATAAAGGTTGAAAGAAGATGTTTTAAAGCTTCATTTATTTCGTTAAATGCTTCTGTTAAATTTTTCCCAAACACATTTTTTAGTAATCTAAATCGATCATTTACTCCATCTGTTGGATATTTAAAGAAAGCTTTATATATTTTTTCTTGATAATCAAAATCGTTTTCTAAAAACTGGACTTTAAGAATTGGCGCAGCTGAATGATAAGCCCTTTCTAATTGTTCTAAAAAATTAACAGCTAAAGGAATACATTTTACTGGCGATAAAGTAAACTCATAATTTAAGTCAACAAGTTCTGAAAGTGGCGTCCCTTTATTGGTTTTAAAATTAACAGCCATATTATCATCTAAGCTTTTCCACACGTTTTCTAATGCTGGATCAAGGGCTTTAACTCCTATTTTTGCATTTGTTTCAATATATAAATTCCTTCCAGCTTCCTTTGCTCCTTCTTTAAACACATTAAGGTAGTTTTTAATACGTTCAGTTTGAGGAATATTTTTACATGCTTCTGGTCCATTAGATCCAGCATATAAGCCTTCACTCCAGCAAATTCCAGCTCCACAATCGTTAGTATGAAGGTACATATAATCAATATCTGCTAATTTACAGATCTCTTTTGTTGCGTCCTTATAAAATTTTAAAATTTGTGGATTATCCATACAAGGTGAATAATAAGCTCTTCTTGAGCGTCTTGGATGATCACATCTAGGTCCACGCCATTCTGGGTGTTCTCTAAATACTTTCTCCGGCATATAAAATGGTTCGCAAAAATAAACGGCTGATTTTAAACCATTATTTCTAACTATTTCACTTTTTCTTTTGACTAGTTCATAATTACTTTTAATATAATCATTTGGATAATATTCTTTCAGTTCATCTGGAAGAATAATTTTAAATAAAGATGGATTTAACATGCCCCATGCAGGATATGGATCACTTAAATCTTCCTCCCATACCCATCTAGATTTATGCACTTCACTAATGAACACATGTGTAGCTCCAAGTTCCTTAGCTTTTTTTACACGTCTTTCAAATTCTTCAAGCGATAATTCACAGTTGTTAATTGGTGTTAAATTAAAAATAATCATTTTCTTTTTTGACATTACTTATAGCCTCCTCGACATTATGTTAACACATTTAACAAAATAAATCAAATCATTATTTTTAATATTGACAATTAGGTATAAATAATGGTAAAATGAATTTATAAATTAAATCATTTAACAAATTAGGAATAAATTGTCAGAAGCATAATTGTATTAAGGAAATGGTCCAATTTTTTACAAAATGGACGGGGTAATAGACTTGTTTATCATTTGCTTTAATGCAACATTTGATGCCCGTGGTGTTCAAACCATGAGAAATGAAAAAATTGGTAGAAAAGCATCAAAGTTATAGAGTAAAAGTAATAAGTGAAGAAATACTTTCAGGCAAAAAATTATTTTTGCTGGTGCTAATCAAGAAGCAACTTAACAACTGGATGCTTTAATTGCACTTTTTTAAAATTTCTAAAGATAATAATATCGATATAGCAATTGAATCAAACGCTATATGTTCTAATACAGAAGAATCTTTTAAATATATTAATTATGTAATTTTTATTTTAAATATTATGATGATAACAAATGTTACTATACAAAGCTTTAATAAAAAAGGAACTAGTAATTGTACTTTTTGAAGGAATTGTTAATGAACTTTCTTATTTTACTAATAACATAAAAGTTGATTTTAAAGAGTTGGTTGGTAGTGGTAATGGAATTAGAAAAAAATTCCTGTTAAAAAATAATTACTAAAAAATCTAACTGTCAACTAGTTATTTGTGAAATTAATGGAGAAGCTGCTTATGTGTAGCTATATACTAATTAATATATTTGAGGAGGAATTATATATGTCATTAAGAAAAGATTATATTGATTATCTTAAGCCAATAAGAGATTATTATTTTCCCATCCAGCTTGCAAGGATAAACAAACATTTAGAAAGCGGTTCATTTGAGCATTTTGGTTGTGATATTGGGCTTCATTGTGTAGATATGAATTTATTATTTTTTGAAGAAGAACACAATCAAAAGGACTTAGATGATGCGGTTTTATTTTTTAATTTAATTACAAAATTGTTTTATCATTACCTTGATAATAATAAAATGCCAAATAAACCAATATTTAATAGAATGTTTGGTATATCAAGTTATTGTCAAACATTTATGAAACTTAGATCATTTAATATATTTAGTCAAGAAGAAGAAACTCAAATATATGAAATGTTAGTATATTGTACTAAATGGATGGTAGATTATCCTGAATGGGGTGCTCATAATCGGGCTTCCATACGTGGTAGAGGAATGATAAATGCTGCTAAAGCCTTCCCAAATAAAATGATGAGCGAGCATTGGATGACTTTAGGAAAAGCATTAATTGCTGACTCGTTAGGAAAATGGAGCATTGAGGATGCAGCAACTTATAATCCAATTTGGATTATTGATATTATTGAGTCTTTTGAAGAAGAAGATTATCATTGCTTTCCAAATTTGGAAGTAAATATTCGATATTACCTAAATTTTTTAGCCAATCTTCAAGCACCTGAATTTATTCCTCTTGAATATGGAGATGCACGACTTGGTACCCAGTGGGGACATGTTATTCATGCCCTTGAATATGGAGCATCAAAATTTAATAATCCAGAATACAAGTATGTTGCTGATAGAATTTTTAAAAAGATGAAATCACTAGATATCCCAGAAAACTATATACTTAATCAATCAAGGGCTCTTACTAGAGCTGCTCGAATTGCTAAAGATATGGAAATGAAAGAAATTTATGGCGGTTCACTTGAGGTTCTTGATGATTTAATAACCAAAAAAATAATTTTTAAAAATGGTTTATATGAAAATGAAAATACTTCATGTTTATTCTTGAATTATAAAGATGAACTAGAAAATGGGTATTTGGGTAGAAGAAATTTAGACGAGACAATTTGTGCTCCAGCAGAAAAAGTTCATCATGGTCACAGTGATGAAAATGCGATTAACTATTTATCATATGATGGTACAGTTCTTTTACATGATGGAGGATATCGTGAAAAAATTGATTTAACTGGAGCTTTTAGGGCAGATTTCTATCATAACAAGGTTGTTGTACGTAATAATTTAAAAGAGGATACCCTTAAGACTTTAGAACTCGAGCCTTATTATAATAAAGTGAAAACGCTTAAATTATATTTCTATGAATCTAAATATTTTGACTCAAGCCGTACACGGGTTATTGATAACTTGCATCATGTTTTTTATGATAGAGCTATTACATTTCTAAAAAAAGAAAATATTTATGTTGTTGTCGACATAATTAAGTCAGATATTGAACAAAATTTGTTCCTTTCTAACCAATATTTTTCACAAGTTATTGAAAAAATTGATGAGCAAAAATTCTTAACACATTTTAACCAGATTGGTAGTGATGAGTTAAAAGATTCTTTAGCAATTAATAACGACTCTAAATTATTAATTGATTTTGCATATTCTCCTCTAGGTTCAAAAATTGAAAATTTTGATATGCGTCGTTCTTATCAAAATGAAACACTAATTTCTAACAACGTCATAACATCATTTAAAAAAGATGAGACTAAGTGCTTTGTAACAATTCTTAGTCCTATGCATATGGAAAATTTAAAATTATCTATACCAATAAAGATTGAAACAGAAGAAAACGGAGTTAAGATTGACATTTTAGATTATGCTTTTACTTACAAATTTGATATTGAAAAGGGTTTTGTTTTATCACGTCGACCTATGTATAGTTATGAACTATGCAAAATGGAATTTAGTGATTTAAAAACAGATGCAATTTACGCAGGAATGAAAAATGATGATAAAACAACTTTTGCTTTTGTTTTTGGTTCTAAATTAATTTATAAAGAAAAATGCTTATTTACTATTGAAGATAAAGTTGAATTTTATCAAGCTGATATTTCTGAGGAGTATCATATTGGATCATATCCATATTTTGAAGGAATAAAGTAGAAAGGAGGCTTTTATGGCCAAATTAAAAAAATATTTATGCGCTTTTCTAATTATATTTTTTCTTATAATTACTTTTAAAATTAATATGACATCTTTATCTGGCAATGATTTAGGCAGTAAAGTTGAAGAAGAAATAATTTATTCAAGTAGTAATACAGATTATTATAGTTATAAAGCTAAAAATAGTACTAAAAATGCATTATCAACCATTAATATAAACATTTTAAATGTTTCTAGTGGAAGCACAGGTTACCTTGTTAAAGAAAACTATATTCAAACAGAAGAAAAAAGTTTTGTTGAATGGACTTTTACTGTACAAGAAGCTGGTAATTATAATTTATATATAAAATACATTCCACTTGAAGGTAACGGTCTTTCTATTCAAAGAAGAATGAAGATAGATAATCAATATTTATTTGATGAGATGTCATTATTATCATTTAATCGTTTATGGCATGATAGCGAAGCGATAAAAAATGAAAATGGAAATGAAATTCGTCCATTACAAGAGGAAGTCTTTGAATTTGTTGAAACATATGTAGGTGATGCAACTAAAATCGTAAGTGAATATTTTATGTTTAACCTTGAAAAAGGTGAACATACTTTATCTTTTGAAGCTGTAAGGGAGC
This sequence comes from Bacillota bacterium, assembly GCA_023410715.1. GTDB lineage: Bacteria > Bacillota_I > Bacilli_A > Izemoplasmatales > UBA1188 > JAEYPN01. The sequence continues at coordinate 31,396 of JAEYPN010000015.1, forward strand.
CATTTGCAATTTATGAACTGAGTTTTAAACCAGTAGTTGAAATTAAAAAATATGAAGATGTATTAAAAGACTATGAGGAACAAGGCTTAAAAGAAATAGAAAATATTAATTTCACAAAATACCAAGCAGAAAATGCGACTTTTAAATCTTCATCTTCAATATATGCAATATCAGATAATACTTCAAAATTTACAGAAAATTACTTAAACAAAAAAAATCATGTTTATCAAATTAGACTTAACTTACTTGGTGGCACAAACTGGAGCAATGCTTCTGATTATGTTGAATGGGAAATTGTTGTAGAAAATGAAGGTTTATATGCTTTATCTTTTAAATTTCTTCAGGATAACAAAGCTGATTTAGCATCTATTCGTACTTTATATATTAATGGCATGATTCCTTTTGAAGAATGTCGCTCAATTGAGTTTGAATATACAAAGAAATTTAAATTAAAGACGATTGGTGATGAGAATGGGGCCTTTTTATTTCATTTAAAAAAGGGTAAAAATACTATAAGGTTAGAAACATCACTTGGAAAATACGCAATAGCTATAACTTTAGTTAAAGGTTTAATTGAACGCTTAAATGCAATTTATCGTGAAATTATTGTCGTGACTGGAGCATCTCCAGATTCTAATACTGATTATCAATTAACTAAATACATTCCAAATCTTATTCCTGATCTTACAAATGAACTAGAAAATATTGATGATATTTTAATTAAAATAGCATCAAGTTCAGATAAAAAAAGCGAAGAAACAATTGCCTTAAATAAATTAAGAGATCAGATTAAGGATTTTATTCAAAATCCATATGATATTTCTTTGAAATTATCATTATTTAATTCAAATATTTCATCTCTTGGAACATGTTTAAATAATTTAATGACTCAACCACTAAAGTTAGATTATTTAGGCTATCATTCAGTTGATTTAGAAAAAAATATAAAAGTAAAAGAAAATTTTATAGGTAAGCTTTGGTTTGAAATTAAAAAGCTTTTTGTATCTTTTTTTGTTGATTATGATTCACTTGGTTCGGGTACAAAGGGATCTGAAAATATTGAAGTTTGGATTTTAACTGGTCGTGATCAAGCACAAGTAGTAAAAAACCTTGCTGTAAATAGTTTTTCTTCTGTAAGAGATATCGGTGTAACAGTTAAACTTGTTCCTTCAAGTGCTTTACTGCCTAATACTTTAATTGGCAATGGACCTGATGTTGTACTTATGGTTGGAAATGACATACCTGCTCAGTATGCATTTAGAAATGCAGCTTATGACCTATCAGTTTTTCCTGATTTAGAGGAATTTGTTAATAATAATTTTTATGAATCTGCAATGACCAATCTTCGTTATGAAGGTGGGGTATATGGTCTTCCAGAAACAATCTCATTCCCTGTTTTATATTATCGTGAAGATATATTGGCTGAATTAAAAATAGATGTTCCAAATACTTGGGATGAGTTGTTGCTCGCGATGATTGAACTACAAAACTATAATATGGGTATTTATTTAGGTCAACCTTCAAGCGTTACTAATGTCTCAATTGATACGGTTTATTCATCGTTACTTTATCAAAGTGGTGGAGATTTTTATAATGATCATGGGGTTACGACCGCATTGAATAGTGAAATAGCGATTAATACATTCATTAAATGGTCACAGTTTTATACGAAATTTGGTGTTCCACTATCTGCAAACTTTACTAATCGTTTTAGAAGTGGGGATATGCCAATAGGGATATCTGGTTATTCATTATATAATACTTTGACAATGTCAGCTCCTGAAATCCAAGGAAAATGGAAAATGGCTTTATTACCTGGTACTATTCAAGATAATGGTGAGATTGACCGGTCTTGTATGTCTAGTGGAAATGCCGCAATGATTTTAAAACAAACAAAATATCCGGATGCTTCATGGGAATTTATTAAATGGTGGGTTTCAACGGAAACACAAACAGCATATGGAAGAGAAATTGAATCAATACTTGGACCATCAGCGCGTTATGATACCGCAAATGTTAATGCAATTAAACAAATACCTTGGACTCAAGAAGAAAGAGATATTATCTTAGAACAATATTCATATGTTAAAGGATTTGAACAAGTACCAGGCGGTTATATGACAGGTCGACAATTAAGTTATGCCTTCCGTGCTGTTGTAAATAATAATACAAATCCACGTGAGACCTTACTTGAATACTCACAGTACATCAATACAGAACTAAGAATTAAAAGAAAGGAATTTGGTCTTGAATAATGCAAACAACACTTCAAACTGATGAAAAGAAATTCAAGTCTTTGTTCCAAAAAGCAAAAGATTTATTTAAAAAATTTAGAAAATGGCTAAATAAGCATGAAACAGTTGAATATTATCTATTAATGGCGCCATTTCTTGTTTTATTTATTGTCTTTACCGTATTACCAGTAATAATGTCAATAATTTTATCGTTTACTGATTTTAATATGCTTGAGAAGCCTGATTTTGTCTTTTTTCAAAATTATAAAAACTTATTTATTGAAGATAGCATTTTCTTAATAGCAATTAAAAATACTCTAATTCTCGCATTAGTTACTGGACCAATATCTTATATTTTAGCTTTTGTTATTGCTTGGTTAATTAATGAACTTCCACCAAAACTTCGTGTTTTCTTTACATTACTATTTTACGCACCAAGTTTATCAGGAAATGCTTATTTAATTTGGTCATTAATTTTTTCAGGGGATTCTTATGGATATGCAAATGCTTTACTTAGATTTTTAGGAATTATTAATGCGCCAATTCAATGGCTTCAAGATCCACAATATATTTTATGGATTTTAATCATTGTACAATTATGGCTTAGTTTAGGTGTAGGCTTCTTATCGTTTATTGCAGGTCTTAAAAACTGTGATAAAACTTTATATGAGGCTGGTGCCGTCGATGGAATTTCTAATAGATGGCAAGAATTATGGCATATTACCCTTCCTTCAATGAAACCTCAACTACTATTTGGTGCTGTTACCCAAATTACGAGTGCTTTATCGGTAGCGGCTGTTTCAATTAGTCTTTGTGGAAACCCATCTGTTGATTATGCTGGACATACAATTGTTACTCACTTAAAGGATTATGGTGGGGGAACTAGATATGAAATGGGTTATGCTAGTGCGATTGCAACATTCTTATTCTTTATAATGATTGGTTCCAACAAAATTGTTAAAAAACTTATCAACAGGGTAGGTGAGTAAAATGAAATTATTAATTAGTGTAATTAAAACTATTGCTCACACTTTAAAAAAAGCCTTTGTTAAAGTAAAAAAAGGAATTAAAACTACAATTAATTTTTTAGATAAAGTAACAGATATTCCTGTTTTAAAACAAATCAAAAAAATAATTAAAAAAGTCTTTAGACTTATTTTTGGGGGATTTAGTAAAAAAAGAATCAATCGTTCTAAGGTTGTTGACTTTATATTAGTGATTATTTTACTAGTTATGGGAGCATTTTCAGCTTGGCCATTAATTTATATTATCAATAACGCCTTCAAACCATTTGATGAATTATTTTTATTCCCACCAACACTTTTTGTAAAATATCCAACATTTAGAAATTTTTCAGACTTATTAACGTCTATTGAATCGTCATGGGTGCCATTTACAAGGTATGTGTTTAATACATTCTATATTACGATTTTTGGGACAATTGGGCATATAATTATTGCTTCGCTTTGTGCTTATCCCCTTGCAAAATATAAATTTAAAGGGAAAAAATTTGTCTTTTCCGTAATTGTCTTATCACTTATGTTTTCAAGTGATGTAACGAGTGTGCCAACATTTATCATTGTTTCTGAATTTGGCTTAATTGATAAAATGGCGTCAATTATACTCCCTGCTTTACAATATACATTAGGACTTTATTTAATGAAGCAATTTATGGAACAAGTTCCAGATGCTTTAATCGAAGCTGCAAAAATAGATGGAGCGACACATTTACAAATTTTTTGGCGTGTAATGATGCCATTAAGTAAACCAGCATGGTTAACTTTAGGTATTTTTATCTTCCAAAGGTTATGGGGAGTAACAGGTGGCGATTATATTTATACCGAAAAACTAAAAACAATGAATTATGCCTTAGGGCAAATTGTAACTGGTGGTGTATCTAGAACCGGTGTATCAGCGGCTTTATCGTTAATTATGCTTATTGTACCAGTTACAATATTCTTGATTTGCCAATCATCAATTATGGATACGATGGCAACATCAGGCATGAAGGACTAAGTGATATGATGAAAAGAAAAAAAGTAATTATAATCTTTATTTTATTAATAACAATAATTATTTTCCCTAATGTTAATCTAAAAGCAGCAGATAACGCCAAAAATGATAATCGTGGATATTATACCTATGATTATTGGGGAAATGTTATGACAAGCGCACCAGCTTATACTTTTTCACGGGAATTAACATATAGTGATTTAAATTTATCAGATCATTCAGCGTTTTATAGCGTTTATTATTTTAATGATAAAATTTATATTATTGATGAGGGCTTAAATCAAATTCATATTGTAGATTATAATTTTAATTTAATTACATCAATTAGTTCGTTTATTAATGATGATACTTTGGATTACTTTAAATCACCAGAAGGAATTACCGTTGATAAAGATGGGAAAATCTATATTGCAGATACAGGAAATTATCGCTTGGTTGTACTAAATCCAGATTATTCTTTAGATAAGATTATTGGTAAACCAAGTCATTTAGCGCTTGAAGGATTAACCTTTGTCCCAGTCGATGTAGGTGTATCATATACAGGAAGAATTTATGTCGTTGAAGAAAAATCAACCTATGGTATTTTAGAACTTGATAATGAAGGTAATTTTTTAAAATTTACCGGGACTAACCCTTTTTCTCAGTCAATTATGGATATCATATGGCGTGCTCTTATGAATAACGAACAAAAAAAATATGCGTATTTAAATCTACCGCAACAATTTATTTCTATAGATGTGGATGATGATGGTTTTATTTACGCGACCGCTTTTACAAAAAATGATCCGATCAAACGCATTAACTTCAATGGGAATAATGTCTTAGTAAAAAACTGGATATATGACCCAATCGGTGATATTGACGGAAGTTCCGAATTTATTTCTGTAAGTGCGACAGATAAAGGAATTTATGCGGCACTAGATAGAACGAATGGGAGAATCTTTGTTTATAACTGCGATGGGGAAATGTTATATATGTTTGGGGGATTAGAAAATCAAAATGACTATTTTAAGCTTCCAAGAGATATTTGTTGGCTAAAAAATGATGAAATTGCGATTGTTGATCAAACGAAGTCAAGCGTGGTTATTTTTGAACCAACACCATTCGGTAGTGCAGTAAATGAAGCATCACGATACCATTATGATGGACTTTATGAGGAAGCATTAGAGTACTGGGAATTGGCCCACAAATATAATGCTAATTATGATCTGGCATATATAGGTATTGGTAAAGCTCATTTGTTTACTAAAAATTATGAAGAAGCGATGGAATATTTTAAACTTGGTAATAACAGAAATTATTATTCAAAAGCTTACTCTAAGTATTCTCAAGAATTTATAAAAAATAACTTTGGATATTTTGTGGTAGGAATTGCTTTGATTTTCATTGGCTTTAAATCTAAAAAAATTATTAGATACATCCGTAAGAGAAAGGAGCAAGATACAAGTGTCTCAGTATTATAAAGAATATAAACATCTTTGCTTCTACACCTTAGGTCATCCATTTGATGGATTCTATGATATGCGAAGAGGAGGAAGAGCAAAATCTTCATATGTAATACTAATTTTTTCCATTTATGTCCTTTTACAAATTATAAGTTATTTGTTTACAGGATTTATGGTAAATGATAATGATCAATCAAAATTTAATGCTTTGTCAATTTTAACGACATCATTATTTCCTTTTCTTCTTTTTGTTCTTGCCAATTATTCAATAACAACCTTATCAGATGGTAAAGGTTTTATGAAAGATATTATTAATACCGTTGCTTATTCTTTATTACCAATGATTGTATGTCATACAATTGCGCTTATAATAAGTTGGTTTATTACAACGGATACTATGGTTTTTTATTCAATATTTATTGTTTTTGGCTGGATATCATTTATATTTTATTGCTTTATTGGGCTGATTGTTGTTCATGAATATACCTTCTTTAGAGGAATATTATATCTATTTTTATCTTTTATTGCCATGGCAGTAATCCTCTTTATTGGAATCCTCCTTATTACTTTATTTCAACAATTAATTGGTTTTTTCACATCAATCTGGCGTGAAATTATTTTAAGAAAGTAGCGAGGTAAAATAATGAAAGAAAAAATAAGAAAAATTTACCAGAATGTCTTTGTAACTATTGCTAATTTAAGAGCAAGCATCAAATTACTTGCCTTAGCTGGAATAATATTGAGTATATTTATTATCTCTAAAACATCATTAATTATTAATGCTAACTATTATGAAGCAGTTGATCCTAAAGCATATTTGGTTGAAAAAACAGCCTTTAAAGAGGGAGAAAAAATCTCAACATCAGCAAATACTGACATTGATATTGTTGAAAACGCTGATTATATTTTAGGAATTAATCCCAAAACAACTAATTTTTATATTAAAAGCAAAAAAACAGATAATATATGGAATTCGACTATTCAAACGACTAGCGAAGTGATGACTAATGAGGAAAAATTATATTCTAAATCAAATATAATTTTAGAATATGAACAAATAGCTTTACTAAAACAAAGCTTTAGTTATTTGTCTTCATATCAAGATTGTGTAGTCAACAATTCATCAACAATCGAAACATATAAAGTTATTAAAATTGACTATGGTTTTAGAATTGAATATACAATTCAAAAGCAAGACATTAATATAAATTATTTTCCTAAAAAATTAACTTATGAAAGATATAAAGAATTAATTAGTGAAAATCCTTTATTGAATGACACAGAATTAAAAGTATTAAAGAATTTTTATGAGGAAGATAAGATCAATCATATATGGCTTAGAAAAGATTCTCAACCAGTCAGCAACCGTATTTTTGCGTATAATGCCTTATATGGTAAGCTTGGTTATACAATTGAAGATTTAACTAAAGATAATCTTGTTTTTGAGATTGAAGTAGATATGAGTAAATTGCCAAGTTTTAAGATTTCAATGGAAGTTACTCTAGATGAAAAAGGCCTGAAAGTAAATATTCCAACTTATAATTTTGAAGATAATGATGTATACCGAATAAAGAATGTTTTTGCATTACCATATTTTGGGGCAGGGGCAATTGGTGATGATGGTTATTTAGTTGTTCCAGATGGTTCAGGGGCTTTAATTGACTATGATTCATATACACCAACAGGACAAAGATATGAAAAATATTTCTATGATAATGATGCCTTATACAACAGTGGTTATGCATATAGCTATTCAGCCACTCAAGAAATTTGTTTACCTGTATTTGGTAATATAAACAATACAACAAATACCGGGCTTATGACAATCGTTGAAAGTGGTGCAGAACATGCTAAACTTTATGCATCTTCTAGTGGTTATGCGAAAAACAAATTTAATCTTGCATATACATCATTTTCATACATCATTCAAGACAAAGTTGGATTATATGATAGCTATGATTCAAATACCGTCATTATAGAAGCAGATGATGTTGTTTATTATGATTATACATTACGTTATGTGCTTTTAGAAAATGATAACAACTCATACTTTGGTATGGCTAAAAGCTATCAAGATTACTTAATAAACAAGTATAATCTTGAAAAAAAGTATACTGATCAACCTTCTTTATATTTAGAAGCATTGGGTGCAGTTACTATTGAAAGAAAAATTTTTGGTTTTACCCACGAAAAAGATTTAACCTTAACAACTTTAAACGATCTTAAAACAATTTATACAGATTTAAAAAATGCTAATGTTAAAACTAAACTTACTTATAGTTCTTGGGCTAACGAAGGCTTAAACCAGGTATCTTCTGTTAAGTTAAAAATGATGAAGAGTTTAGGCGACAAAGATGAACTTAAAGAAATAATTAATTATTTTAATAATGAAAATGTTAGCTTATCCTTTGATTTAAATATTACCCATGTTTATGAAAATAAAACAAATGGTTTTAACAAAAATAAATATGCAAGTCGTTCAATGGATAATACGGCATTAGAACTTTATCGCTTCTCAGCTAAAGATTATCGCTTTGATAAAACTACAAAAGCATATTATTATTTATCACCTAAGTATTATTTATCGATGACTAATCAAGTGTTGTCCAATTTTGATAAACTAGGTTTAAAACTAATAACAATAAATGACTTAGGAAGTGAATTTGCGGCTGATTATAACAGAGCTAATCTTATTAGTGGGTATAGTGGTTCTTTAATGGCTTATGAAGCACTTGAATCACTTGAAAGTCTTAATATGACGTTTAGAAATCCGTTTGCTTACGCCCTCAAGTTTGCGTCTAATATTATTGATGTGGCTTATGAATCATCCGATTTATTATGCTTTAGTGATACGATTCCTTTTAAAGAATTAGTCTATAATGGTTTAATTGATAACACAACAATTAACCTAAATAATAACACTGAAGATTTTTCAAATTATGGATTATTAAAAGCGATGGAAACAGGCTCTGATATTAAATTTTTAGTTACTTATCGTAATTCTAATGAACTAAAAAATACTGAATATAACTATATATTTTCATCGGATTATACTTTATGGAAAGATGAAATAATTGATTTATATTATGAATATTTAGATTTCTATAATAAAATTGGTTCAAGAATCATTATAAATCATGAAAGAATTAGTAGTGGTGTATATAAAGTAACATATTCAACTAATAAAACGGTAATTTTTAATCATAATTCATTAGATTATGACTACTTTGGAACAATTATTCCAAAAAAATCAAAAGTTATTTTATAGGAGGAAAGCATGAAAAAAACTAAAAAGAAGCTTGCCTTCAAAAAGAAAAAAATTGTAACAGCATACTTATTTATTCTCCCATGGGTTTTAGGATTAATAATTTTCTTTTTACCTCCAGTGATTGATACTTTGTATAGTTCATTTTGTAACTATTCAATTGATAGATCAACAGGAATGACTTTTATAGGTCTAGATAATTTTAAAACCTTATTTAATCCAGCGGAATCGATTTTAAAAATCTTAATTGCTTCATTCACGGAAGTATTATACACGATACCTGTAGCTTTAATATTTTCGCTATTTATTGCCATTATCCTAAATAGTAAGTTTAAGGGAAGAGGAATAATTAGAACAATATTTTTCTTACCTCTAATATTTGGCTTAAATATAATAAATGTTGTGGTTAAAAGCAATCCTGTTAATGCGATGATGGATAACGAGATATTAAAGGGTGGTTCCAGTTTAAAATTATTTTCTGTTGATAACGCTGTATCATTTATCTATAAAAGTGGATTACCTATAGAATTCTTAAACCCAATTATCTCTTCAATTAACTCGATATTTTCAATAATTACTTTTACAGGTGTCCAAATTTTACTATTTTTAGCAGCGCTTCAATCAATTGATAAGACATTATATGAAGTAGCAGAGATTGAAGGAGCTAATAAATATGAATGTTTTTGGAAAATTACCCTTCCATCTGTGCTTCCAGCAATGCGAATAGTTGTTGTTTATACAGTTATTGATGCAGTGCTTAGAACTAAAGCAATTGCTTTTATATCGTCAGCTGAAGCTAGTAGATATACACAAGGGGTAATTAGTGCCTTATCATTTTTAATTATCTTTACATCATTAGTACTAATCCTAATATTTATTGCGATTATACCAAAAGGAGGTCATGAAATTGATAACAAAAAGCTACGAACAAGCAAAACTAAAGTCAAAAAAATGGTTATCTAAGTTTACAATAAACTTTTTAAAATGGTTATTAATCATTGGCCTATCTTATGTCATACTTTATCCAATCATTCAGTTAATTGTTCCAGCTCTTACATACATTACTGAAGTTGATGACCCAGCAGTTATTTGGTTACCTTCAAATCCAACTATTAAAAATTTTAAAGTCGCGATGCAACTGCTTGGTTATTGGCGAACACTTGGAATTACATTCTTATATACCTCGATCATCGTTATTCTTCAAGTGTTTGTTGCCTCAATCGTTGGTTTTGGTTTTGCACGTTTTGATTTTCCAGGAAAAAAGATTTTATTAGTAATTTTACTTTTAACGATTGCGATTCCTTATTTTTCAATCGAACTTTCTACAAAATATTACTATACTAATTTCTCTCTTTTCGGGTTGGTAAAATTATTTAATAACGGCAATACAATAAACTTACTTGGAAAAAATTATGTTTATATTATTATTAATCTTTTAGGTCAAGGACTAAAAGGTGGACTATTTGTTTATATTTTCATTAAGTTTTATTCCAATGTTCCTGTTGAACTTGAAGAATCAGCTTTAATTGATGGGGCAAGTTATTTTAGAATTTATAAGGATATTATATTACCAAATGCCTTACCTGCAGTTATTACTTGTGTTGTATTATCGTTTGTTTGGAATTATGGTGACTATCAAAATTCAACCCTATTTAATTATGAATCTAATTTTAGTTTGATGTCTACAGTAATTAATCGAAATATTGTAAGAACCACAAACATCTCTGCATTTATCAAAAATGAGTATGGAATTCCTGGCGGTTCAATCAATGATTATATGGTGGGAGCAATCCAAAACTGTGCGATTTTATTATTTATGTTACCGCTCATGATTGTTTACTTAGTAATTCAAAGAAAATTTGTCGAATCATTTGAAAGATCAGGAATTGTTGGGTAATGATATGAAAAAGACCTTAGTATTCTTAAGTATTATTCTATTTTCTACCATGCTCATGGCATGTTCAAGAATTACGACATCAAAAATAACGAATGAAATAAAAACAAGTGAAAAAATAACTACAACTGAGTCAATTAAAGAAATGTATTTTGATGAAAAAGAATATTTAGAAGGGGTATCAGAAAGAAGAGAGTTTTTAAGAGAATATATTTTAGCAAGGCATAAAACAAATTATTCGGCAAAATGGGGATTTGGGGTTGCATACATGGAGCTTAAGATGTATGAAGAGACAAAGGATGAAACATATTTAAATCAAGCAAGAACACAAATAGGAAAATGTTTTGACTATTTAGAAAAAAATCCCGATTGCTTCAATATATTTTATGCTATATATAATTATGGTCTTTGTAAAGAGTACTACACAGAAGAAATGCTAGAAAAAGCTAAAAGAATCTTCATAAACACTAGTGCTTATGGTATGGAACCATCTACAACAAACCACGCGCTTATGTTTGCGGTTGCGACATATCTTGCCAATCAATATTTTAAAGATGAAATCAAAACACCATACTTTGGCTATGATAGTGCTGATAGAACTGATCCAACCGCCGAAAAAACGGTTAAAATGGTGTTAAAAAACTATCCAATAACTGGTGTATATGAATGTAACTCTGATACTTATTTTCTATGTCACTTTTATCCAATGCTCGCTTTATCAAGACTAGCAGAAGATGATACGGTTAAAAATATGGCTTTAGTAAATGTGGAAAATTCTTTATTTACTCTTGCTCCTATTTGGCTTAATGGTCATACTGTCATAGGTAAAGAAAGATGCTATCAACCATTTTTAAATGAAAATGAAGGTGGACAGGCAACAAATTTACTTTGGTATTACTTTGGTGAAAGAAAAGAAAATCCTTCTTATACCCAGTTAGATAATGCTGAAACAGGTTCACTTGCTTGGGCGATAACTGATGAATTCTTACCAAATTGGATTAGTGTTTTAATGGCAAGAGATAGAAGCGAAACTTATACTCATAAAGAATGTCACATTACAAGTAAAACAAGAAATGGTGTGAGTTCACTTTATTATGAATTTTTAGAATCTTATATTAACAAGAATTACGGGGTTTTCACAATGAAACCGATGACATATCCTTATAATAGTTTTATAAAACTTATTCGTGGTTTTGATAGGCTCAACTGGGGGGTTAATTGGCTTACGGATGATCCAAATGAATATTCAACTTTTAATATCATCAATTGGGATAAAGAGTTTAATAATCAGCACATTCAAATTGGCGCAACTCCATTTCAAGATGTCTTACAAAATGAAGGAACGGTGATTGGCGTATTTGATATTCCTGATTCAACCGGCTTTTCTGATTTTGATGGGGTTTATACTAAATATGCTACATTATCAATGCCAAATAATTATAAAGCAATTAGAGACTATTCATCGATTAATGGCACAATGTATGTTCACTTTGGTAATATCTTGATTGGCTTTAAGACATCAGTTAACTTTATCTATGATAACACAAAGAACTTTAATAATTTACCTGAATTCCCAAATGGAAAAGGGTATTTCTTATGTGAAGTAATGAGTGCAAGCGAAGTAGAAGGCAAAAACATAGAAGAACAATTAGATTATTTTGAAAGTTTATGTACAGCTAAATTTAGAAATGTTATTGTTGACTATAGTAAAGAAACCAAAATAGTTTATACATCAATTAATGGTGTAAAGATGGAATTATCTTGTATAAGCGATAATGTCATAACAAACGGAAAAATAAATGATGTTAGTTTAATTTATGATATCTTCCATTATCCTTCTCAAGATAATCCGTGGATTAAAGCTAATGTTAATGATAAATTAATTACTTATAACTATAAAGGCGCAACTGCAACATTTGATTTTAATAATTATACCTTTAAGGAAGGAATACTTAAATAAATAAACTTTAACTTTTTTATAATATTAAGTTAAAAATTAAGGAGCTTAAAATGAAAAAGAAATTTTGTATCTACATTTGCTTATTCCTTTTTATTCTATCAGGATGTAGCAGTAAAATAAGTTCTAAGACAAGCATATCAAACACAAAAACGACAACCACAAAAAGTACTTCTTTAAGTTCCACACAAAATGAGGAAAACTTCATCTTTGATGAGCTTACTTATTTAAGTGGAGTTAGCAAGAGAAAAAAAGATTATGAAGATTTTGTAATGCGTAAATATGGCACGTTAAGTAAGTTTAATATGAGTTTTAGTTCTTATGGCAAAACAAAGATTGGCTTTGGCATTCTTGCAGTATTCTTTGGACTTTACGAGCAAACAAATGATCCTCAATATCTAGAATTAGCTTTACAGTGTAGCGAATCATGTATAACTGCTTATGAGTACTGTGAAAATAATAAAAGTACTGATTGCTTCGGGGCCTATGAACTTAATGCATTTTATGGTTTATTTAAAAAATATTTACCGGAAGATTTATTAAGTAGAACAGAATACTTAGTTAAAACTACTAAAGCTTATGCATATCCAAGTGTAACTCCAAACCATGCTTTACTTACCGCAGTTGGTTGTTATCTTGCTAATCAATATTTTCCAAATGAAGTAGAAACTCTTTATTCTGGATATGTAAAGGCGACAGAAACAGATCCAACTGGTAAAATTGCGCTTGAAAAATACATTCTTGATAAATATCCAGTTTTAGGCGTTTACGAAGCTAATTCCAACACATATTTTGATTGTCACTTCATTCCACTACTTGTCTTTTCATATTTATGTGAAGATGAAGTGTTAGCAAAAAAAACATCATTAGTAATTGAAAATTCCATATTTACTTTAGCACCAATTTGGTTAAGTGGCCATATGGTTGTGGGTATGGAAAGAACTTATATGCCATATGGATCTCAGACTTATAATGGTCAAGTTGAATGTTTACTTTGGTATTACTTCGGTGATAGAGAATCATTTCCATATGACTCTGAACTTGAACATAATGAAGCGACATCAATTTGCCAAGCATTATATTTAGACTTCTTGCCACACTGGATTTCTGTCATGATGGCAACAGATAGAAGTGAAGTATATACGCATAATGAACTTCATGCATTTATGAATGGTTCGGCTAGTTATTTTCAATTTATGAAATCATATATGCATCAAGATTATGGTGTGTTTTCGGTTAAATATGATATTAGAGGTGGAGATTATATTAAGTTATTTGGGGATGCCTCAGACCATCCAAACAGATACGGAAATTACAGGTGTGTCATGAACTGGGGGGTCAGATGGAAATCAGAAGATGAACATTATTATTCAACTTTTTCCATTCAACATGTTATGCAAGTAGATAATGATCGCTCAATGCCATTTGGGACAAGCGCTTATGAACAAGTATATCAAGAAGATGGATCAGTTATTGGGATATTTAATGTTCCAGAAGGTTATTTATTCCCGCAACTTTTAATATATCAACCAGATAATTATAAAGCCATAATTGATGAATCTGCATATGGGAGAATGTATATACATTATGGGAATGTAATTATTGCTTATTCTTTATCAATTCCTTTTATTAATGATATTGAAGCAAACTGTAAAGTAAGAACAAATCCAATTACCAAAGCTTATTTTGTTTGTGAAGTAATTGATCCAGATGACTTAGATATGGAAGATAACACATATTTAGAACAACTTGAGTATGTTCAATCATTATGTGAAGGTAATTTTAGAAAGGTTAAATATGACTTTACTACAAATAAACCTAGTGTTGAATATACAAACATAAATAACAATGTTATGAAGCTTGTATTTTGTGGCAACAACACTTCCTCAGCAGAATATCTAAATGGTGTATCACTTATAAATAATGATTATGATACGTGGAAAAGTCAAGAAAATCCTTGGACAGATACTTTATATGGTGAAAAAAATATCACCTATAAATACAAAAATCATTCAATTACTTTTGATTTTAATAACCTACTAAGGGAGGAAGATTAATGAGAAATAAGTTATGTCTGTTCTTGCTTATTACAATGTTATTTACAATTTTAGGAGGATGCGATATTAAAACAAATATAACAAATACAGCAAATAAAACTAGTACAAGTTCAAGAAGCGTGAATACGTCAACTAAAAAAACATCTACAACTACTGGTACAACAAGTGAACCTATTGATAGTTTTGATAAGGTAGCATATGAAAAAGGCATTGAAGAGCGCGGAGAATTTTTACTTAATTATATCATAAGTAGTAAAGGCAATGATTATTCTTCAAAATATGGCTTTGGTATTGCGGCTCTTTACATAAAACTTTATGAGGAATCTGGTGAAGAAGCATACCTTAAAAAGGGATTAGAAAACATGAATAAATGTTTAACTAATTATGAAACAAGTGGTAACTGCTTTGGAGTATTTCAACTAAACTTTGCTTATGGGTTGTTTAATAAATATCTTAGTGGAGATTTAAGAGATCGATTCGAAAAGATTATTAAAACAACAAAAGAATACTCAACAAAACCAGACACACCTAATCATACATTAATGAGTGCTGTGGCATGTTACCTAGCTAATCAGTATTTTCCTAATGAAATTGTTAACAAATATTACGGATACTTACAACCAGAAAACGATGATCCAACTGCTTCTAAAGCCATTGATTATGTTTTGGATATTTACCCAGTTTACGGAGTTGTAGAGTTTAATTCTGACACATATTTTGTTTGTCATTACTTACCACTTTTAGCTTTAGCAATGTGTGCCACTGATTCAGTTGTTAAACAAAAGGCTCTTATGAATTTGGAAAATGCCTTATTTACACTAGCCCCAATTTATTTATCAGGACATATGGTAGTAGCTAGCGAAAGAACCTATACACCAATTGCATCACAGAATATGGGTGGACAAACTAACAACTTACTTTGGTATTACTTTGGCGGTGTACAAACAGAATATCCAACAAAATCAGAATTAAATTATGCTGAAGGATACAATCTTGGTTTTGCTATATATAGCGATTTTATCCCAAATTGGATATCAGCTGCTATTGCTAGTGATAGAAGCGAAGATTATATACATCAGGAATTGCACACCTATAATGGTAAAAAAGGTGGAGAAACTTATTATATGAGTTACATGCAATCTTATATTAGTGATGACTATGGTATCTTCTCATCAAGAATAAAAATACGTGGAGCTGATTATTTAAGAGCATATGGTGATCATTCCGATTTTGATAACAGATACGGGAATTATAGACAGCAATTTAACTGGGGTGTTAGGTGGATTACTGATAATCCAAGCGATTTGTCTACTTTCTCAATTCAACATGTTAATTACATTGATACAGACAGAAGTTTAAAATATGGTAGCAGTTGTTACTCGCAAGTGTTCCAATATAATAAATCTGTAATTGGTGTTTTTGATATTCCAAGCGATTATAAATACCCAAGTATTTTAATCTATGAACCAGATAACTACCTTGCTATTATTGATGAATCATATGAAGGTAGACTGTTCTTGCATTATGGAAATGTCATCATAGCTTTTAGACTGTCGATGCCATTTGTAAATAAGATTGATGAATACTCAAAGGTTAGAACAGAACCTATGACTAAGGGATGGTTTGTTTGTGAGATAATTGACCCAGCATCATTAGACATGGATGATGAGGAGCCAATTGATCAACTTAATTATGTTTCATCGATGCTATATAAAAACTTTAGAGATGTTTCTTATGATTATTCAGGAAAAACAAAAGTAACCTATAAATCAATTGATGGAACGGTTATGTCAATGCAGTTTGGTGGTAATGAGCAAGATACAAATGATTCATTAAATGGGGTAATTCAAAATTTTGATTATACTACATATCCATCACAAAAAAATCCTTGGACTAATACGGCATATGGTTCGAAGGTAATTACTTATAACTATCAAGGTCATTCATATACCTTTGATTTTAATAAATTAGAAACAATAGAAAAATAAAAACGAGGAGGAAAATATGAAAAAGTTTATTGTTGTTGTTTTAACGATACTAGCAATTTTTACAATCGCTGGATGTAATAGTAAGCAAACTACATCCAAGACTAGTACAAAAAGTACTGTTACTAGTTCAACTAAATCAAGTTCATCTTCTACTACTGAAGATAATAAGGTCGAAGCATTTGATTTAAAAGGTGCAGAAGTCAAAATTTATACTAAACGGGCTCAAGACTATGACTATGCATACGCAAATCCACTTGACCCTACTAAAATTAGAAATAATGATGAAGATACAGCATATTGGTCAGTTGTTGAAAAAGTAACCAAATACATTGAAAATAAATACAACTGTAAAATTAAATGGGTTGATGATGCAACAGTAAGGACAGAAACAAATGCTTGGAGTCACTTACAAAATCAGTATGCATCAGGAAACATGTATGACATCGTAGAAATTACTGGTGAGGAATTTCCTTACATGTATTCAAATGGTATGGTTCAAGAGCTAAAAGAGGACGTATTATCTAAAGAAGCAAAAGAGTTATTTTGGGGCGGAGAAGATGGATTCCAATATTCAGCCTATGTGCATCTTGATAAAAAATGGGGTGTTGGCTGTTCAAATACTATTTGGGACATTCAAAACTCAACGACAATTTCCACTCCACTCCCTGTACTTTTCTATAATGTTGATATGCTTAAAGAAGCAGGGATTGAAAAAATGCCAAATGAATATTGGAAAGAAGGAACATGGAGTTGGGATGTTTTTGAAGAAATGTGTACAACATTACTAAATAACGTATCAACTTTAAAAGGCGCGGTAACTGACCATTTTTATAGTGGTGGTATCATGAATTTACTTGGAGCAAATGGTACATACATTTTTGATGACTATGGAAATATGGGATTCTATTCAGAAGCTTCTCAAGAAGTATACAAGAGATTTAATTCATGGTATGATAAAAAAATTGAGAAAAACTTAGAATATAATGGTGGTTCAACTGTTGTTTCTTGGTGGAGTCAAAAAGATTTTAGTAACTTAGAAGTTGCTTTCTCAACAAACATTCTTGCTAGATGTCAAACTTATTGGCAAGATGTTAACTACTCTGTTGTTCCATATCCTTTTGGCCCAAATGCAGCTTTAGCAAGCGATCCAACAAAAATAAACGAAGATAAATATAAAGTTAACGTTTATACAACAGGTTATTTCTGGACTGTACCAAAAGGCAAAGATGTAAGATTATATCAATTATTAGCAGAATTTTATGGCGGTATGAAAGAATACTATACAAATGCTGATGATATTGATGCTACAATTGAAGACATCCATTTACAACTATTCGCATTTGATGATGAAAATTCCTTAGAAGTAATGAAATATGTACAAGAGAACATGACATTCTCAATTATTATGTCAGCAGTTCCAAGCGGTATTTTCCGTCAAGCCATTCGCGAACATTATACAAAAACATCACCATATTATGGAAATATGTGGGGATATATGCAATCAAGACAAAAAGAACTAGCCCCTGAAAATCCTAATAACTTCTGGAAGAGCATTTTTGGGGATCCTGGTATTGTTGCTCAATCATAATTAAAGTTTGGAAGTAAAAAAATGAATTATATACACGAAAAATTAGATTTACTAGGCTCAACATTTAAAACAGTTTTAGAATCTTTTAAAGAAGATTATGAAGAAAAAATTAACAGTCAAATTACAGTTAGAACATTTGATTGGTTTCAAGGAGTAGGCTTATATGGCTTTTATAAGCTTTATAAACTTACTAATCAAAAAAAATATTTAAATATTTTAATTGATTATTACGAGAAACAGATTTCGTATGGTTTGCCACCAATTACGGTAAATTCAACAGCGCCCTTATTAACACTAACATTTTTAAATCAAGAATTAAAAAATCCAAAGTATGATGAAATAATTTTAGACTGGGCGGACAGGTTATATAATGATTTACCTAGAGCGATTAATGGCGCATTTAATCATGTGACAAGTGAATTAGAAAACGAAAATCAATTATGGGATGATACTCTAATGATGACCGTTTTATTCCTTGCAAAAGTTGGTATTGTCTATAAAAAAGATGAGTATGTAGAAGATGCAATCTATCAATTTTTAGAACATTCAAAATACTTAGTTGATACATCAACTGATCTTTGGTTTCATGGCTTTAATGTTGCAGAAAGACATCACTATGGCGGTGTACTTTGGGGAAGAGGAAATTCATGGATTACAATTTTCATTCCTGAATTTTTAGAAATTTTAGGAGAATATTACTTGATGCCTTCAATAAAACGTTACATTATTCAAATGCTAAATAATCAAATTAAAGCCCTAGCTAAATATCAAGATGAAGCAGGAATGTGGCATACAGTAATTGATGATGTATCATCATATTTAGAATCAAGCGCGACAGCCGGTTTCTCATATGGTATCTTAAAATCTGTAAGAAAAGGATTTATTGATAAAGAATATGAAACAATTGGCTTAAAAGGTTTAGAAAAAGTTATTGAAAATATTAATGATCAAGGGATATTAGAAAATGTAAGTGGCGGTACAAGAATGGGAATGTCAAAAGATTTTTATAAAGACATTCCGATAAAAGAAGAACCATTTGGTCAAGCTATGGCAATGCTAGCTCTAATTGAGGGCTTATTACATTAAATACAGAAATAAAAAAGTTAGAAGGAGAAGAAATGAAAAAATTAAAGTTTAGTTTTATTGTATTATTATTTTTATTTGCACTTTGCGGATGCAAAGCAACAAAACCAACTTCTAGTAAAACTACTACAAGTAAAACAACCGTAAGTCAAACAACAAAGTCGACAAACGGATCAGTAACAACAACTTTAAATTATGATGCAATCTTACTTGCAGCCAAACAGGACAAAAAAGCTGTAAAAATTACTGGTGTTGCTGATACAGTTAATAAAGATTTTCAGGTTGTTGACTCAATCAGTTATACTTACGAAGGTCAAACTTATACTATTGCATTATCTTGGAAATCAAGTAATACAAATGTTATAAGCTTTGATGGTTTAAATGCTACAGTCACTCGGCCTACTGATGGAGATATTGTTGTTGTAGTAACATGTACTTTATCATTAAATGGACACCAAATTGATAAAGAATTTGAACTAAACGTATATAAAGCTGAAAAGACAACTGCTGAGATTATTGCTGAAGCTAAGGATGAACTTGACAATATCATAGCAGAGCTAAATCCAACTAATGTTACAAACAGTGTTACTCTTCCATCAATTGCAGGTCTAGCACTTGTTACTTGGACATCAAAAGATTTAAATACAATGTCTTCAACTGGAGATGTTTATCGTCCAAGATATGGCGAAGGCGACAAACAAGTTGTTTTATTAGCTAAAATTACAAGTGGCGCTGATTCACAAGAATTTGAATACACATTTACTATTAAAGAATTAGAACGCCCTGCTGATAGTGAATTACCAGATTTAATATTAAGTTATATTGAATTTGCTAATACAAAAGGAATTACTGAAAATATTACTCTTCCTACTGTTGGTAAATTTGATTCAGTAATTAATTGGGTATCATCAAATGAAGCAGTTATATCTTCAACTGGTGTTGTAACTCAACCAAAAGCATCAATGGGTAGTGATTTAACAGTATTATTGACAGCTAATGTTAAAATAGGCGATTATGAAGCTACAAAGAAATTCATATTCACAGTTCCTGAATTAGAGCCAGTAAACAATCAAGAAAAAGCAATGGTTGCTTTTAATAAGTTAAAACTAAACTACACTGTTGTTGCAAAAAATGAATTAATATTGCCTGCTTCTAGCGACTATAATTCTACAATTTCATATGAATCATTATCAGATCGTGTTATTGTTGATGGTACAAAATTAACATTTGACAAAGATTATCAAGATACTCCTGTTTATTTAAATGCTAAAATTACAATTGATAATGAAGAAATAATTATTAAGTTTGGATTTATCTTAAAAGCAGATAACAAAGGAAACGGAACTGTTGAAAATCCATATGTAATTGAAAGCATTGAAGATTTCTTAAAGATTGGTAAAGAATGGCCACTTAATGGAAATTATGTATTATATGATGACTTAGACTTTACTGGTATTAATTATACACCAATAGGAACCAAGGAAAATAAATTTACTGGTTCATTAAATGGTTATGGACATACACTATCAAATCTTACAATTAAATATGATGCACCAGCTGAAAAGAATGGTCAAAAAGCTGAAGAATCATATTTAGGATTATTTGGTTATACTCACGGTGCACAAATTGAAAATCTAATTATTAGAAACTTTGATATTAAGGGTGATACATTTGTATCGGCATTTGTCGGTTTTGCAGAAAGTGGTATATATCGTAATATATTTATCTACGATTCAAATGTTGAAGGTACACGTAATAGCGATAATAATGATGCTGCAGACACACAAGTTGGTGCATTATTTGGCTCTGCAACTTCAGCAGCCTATGAAGAAGTTGAACTTAAAGAACGTGCTAATTTATTAATTGATGGTGCTTCTTTAAATAATGTAATTGTAAAAGGAGCAGCGCATGTTGGTCTTGTAGCTGGATGCTTCAGAAATGTTTATACTTGGCCATCTGCAACAGATGCTCAAGCAATTGAAATTGCTTTAAATACATATAATGCTGTAATGAAAAATGTATATGCAAACGGTACAGTTTATGGTGTTCGTTATAGCGGTGCAATTATTGGTTCTGGTACTGGATGGTTTGAAAACATTGTTTCAGATGTAAAGATGATGCGTCATGAAAATCCAGACTCTAAAGGAATTAACTCAACAGGTGGATTTGCAGGTGGTTTAGCTTATTCAAATGCATCTCAACCAACAGATCATGTTACTTTAAAGAATGTTATTATTGCGACAGACTTTACTAACATTAAAGAAAATCCTACTGGACGTGCAGGTATATTATGTGGCATTTATAATGGCGATGTTAAGAACCTACATTTAATCAACACATATCAAGCACAACCAGTTTATAACAAAAATGGTTCTGCAGATAATCCTACTGCCTTTAGTGCTGTAGAAACTTTAGAAGAAAACTTAAAGAGCATTATTTGGGTTTCATCTAAGATGACGACAATGGATTTAATTGAAAGATGGTCAATGGTAGAAGGAGAACTTCCAAAACTTGTATTTGATAAAAATGTTGGACTTGAAACATATGCCGTTGAATATTTATTAAATGTTCCAGAAGAAGCAACTGAAAACATTAATTTAGTTAAAGAAACATTCATTAATGGTGTTGTTGTAACTTGGACATCTAATAAACCTGAATATATTAGTGACAATGGTGTTGTTAATAAACCAGCATACTTTAGTGGTGATGCGTTAGTAACATTAACTGCTACTTATACAACAGATGGACAAACTAGAAATAAAGAATTTACAGTTTTAGTTAAAGAAACATTACCAACAAAAGAAGAAAAATTTGAAACAATTAATCGTGAAATTAAAGCTTCTTTAGGTTCACTTGAAGCAGTGACAAAAAACTTAGTATTATTAACAGCATCAGAAACATTTAATGCTACAGTTGAATGGTTAACAAATAATGAAGCAGTAGTTTCAAGTAATGGTATTGTAACACGTCCTGAATATGGGCAACAAGATGCATTAGTTAAGTTAACTGCTGTTGTTACTATTGAAGGCGAAACTATGTCATTTGATTATAATGTTACAGTTCTTGCTTGGACAAAAGATAAAAAAGCCCTTAATGATGTTTATGATTTACTAGTAATTGATGAAATAATTACAGCTAATGTTGAATTAACAACTGTATTTAAAGTAATGGTTGTTAGTGAAGAAGTAGAGGTTATAGTTACTTGGGAATCATTAAATAGTGCAATTACAAATACAGGTATTGTCACTCGTCCAAAATACATTGATGGTGATGCTACAGGTAAATTAATAGCGACAATCACTGCTGGTGATGTTACTACTAAAAAAGAATTTGATATTACTGTTTTAAAACTTGAACCAACTGAAGCAGATCTAGTAGATCAAGCATTCATAGAATTTGAGGCTGTTAATAAAGTAATTGAAGATAAATTAGAATTACCATTAACATTCCCTAATGGTTCAAAATTTACAAATTTCTCGTTTGTAAGTGGCAATGAAAATAGCATTATTTCCATAACTATGGATGGGGACTTAATGAGTATTTTAGTTATAAATAGGCCTACTTATGAAGATGGAGATAAAGAAATCACTGTTTCTATTACAATTAGTAATGGTGCTGCTCAATATACAAAGGACATCACATTTAATGTGTTAAAAAATAAAGGTGATGGAACTAAAGAAAATCCATATTTAATTGATTCAATTGAAGATTTAGAAAAAATTAAAGATTTAAATTATTATTTACTAAAGGCTGATATTGATTTATCATCTAAATATGGAGAAGGAAAAGCTTCTTGGACACCTATTTCAGGATTTAAAGGCGTATTTGATGGTGGAAATCATGTAATCTCTGGATTATATGTTAATGGTGGACAATATTCTGCATTCTTTAAATCATTAGGTGATGGAGCAGTTATTAAAAATGTTATATTTGAAAATGCAATAATTATTACTAATAATACATATTCAAGTGTTGTTTGTGGTAAAGTTGAACAAAATTCTAGTGTAACAATGGAAAATATTAATATACTTAATGCCTCATTTAACTGTACTGCTGGAGCTACAAATGGTCAAGGAAATTGCAATAGTGGATTATTAATTGGTATGGCTGATTTAAGAGGTGCAAAAGGAGAGTTAAAAGTAAATAACATTTATGTTGAAGGAACTTTCCTTGGTGGAGCAGGTTCTGGTATGGTTATAGGTCAAATTCAACAGACATCAGGCTCATTTATTTTTGAAAACGTATATGCAAAAGGTAGACTTGAAAGCAATAAACAATCTGCAGCATTCTTTGGAGTAGTCACTGCCAATAAGCAAGCTGTAGAAGGTGTTTATGGTAAGTTTATTAATTGCGTTAGCTTAGATGTAGTTGTAACTGGTCGTGTTCCTACTACAAACCTTACATCAGTTGGTGCATTTGGTGGTTCTGTTGCTAATAATGATTTTGCAATGCATAATATCGAATTCATAAACTGCTATGCCGGTGAATTATTATTTGAAGGATTTACATTTGATTGGCATGGTACATTCCTTGCAAGATTTACAACTGCTGGTATCATATATAATGGCGCATATGCTGCTAAAGAAGCTTTCCAAGCAAATAATAACTCAGAAACTAATGGTGCATATGCCGGTGTTGTTATTCCTGAGGAATTTAAAAATGATCCATTAAGCGCGGGATTCTCAACAGATTATTGGTATGTTACCGATGGTAAATTATTATTAAAAAAATTAATGTAGGTTACTGCTAATAATTAAGTAAAGAATATTAAAAAAGGATTTAAATTTATAAAAAGTACCCTAACTCAAGGATATGAATAGAAAAGTTTATTCTTTAATTTAATAATTTAAATATAATAAAGCTGATTGTACCATTGTACTTTCAGCTTTATTTTTTTTATTAAATAATGGTTTACCATCTTCAAAAAGATGTATTCTATACTTAACTGGAGCAATCTTGTTTAAATTTCATTGGTATCGCTAGTTGTTATAATAATCCATATAATTAACAATCTGATTTTTTAATTCATTAAAATAAAAACACTCTTTTAAATGTAACTTGTTTTTCATATCACCAAAAACAATTCTTGAGGAGCGTTATCATAACAATTACCACGTCTAGACGTTGATTGTTTAATACTTAAAGCTTTCAATAATTTTTGATAATATAAAGCTGTATAGTAAAATCCCTGATCAAAATGTAGTGTACTATCTTCAAAGATTGGAACTTTCTCATCAATAATCAAATGATTAAAAACATTTAATACAAATTGTTCACTAAAAAATATAGATAATATATAAACTAGTATTTTTTTTGTCACTGAATCATTAATTGTTGATAGATATGTTAAATCTCTATTAGGACCGTAAAAGAGATAAGTAATATTGTGAGAGAAAAAATTATTATCATAATTACAATAACAAAATCTTAATACTTTAGATATGTCATACATCCATTCATGTGTCTCATCAACTTATTTCTTATTTGCATTATATAACAATAAAAAAACCCTACAAAGTAGAATCTACATCTTTTTTATGTGTCTACTTTATAGGGCCTATTTTAAAATTCTAATGCTTTTTTATATAATCAAGTGAAAGTTCCTTAAAAATATCATATAGTTTTCTTGATGGATGTAAATGATCCGATACAAAATATTCACTTAATATTTCAAAATTAATTTTTTCATTAGGATTAATAAAAGTATAGTCATCATGTAATAAGGTATATTCATATTCTCTTTTATTTAAAAGTTTTTCTTGTTCAATTTGGTCTTTTTTTAGTGGAGTATGACAGATACCAAAAATAATAAACTTAACATTTGGTAATTTTTCTTTTATCATTGATGTTAATTTTACCATATCATTAACAATTTCTTCACAAGATAGTTTGGCATAAAAATCGTTTTGTCCAAAATTTAAGAAAATATATTTTGGATTATAAGGTATAACAAGCCTATCAATTAATGTAAACCAATTTCGATATTTGGTTCCACCAATCCCAACATTTAACACTTCATAGCTAGCAAAATCATCATCAAATGTTTTTCCTAACTTATTTTTGTGTTCACGCCAAAATTCAAAATAAGAATCTCCCATGAATAAATATTTGTAATTGTTTTTATAAGGATAGTGCGCAATAATGCGATTAACTAATGCTTCAATACCTTTTTGTTGGTTTATTTCCATATCTTTATTATAGCCTTCAATTAAATCATCATAATTAAAATCATCATACTTGTCAATACACTGATTATGTGTAAAGAACCCTTTAATAAAAGCTAAAGGATTACCATTTAAATCGTTAAAATAAAAAACACCTTTTCCATACTGCCACTCGTCTTTTGAATAATCAAAAAAACCAATGTATTTATTTATTTTTGAATCAACTGGCCCACCAACGTTTTCACCAATCATTCGTGAATTGCTAAAATCTAATACACCATATCCATTTTTATAGTAATCTATGCCATCATAGACCATGTTTCCTTTATATAATGATCCATCTGCAAATTCAATTATTCCATCACCATAGACTATTCCATCTTTTTTGTAATTAATCTTTAAGAAAGCAGCAGATATTACATTATTATTGACTACTATTTTTGACACAATTTTAATTCTCCATTAAAGTATTTTTCTAAAATTACGTTACCAGCAGCTTTAGCTTCAATATCTTTTACTTTAGATGCATAAATGTTAATAGATTGATTGTTTCTACAAAGCATTCTTGTACTTATATAGTTATCTAATTGATTAAAGAAAAGTGTTGGTCTGTAAGCAAAATGTCCACTAAAAACAATATTATTAATGTTTAATAAATTTTGAAAAGCGACTAAGCCAGAACCAAGATAAAGAACCATTCTATTAACTACTTTTACAGCTTGTGCTTTTTTTTCTGCGTCACTTGTGTATAGGGTATCAATAACTTCTTCCCAACTTGAAAAATCACCAATTCCTTCTTCTTTACACTCAGAAAGCAAACATATAATAGATGCGTATTTTTCTAGACAACCATGGTGACCACATTCACAAAGCCTACCATTAATATCAATGGAAATATGCCCTAATTCACAACCAAATCCATTACCGACAAACATTTCTCCATCCATGACAATTGCGCTACCAATTCCACGTTCGCTCATAATTTCAATAAACGATTTATCCGCTAACTCGCTATTAAAAGTTTTTTCTAAGCAAGCATAACTATTGATATCCTTATTTAAATAGCATGGAATTTTGTATCTTTGTTCTAAATAGTTACAAATATCAAAATAGTGCCACTTATTTAATCTTGTAGGATTTAAGATTAAACCTTTTTTAGAATCAACAGGTCCTGGTGATGTTACGCCAATCCCAATTATTTTTTTTCCATATTTTTTTAAAAATAACGTAATTAGTTGGTTGATTATTTCAAGTGATTCTTTAAGTGAATCAGTTTCATCATAAATAATTCGATCTTCATAAATTTTTGTAGACAATCCTAAGACTGTAAGTCTTAATGAACCTCTTTGTATACTTACTCCAATTACATATGAAGCGCTTGGATTAATTGATAATAAAACTGAACGCTTCCCAATTTTTGGCTGATTAAATCCAGTTTCAACGACTAATCCATCCTCAACAAGGCTATCAACAATATAAGTAATAGAGGCTCTAGTTAGACCAGTTAATCTTGAAATATCTGCACGAGATAAACCGCCTTGTCTAATATAATTTAAAACAATAAATTTATTTTTATCTTTCATTCTTGAAGCGTTAAATGTTGCTTTTGTCATCTTATGCCCTCCCTTTTATCATTAATTAAATAATACCATTTTTAGCCGTTAAAGTCAATTTATTATAAGCCAAAATTTAAATAAATATAGTCCAATTTAATAAGTTAAAACTTTTAATTAAAGACTTTAAATTAAATGTTAAACAATTTAACAAAATATATTGAGATTTATATTTTTTATGCTAAAATATTAATAGAAGGTAGGTGTTATTATTAAACTTATTTGCTTAGGAGATTCTTTAATGCATGAGAATGGTGATAAGACACATCCTCAGGTAGGATGGATTCAAGTTTTAAGAGAATTTATGAAATCTGATCTTGAAATAATAAATCTTGGGAGAAATAAAATTTCGACAAGAACAGCAATTACTTTAGGAATTTTTGATCAAGCATTAGCGCTTATTGATAAAGAAACATATGTCTTACTTGGCTATGGCCATAATGATTCCTTATTAGATAAAGAGGAAAGATATTGCACCCCAGAGGAATTTTTTAATAATTTAGAAAAAATGATTGAACATATTGAAGCTTTAGGCGGGAAGACAATATTATTAACTCCAACTTATAAGGTTAGGTTTGATGATAATGGGATATTGATCCCTAATGTTTTAGGGGAATATCCAATAAAAATAAGAGAACTAGCTTTTAAAAAAAATTTAATGCTTGTTGATTTAACAAAGGAGCTCTATGAATTATATTCTTTAAATGGAAAAGAAAAATCTCAGGAATATGTGATGACTTTTGACAAAGGGATTTATAAAAATTATATTAATGGTTCATCAGATGATACGCATTTGAGAAGAAAAGGAGCTGTTGAAGTAGTAAAAATATTTTTAAATGCTCTAAATAATAGCGATTGTGAATTAAAGAAATATATTAAATAGATGAGGAGACTTAGATAATGATAAAGGTAGTTACTATGGGTGAAATTATGCTTAGACTATCAACAAAAGAATTTAATAGGTTTGACCAAGCAGATAGTTTTGATGTATGTTATGGTGGCGGCGAAGCAAATGTTGCAGTTTCTTTAGCAAATTATGGGAATAATAGTTTTTATGTTACGAAAATTCCAAATAATGAAATTGGTGATTCAGCAATTAATGCTTTAAGAAAATATGGCGTAAATACAAAATATATTGCACGTGGTGGGGAAAGAATAGGAATTTATTATTTGGAGTCGGGTTGTTCAATGCGACCTTCAAAGGTTATATACGACCGCGCTCATTCTTCAATTAGTGAAGCAGAAATTTATGATTTTGACTTTAATGCCATTTTTAAAGATGCCAAGTGGTTCCACTTTACCGGGATTACTCCCGCAATTTCTAATAAAGCTGCTGAACTAATAAAGGTTGCTTGTATCGAGGCTAAAAAACAAGGAGTTACTATTTCTTGTGACTTAAATTTTAGAAAGAAACTATGGACAAGCGAAAAAGCTATTTCGATTATGAGACCTTTAATGCAATATGTTGATGTCTGCATTGGAAACGAGGAAGACGCAAAACTTTGTCTTGGATTTGAACCAAAGGCGGATGTAGAAAAAGGAAATACAGACGCTAAAGGATATTTTGAAATATTCAAAGAAATGCAAGAAACTTTTAATTTTAAATATGTAGTTTCTACTTTAAGAGAATCTTATAGTGCCTCACATAACGGTTGGAAAGCTTTAATTTATAATGGTAAAGATTTTTATGAGTCAAAACGTTATGATATTTCTCCAATTGTTGATAGAGTTGGCGGTGGTGACTCATTTGCTGGTGGTCTTATTCATGGTTTAATCAAATATAATGGTAATCAGGAAAAGGCTTTAGATTTTGCTGTTGCAGCGAGTGCTTTAAAGCACACCATACCTGGAGATTTTAATCTAGTTAGCGAAAGAGAAGTATTAAATTTAGTCGAAGGTGATGGTTCAGGAAGGGTTCAACGATAATGGGAAAATATTCATATCTTGTAGAATCAAATCAAACAATTAGTCAAGTTGAGTCTAGTGGAGCTATTAGAACTCCTTTTTACCGCGAACCACGCGCTTTTGAAATCACAGATTTTACTATTTCAAGTCCATTGTATCCATGTAGAGAAGATTTTTTAAAAGAATCATTAATCGATAATATATGGATTGATCGTTTATCACTAAACGATATTTATTTAAATTTTGATTCAACTCGGGTAGAATACTCAACTTTTATTCATCAACCAACAATGCTACATGCATATACAAGATTTTATGTTGAAGTTGATGAAGAAGATGATTATTTATTTGATGTGATGGTAACTGGTGGAATTAAAATTTGGGTTAATAATAACTTAGCTTTAACATATAAACCTTATATAAGGAATACAGGATCGACAATAAGTAATGTTTTACACTTTGTAAAGGGAATAAATGAAGTCGTTGTTTATTTTAATGACTTAGCTGAAAGGGATGTTTTGTTTTTTTATGAACTTAAAAATAAATCCAATAAAACATTAAAAGTTTTTATAAACCTTGATGAAGACGTTGATTTAATTAGAAAAGCTAATAAAGTTTTAAATGAATTTCATTTGGATAAAGATTATTATGAAGAAGGAAATGTATACTTAAACTATGATGGAAATATTGATTATCCATTTTTACTTAATTATAAAGTATATGGTAAAAAGGGAACATTTATTTTATCTAAAGAAAATAAGACAATAAATATTTATACTGTTACTGATAATGAAACAAGTACAAATCCGTATGACCATTTGTTAACAGAAAACATAGGAAGCAGCTATGTAGATTTATCAATTAATATTGGCCGAATAACATTACATAGTAAGCTATTTATTTCAGTCTATCCAAAAAAATATTTTAATGAATTGAATAAAA
The DNA here is from genome assembly GCA_023410715.1 of Bacillota bacterium. GTDB lineage: Bacteria > Bacillota_I > Bacilli_A > Izemoplasmatales > UBA1188 > JAEYPN01. The sequence goes on from JAEYPN010000015.1 coordinate 61,544, forward strand.
ATATCCCTAAATCTTATGAGGAACGAAGAAAGATCATTTTTGATTTTGCGATGGCTTCTAAAATTCCGTCGGTTACAACGTTAATGGCATATTTAGAAGTTCATAAAAGTTATAATCCAGATTTATATCATACATTTAAACCATTGATTGATAAGGCAAATAAAAGAGATGACTGTGCAGATTTTAATATTCCTGCTTTTGTCATGCTTTTATCAAAATATAAGGAATTATTACCAACACAGGTTTATGAAGAAATTAAAAAAATGATTCTTGATTTCCGTTATGCCTGGGATGAGGTAGGAAATGATGTAATGTGTTTTTATTCAGAGAATCATCAAATGTGTTTTTATGTGTCACAATACTTAACTGGTAATTTATTTAAAGATGAGGTATTTAAAGCATCTAATAGAAAAGGATTTGAACAAGCAAAAATTGGTAAAGAAAGAATAAATAAATGGTTAGATGCTTTTTTAGCCAAAGGTTTTAGTGAATGGTACTCGAATACTTATATTCCTGTAGATGTAATGTCTTTTTTTCCTTTATATGAACTAACTCAGGATGCTGATATTAAAGAAAAAGTAAAAGTAGCGATTGAACTATTAACTATGACGTTAGCAGTCAATAATTATAAAGGCCTAATGATCACTACACATGGCCGAACTTATGAAAAGGAAATAAAGGCTGATAAAACACTGCCAATGAGTATGATTAATTATTTAGTTTTTGGACAAGGTTTTATTAATTATCAAGTTAATATGGCGGCGATGATTGCCTTAAGCAGTTATAAAATTCATGATTACGTTTCTGATTATTCTTTAACTGATGAACAAGTATTTAAATTAAATGCGCTTCAAGGCTATCAACCTGCAAATACCTATGTTTATCGCACTAACTACTATACAATGTCAAGCGTGCTTAAATTTAAAGTTGGTAATGAAGCTTATGGTTCGTCATCTATTGACCTTGTTTGTGGTATTGGTGAAGATCCAATTCGCATATGGATTAATCACCCAGGAGAAATACCTGTAAGTGGGGAAGGAAGACCATCTTATTGGGTTGGAAATGGTATATCTCCACATATTGAACAAATTGATTCATTAGGTATGGGTATATTTAAAATAAGTGATAATCATGGGCTTGATTTTATTCATGCATATGTACCTTTTGATTATGTTAATGAATATGTTAGGGATGATAAACACCTCTATATTAAAAAGGATAATTCCTATTTATGTATTTACATGCATAATGGGATTGAACTATCTAAAAACCATAAAACAAAAAATCGTGAAATTGTTTCTTATGGAAGATTAAATTTTTGTTTTATGAAGGCATCATCAGTATTTGAATCAAAGAGTTTTGAAGACTTTATTAATGAATGTCAAAAATATCATATTGAGGTAAATGAGAATAGTTTTGTAATTACTACTCTACATAATACATATAAACTTGTTTACAACGAAGGATTATTTATAAATAATAATTTAAGGAATTATACAAAAATATCTACTTTAGAACCAGAAATTATAAGAATCAAGGAGGAAAAAATATGGAATTAGATGTAAGATATTCAAATCATCCAAATGATGTAAAATATTACACTACAGATGAATTAAGAGAACATTTTTTAGTTGAAGAAGTATTTGTTCAAGATGAAGTAAGTTTAGTATATTCCCATAA
>JAEYPN010000014.1 GCA_023410715.1 Bacillota bacterium
CTGCCTTACAAGCAGAGGGTCAGCGGTTCGAGCCCGTTATTCCCCACCATGCCGACTTAGCTCAATTGGTAGAGCAACTGACTTGTAATCAGTAGGTTGAGGGTTCAATTCCTTTAGTCGGCACCAGTATTTTGATCCGCTAGCTCAGTCGGTAGAGCATTTGACTTTTAATCAAAGGGTCAGAGGTTCGAATCCTCTGCGGATCACCACTTATGCCCGAGTGGCGGAATAGGTAGACGCGTTGGACTTAAAATCCAATGTCAGCAATGACGTGCCGGTTCAAGTCCGGCCTTGGGTACCAAGTTTAAAATATAGTCTTGATTAATTATCAAGGCTTTTTTTAAGCTTTTTTGCATAAAATAAGATATTTTAATTTTTTTAGCTAATTTTATAAAAAAGCATTTAAATATTTTACTATAAATTATAAAAAAGTGTATTTTTTTATTTTAAGTAATTTGTGGTGTTGCATAAAAAATATAGAGTGTTGCATAATTTTAGGAGGGTGTTGCATTAGCAAACTTTATTAACTTATATATCTCTTATGATATAATAATATTGTAAGATAAGTAGAAAATTTTCTTGTTGCAAGTGCAACTTGACAAGGTTCAAATATGTTTAGGTAGAAATATTTTATAAATAAAAGTATTATGTTAGTGAGGTGATACCATGGATTTAGGAAAAAAGATTTTAGAGTATAGAAAAAAAACAGGACTATCACAAGAAGAATTAGGATATAAATTAAATGTTACTAGACAAAGCGTTAGTTTGTGGGAAACAAATCAAGCACAACCATCAGTAGACAATTTATTGGCATTATCTAAAATTTTGAATGTTTCATTAGATGAATTGTGTGGGAAAGAAGTAGTTTCAAACATAGAAGAAAGTATTAATAAACCTCTTTTTAAGGCCGAAGTTACTTATACTGAAGAAATATATAAAAATACTTATAAGAGTTTTTATAATAAACATTTAACAATTAATTATATTGCTATCACTTTATCTATTTTGATTTTTATAGGTATCTTATTATCAGATACAGAAAACACATTTGTTATTTTACCATTTATTTGTTCGTGTGTTTTTATTGGGTATATTTTAAGAGTTGGTAAAACTACTAACGAAGCAGTAAAAAATGCTTTAACTTCTAGGCCAAATCTAAAATCTGAATATAGCTTTTATGATGATTATTTTATGGTTAATAGCACATCTGGAACTTCTAATGGTAGCTACTCAAAAAAATATTCAGATATTAAGTTGTTAAATCAAGATGAAAGGTATATTTATCTTACATTTGATGGTTTGTTTGCTGTAATTGATAAAAATTCTTGTAGAGATAACGAAGAAAAGTTATTAAAATTATTAAACTTAACTAAAGTTGAAACAGGTATAAACAAGAAAGTAAAATCATTATTATTAATTGCTTTTATTGCTTCGATCACGTCAATTTGGTTGGCACTAATGCTTGTAGTTTTTTCCGTTGAAACATCACCATTACCTGATTTTCCATTTGCTATGGTAGAACATATGTGGAAGTTTTTCTTAATTATACCAATACCATTAGCTTCTGTGATTCTTGGTCTTATTTATATTAGAAAAGGATACAAGTGCAAAAAGAATATAATCGCAGGAATTATTATGACTGTATTACTTTCTGTTTTTGGAACATTTACAAGTTATTTTTCTACACTAATTAGTCATGATATGCAATACATATATAAGTTGTCAGAAACTACAAATTTAAATATTCCAGGTAGTAGCTATATATCAATTGCTTATGATTATCAAACAGAAGGTGATTCGTTAGCAATGGTTAAAATTGATGATGATATTATGTATACCTCAATTATAAAAGATAATTTAAATTGGAAAGAAGATACTTCATTTATTCCTTCAAGTATCAGCAATTTGTTTATATTATCTTTAACATCTAATTATGAGTATTATTCAATTTATAATGTCACAAATAGCACCTATAATACTTTTGACGGTAATTTGATATTTATGGCATATGACATAGATACAAATATTTTATTTATCTACTGTTATAATTAGGTGGTTGCACTCGTTTACGAAATGATAAAACACAAAAGAACTCGTTTAAGATTTGTATTAAAATTAGAGTTCTTTGCCAAGTTAAAAATATAGTCTTGATTAATTATCAGGGCTTTTTTTATTTGTTGGCAGAAAGTGATAAAATCCCTATCAGCCAGTTTTATAAAAGGATAAACAGGTTATTTATTTTTTAAAAGTAGTATGATTATAGTTTTATTTTACTTTACTTGTGAACAAATTAACGATTTAATGTTAAATGCATAATCTTTAAATCAAAGCATCAATGCTATTAAGAATTATTAATATAACTATACTGTAATTAAGATATAAGTAAATTTTTTACTGAAAATATTGTATAATAATTTGAATTAATACCTTTTTTTTGTGCTTTATGTTCTTTGTAGTTATTATAACATTTGTTGACTCATCAACCTATATTGAATTGGTGAATAGCCATATAAGTTTAGCTATACTCTATCGTGATTATACCAATAAATATATTAATTAATTGTTCTAATTAAATTCAATAAAGATTTAACTTTTTGTAAATAAATAGTTTCGCTTTTGATTGTTTATGGAACTGTCTAATTGGATGATTTCGATAATCTTTTGGTATCTAAAAGAATCATTCTTTACCATAGATTCTATATTGATAAACCCTCCTAGCCGTTAGTTTATCATTTAGACTACTTAATGTTAAATATAGATTATACTTACGTATAGCTTGGCTATAAGATAGTTCATTTTTGATGATGTCTAAAACCACGTTTAATTTAAATTCTGCGCTCCATAACCTAATTTTTTTCTTTTTATCTTACATATGATACCTACTCCATATATTTGTATTATAACAATGTACAACTTTTTGGTATCAGTTCAGATCTTAACAGGTTCTATAAGTCAAAGGCCTGATTCATTGCTCGTAACATAAAAACAAACGCAAGAGAAGGCAAACGTGAGCGGTGTGGTGCCGTTAATGAAGAGGTACATTATAAGATTAGAATAACTGTTGATAATGTTAATGATGCTAATATAAGTCTTAATCAAGATAACTTGGAGTTGTTATGTATGTTTTGTCATAATGACGAACATGGAATGTTTAAAAAAAAAAAGAAATGTTTGATGATGGTTGGAATATTATTCCAAATTAAACATAGACGATAAGAAATATTTTTGGTATAATATTGAAAAAGTCTATATAAGTTAAAGGGCACATATCAGGAGGTATTTATGTTGGTTTTAGGTGTTTCTCTTATCACTATAGGTAGTATAATGTTTTTTCTTATGATTTTAAGCCAATCATCATTCACAAGCTATTTACATGGTTCTTTTTTGGGACGATTGGGATATAAAGCAACTGTCTTGATTATGCTAATAGCGTTTTTAGTAATTGTAGGAGGTATAGCATGCTTAGTTATATTCTAATTGGTCTTGGTGTTTTATTATTACTCCTTATTGTTTTAAAAGCAGCAGGTTTGTTTTATAATATCACATATAAAATGCTCCCTAGAACAAGGTTAATAATAAGTTTATTAGTTTTTGGAGTTTCATTAGTTTGCATAATAATAGGTATTAGATTATTATGAACTACATTGGTATAATTTTAATAGTTTTAGGAATATTAAGCGTAATTTTTGCGATACTAGCTACTCCAGCAGATCGAGCATATAGTGATGAGAGTATAAAATTAGGAAAAAGATTTTTTAAATTTACTTTTGATTTTAGGTTAATGACATTGTTTATTTTGATTGGTATTGCTCTTATTACTATAGGAATACTATTGCTCTTATAATCACCGCCCCAGTGCATATTATTTATTGCAAAGGGTACCGCATGAGTGGGCTCTTAAAAAATGCAAGGAAAAAATTTTGAAAATTCAAAATTTAGATTAAGTCACGAAAGTGGCTTTTTTTTGAAAGTGAGAGCTAGAAATGGCAGTGATTGATAAAGTACAAATTGAATACAAAAGATTAAAAGTATTGTTTGCTTCAGTTAAACCATCTAAAAGTGAACTTGTTGATAATCTAATCAATGAAGCTGCATTCATGAGAGTTCAACTTGAATCACTACAAGTTCAAATTAAAAAATATGGAGCAATTCAAATATAAAAAAAGGAACTCAACATCAAACAGAAGTAGTCTAATATTATACAAAATTAGTAAACTCATATGGTACTATCAAGTAGATAGGATAATTAATTAAAATTTTTTAATATTAGGCTTGATTCCGTTATTCAATTGGAGTTAAGCCCTTTAATTTTACTATCAAATAGTTACTTTGTAAACTAAAAAAGGGGTGCGTAAAATGACTAAGGGTGCGTAATTGTATCAAAATAGGTAACCTAACACAAGTTAAAAATACAGGCTTGATTAATTATAAAGTCTTTTTTGCATAAAATTGTTTTATTGCTTATAAATCATAGTAAAAAATAAAAATATATATAAGGAAAAAAAATAAATATTTACTTAACAATTGATAAAGCAAACATTAATATAGCTAAAAATTTAATCAAACATCTTTATTATCATTGAAGATTCAGAAATTTACTACTATTGATGATTAAATTAATGGAAAAAAGTAAAGTTTTTAAAATAAAAAAAATAGAACAAAGACTAATAATTTTTGTTCTTTTTAATTTTAACAATATAAATAGGATGACTATTAATAAAAAATATAATGTGTTTCTGAGAAAAAATAAAGAATTTTATCTACTAAATTATTAGGTAGATACTTTTGATTTTTGCCCATACAATTAATGTTAAAAATTATATCATAATAGTGTATAAATGATTGGGGAGTTTCTAGATGTCAAAAGTATTAGAATTTAAGAATGTAAATAAAAGCTTTTGCAATAACGAAGAGCAAGTAGAAGTGCTAAAAGATATTAGTTTTGATCTTAAAGAAGGAGAAATACTAGCCATTATTGGTCCATCTGGAAGCGGTAAAACGACAATTTTAAATTTAATTGCAGGATTAATACAACCTGACAGTGGCACTGTTACAGTTGACGGTGAAATAGGTTATATGTTTCAACGTGATCACTTGTTTGAATGGCGGACAATTTATAAAAATGTTATATTAGGATTAGAAATAAAAAATGCACTTAATGAAGAAAATAATAAGTTTGTAATTGAAATGCTTAAAAATTATGGAATATGGGACTTCAGAAATAATTATCCTTTAGAACTTAGTGGAGGAATGCGCCAAAGAGTGGCGTTAATTAGAACGCTTGCAATTAAACCTAATTTATTATTATTAGATGAGCCATTTGCTTCACTTGACTATCAAACAAAACTACTCGTAATTGAAGATGTATATAAAATTATTAAAAATGAAAAGAAATCAACAATTATTGTTACACATGATATATCTGAAGCTATTAGTATTGCAAATAAGGTTGTTGTCTTATCTGAAAGACCAGCTAGAATTAAATCAATTCATGAAATAATCTTAACAACTGAAGGTGAAAGAACACCACTTGCTTCAAGAAGAGCAGTAGAGTTTAAAGATTATTTTGATATCTTATGGAAGGAACTAAATCATGGATAATTGTAAAAAACTTCAAAGAAAAATAAAAATGGCAAAAATAAGAACCATAATAATGCAAATTTTAATTGTAGTTTCCTTCTTTCTGCTTTGGGAATTATGTTCTAGTGTTGGTATTTTAAATGAGTTTCTATTTAGTAAACCATCAAAGATATTTAAATTATTAGTAATCTATATTAACAATAATCAAATTTGGAAACACATAGCAATTTCTTTATATGAAACAATACTTGGTATAGTAATTGGAAGTACAGCTGGTATATTCATTGCCATATTATTATGGTATAACAGAAGAATTGCAAAACTATTAGAACCTTTTATGGTTGTTTTAAATGCCTTACCAAAAACAGCTTTAGCACCAATAATGATTATTTGGGCTGGTGCTGGTGTAACTGGGATTGTTGTTGTGGCAATATCGATATTAATTGTAATTACCGTTATTTCTACATATAATTACTTCATTAATGTCGATAGTGAAAAAATTAAAATGATTCAAGCATTTAAAGCGAGTAAACTGCAAATATTTACTAAACTAGTTTTTCCTAGTAACTTAACGAATATAATAAATGTTATAAAAATTAATATTGGAATGTCTTGGATTGGTGTCATTGTCGGTGAATTTTTAGTTTCAAGTGCTGGAATAGGATATTTGATAATGTATGGCGGTCAGGTATTCAAATTAGATCTTGTTATGATGGGTGTTTTAATTTTAGCTATTCTTGCTTACGGAATGTATGCAATAGTTGATTTGATTGAAAAATATTTAATAAAGAAAAGGGGAAAAGGGATTTGAGATTATTAAAAAAATATATAATTATTTTAATGTTATTTTTATCACTAGTAGTACTTACTAGTTGTAAAAAGGATAAAAATAAAATTACAATTGCGGAGGTTACACATTCAGTATTTTATACTCCGCAATACGTAGCTATTGAAAAAGGATTCTTCAAAGAAGAAGGATTAAATATTAATCTAGTACTGACAAGTGGTGCTGATAAGGTAATGGCTGCATTATTAAGTGGAAGTGCCGATATTGGGCTTATGGGACCGGAAGCAACAGTATATGTTTACAATGAAGGAGCTGAAGATTTTGCAGTAAACTTCGCGCAATTAACGCAAAGGGCTGGAGATTTCTTAATAGCTAGACAAAAAATTAATAACTTTACTTGGGATATGGTAAAAGGTAAACAAATTCTTGGTGGTCGTAAAGGCGGAATGCCAGAAATGACATTAGAATATGTATTAAAGAAAAATGGATTAAATGTTGGTAGAGACGATAATACAAAAGATGTTAATGTTAGAACCGATGTTCAATTTGCAGCACTAGCTGGTAAATTTGAAAGTGGAGATGGCGATTTTGTAATATTATTTGAACCAACAGCAACAAACTTAGAATTAGCCGGTAAAGGATATGTAGTAGCAAGTAATGGTGCAGAAAGCGGAAATATTCCATTTACTGCATATAGTACTTTAAAAAGCTACATGGAAAAAAATCCAGAAATTTTAATTAAATTTACAAGAGCTTTATATAAAGCACAACAATGGGTTAGAACTCATACTGCAAAAGAAATTGCAGAAGTAATTCAACCACAATTTCCAGAAACATCACTAGATACATTAACCAAAGTTATGCAAAGATATATTGATATCGATGCTTGGACAGTAACACCATATTTTTCAGAAGATGCTTTAAATAAATTAATGGAAATTATGATTTTAGCAGATGAACTTGAAAAGAAAGTACCATTCTCAAGACTTGTAAATAATGAATTTGCCAATAAAGTAATTAGTGAATAGATCTAACACTTCTAGTAATCTAGAGGTGTTTTAATTTTAGCAATTTTATAAAATATCTAAAACCTTATAATAAATTATATATTTTAAGAATAAAGTATAATATTGCAATTGAAGCAAAGAAAATAAAAAAATACAAGGAATAATTAAAGAATTAACTCCTTTGGCTAGGAATACTATTGCTTTATGTTTTTTTTTACTATCATTTGAATAAAAAATATTAATGTAATTGTAGTTAAATAGGTAATCATTTATAAGCTTAAATTATAGACTTAACAAATAATTAAGTCTTTTCTTTAACTATTTTATTGACTACTTTTGATAAAAACGTTATCAACAAAAAAATTGCTAATTAGGTAAGCAAATTCTTTGACTTATCATATAAATAAAAGTAAACTCGTATCCATGTATGAAAATACTAACTAGGTTAGCAAGTGGGGAAGCATGAAAAATAAAGAACAGTTATTTAAATTTATTAATAAGTTAAATGAACTTAGACCAAAAGATATTTTTGAAAATATGGATGTTGAAAACAAAGGTATGCATTTTGTTTTTAAATACATTAAAGAACATCAAAATGAAGTATACGCAAATGAAATTGCTAAGGCAATGCATGTTTCAACAGCCAGAGTCGCAAGACTTACAAACAAATTAGAAAGTAAAGGATTAATTAAAAGAAAAACTTTAAATAATGATTTACGTAAAACATTTTTTTCATTAACTGAAAAAGGCTTAAATATATGTAGTAAGAGAATAGAAAGCTATACTAATTTTTTAACTTATATTTTTGAAAATGTTGGTGAAAATAAAATGAATGAACTATTAGATATTTTAAGTTTAATTAACAAGAATGCTAATGATTATTATTTAATTAATGGATATCCTGAAGATATTAAGGAGAATTAAGAATGCTTAAATTATTTAAATATTTAAAAAAGAGAAATTATCTATTTTTAATAGTAGCAGTGGGATTAATTGTTTTACAAGTTTGGCTTGATTTAACATTTCCTGATTACACTGCTAAACTTACAACACTTATTGCCATGGAATCAAAAGTTCCTGGCTCATTAAAGATTTCTGATATATGGTATAACGGAGGTATGATGCTACTATGTGCAGCTGGATCAATTCTAGCAGCTATCGCTTGTGGTTTCTTTACTTCTAGAATAGCAGCTGACTGGTCAGAGTCACTTAGAAACGAATTATTTAATAAAATAAATTCATTCTCTAATGCAGAAATGAACAAATTTACTGTTCCATCACTTATTACAAGAACAACAAATGATGTTGGACACATTCAAACATTTACGGCAATTGGCGTTCAATTATTAATTAAAGCACCAATCACTGCTGTTTGGGCAATTTTAAAGATTTCTAATAAATCAATGGAATGGACACTCGCAATAGGGATTACTGTTGGAATTATTGCAGTAGTTGTGGTTTTATTAACAGTTTTTGTAGTACCTAAATTTAAGAAAATTCAAAAGCTTACTGATGACCTAAATGATGTAACACGTGAAAATGTGTCTGGTGTGCGGGTTATTAGAGCCTTTAATGCGGAAGACTATCAAGCAGATAAATTTGAAATAGTTAATAATAACGTTATGAAAAATCAATTATTTACAGGTAGAATGATGGGTATTATATTACCATTTATGCAATTAACTATGAATGGTTTAACAATTGCTATATTCTGGATTGGCGCTTATTTGATTAATAAAGCTCAAATTTTTGATAAGGCAGTAGTATTTGGAAATATGACCGCCTTTACGCAACTTGCGATGCAAGTCGTCATGTCATTTATGATCTTAGTAATGGTTTTCCTTATTTTACCTCGTACAATAGTTGCTGCAAACAGAATAAAAGAAGTACTTAAAACTAATCCATCGATTAAAGATGGTAAAAACGCTAAAAAGAATGAAATAAATGAAGCAATTAACATTGTTGAATTTAAAAATGTATCATTTTCTTATAATGACGATTTGTCACATTCAGCTTTAATAAATCTTGATTTTAAAGTTAAAAAAGGCGAGACAGTCGCAATTATTGGAGCAACAGGCTCAGGTAAAACAACTTTAATTTCACTTCTATCTCGTTATTATGATGCGACATCAGGAGAAGTTTTAATAAACGGCAAAAATGTCAAAGATTATTCTCTTGACGATTTAAATTCATTAATTTCTATTGCAACACAAAAAGCAGTGCTTTTTAATGGTAACATAAAAGAAAATATAACTTATGGTGCCAAAGAATTTGAACAAGATAGATTTAATAAAGCAATAGAAGTATCACAATCTTCTTTTATAAATGAACTTGAAGAAAAAGAACACTCACATGTTGCTCAGGGTGGTACAAATTTCTCAGGAGGGCAAAAACAACGTTTATCAATTGCAAGATGTTTATATAAGGATTCAGACATATTAATTTTTGATGATACTTTTAGTGCCCTTGATTATAAAACTGATATGCTTGTTCGTAAAGGGATTAAAGAAAACTATCGAGATAAAACAACTTTTATTGTCGCACAGCGCATTGGTACTATACGTTACGCTGATAAGATTATTGTTATAGATGAGGGCAGAATTCAAGGAATTGGAACTCATGATGAGCTTATGAAAAATTGCGATGTATATAGAAGCATTGGTTTATCACAATTATCAAAGGAGGAGTTATAATGACTAGACCTATGAGTAATAGATTAATTAATAGTAACAAAAATAAAAAATTAAAATTTGATATAAAATCATTTGGTAAAATTATTAAATATATGAATAAATATATTCCTTTCTTAATTATTTCGATAATTTTTTCAATCGGTTCAGCAATTGCAATCATTATTGGCCCAGATAAAATTAATGAACTCACAGACGAGATAGTAAATTCCTTACTTATAGGAATTAATTTAGACAAAGTTAAAAGCATTGCTCTTACCCTTATTACTATCTATGTAGTTGGTTCAGTACTTGGATATTTGCAACAATATATAATGGTTACAATTACCCAAAAGACATCTAAAGAGCTTCGTAAGAATATTAATCAAAAGCTTAATAAATTACCACTTGCTTATTTTGATAGAAATACTAAAGGTGATATTCTATCACGTGTAACTAATGATGTTGATACTATTTCTCAAACATTAGGGAATTCAATTGCTAATTTGTTCTCATCAATAGTATTATTTGTTGGTATTATTTATATGATGTTTAGAACTAACTGGGTTTTAGCACTTGTAACAATTTTTTCATCATTTATTGGTTTCTTCCTAATACCAATGATAATGAAGAAAAGCCAAAAATATTTTGTTAATAAGCAAAATGAGCTTGGTAAAATGAATGGCCAAATTGAAGAAGTATACTCAAACCATAATATCGTTAGAAGTTTTGGTGGATTTAGTAAAGAAAAATTCAAATTTGATAATATAAATAGCAAATTACGTGAATCTGATTGGAAGAGTCAATTTATATCAGGTTTAATGATGCCAATAATGACTTTTGTTGGTAGCCTATCATATGTTTTAATCTTTATTGTTGGAGCACAGTTATATTTAAAAGGCTATACGGTAGTTACTCTTGGAACAATAACTTCATTTGTAATATACGCAAAACTTTTCTCAAGCCCACTATCAACATTTGCTCAAGCAATGACAAATATGCAACAAGCTTCTGCGGCAGCTGATAGGGTCTTTGGGGTTCTTGAAGAAAAGGAAATAAATGATGAGGAAGATTTAATAAACAACTTGGAAAATGTCCAAGGAAATATTGAATTTAAAAATGTAAAATTTGGTTACTCTAAAGATAAAGAAATTATTCATGATTTTAACGCTTTAATTAATAAAGGTGAAAAAGTTGCCATTGTTGGCCCAACTGGTGCAGGTAAAACAACTATTGTAAACTTGCTCATGAAGTTTTATAATGTTGATTCTGGTGATATTATTATTGATGGTGTTTCAATCCATGATATAAAAAGAGAAAATATTCATGATCTATTTGATATGATTTTACAAGATACTTGGTTATTTAAAGGAACTCTAAGAGAAAATCTTGTTTTTAATAAAGAAAATGTCAGTGATAAAGAACTCGATAAAGTATGCAAGGCTGTTGGTCTTGAACACTTTGTTGAGCAACTAAAAGAAGGTTATGACACAATTATAGATGAATCACAGTCTTTATCAGAAGGTCAAATGCAGCAAATAACAATTGCAAGAGCAATGATTAAAGATGCGCCACTATTAATTTTAGATGAAGCTACTTCAAGCGTTGATACAAGAACTGAAGCATTTATTCAAAAAGCAATGGATGAGCTTACTCAAGGTAGAACGTCATTTGTTATTGCTCACCGTTTATCAACAATTAAGAATGCTGATAATATCTTGGTTATTAAAGATGGGGATATCATTGAACAAGGCAATCATGAAGCTCTTTTAAGTAGAAATGGTCTCTATGCCGAACTTTATAATTCTCAATTTGAAAATGCTTAAAAGTTTATAGTTAATAATTCTTAAATTTAATAAATTTGTATTCCCCATAATGGCTTTCTAAATAAACTTAAAAGAAATTTTGGGGAATTTTTTTATAAATCATTTAAATTGACAGTAGTGTTAAATAGTAGTATTATGTTGCTAGTTGGTATACAATTAAGCTTAAATCAGACAAGGTAAAAATTATTAAATATACTCATTTAATTCTTTAGATACTTATTAAGTTAAAGAATACATCTAACTATTAATATTTAATGACCTTAAATGTATTTTCAAGCTAAAATACGAGAATGCTATTATTATGATAGTAGAGGTAATTAAGTTATAAAAATTTCTTTAAAGAATCTAATTAATCTTAAGATAATACCAAAAATGAAATAAAAGGAGTATAGTATGAAAAAAAATATTGGAATTATAAACGGTTCACTACGTAAAGGATCATTTAATCAATCAATTGTAGAATATGTAAAATTAACACTTGAATCAAAAGGTTATGTTGTAAATCAACTTGATATCTCAAAGTTACCACTATTTAATCAAGATATTGAGTTTCCAGCTCCAAAAGAAGTTGCTTTAGTCCGCGAGGAAATAAAAAGAGCCGATGCTTTATGGATTGTAACACCAGAATATAACGGAAGTGTTCCTGGCCCACTTAAAAACATGCTAGACTGGATCTCTCGTCCAGTTGAGATAAATGTATTTGGGGCACCTGATTTTGTTAATCAGAAATTAGTTGCAATCAGCGGTGCTGCAGGACGTTCTGCCGCATCTTTAGTACTAAATGAGTTAAAGGGTCTTTTAAAAAGAATGGCTATGATCCCTCTTGAAGAAGTTGCTGGAATAGCAATGCCAGCAGAAACTTATGCCAATGGGAAATTAGTTTTATCAGATGAACATAAAAAACTATTTAACAAACAAATAGAAAAATTTATTGAAGAATTGAAATAAAGAAATAGATAAGTATGCCTCTTAAGTGAATTAAAATCACTTAAGGGGCATATTTAAATTAAAGAACAAGAAATATATACATTTGCATGCAAAAGTGTTAAAATTATTTAAACTATTGTTTAATTATTTATGTAAACTTTTTGGGGAAACCATGGAAAAGATTATCTTAAAAAACCGGATGTAGAATATTTAACTCAGATTGAAGAATTTAAAAAAGAGATTGAAGAATTAGATGATAAAAGTAAAATTTCTAAGGCAATTAAAAAATATTGTATTGGTGAATTTGATGTTTGAATTGATGAACTAAACAATGGTTTATTTCGCTATATGATTTCTGGAAAATACGATGGTGGAGAAGCACCAGAAGAGATGATAATTTATGAATTTAAAGATTCTTTATGGGCGAAATTTAAGTGTATTGGGTCAATGCCTGGATCGCTTCAAACCTTAAACAATAAGATTTGGGATGAATGGGTGCCAAGCACAACGAAATATGAATTATCAGGAAATACCAATATTGAATGGTATTCGTGTGGATATATTAATGCACTAGATTATGAGGCTGGCATTTGGCTTCCTGTCATCGAAAAAGAAAGTAAATAATAATAAAATTATAAAAAATATATAATATAGGTAAGGGTGAATTATGGTAAAAGAATTATCAATAGTAAATAAAGAGATGCAGGAAAAGCTTAATAAACTTGAATCTTATAAAGAAGGAATTAGCGTTTTATTATATTTAAGAAACGAACTTTTTAATGAAATATTACGGTTTAAAAAGGAATTAACAAGCGCAGAGTTTAGCGCTATTCCTTTTATTAACGTTAGCGGGTATCATTCAAAGACAATTGCTTATTCCATCTATCATATTTTTAGAATTGAAGATATTGTAGCGCAATCTTTAATTAAAAAGGATGAGGAAATCTTTTTTTCTTTGGGTTATGATAAAAAAATTAATTCACCAATTATTACAACAGGTAACGAATTAGTTAAAGAAGAAATACAAGAATTTTCTAAAAAGCTTAATTTAGATGAACTATATTCTTACATTAATGAAGTTAAAAAAAGTACTGATGAACTTTTACAATCTTTATCATTTAATGACTTAAAAATCAAAATGACAGAAGAAGATAAAAAATATTTAAAATCACTTAAAGTTTTAAGCGATAGTGATAAAGCTAGTTGGTTGATTGATTATTGGTGTAGTAAAGACATAAAAGGTTTAATACGTATGCCATTTTCAAGACACTGGATCATGCATGTTGATGCGATGAAACGAATTGAACAAAAACTAAAGAATAAATAAACGTAATCAGTAAAAAAAGAAGATTTCATGATCTTCTTTTTTTGTGCTTATATATAAAAACAAAGATAATACCTACTATAATCAAAATTAAAGAAATAAACTGTGATGGTGATAAAAAATCTACTATAGATGCTCCTCTTTCATCACCTCTAAAATATTCGATTATAAAACGAAACAAACCATAACTAATCAAATATATAGGTAAAATATTTTTTTTCTTAAACAACAATTTTAATGAAATTAAGAATAAAATAAAAAGAAAAAGAGCTTCGATTAACTGAGTGGGAATTAGTTTTATCCCGTCATGATAAATACCAATAAAGGAAGTTGTTTCTTTTCCATAACAACACCCATTTATAAAACACCCAATTCTCCCAATAGCGTGACTTATTGGAATAATGGTAAAAATAATATTTATTAATTTATTAAACTCAGTTAAATAAATTTTATCCTTAAAAAGAAAATGGACAGTGGTAAAATAAATTAAAATAAAGGTAAGTAAGCCACCGATTAATCCGCCATAAAAAGTAATGCCGGTATTTTCATCTAATCTAACAACACCAGACTTTAAATAATCATAAAATCCTTGAAATATCCAGCTAGATAGAAACCCAAATAGAAAAACAATCGGAAAAATATAGAAAATAAAGTTTCTAATTCTTAGGTCCATTTTTAGACTTTTTGATAATATGCTAAATAGAATCAGGGCTGTTAATATAGCTAGAATAAGTAAAATATCATAAGATGTGATGTCCATATTAAAAACCTCCTTTAATATTATAGCATTTTAACTAAATATTAAAAAAAAATACCATAAAACCATAAAAAAATAGTACAATGTTAATATGCAATTTAAGTCAAGGCGCAATATAGCTTTTTATATTAGCTTTATTAGATTAAAAATAAATAAAAATGGAGAACAAAATGAAATTTACAGATTTAAAGCTGGATCAAAAGGTTAATAAGGCGCTTTTTGAACAAGGGTATACAATCCCATCAGAGATTCAAGAAAAAGCGATTCCTTATATAATAGAAAGAAAGGATTTATTTGGTGAAGCAGAAACTGGTAGCGGAAAGACTTGTGCATTTGCTGCACCTATTATTCATAATCTTATTAAAGAAGAAAATAACCAGGGAATAAAATGTTTGATTTTAGCCCCTACAAGAGAACTTGCAATTCAAATTCACGAAAGCATAGTTGCCTATAAAAAGTATACAAAGCTTTACTCAACCGCAATTTATGGAGGAGTAGGACTTGGTAATCAAAAAAGAGAATTACAAAAAAATATTAGTATTTTAGTTGCAACACCAGGAAGACTTCTTGATTTTATTAATCAAGGAGTTGTGGATATTTCTAAAATTAGTGTTCTAGTTTTAGATGAAGCCGATAGAATGCTTGACATGGGATTTATTATTGATGTTGAAAAAATCATTAAATATACACCAGTTAAAAAACAAACGTTAATGTTTTCAGCTACTTTACCAAAAGGGGTTAAAGAATTAGCAGATAGAATTTTAATTGATCCAATATATATAAACACGCATAAGAAGACAATGACTGTTGATACAGTCGAACAACATATTTATTATGTAGATAAAGAAAATAAGATTAATTTATTAGTACATTTATTGAAGACAGCTAATATTTATTCAGCTTTAGTATTTTGTAGAACTAGACATGGCGTTGATAGGGTAAGTCGTAACTTAAGCAATGAAAATATTAAAGCAGCGGCTATTCATAGCGATAAAAGTCAGTTAAATAGACAATTATCATTAACACGCTTTAAAAAAGGTGAGGTACAAGTACTTGTTGCAACTGATTTAGTCGAAAGAGGTATTGATATTGAGTATTTATCACATGTAATCAATTATGATATGCCTGAAAATAGTGAAACATATTTACACAGAATTGGCAGAACCGCAAGAGCTGGTAAAAAAGGCTGTGCAATTAGCTTTTGTACAAACGATGATATGCAAGTAAAAAAAGATATTGAAAAGAAATTAAAAGTTAAATTAATTGAAGAAAAAAATGAACTATATCCTTCAATAAATATAACAGAAGAACCACAAAAAGAACTTAAGCCGAAAAGGGATTTACAGCCTAAAAAAGAATTTAAACCTAAGAAGGAATTTAAGCCTAGGAAGGAATTTGAACCTAAAAAAGAATTCGAGCCTAAAAAAGAATTCAAACCTAAAAAAGAATTTGAGCCTAAGAAAGAATTCAAACCTAAAAAGAAATTTGGACCTAAGAATGAATTTGGACCTAAGAAAGAATTCCAACCTAAGAAAAAATTTAAGAAATAAATATATATAAAGGGAAGATTTGAATTATGAAAGCAAGTAAAAAACTAATTTTATTTTTTACCATTTTTATAGGTCTAGGGGCGATTTTTGGTTCAACAATGTTTCTTTTAGATCCTAAAAATGGTTTATCAATGGGATTTGTGTTACCAATTATGCAGAAAAAAATGCCTTTTGGGGAAGTATTTTTTCAAAACTTAATATTTCCTGGAATAATGTTACTAATTGTTAATGGAATTAGCAATATTACCGCTTTTATCTTAATCTTAAAAAATAAGAAAATAGGGTACATTTTAGGATTTGTTTTTGGTATTACCTTAATGTTATGGATTATAATTCAGTTTTACTTATTTTACCCCGAAGTTTATTTTATAGATATACTATATTTTGGCTTTGGTTTAATTCAGTTTTGTTGTGGTTATGTTGCCTATAAACAATTTATTTTTCATTTCGATGAAAATGATTATAAGCTAACGAAAGAAAATAAAAAAAGTATTGTCATTTATTTTTCGAGAACAGGTTATACTAAAAAACTAGCTTATGAGATGGCCGAAAGTCTTAATTCTGATATAATAGAAATAGAGACTTTAGAAAATATAAAAGGTTTTTTTGGCTTTATGTGGTGTGGAAGATTTAATCTTCGTATTTATCCAATGAAGATTAAAGATATAAATGTTGACATTTCTTTATATGATGATGTGTATTTGCTTACACCAATATGGATTTTAAGAATGAGTGCGCCAATAAGAATGTTTGTTAATGAAAATATTGATAAATTAAATCGTGTTCATTATTATACAGTTAAGTTTAGAAAAGGGAAAAATAAATATGCATACGATGAAGCAAAATTAATGTTTAAGGATAAGATGGTTGAATATCATGAATATTCATCACACTTTGGAGAAATCACTATGATTTGTTAATTAGATCATAAATTTTAATATTTAAAATTAAATTATGATAAAAGAATCACTACTAAGATATTAAAATAAAGGAAATTAGGGAGATTATATGAAAACTTTATTAAAAAATGGTTTAGTTTATGATGGAAGTGTGTCTCTTCCGCAAAAAAAAGATATTTTAATTGAAAACAAGAAAATTATTAAAATAGCTGATAAAATTGATGTAGAAGCTGATAAAGTAATTGATTGCAAAGGATTAAATGTTGCACCAGGTTTTATTGATGCTCATTCCCACAATGATTTTTTTGTGGGAAGAGAAGATAGTGTAAATTTTTTTGAATCATTTATTAATCAAGGTATTACCACGCAAATCGTTGGAAACTGCGGTTTTTCAGTTGCCGGTGTAGATGAAAACACTAAATATCATGGGCTTATAGGTGGTGGATTATTTAAAACTAAAAAAGCTGGTTCTTTAAAAGATTGGGTTAAAGAAAATAAAAATAATTTAGAGGTTAATATCATTCCATTAATTGGTCATGGTAGCGCAAGAATTAGTGTTAGTGGCTATAAAAACTCGCCTTTAACAAATGACGAAGAAAAAGAAATGCTTTCTTTACTTGAAAGAGACTTGAAAGATGGCGCATGGGGTGGGTCTTTTGGATTAATGTACGAACCAGGCATGTATGCTAAAGTAAATGAGCTAAAGAAATTTGCGGAAGTAATAAAGAAGTATGATGGAATTTTAACCGTTCATCCAAGAGCTTGTTCTGATGTATCAAATGGTTTCCCTCTTTTAAAAAGACATCATTTAGAACTTGGACTTGATGAAGTAATTGACGTTATAAAATCAACAAATGTTAGGTGTGAATATTCTCATTTAATTTTTACTGGGGAAAAATCATGGGCAAGACTACCTTTTATGCTTAAAAAATTTAAAGATTTAAAAGATGAAGGTTACGAAATTGGTTATGATATGTATTCATACACCTATGGGGCTTCAGTTATAACAGTTATATTACCGCCAGATTTTATGGCAACTCCAAAAGAAAAAAGAATGCATGGGTTTAAATACTTAAAAACACGTCTACTTATAAATATTACGAAAAAGCTTTTAGGCATTGACTTTACTGATTTAACAGTTGCTTATATTGGTAAAGGGTATGAGAAATATGAAGGTAGAAAAATAAGTGACATCGCTAAAGATGAAGGTATATCACCGATGAAAATGTATTTTAAATTAGTCGAACTAAGTGATGGAAAAGGAAATCTTTATCTAGATAAATATTATAATAAGGATATGATTTTAAAGTTAATGGAAGATGATATGTCAGTCTTTATGACTGATGCTTGGCATGAAGAAAAAGGGTTGCAAAATGCTAGTGCTTATACATGTTATCCAAACTTCTTTAAGTTAGCTCTTGGAGCAGGCATTCCATATCAAAACATTATTAATAAAATGACTGGTAAAATTGCTGACAGATTTAAATTAGAGAATCGTGGATATATCAAAGAAGGGTTTTATGCAGATATTACAATTTTCTCTGAATTTGATTTTAAAAATCCTGTAGATAAGCCAACAGGCTTAGAGTATCTATTTATTAATGGAGAAATAGCTTATGAAAATAATTCGTATAATAAAAAGAAATTGGGCGAATTTATTTTAAAAAATGAGCATTAATACTTTATTAAATATTAAATTATGGTATAATTTATAAAAATTAATATTAAAAAAGGAAACTGAGAGTATGTACGCAAAGAATGTATGGAAAAAATATAATCAAAATGAATTAGATGCAGTAATGAAATTTAATGAAGAATATAAAGAATTCATTACTAAAGGTAAAACAGAAAGAGCATGTGTTAAAGAAGCCTTATCTCTAGCTAAAACATATGGTTTTAAAGATATTAAGGAATTTAACGAAGTTAAGCCTGGAGATTTAGTGTATGCAGTAAACAAAGGTAAAAATATCGCTGTTTTTAAAATTGGAAAACGACCAATTGAAGAAGGCCTAAGAGTTTTAGGTGCGCATATCGATTCACCTCGTCTTGACATAAAACAAAATCCTTTATATGAAAAAGATGGGTTTGCGCTTCTTGATACACACTATTATGGTGGAATTAAAAAATATCAATGGGTTACTATTCCACTAGCTATTCATGGAGTAGTGTGTAAAAAAGATGGAACAATAGTTGAGATTGCAATTGGTGATGATGATAATGATCCAGTTGTAGGTATTTCTGATTTACTTATTCACTTAGCAACTGATCAATTACAAAAAACTGCTAGCAAAGTTATTGAAGGCGAAGATTTAGACGTGACAATTGGTAGTATGCCACTTGATAAGGAAGAAAAAGACGCGGTAAAAGCAAATGTTTTAAGAATTATCAAAGAAAAATATGATTTTGAAGAAGAAGACTTTTTAAGTGCTGAACTTGAAATTGTACCAGCTGGAAAAGCACGTGACTATGGTCTAGATCGTAGTATGGTTGCTGGTTATGGTCATGATGATCGCGTTTGTGCTTACACATCACTTAGAGCTGTATTAGATTCTAAAGTTAGTGAATATACAAGTGTTGCTGTTTTAGTTGATAAAGAAGAAATAGGATCAGTTGGTGCAACAGGTGCTCAATCAAAATTCTTTGAAAATGTAATTGCGGATTTAATTAACTTATCAACTGATTATAGTGATTTAAAAGTTCGTCACGCTTTAGAAAATACAATGATGTTATCAAGCGACGTATCAGCCGGCTTTGATCCACTTTATGCTTCAGTAAATGAAGCTAAAAATTCTGCTTATCTTGGCAGAGGTATTTGTTTCAATAAGTATACTGGCTCAAGAGGAAAAAGTGGATGTAATGATGCAATGCCTGAATATTTCGCAAGAATTAGAAAATTAATGGATGAAAATAACATTAACTTCCAAACATCTGAGATTGGTCGCGTTGATCAAGGTGGCGGGGGGACAATTGCTTATATTTTAGGTAACTATAATATGAATGTTATCGATGCAGGTATCGCTGTATTAAATATGCATGCACCAATGGAAATTGTTTCAAAAGCCGATGTTTATGAAGCATATCTAGCTTACAAAACATTTGTTACAGAACTATAAAACAGATAAACACCTTTAAAAATTATATTTTAAAGGTGTTTTTTGATGGAAAAAGGAATAATGACATAACTAGACCCTTAAATGTCTATGCGTAATACTTTAAAATTTAATGTAATACTGTTTCTTATATTTATTCACGTTTTATTTTGTTTTTAATTAAGTAAAAAAGCATATATGTAATTTTTATATAAAATAAACCCTATAAAGTAGAATCTACACCTTTTTTAATGTGTCTATTTTATAGGGCCTATTTTATTTTAAATATATTTTTTAATGGAAAAGGAAATAAAAAAATGGCTTAACTAGCCATTTAAATATCAATGGTGCGGGTGACAGGAGTTGAACCTGCACTCCGAGGAACTAGATCCTAAGTCTAGCGCGTCTGCCAATTTCGCCACACCCGCAGTTGGCTGGGCTAGCTGGATTTGAACCAACGAGTGCAGGAGTCAAAGTCCTGTGCCTTACCGCTTGGCTATAGCCCAATAATTATTGCTTTTATATCTTATCATATCTTAACAAGAATGTAAAGAGTAAAATATTAAAACTTTTATAAAATGATGTATATATAAGTGAATTCAAAAGAATTAACGCTCAATTTATTAATTTTATTTTTTTATCTAGCCAAACTAAATTGATATAACTTAAATATTTAAATAAGTATAAATGAAAAAATTTAACCTAGTATTATTCTTATATCAAAAGTGAATTTAATTCAACTTTAAAGACAAAAAAAGTTAGATAATTTTATTATTATTTGTTACTTTACAATAATAAGTTTTAATAGGAATATATATTTACAATCATATTTTTAAACTCATCATATTAGCTGTTTCTTCCCATAATAGAAACTTTCTATACCGTTATTAGTTATATTATAATTATTTTCCTAACTAGAAGTGTCTATACATCTATACTAGCACCATTATTTGCTTAATTAATAAAAAACAAAAAAATTTATATATTTATTTTTTTCTATTCGCTAATTTTGAGCATAATAATAAATAGAAAAACTATAAGAAAATAGTAAATAAAAATAATTCTGATATAATTAAAGCATAAATGCATTATTTCTTTAAGAATTATCGTCTTATTATATGATGAAAGTTTTGATGGTGATGAAAAACTATGAATTATGAAAAAAAACTAAAGCAAGCAATAAACTCTAAAAATATTTTTTTGATTGAAAAGACATTTGAAGAAATCTACTATGAATATGCAAATTTAGTTGGGTTTGTGATTTCTAAATATGTTGAAAACAAAGAAGATATTGAAGAAATGATTAACGATGTTTTTTTATACTTTTTTAATCGAATAAATAAAATTGAATTTAGTAATATCAAGTATTACTTAGTTACTCAGGCTAAGAATAAAGCGATCGATTATCTAAAAGCCAAAAAGAAGAAGATAAATGTTACTTATGATGATTTTTTATTGGATAATAAAAAAGATAAAGGTAATGACTACTTTTACGAAGAAATAATTAATGAAATGAAAAAACATTTAAAAGAGTTTGAGATAGAGGTCATTATTCTTCATTCAGTTTATTTGTATACTTTTAATGATATTGCTAAAGAATTTAATAAAAATTCATCATCCATCAATTCAATTTATCAAAGAGCGATAAAAAAATTAAGAAAGAGGTAAAACTATGAAATTTAACAAAAAGATTAAAAATAAAAAGTATTATAACTTAGATTTTAATAAGTTAAAAGATTCTATTGATTTTGAACAATATCAAGAAGTAGAAAATGAAAAAGCAACAAACAGAATTTACTTATTTAAGACTGTTAAAATTGCTTTAGCATCATTAATGGTATGTTTAATTGCACTTTTTACTATTATGTTTTCTACTGGTAGATTAGCTTTAAAAACATCAACCAATACGACTAAAAATCCAGGTAGCACTAATCCAATAACAGAAAATGAAGAAATTAAGCCACTAAAGAATGTGTTATATCCTTCTTTTTCGTATAAAAGTAATCTAGTAACGACGGATTATAAAGATTTATTTTTATCATTTACTACTAAAACAACTAAAGCTTTATTTACTGATTTAAATGAAAATCAAGTTTATTCGCCACTATCTTTGTATATGGCTATGGCGATGTTAGCTGAAGGTGCAAGTAATAACACTTTAACTGAACTTCTAACTTTCTTAGGAGTTGATAGTAAAGAAGAACTCAGTACTATGATGCAAAAAATTTACGAAAAGAATTACTTTGAGGAAATTAGCTATAAAGGCCAAAACAATGATAAAGTTATTGATAAGCTTTATTTAAAAAATTCATTATGGATGAATAAAACATCAAATGTTAAGGATCTTTATGTAACGAGATTACAAACAAAATATTATTCCGAAGTTTTTAAAGAAGATTTTAGTGATGCAAAAACAGCTGATGCAATATGTAACTGGCTTAATAAAAATACAGAAGGGTTCTTAAATGTTAAACCTGAAGATTTTATATTAAATCCAACGATGTTTCTTTCACTATTTAATACCATTTATTTTAAAGGCAGTTGGAATGTTTCTTATAGTTCATATGGCAAAGAGACATTTTTTGGGAGTGATGGTAATGTAGAAACTGATTTTATAGCAGCAAGTAAATATGGTAAACTAGTTGAAAAACTGCAATATACAATGTTTACTGATTATTTATCAGATAGTAAAATCAGTTATACAATGATTATGCCTACTGCTAAATATAGTATTGAATATATCTTTAATAATTACTTAAATGATGTTATAAAATTAATTAATAATGAAAATATATTAACTACAAAAGTTAATGTTATTTTGCCTAAATTTGATATAAAATCATCATACAAAAATATTAAAGAGCAATTGACTCCTCTTGGGTTAAGTGAAACATTTGGACCATATCCTGATTTATCATATATGACAGATACAAGCGTTTTTGTATCAGCAGTTATTCAAAATGCCCGTATTGCCTTAGACGAAAAAGGAATTGAAGCTGCGGCTTTTACACAAATAGCGCTTGATGAATCAGCTAGCGATAAAGCGGTTAAATTTAATCTACCATTTATTTATGTTTTATCTAATAGTGATGGCATTCCACTATTTATTGGTTTAGTAAACAATTTTTAAATCTTTAGATACTAAAAATATCTGTATTATATATGTATATTAAAAGTTTTATTCCATGTAATATTCGAGAATAAAACTTTTTTATTGTTTTTTTTATTGACAAAGGAAAATAAATTTGTATAATAGTTAGGTAGCCTAACTAAAGGAGAAAAACAAATGGATTTAGAAGAAAACATTTTATTAAAATTTAAATCTATAGATAGAAAGATAAAGCATAAAATTGATGAAAAATTAAGTAATGTAATTTTGGGCTTTAGCAAGATGAAAGGGTATCTTATAGATTATTTATACAAGCAAGAACGAAGCAAAATAGAAGTAAATCAAAGAGACGTTGAAAAGCACTTTAAAATTACAAAAGCAACAGCCTCTGAAATTTTGAAAGCAATGGAACAAAATAAATTAATAACGAGAAATGTTTCTTTAAAAGATAATCGATTTAAAGTAATAAGACTAACAGAGTTAGGCCATGAACAACATTTAAAGATTGATAAAGAATTAAAAAGTATTGAGGAAAAAATGTTAAGTAGTCTTAATGCTCAAGAGATTGGTTTACTTGGTAATCTTTTAAAGAAGATAGAAACAGGATTGGAGGAATAATATGAACACAATAAAAATTTTAGCTAAAAGCCTTAGAAAATATAAAAAAGAGGCAATTTTAACACCTATTTATATCGCCGTTGAAGTACTAATGGAATGTACAATTCCTTTAATTATTTCAAAGATAATAAATACACTAGAAAAGACTAAAGATGCAGGGATTGATTCAGGTGAATTATTAAAATCAATAATATTTTTTGGCTTAATATTAATCGTTATGGCTCTTATTTCGCTTTATTCAGGAATAAAGGCTGCGAAACTTGGGTCAAGAGCCAGTGCTGGCTTTGCGACAAATTTAAGACAAGATATGTATTATGGAATACAAGATTATTCATTTGCTAATATTGACAAATTTTCAACACCTAGTTTAGTTACTAGACTTACAACTGACGTAACTAACGTTCAACAAGCTTTTATGATGATCATAAGAATTGGGGTTAGAGCGCCTTTAATGTTAGTTTTTGCGTTGATTATATCTTTTACATTTCATCCTACACTACCATTTGTCTTTTTGATTGTCGTACCAATCTTAGGATCAGGTATGTATTTAATTATTACTAAAGCACACCCATTATTTAAAAAGGTATTTAATAAGTACGATAATTTGAACAATTCAGTTCAAGAAAATGTTAGAGGAATGCGTGTTGTTAAATCATATGTTAGAGAAGATTATGAAATTAAGAAGTTTAAAAAAACTGCAAGCGATGTAAAGAAAGACTTTATTAAAGCTGAAAAAATCATGGCTTATAACGGTCCACTTATGACGTTCTCGATGTATATTTGTATGATTGCTATTTCTTATTTTGGAGCTAAAATAATAATTTCATCTAATGGTTCAGCGATGGAAGTTGGAGATTTATCAAGTTTAATAACTTATTCAATGCAAATCTTATCAAGTTTGATGATGTTCTCATTTGTCTTCTTGATGTGTACGATATCTGCTGAATCAGCTGAAAGAATAGTTGAAGTAATTAAAGAAGATTCAACAATTAAAAATTCCGAGAACCCAATTTATGAGTTAAGTGATGGTTCAGTAGGTTTTAGAAATGTAAGTTTTAAATATTCAGAAAGAGCGAAAAAATTTGCGCTTAGTGATATTAACCTAGATATAAAATCTGGTGAAACAATTGGTATTCTTGGTGGTACTGGTAGTTCTAAAACTTCATTAATTCAATTAATTCCACGTCTTTATGATGCTACAGAAGGTGAAGTTTTAGTTGGTGGCAAAAACGTTAAAGAATATGATGTTGAAACCTTAAGAAATGGTGTTTCTGTTGTGCTACAAAATAATACGTTGTTTTCTGGAACAATTGAAGAAAATTTAAGATGGGGTAATAAGGATGCAACTTTAGAAGAAATAAAAGAAGCATGTAGGTTAGCCCAAGCTGAAGAATTTATTGAAAGATTTCCTAATAAATATGATACTTATATTGAGCAAGGTGGTACAAATGTTTCTGGTGGTCAGAAACAAAGATTATGTATTGCAAGGGCTCTTTTAAAGAAACCAAAAATCTTAATATTAGATGATTCAACAAGCGCGGTTGATATGAAAACTGATGCTTTAATTAGAAAAGGATTAGAAACATTCCTTCCAGATACCACAAAAATTATTATTGCTCAACGTGTAGCCTCAGTTGAAAATGCTGATAAGATTATCATTATGGATAATGGTACAATAAACGCGATTGGTACACATGATGAATTATTAAAGAGTAATAAGATTTATCAAGAAGTATATTATTCACAAAACAAGGCGGGTGATGACAATGAATAAAAGAACATCCAATCATCCTAAATTACAAAAGGGCTCTTTAATAAGACTTATTAAAGACTTATGGTCATTTAATAAGGTTAGATGGATTATTGTTTTTATATCGATGGCATTCATGGTAGTTGGTAATGCGGCAGCCTCAATATTTATTAAAAATATTACAACTATTGTCGTTAATGGGACTTCTAAAGGCTTTGCGGCAGTAAAGTCAGACTTAATGGAAGTTATTCTAGCTATGGCAATTATTTATGTATTATCGATTGTATCTTCAATTATTATGAATCAAATAATGGCATATGTAACTCAGGATTCCTTATATAAAATTAGAGAAAAAATGTTTGAAAATATGGAAGAACTACCAATTAAATATTTTGATCAAAACAATATTGGCGATATCATGAGTTATTATACAAATGATACTGATACCTTAAGACAATTAATCTCACAAGGTTTAACACATATTGTTCAGTCATTTATTATGTTAGTAGTTTTAGTATGTATCATGTTAACATACAGCATATGGCTTGCTTTAATTATTTTCATTGGTATTTTTGCGATGTTTATGGTTACAAAAAAAATTGGAGGAAATGCTAGATCTGGCTTTATTGCTCAGCAAAAATCAATTGCTAAAGTTGAAGGATATGTTGAAGAAATGATGCATGGTCAAAAGGTTATCAAAGTATTCTGTAGAGAAGAAGAATCAAAGAAAGATTTTGATAAATTAAATGAAGAATTAAATGAAGCAATGGATTTTGCGAATAGTAACGCAAGTAGAATGGGGCCTATTATGGGTAACATTGGTAATATTATGTATGTTTTTTTAGCTTTTATTGGAGCTTTACTTATTTCCTTATCTTTAAATGGAGTCGATGTCTATAATATAAGCATCACAGGAATTAAACCCGTTACAACTGCCTATTTCTTACCAATTGTTATTTCTTTCTTAACTTTGGCTCGTCAGTTTTCTAATAACGTCAACCAAGTAGCGCAACAGTTTAACCAAATTGTTATGGCAAGTGCCGCAGCAACGAGAATATATAAACTTATTGATCAAGAAAAAGAAGTTGATAATGGTTATGTTACATTAGTTAATGTTGAAGAAAACGAAAACCATGAACTAAAAGAAACTGAAAAAAGAACTGGTATCTGGGCTTGGAAGCATCCACATCAAGGTACAGGCGATGTCACTTATACGAAGTTACAAGGTGATATTAGAATGTTTGATGTTGACTTTGGATATACTGAAAATAAGATTGTCTTACATAATGTTACTTTATATGCCTTTCCAGGACAAAAAGTAGCCTTTGTTGGTTCAACAGGTGCTGGCAAGACAACAATTACAAACCTAATAAATCGTTTTTATGATATTGCTGATGGTAAGATTCGTTATGATGGAATTAACATTAATAAAATTAAAAAGGCAGACTTACGTCGTTCCTTAGGTATTGTTTTGCAAGATACTAACTTATTTACAGGAACGGTTATGGAAAACATTAGATATGGCCGTTTAGAAGCTACTGATGAAGAGTGTATTAAAGCAGCAAAACTAGCAAATGCCGATGACTTTATTACTCGTCTTCCTGATGGTTATAATACAATGCTTCTATCAGATGGTGCGAACCTTTCTCAAGGACAAAGACAATTACTTTCAATTGCCCGTGCAGCAGTTGCTGATGCACCAGTAATGATTCTTGATGAAGCGACATCAAGTATCGATACAAGAACTGAACAATTAGTACAAAAAGGTACAAATGAACTAATGAAGGGTAGGACTGTATTCTTTATTGCTCATAGATTATCAACTGTTCAGAATTCTGATGTAATAATGGTTTTAGAAAATGGCGTTATTATTGAAAGAGGAAATCACGAAGAATTAATTGATAAAAAAGGTAAATATTATCAATTATATACTGGCGTATTCGAATTAGAATAAAATTTAAAATGACATAGTTATTTTTCCAGTAACTATGTTTTTTTATAAATTTGTATTATTTTTATTAATATTTAATTAATATAGTAAAATAAGAGCTTTAATTATATTAATCTACACCTCAAGCCTTTACAACTTAAGCAAATTTGGATATAATTAATAAAAAGCATTCATAAAATATAATAGCTATTTTGGGGGAAAAAATGAAAAAAAATCAAGCAAAATCAATAAAGGCGTTAGGTGCTATTTTTTCAATAGTAGGATTAGTATTTATACTTGCTGCATTAATTTATTATTTTGCTACAGAAAATATTAGAAATTATCCGACTGTAGATGCAAGGATTGTTGGTATATATCAAGATAATACGGTTGTAACTTATGAATATGAAGGCTTAACATATAATTATGTTAAAATTAATTATGTTCAGGACAGTTTTAGACATAATCAACTCATCAAACTATATATAAATCCATCAAATCCTTTAAAGTGTTATTACTCGATGCAACTATATTTACTACCAATAATCTTTGTTATCATGGGTATACTATTTTTTACACCTGGAATAATTTTTGTTATTACTAACAAGGCTTTTATAAAGAAAAAGGAACGCCTTTTAAGTGAAGGAAGAAGAATAATTGCAACTGTTAAAGAAGTAAGATTCACAAATATAAGTGTTAATAATATGTTTCAACAGATTATTATTGCTGAATATGGGGAAATGATATATAAAAGTCGACCAATATATGATAGAATAGACTATGATCAAAAGGAAAAATATATAGTTTATGTCTATGTAAACATGGAAAAACCAACAGATTATTATATGGATGAAACATCATTGAGGCAATCTGAATACTAATAAAACTAACAATTCTAGCATTGTTGGTTTTTTTGATGTATAATATAAGTAATATGGAGGTAACTATATGAAAATTAAAAAAAACAGTGTAATTTTATTTGAAGGTGACTCAGTAACAGATTGTGGCAGAAGAGAAGACGTTTTAAATCTTGGCAAAAGTTATGTAAGATTTGTTAGTGAAGAAGTTGAAAAATACGGAATAAAAGTCATTAATCGCGCCATAAGTGGTAGTAAAATAGGCGATTTAAATAATCGTTTTAACGATGTTAAGGAAATAAAACCAGATTATATTTCTATTTTGATTGGGGTTAATGATACTTGGCATGGCTTTCCTAACTCAGAAACTGATGAAGTTTTTAAAGAAGATTATGAAAAATATTTAAAATCTATTAAGGATGAATTAAATATTCCTATTATCATGATTGAACCATTTATTGTAGGAAATATTAAAGAATATACCAATATGCGTCATGACTTATTAAATAAAATTGAAATAATTAGAGAGCTTGCAAAAAAATACGCTAGCGAATACATCTCATTTGAATCAGTATTTACTGAGGCTTTGATTTTTAACGATCAAGCGCTTTATACAATTGAGGGAATTCATCCTTTATATCAAGGTTATTTATTAATGGCCAAACATTGGTTAGAAAAAATGGAATTTGTTGATTAATCCTAAAAAGGAGGAATTTATGAATTACTTAGAGGCAATCGTAAAAAGACAGTCAATTAGAAAATATGAAAAACAGCCAATACATAGAGCTAATCTTAGTTTTTTAGAAGAAAGAATTGAAAGAATAAACGAGGCTTCAAAATTACATTTACAGTTAATAAAAAACGAAAATAATGTATTTTCTAATGTTTTTTCCGCTTTTAAAAACGTTGAATATTATATCGCTTTAGTTGGTGATAAAAATGATCCTAATTTATATGAAAAATTAGGATATTTTGGCGAGGTTTTAGTTTTGGAAGCAACAAAATTAGAACTTGGTTCTTGTTTTGTATGTAATTCATTTAATAAGAAGAAATGTGATTTAGAATTAGATGAAGATGAGATTTTAGTAGGAATAATTACAATCGGTAATTATGATGATAGTAAGGTTAAAGCAAAAGATACAAGAGGTAAGAGTATTGAAAAGCTCGCACTCTTTTCTTCTGATGCCCCAGATTATTTTAAAGAAGGGGTAAGATACGTTTATTATGCGCCATCTGCATATAATAAAAAACCTTATGTATTTAGCTTTAATAATGGGGAAGTCACAGTAGAATTAAAAAATGATAAAATATATTCATTAATAGATTTAGGTGTTGCTAAACTACATTTTGAACTTGGAGCACTTGGAAAATTTGCTCTTGGTAATAAGGCAATATTCAAAAAAAATATAGAAGATTGTAAAAAAAAGAAGAAATAAAAGACATGAAAACGTTTAATATTATCTAAAGTTATGATATTATATTAAAGAACAAATAAAAGGAGGTATGACATGAAAAAAATAGGAATACTTATCTTGAGTTTTTTTATAATTTGGGGATTGTGTGGATGTGATGCAATAACTAGTACTAATAAAACTACTACAAGCATGAAACCAACCACAATTAATAAACTTGCGATAGCCAATGAGGAATTAGAAAGAATTAAAGCCTTGATTCCTGAAGAGATTAATGGTGATTTAACACTTCCACTGGCTATTAGTTCAGACTTTATTGTTACATATAGTTCTGATGAACTAGAATGTACGAATGGTATCCTTAAGTATCTCTCATACCTAGAGGATTATACGGTTAAAATAGAGATTAAAGTTGAATATAAAGGGGTCGAGACTACATCTTTTAAAACAATTAAAGCTTTAAAAGATGAAGCAGGATACTTTGCAGCTAAAGTTCAGAAGGTCGTAAGTGAAATAAAAGAGGCATTTATAGCTATATTGCCAAGTGAAGTAACAGGTAATTTTAGAATTGAAAAGTTGTCTTTTGAAGGGGTAACATATTCTTTAACAGTCAGTGATTTAGTAAAAGATGGAGATTTATATTTATACAATTTTCCACTTGTTGATCAAAATATAAAAGTTACAGTTAAAGCAACTTATGAAAAAACGGTTCTAGAAGATATTGTTTTTGATTTAACAGTAAAATCAGTTAGCAAATTAAAAAATATTCCGAAGATTTATATTGAAACGGAAAATCGTAAGCAAGTTACTTCTAAAGAAGACTATATTAAAGGTAGCTTCACTTTAGCCGTTCAAAATGATGATTTAGAATTGGAAACTACAATGTCAAATCTGCCTTTAAGTATTAAAGGTAGAGGTAATTCAACCTGGGGTATGCCTAAGAAACCTTACCGGATTAAATTTGATTCTAAACAATCATTATTTGGCCAACCTAAAGCTAAAAGCTGGGTTTTACTAGCTAATTATATGGATCATACCTTAATTAGAAATTATTTAGCTTATACAACAGCTGCTAAACTTGATGGCTTAGATTTCACACCATGCGCTTTCTTTGTTGATTTATATTTAAATGGTGAATATTTAGGTAATTATATGGTTACTGATCAGATTGAAGTATCTACTAATCGTGTAGCGATCGAAGAAGATAGTTCTGATGTAAATACAGGATATTTAATTGAATTAGATCAAAGATTATATGAAGTTCCAGAAGGAGAAAAAGGTTGGGACTGGTTTGAATTAAATGATGAAGGTTCTAATTATGCTTATATGATTAAGTATCCAGAACCTGATAAAGAGTTTTTTTCGTTAGCTCAACACAACTTTATTAAAACTTATATGGGCGGTGTTTTAACGGCCGTTAAGACGAAAAACAATTACCAAGAATTGATTGATATTAACAGTTTTATTGATTATTTTATTATGTGTGAATTATTTAAAAATGTTGATAGTGGCTATAGTAGTGTTTATTATAATAAAACAAGGGATGGATTACTTAAAGCTGGTCCTGTTTGGGATTTTGACTTATCATCAACTAATCCAGGACATCTTGATTCATATAATCGTTCACCTGAAGGATGGTATACATCTTTAAAAGAAAAAAATAGAATTTACTATTATTTAATGAAAGATAAGAGTTTCAAAACAGAACTTAGAAAAAGATGGTATGAAATAAATAATACAATTATTAAGGATATGATGAATGAGATAGACTTAATTGTTGATGAAATTAAATTATCAAGAGTAGATAACTTTAACCGTTGGGATATATTAGGAAAAAATTTGGACTGGTATACATCGCCTGAAGTTTATAATGCCAATACATACGAAAAACAAATTGAATTACTAAGAACTTGGTTAGACAATAGAATAGCCTGGCTAAATCAAGAGATGAGGACTCTTTAAATACTAAATTTAACTAATGACTGGATGTGATTTTTCACATTCAGTTTTTTCTTTATTTTGGTAAAAATTTAAATATAAATTTAAAGTGTTTAAAAAAAACTTGAATATTGTTGAGAAACGATATAAAATATAAATAAATAATCTTAATAAAACGCTCAATATCAACAAAAATCTTCTAAATTGTTGAGAAATATATTAATGATATTTAAAAAGTTTAAAGGAGAAATAACTATGTCAAAAGTGTCAATGACGCAGATTGCAGAAAAACTGGGTGTATCAAAATCATTAGTTTCTTTAGCTTTATCAAACAAATATGGTGTTAATGACCAAACAAGATTTAAAATCTATATTGAAGCTATAAAAATGGGTTTTGACTTTCAAACTATTAGGAGTCTAAATGAAAAAAATGAAAAATATATGATTTCAATCTATATTAAACAAATTGATTTAATCACGGAAAGATTTTGGCCGGAGATATTATCAGGAATTGAAAAATCACTTTCTAGAATGAATTACCGGATGAAAACCCATGTTTGGGATAATAATGATAGTGAAGATGAACTGCTTGTAAGTGTTGCTCAAGGCGGATCTGATGGAGTCATCATTATTTCAGAACTTCCTAAAAATGTTTTAATTGGTTTAAAGAAAATGAATGTTCCAACTGTAATTGTTGATAGTAAAGAATACTACGATGGCCTTTTTGATAATGTCAGAGTTAACAATTACTTAGGGGGATATTTAGTTGCAGAATATTTAACTAAAATGGGACACAAAAAATTAGGCTTTGTCGGTTCAATTTATCATTCAGTTTCTTTTAGAGAAAGATATCAAGGCTTTATGGATTATTTTCAAAATAATAGTATTATTGTTGATGTCAAGAAAGCTATTAGTAAAGCTAAAAACAGTCCAGAAAATGACTTTTTGTTTGTAACAGAAGATCTTTCTTTTATGCTAGAAGAAGATCATCCAACAGCAATCTTTTGTGCAAATGATGTGATTGCGGCAATGGTTTACGATAAGATTAATCAATTAGGTTATCGTATTCCTGAAGATATCTCTGTCATTGGTTTTGATAATGTTTATGTGACTAACGCTTATAAGCCACGCTTAACAAGTGTTAATATAAATAAAAAAGAAGTCGGTGAACAAGCCGTAAAGCTAATTTTAAACAGAATTAACTTTCCTGAGAAAATTACACAATCAATTTTATTAGGCGTAGAAATTGATGAGAAAAAATCGGTATATGACTTAAATAAGACAGGTATAGATGAATGAACCAAATATTAGGAACACATATTATCGGCCCAAAGTACCATTTTTATGATGAAGATTCAGTTATTGAAGGAGCAAAAAGAATTTATGAAATGGGCTCAAAAATTGTCAAAATCCGTTTTGAGAGCTTTGATAAGCTAAAACAAATTTCAGATATTGGTTTTGATGAGATATTTTTATGGTATGATAATCCAAAACCAAATGAGGAAATAGAAGATAATTATTATTATCAAAACATGTATAACCTAGTTAAATATATTTTGACAACATTTAAAAATACTAATAAATCATTTTTTATTGGACATTGGGAAGGTGATTGGTTAATCAATCATTACGTTCCAAAAGAAAATATTACTAAAGATGCTAAAGAAATTAATATAAAAAGAATGATTAACTGTTTAAATGTAAAAAGGAAGGCATTTGATAAAGCTAAAGAAGACTTTGGTTTAGAAAACGTCAATGTATATATATATGCTGAACTAAACCGGGTAATAGACTATATTGATAAAGGATTGAATCGTTTTGTAAATAAGGTCTTACCATACATCGATATGGATTTTATTTCTTATTCCGCATATGATTTGCAAAACGAATCAAAAGAAAAGGTTCATGAGGTTTTAGATTTTATTGAAAGCAAAATGAAGCAAAGATCAGTTGAGGGATTTAATAAAAGAGTATTTATTGGTGAGTTTGGGATATGCGCTGAAACGGTAAAATATGATGAAGAAAAGCATAAATTAGTTAACTTAGAAATTATTGGGAAATTCTTATCTTGGGGTGTACCATTTATTATTTACTGGGAATTTTATAATAACGAGGTAAATGAAGACCTTTCACATAGGGGTTACTGGTTAATTGATAATCATAATAGAAAGTGGCCATTATATGATTTTTTTAAAAAGTATTATCAAGTGTTAAACGAAAATTTTGAAAATAATTCTCAAGAAATTTTGTGTAATTTAATTAGTGATGAGGTGTTGTAAAAGCACCTCTTTTTCTTAATTCAACCTAAAACGTTTTAGTGCAAAAAAGCTAAAATATTTCGGTATCGTTTTTGTAAATTAATTTAGAAAAATGTGGAAATAATAGCCAAATGTAGCGAAGTATGTTATAATACTATTTAATAGTAGAAGAAAACAGCTTAATTGTTTAATAATGGCAAATAAAGGTTAAAACTATAATGTTTAAAAAATTATAGTTAATGTTGAGAACAATATATTGCCACGATATTGACTTCATATATGAAATTAAGTAAAATTTAATTGTAAGCGTTTCAAACATTTTTACAATTTAGGAGGAGAAAATTCTTATGAAGAAAACGAACTTTTTTTTAATGCTTATGTTTATGCTAGTATCAGTTGTTTTAATCGGTTGTACAAAGACAACAACAAGTAAAACAACAACTAGTAAAAAAACAACAGTAAGCATTACTTCGAAAGCTCCAACAACAAAGGAGCCTACAACTAAGCCTAGTACAGCAACTGTCCCAACTACACAAATTAAGGGCAATGCAGTTTTCGAAGGCGTTAGTGACGTATCTATTTCTGTCGGAACAGAATTCAGTAAAACTACAGGTGTTACTGCAAAAGATTACGACGGAACAGACTTAACTAGTGAAATCTCTACATCAGGTTTATTTAATGCAAATAGAGCCGGTTCTTATAAAATTACGTATAAAGTAACAGGTAAAAACGGTGTTGAGGTTATAGCCACTAGAACAATCACGGTATCAGAAAATGCCTTTATCACAACAACCAAATCATCTATTACGCTTGTAATTGGTGCAGAATTCAACCCATTAGAAGGCGTTACTGCAACAGATGGTGATGTGGATGGAACAGATATTACTGATAAAGTAACTTACTCATATTCAGAAGGCTTTGTTTTAACTGAAGCAGGTGTTGGAGAAGTTATTTATAAAGTTGTTGGTAGCAATGGACAAGAAATAATGGTTTCAATTCCAATTACAATTGTTGCCCCAGAAAAAGCTAAAATCTTCTTCGGTACAGTTGAAGCTCCAACAGATGGTTCAGGAACTATTACTCGTACATTTGATTTTAATCCATTAGCTGGCTTAAAAGCATTTGACTATGATGGCGAAGATTTATCAAACCATGTTGTAGTTGAAGGCCAAGTTAATAACTTTGTAGTTGGTTCTTACACTTTAGTTTATAAAGTTACAGGTAAAAATAACGAAGAAGCTAGACTTGAAAGAACAATTGAAGTTGTTGACAGATACATTGAAATAGCAGGGAACAGATATGCTGTTGATCAAGCAAATATTAATCCAGAAAAATTAATGACAAATCAACAAGGTCCTTCATCAGGTGTTATCACAATTTTAACTGGTATGCCAGAAGGAACAACAGGATTTGCATCTGGTTCAACACAAACATATCCAGTAGTAATCGTTTGTGACGCACAAGGTAGAATTGTTTACGCACGTGACCCATTCATGGGCGAATTCCAAATAAAAGAAGTAGTAGATCCAGAAACTTTAGAAGTAAGTTATGTTGGTGAACCAATTAGAACATTTAAGATTGGTGCAACTCCAGAAGAAACTTTAGCAAATTTCAATAAAGACGTTTCAGCTGGTGGCGGAACTGGTTTCGGTCAAACAACAATCTTTAAAGACATTGCTAACTTTATTCCAGAAGGTGGATTTATAATCGTTTGTCCTTACAGCCAAAATGCTGATAGTAATTATGGCGAAAACCATCCAGTAAGAAAATTCGGTCTTGACATGGGTCGTAGAATTGGCGCATTAGTAAGAATTGTTGGACTTGAAATTCCTGGATATACACAAAAAGACTTAAATGAATTAATCTTATTTGAAGGTGTTGAAGATGAATATTTATTAACAGGTACTGAATTTGATGCAATGGCTAATGTTAAAGCATTTAGAGGCGAAGACGAAGCTACAGTAGTTGCAGTTAAATCAACAGTGGATGTTACAACTCCTGGTAAATATTATGTTATCTATAAAGCAACAATAGGCAATGAATATGTATATTATACAAGAAGAGTAGTTGTTGAAGATACTTTAACAGATGCAAGAATTGAAGGAACAGATCAAAAGATTTTCTTAAATAAAGTTACAGATTTAAGAAGCCTTGTAAAAGCATTTGAATTCACAAGAGAATTAATTAACTATAAATTAGAAATTGAAGATGGTGGATTCGATTTTACTAAAGAAGGCGAATACGTTGTTACATATAAAGTAACTGGCCAAAGCGGCGTTCAAGTTACTAAAACAATTATGTTAACTGTATCATCAGAACCAACAATCAATTTAAGAAATGAAGAAGTGACAATAGATCAAGGCCAAGCATTTGATGCAGCATTTGGTACATCAGCTATTGATTATAATGGTAATATTATAACAGTAACTGTTTCAGAATATGATGTTAATCAAATTGGCGAACAAACAATTATTATTACTGCAGTTGGTGCATTAAAAACAGCAACTAAAGAAATTAAATTAACAGTTTTAGGCCCAAAACCAGTACTTGAATTTACTGATTCAGCAAATGTAGTTATCAATACTGAATTTGATGCTTTAAAATTTGTAGTTTTAAGCAAAGACCATAATGGTATAGAATTAACACCAACATGGGTTATTGAAAAACTTAATGGTGAAGTTTGGGAATTAGTTGAAAACATTGATACAACAGTTCTTGGCTCTTACCGTGTAACTTATAAATTAGTTGGTGAATATCAAGAAGTTGTATCAACTTTAAATGTTGAAGTTATAGATCCAAATCCAAGTATTGTTGGTGTTAAATCACAAGCAGTTATCAAAGGTACAGAATTTACTGCATTAACAGGCGTAAAAGCATTTGATGCTTTTGGAGTTGAATTAGCAGCTGAAAAATTACTAGTTAAAATTAAATTAATTAGTGAAGTTGAAGGTGTTGAAACATTAACAGAAGTAAGTGCAATCGATGTAAATAATATTGGAACATACGTTGTAACATATACAGCAGTTGATGGTGAATATCAAGTACAAAAGGTTGCAAGAATTAGCATTATTGAAGAACCAACTCATTCAATGTTCTATGTTGATGGTGTTGCAATGTTAGATCGCTATAATGTTTATGAAAATATTACAAATGATGTATTAGAAGAAACAATGACTAATGCCGTAAATGCTTCACTTGAAAAATATGGCGAAGCTGGCGTTTCTACAACTATTCTTCAAGAATTAGGTTATTCAATTTTCGTTTATGATAATATGGAAGATGTTCCAACAACAATTAATTACATTGGTGGTGCATCAGCAGGTGTACAAATCTTCTCAATGATGTTTATCATCGATGCTCAAGGTAATGTACGTTTTGCAAGAAGTTACTCAAAACCAACTATTAATGGTAAAGCAAATAACTCTGTTGACCAAATTGAAAGAGGCGTTAAAGAAGAATTCTCAACACCTACAGTATACAATGCAAATACTTGTGAATTTGGTGCATTAATGAACAATATTATTGTTAATGGTACAAAAGTATTAACAAAAGCTGGTGCAGAACAAGGTATAGTAGCTTCTGCATGGACACTTCAAGAGGGCGAAAAATTAGTTGTTATTGGTGGTCACGGCGGAACAGCTGGTTGGGCTGCAAACTGGTTTAGAACATTAAGTACTGATCCACTTGCTCAAAGCGTGTTCTCATTAAATTCAAATGTTCAATATTTTGAAGTTGAAGCGAATTCTGCAGAATAATTAAAAAAGAGAGGATAAAATATGAAAAAAATATTTACGTTTCTATCGCTTATAGTTTTATCGGCATTGTTAGTTGCTTGCGGTACAAAAACAACAGCTTCTACTAGTAAAACTACAAAAAGCACTAATCCTGCAATAACAAGACCAAGTAGTTCAAAAGAAGGATCAATTACAACAGCTAAATCAACAATTCAAAATACAACAAAGCCAATTAACACTACTCAACCATCAACTGATGTTGAGGAAGAATTTGTTTGTAACGTTGACCGTAGCGGTATTGATGAGAAAGATTTAATTGAAATTGATTACTTTGCAACAGACGATGAATATGTCGAAGTAAGAATGGCATGTGCTTACATGCAAGAACATCCAAACGTAGTTATTGAAAATCGTTATGATATTAAAGCTGACGCACAAGCAGCAGGTAAAGAATATACATCATACTTAGTAGAATTAGCTTCTACAACAGGATATATTCCTGATCTTATGCAATTATCAAATTTAATCAGTGCTGCTAAAGGTAAATTATTATATGACTATTCAAATGAATATAATAATGATCCAGATACTGAACATTTATTTGAATCTGCAAAAACTTTAGGTGTATATAATGGCAAACGTTTAGGTATGGCCAACGGTCAAGCTATTCGTGGTGTTATGTTAAATAAGACTTTACTAGAAAAATATAATTTTAATTTAAGAAATTATGGATTTAACTCACGTACAGGAGAAATCTGGACTGTTGATGACATGATTAAATTAGCTCGTGATTTTACAACAGCAGCTCGTACAGCAGAAGGTAATAAATATTATTATGGTGTTGATGGTGAATATAATCAACTAGGATTTGATTTATATTTCCCTTCAGTATACAGCGATAAAT
Organism: Bacillota bacterium; assembly: GCA_023410715.1. Classification (GTDB taxonomy): domain Bacteria; phylum Bacillota_I; class Bacilli_A; order Izemoplasmatales; family UBA1188; genus JAEYPN01. The sequence goes on from JAEYPN010000014.1 coordinate 38,926, forward strand.
TAACTTACTGGGGTGTTGATAAAACAACAGGCTTAATTGACTTTACAAGTGAAAATTCAAAATATATCGAAGTATATCAAAAAGAAATTGATTTACTAAAAGAAGGTACACGTCCAAATCTTACAGCTGCAGAAGCTGCTGAAGAATTCGGAGCTGCTGTTTCAGCTGAAACATTATTCTTCGAACTTGGTAGAACTTTAATGTATCATTCATTTACATATAACTTTTTCATGCTTCAAGAAGTAGAAGATTATGAAATTCAATTTTTACCTCTACCTAGTATTAAAGAAGAGGGTGTAACTAACAAAACATTTGGTGAAACTGGACCTATGGGATTGTCAGCAAAACTTAAAGATGACCCTGTAAAAGCTGCAGTTGTTTATGATTTTGCTAAATATGTTACATGGGGTGAAGAAGGCTTCTTAAAAAGAATTGAAATTAACCTTGAACAAGGAACAATTCTTCCTAAATTCCCAGTTTCAGATTTTGAAACAGTATGGAATAGAATTAGAGAAATATATACTGACTCTGAAAGTGCTTATTACATCGAAGGATTTGATGTAGTTATCGATAACTTATTAAATGGTTCAGTAGAACTTGGTTTAGTTAAATATCATCCAGGAATTGCTACATTTAAAGCAAAATTAACAAACTTAGCAGACTTAAATAAGAAAAAAGTTTTAGCTGGTGAATTAACTGTTGCAGAAATGGCAAAGATTTGGCAAGATTATGCTAATAATTTAATAATTGAAGAAAAAGCCCAATTAGATAACTATACTAGTGATCCAGAATAAAAAATAATTAAGAAATAGAGTTACTATTTTAGTTAGCTAAGATGGTAACTCTTATCTTAGTGAGAGGTTAAAATGAAGAAAATATTACTAATTTTTATGTTGATCTTATCATTTTCATTAGTTGCTTGTAAGACGACTACTACAAATGTTAAAAGTACTAATAGCAGTTTAAATACAACATCTAGCATGACAAAAAAGAGTGAAACAACAAAAGAGAATACAACTCTTACCTCATCTTTGGAAGAAATCATTAGAAATAATGAGATATATGATGGAAGAGATTTATCTGAAATATTAGGTATAACTCATGTAAGTGGTAGGTATTATCTCACTAAAAAAGATTTTTTAAATGAAGGCGTTGATCAAATCGAAGCTTTAGGTGTTAAAACTGTTAAACTTTGGTTAAGTAGAACACCTGGCGATTCTTACTTTTTTAATTCAAAATGGCCAACTGCTGGTAAAACAAACATTGCAATTGATAGTAAATATCCAGATAATTGGAACCTCTTAGATGAGTATAAAGATAAAAACTTTTATTCTTTAATTGATATGCTCAAGATATCTTATTTTCAAGATGCTTTATCAAAAGATAGAAGTTTTACGACTTACGTATTTGAAACAATGGAATTCATTACACCAAACTGGAAAAACGGCTTTACAACTGAAGAGGTTGAAGCTGTTAAAAAAGAATTGAGAGATTTTACAGTTTATTTAATGACCTCACAAAAAGGTACTGGTCGCACTTTCTTGCTTCAAAACTGGGAAGGCGATAATGCTTTAAATATGGATGAAATTACTGACTATAATGCAGGAACGACTGCGATTGAGGGCATGATTGCCTGGATGAACGCAAGACAAGATGGGATTAATGAAGGTAAAAATTATGTTTTATCAATGGACCCAGAAAACGATGTTAAAGTATATGGCGTTCTTGAAATGAACCAAGTTAACGACTATAATTCAAGTGTTGAACAGTTTAAGTATCGGACAGTAGTTGATTATGTTGTTCCATACACACATATGGATTTATATTCTTTATCAACATGGGGAAGTAGACTTCCTGGTGAGGAAAAATCACTTTTAGGTAAACTTGACCATATTGCTGATAAAGCACCAGATAGTGAAGCTTTTGGTGACAAAAATGTGATGCTTGGAGAGTTTGGTGCTTATCAATCGACTTATGAGAAGGCTTCAAACAATTATTCTCAGTATTTAGGTGATTCAGCCGCAGGACAATATATGGCAAATCGTAAGCAAATTGAGTATGCCTTAGAGTGGGGTATTCAGTATGTGCTTTATTGGGAATTATATTGTAATGGCTATAAGAATAATATTGATTGTAGAAAAGCAGAACTTGGTTGTCATGTTATAGATGATTCAGGACAGCTGGTTGCTGACTATGAATCGCTTGAAGGTGTATGGTTGATTGATTCAAATGGAGACTATACCCCAACATATTATTACTTTAGAAATTTATTTAAAAAAGAATATATTTCCGATGAATTAAAGGATGCATCAAACGTTTATGGATATTCTTCTGGTTTAACATTTGTTAAATCATATAGCTATACAACTTTAGATGATTCATTTGTTATTAATAAAGGAAGTAAAACGGAATCATTAATCTATAAAGTTAATGGAAGAATCATGGAAGCCTCAGCAAAAGTATTTTACTCAAAAGAGATAAAAAATAGAATTAGATTTTATGTTTCTAAAAATAACGTGGATTATATAGAGGTTAAAACAAAATTTGTTGCATCACCTTATGATGAGTATGGTGTTTTATCAGGATATATAATGCTTGATGAGGAAATTTTAGAGGATTATGTTTATCTAAAAATTGAAATCGATGGTAAAACAAGCGATGATTTCCAAGTAGGTGGAGTTGTAGCTAGTGGAGTTTCTTTTGAATTTCAAGACGACATAAGTGGCTTTAAAACATTAGAATTAAATGGTTCTAAGACAATTACGCTTGATAAACAAGAATCTAAAATATTGAGTTACCGTTTTGACCGAGTTAAAAACTTAACTTTAGGTTTATATGTTAAAACAAATGATATTTCTTCTTTTGATGTTAATAACTATTTAACTATTGCCTCAGTAAATGACACAAAAGTAGAAGAATTATTAATTAATATATCAAGTATAAAAATTAAAAATGATTTATATTACGTAACAGTAAAGATGACCGAGTTACCAGAAAAGTTTTCAGAATATATTGAAATTGAAGTAAATGAATCATGTTTTGAAAAGGTATATTTAGATTATTTAATCTTATCTAATGAATTTATTAGAAAGATTGAGCTTACTGGTATTTCTCAAAACGATTGTTTTGAAGAAGTAGAAATTGCCTTAAATTGGTATAAACCTAAATCAATTGATAAAAAATTTGGAATCGGTAGTACAATTACGAATTTTGATATTACTAAAAAAATTGATTTTTTATTAAATGATCCTTATGTTACATACTCATCTAAAGAAATTTCAAATGGAATTATGTATACTTGTGATTATGGAACATATAAGAAAACGTTTAAATTTACATCAAAATAAAGAGGGTAAAATCATGAAAAATTACGATGTAGTTATAGTTGGTGGAGGTATTTCTGGCGTTATGGCGGGAGTTCAAGCAGCGCTAGAAAACGCGAAAACCTTAATAATTGAAAGATTTAGTTCGCTTGGTGGAATGCTTACAAATGGTGGCGTAAATCCTATGATGACATTTCATGCTGGCGAAAAACAAGTTGTCCAAGGATTACCAGAAGAATTAATTAAAAGATTAGTTAAAAGAGGTAAATCAGTTGGTCATGTTTTTGACACTACTACTTATACCTACACAGTAACTCCTTTTGACCCTGAAGGAATGAAACAAGAATTAGAAATGATGGCTTTAGAAGCTGGTTGTGATATTTTATATAATACGATGCTTTTAAAGACGTTTGTTTCAGAAAAAAAACTAACAAAAATTCAAGTATTAAATAAAAGTGGTATCACAGACATTTATTCCAAAGTGTTTATTGACGCTACTGGAGATGCGGATTTATCTTATCAAGCTGGGGTTAAAACCCAGCTTGGTAGAGTTAGTGATAATAAAATGCAACCACTAACTATGAATATGCGAATGGCTAATGTTGATATTGATCAACTTAGAAACTATATAAAAACACATTTAGAACGTTTCCCTAAATATAATAATGATCCAAGTATAATTGATAAAGCTTGTAAATTATCATTTAGCGGGTTTGAAAAAGAAATAAATCAAGCGATTGTAGATAAAAGGTTATCGTTCTTAAGAGAGTGCGTCTTGTTATTTGAAACAAATAATAAAAATGAAATTAATGTAAACATATCTAGAGTTAAAGATATTGATGCAACAAAGGAAGAAGAAATTACAAAAGCAATAATTGAAGGAAGAAAACAAGTAAGAGAAATAGAAGCTTTTTTAAAACAAGATATTCCTGGTTTCAAAGATAGTTATCTATTATCAAGTGGCCCAACAATTGGGGTAAGAAGCTCACGTCAAATAATTGGTGTTCATGTTTTAAATGAAAATGAACTACTAAAGCAGGATAGGTTTTATGATGTTATCTGCCATGGAGGCTATCCAATTGACGTTCATCCTCCAGAGGGACATGATAAGTTTGTCGACTGGTCGAAAGTTAAAAGACATTTAAACTATGGGGAATATTATAGCGTTCCATATCGTTCAATAATCAATAACGATGTAGAAAATATTATTACGGTTGGTAGATGCATATCCGCGACTTTTGAAGCTCAAGGGGCAATTCGCGTATCACCTATTAGCGCAGCGATTGGTGAAGCTGGTGGTGCAGCCGCATCACTTATGGTTAAGTATAACCTAGAAAGAACAACTGATGTTAACTATAAAGAACTCCAAAAAGTATTAATCAAATATAAAGCTTATTTAGAGGTGGAAGAAAATGACATATAATAAAAAGATTGAAGTAAACAAAAATTATGACGTAATTGTTGTCGGTGGGGGAACATCAGGTGTTATCGCAGCTATATCAGCAGCTAAAGAAGGTATGAAGGTTTTAATTCTTGAAGAATTATCATCTCTTGGTGGTACACAAACTAATGCGCTTGTAACTCCAATCATGGGTGCAAGAGTAAATGGTGCGACAGCTCATGGCAGTATTTCTTATGAAATCAATGAAATGTATCAAGAAATTGATGGACATTTATCAGATTCATCAACAAGCTTAACTTATTTTTTCCCAATGACAATGAAAATTGTCTATGCAAGAATCATTGAAAAATATGGAATTGATGTTTTGTACAATGCAAAATTTGTTGACGCAATAAAAAAAGATGATGAGATTGATTATTTAGTCGTAGCGTTAAAACTTGGATTACAAGGTTTTAAGGCACAAGCTTATATTGATACAACAGGTGATGCTTTAGTAGCTTTATCATTAGGTGCTGCAAACGTCATGGTTTATGAAGAAACCGGTCGTAATCAAGCTGTATCATTAAGATTTGAATTAAATAATGTTGACTTAGATAAAACAGGAAAAATGATGGAAGAGTTAGGGCAACCATATAGACTTAAATATCCATTCTTAAGTTTAGGACGTCAATATATTGCGCCACTTCTAGAAGAAGGCGTAAAAAATGGCGATTTATTACCTTTAGATTTATCTCATTTTCAAGCTTTCTCTATGCCTGGAAAAGTTAATACTTTATGTTTTAACTGTCCTGAATTAGGTGTGTTAGATAATGTTTTTGATGATTTTGAAATGTCAAAAAAAGTTAATTATGGTTATGAAGCAGTTTTAAGAATGGCAACATTTGTTCGTAAATATTTTAAAGGTTGCGAAGATGCGACTGTGTCTAATATTGCTTCAATGGTTGGGGTTAGACAAAGTGTAGCGTTAGATGCATTATATACATTGACCATTGAAGAAGTATTTGCCTATAAAAAGTTTAATGATGGTATAGCATTTTCAAACTATCCAGTAGATATTCATGGCGCTAAAGAAATGAAACTAGAATATGATTTAAGTCTTCCTATTTCAGAAAGATATTATGAGATTCCTTTTAGAACTTTAATTCCTAAGACTATTAATAACTTAATTGTTGCTGGTCGTTCAAGTGGATTTGATTTTGGAGCTCAATCATCAGCTCGTGTTCAACACACTTGTCGTGCAATGGGAGAAGCAGCAGGAATCGGGGCATCATTAATGGTTAAAAACAATCTTAACAATAAAGAAATTAATGGTGAAGAGGTTAGAAAAATTATTTTAACAAGAGGAGGCGATTTTCCTGAAAACGCATAGTATCAACCGCGAGGTTAATTTAAACGAAGAGTATGAAGTAATTGTAGTCGGCGGTGGACCATCAGGGGTCGCTGCATCCATATCTTGTGCAAGACAAGGAAAAAAAGTTTTGCTTATTGAAGCATCAGGCTCTTTAGGTGGAATGGCCACAATTGGCCTAGTTCCTGCTTGGTGTCCTTTTTCTGACAAAGAAAAAATTATTTATAAAAGTATTGCTGAAGAAATTTTTAACTTGGCTAAAGAAGGAGTTCCTTTCGTTGATCCAAAACGTCTTGACTGGGTACCAATTAATAAGGAACAGTTTAAACTTGTTTGTGATAAATTAGTCATGAATAGTAACGTTGATGTATTATTTAATACATTTGTTACTGGTGTTGACTTAACTGATGAAAGAAATATTGATTGCTTATACACTGCATCAAAAAAAGGTCTAGAAGCATATAAAGCTAAAGTATACGTTGATGCTTCCGCTGATGCTGACTTAGTATATTTTGCTGGTGGTTCTTTCTTGAAAAATGAAGGAAATCAATCAGCTACTCATTGTTTTATCTTAAGTAATATTGACATAGAAGCATATAAAGCTTATGGCATAATGCATAATGACAATAAAAATTGTTTTATTCATGATATTGTTAAAGATCCTAAGTATCCCAACATTGATTCAAGTCATTTCTGCAACAACATCATTGGTCCTGGTACACTTGGGTTTAATGCTGGACATATTCTAGAGGTTAATCCGCTAGACCCTAAATCTATTTCTAAAGCCTTAATGGAAGGACGTATTAAAGCGCATGAGTATTCAATGGCTTTAAAAGAATACTATCCTCAAGCTTTTAAAGATAATTATTTAGTCGAGACCGCTCCAGCACTTGGTATTAGAGATTCAAGAAGAATCGAAGGAGATTATGTTCTAACAGTTGAGGATTATGAAGCTAGAAGAACATTTGAAGATGAAATAGGTCGTAATTCATATTATATCGACATTCATAGAACCGTTAAGGAAATGGAACTTGAAAAAGAAGGCTTAATTCCTAAACCATATGAAGAGGTTCATCGATATGGTAAAGGCGAATCACACGGTATTCCTTATCGTTCACTTGTACCAAAAAGTCTAGATAACGTTGTTGTATGTGGTAGATCAATTTCTACCGATCGCGCTGTTCAAGGTTCTGTAAGAGTTATGCCAACATGCTTTGTAACCGGAGAAGCTGCTGGATTAGCTGCCGCAGTAGCGCTTGAAAATGAAAGTATTAATATGCATAAAATTGATGTAGAAAAACTAAGAAAAATCTTGATAGAACGTGGAGCGTATATCAAGTAGGAGGTAAATATGAAATCCTTTATTCACAAACATAAAAAGATTACATCCTGGTTATGTGTTGTGCTTGCGTTGACTTTATTTTTTATCGTTAGAGGTCTTGTGGCCAAAGAAAAAGTTGATGAGTTATCATATCATACGCCATATTACAAAAACGATAATATTTTGGAACCAAGTTATAGTGAATATTTGCGAAGCTTAACGTCAAAAGCTTCTGGAACAACAAATAAAACAGTTAATTATAAAGACTTTGTGTTTAATAATAATCTAGAAGTTATTGACGATGAAGCAGTTAAAATAAATAACAAAGAACAACTTAAGGTAAAGTTTTCTAATTATCAGGCAGGAATGTATAATCTATCTATAAATTTCATGTATGATGGTAATGATATTTTACCTATCAAACTTGCAATTTTAGTTAATGGCGAATATCTATATTATGAATTAAGATCAGTTAATCTACCAATTAAATGGCAGGTTAAGGATTCATATAAAAAGATAGGTGCTATTCAAAATGAATTTAATTTTTCAAGTGACCGTTATGGGAATGACCTACAACCAAACACCGAAATTATTAGTGAATTTAAGGATACTTATGTTTATGATAGTAGCTATTACCATATTAATCCTTTAATGTTTTATTTAGATGGTGAAGAAATTGAATTTACTATTAAATCACTATCAGATAACATTATTATAAAAGATATTAGTATTCTAAAGCCTATTGAAACTATTTCTTATTCAGAGTATAAAGAAAACCAAAGCAATGTTGAATTAGCTAAAAATACTATTACTCTTGAATCAGAATATTATTCATATAAGAGTGATCCATCAACAAAGCTTTCAAGTGATACTAATGCTAATTCAACTCCATATAAAACAAGTAAAAAATTCCTAAATTCCATTGATTCAGCAACCTTCAATTCACCAGGACAAAGCATTTCTTGGGAATTTAATGTGCCAGAATCAGGTTATTATTATTTAACATTTAAGTACATTCAAAATACAAATTTAGATATGCCAGCATTTAGAGAAATATTAGTGGATGATGAGTTATTGTTTAAAGAACTTCAGGATTATTCTTTTCAATACACAAGCAATTGGAAAAATGAAACCATTAATATTGATGGCGAAAATGTAGCTTTTTATTTTTCTAAAGGAACCCACAGCATTAGTTTAAGAGTTAGTATAGAAAAATATAGGGAAGTTATTGAGTCTTTACAAAGTGTAATTAGGGATATTAATGATTTAGCTTTAGATATAAAAAAATATACCGCAGGTACTTCAACTGATGCGGACAGAGATTATTCAATGCTTGATGTAATTCCTGATTTAGTGGAACAATTAACGAAAATGAGGAATACCATTGATAATGCTTATCGTTATGCTAATTCATTAAATGATAGCGAGTATGTATCAACAGATTTAAATAGCTTAAAGTTATCAATTGAAACACTAGATGAATTTATTGAAGATCCTAACACAATTGCTACAGAATTAAGCAAGTTTTCTGAAGGATCATCTTCTATATCACAATACTTAAGCACTCAAATTTTAGACCTTACAACATCACCACTAGGGTTAGAAAAAATTTATTTAAATAATGATAGTAAATTACCAAAAGCCAAAGCTAGTGGTTTTAGAACATTCTTTGAAGAAATTAAGAAATTTTTCTTGTCATTTAAAAACAATGAATATAACGATCTAGAAAATGATAGTGAAGCAATTAACGTTTGGGTTAACCGTCCAAGAGTTTATGTTGAGTTAATGCAACAAATGATTGATGAAGGTTTTACTAAAGAAACAGGAATTAAAGTAAAACTATCATTAATGCCAAGTACAAATAAACTTGTTCTAGCAAACGCAGCCGGTCGTCAACCAGATCTGGCGATGGGTGTGGGATCATCAACGACATTTGAATTTGCGTTAAGAGAAGCTGCCGTCGATTTTAGACAGTTTGAAGGTTATGAAGAGATTGTTAAAAACTTTTCAAAAGGTGTAATGATTCCATACGTTTATAATGATGGCGTTTATGGCTTGCCAGAAGTTCAAAGCTTTTATTTAACATTTTATCGCACCGATATTTTAAATAAATTATCACTTGGTGATAGTATTCCAAATACGTGGGATGATGTTAAAGCTATTTTACCGGAGTTACAAAATTATGGTATGAACTATTATATACCACTAGCATCAGATACAGCATATAAGAGTTTTTCCTTTACTTTACCTTTCTATTATCAAAATAGAGCAGGCCTTTACTCAGCTGATGGTACAAAGACCGTTATTGATTCTGAAGAAGGTATTAAGGCAATGAAACTTATGACGGAGTTATTTACAACTTACGCCTTACAAGCACAAGTATCAAGCTTTTACAATCATTTCCGTTATGGAACAATTCCAATTGGTATTTCAAGTAACGATACTTATGTTAAGTTATTAATTGCTGCTCCAGAAATCAAAAATAACTGGTCAATTGCTTTATATCCTGGCGTTCAAGATGAAACAACAGGTGAAATTTTACGCTATGCCCCTGTATCATCTTCAGGTGTAATGATGTTTAAAACTGATCGTGATCAAAATAAAGTATTTGAATTTGTTAAATGGTGGTTTAAAACCGAAGTTCAAGAACAATTTGCGTTTGATCTTCAAACTATGTATGGTAAGGAATTTATTTGGTTTACCTCAAATAGAGAAGCTTTCAAAACTTTATCTATTCCGGAAGAACATAAAGATATTATTTTAAATCAATGGGACTGGGCAGCTGAAGCTCCTAGTGTTCCTGGCTCATATATGTTAGAAAGAGAAATCTCAAACTCATGGAACAAAATTGCGTTAAACAACCAAAATATTCGGGATACGCTAGAAACTGCTGTTATAACAGTTAATCGCGAGTTAGAGCGAAAATTAGAAGAATTTAAATATATTAAAGATGGAATAAAAGTTAAGGACTATATAATTCCAACAGCTGATAATATTGATTATTGGCTGAAGGAAAGAAAGGGTGATTAATGTGGAAGATGTAAAACAAACTAATTTTTTCTATAATCTAAAAGAAAAATTGACTAAATCAAAAACATTAAAAGGTGCTTCTCCTCTTTCAATAATCGCCTTTTTAGGACCATACTATGTTTTATTCTTTATTTTTATTGTTTTAAGTGTTGGGGCTGCCATTTATTTATCATTTACTTATTTTAATACAATTCAAGTTCCATCATTTGTTGGATTTAAAAACTATGTTAACATCCTAACTAAGGATGCAATATTTATGCAAAATGTTTTACCAAACACGCTTAAATTTGCTATCTGTGTAGGACCTGGTGGATATTTACTAGGATTCTTCTTAGCATGGAGTTTGGCACAAGTAACTCATAAAATTAGAACCGTTATGGCAATTGTTATTTATTCACCATCAATGGTTTCAGGTGTTACAATGGCAGTTATTTGGAAAGTATTTTTTAGTGGTGATGTGACTGGTTATTTAAATAATTTTTTAATTAATCTAGGGTTGATTGAAAACCCGGTTCAGTGGTTACAGTCAACAAAATATTTAATGCTCATTATGATTATCGTATCTTTATGGGGATCGATGGGCGTTGGATTCTTAGCGATGTTATCAGGTATTTTGAATATTAATCAGGAAATCTTTGAAGCTGCGTATATTGATGGAATCAAGAACAAAGCTCAAGAAATTTTCTATGTAACTATTCCTTCAATGAAACCACAGATGTTATTTGGGGCCGTTATGGCGATTGTAAGTACGTTTAAATCCGGGGCCATTGGAGTGCAACTATCAGGCTCTAACCCAACGCCACAATATGCTGGACAATTAATTATCAATCATATTGATGATTATGGCTTTATTAGATATGAAATGGGTTATGCCGCTGCCTTATCAGTTGTTTTACTTTTAATAATCTTAGTATTTTCTAAAGTAGCAACAAAGTATTTAACAGAAAGGGATTAGGTGAGATATATGGCTAATTTTAAAGGTACAAAAATAAATCCATCACACTTCTCACTTTCACAAGTCAAATTTTTACTTTATTTAATACCTATTTGTCTTTTTATGGCTTTACCAATTATTTATATTTTAAATAACGCCTTTAAACCAGCAGATGAACTATTTGCTTATCCGCCAAAGTTTTTTGTTATTAAACCAACACTTAGGAACTTTACTAACCTATTTCGACAATCATCTTCATCAGGTGTGCCTTTTACTAGATATTTATTTAATACAATAGTTACTACAATATTAGGTGTGACACTTACTCTTATTATGACAGCGATGACAGGATTTGGTTTATCAAAACTAAACTTTAGAGGAAAAAAGGCCTTATTTAAAATAAATCAAATGGCATTAATGTTTGTACCAATTGCCGTAACAATTCCTCGTTTTATTATAATTACGAAAATTGGTTTTTACAATAGCTTTTGGGCGCAGATAATTCCTGCACTTGCAATGCCGGTTGGTTTATTCTTAATTAAACAAAATGTCGATCAAGTTCCAAATGAACTTATAGAAGCAGCTAAAATGGATGGAGCAACTGATTTTCAAGTTTTCTTTAAAATTGTTATTCCTATTATTAAACCAGCTTTAGCAACTGTCGCAATTCTTGCTTTCCAAGAATTCTGGAATAGTGAAACAGCGTCAAACTTATATATTGATAGTGAATCGAAAAAAACTTTAGCATTCTTCTTATCAACAATTTCTGCCGGAAGTACTGTGGCAGGGAAAGGAATGGAAGCGGCCGCAACATTTATTATGTTTGTTCCTAACTTAATTATTTTTGTTTTGATTCAAAATAAGGTTATGGATACAATGGCTCATTCTGGTATTAAGTAAAATGAAAAAGTTTAAAAGAATATTAATTGTCTTACTAGCAGGACTCATTCTTGGATTTAATTTAACTGTAAAGGCTGAAAGTGGGGTACCATATACTACTTATACTGAAGATTCAAGGGGAAGATTAATTCCAACTCAGGATGCGTATATTGCTTTAAGTGTTTATAATGACTTCTTAGGAGAGAAGTTATCTGAACCAAGTGATATTTTCTTAGATAAAAATGATACTTTATATATTGCGGATGCCGGAAATAAACGAATCCTAATTATTGAAAAAGGCATCACGAATGTAAGAAGCATCAGATATGAAAAATTTATTAAGCCAACTGGTGTTTATGTTACGGATAACTTTGATATCTACGTTGCTGATCCTAATGCCAAAGCTGTTTTCATGTTTGATAAGGATGGAAATTTTAAACAAAAATATGAAAAGCCAACAAGCATTTTATTTGGAACAGAAACATCATATAGTCCTCAGAAGGTTGTTGTAGATAAAAGAGGTAACTTATATATTGTAAGTAATGGTAACTATAACGGTTTAATCCAAATTAATAAATATGGGGAATTTCTAGGATATTTTGGTGCTAATAATTCACAAATTACTATGCGTCAAAAGTTAATTAAATCAATTTTCCCTAAAGAAATTGTTAGTCAATATTTTAAAGTAATTCCTTTAACACCTTATAATGTCTCAATTGATGACGATGGTTTAATTTATACAATTACTCGTGGTACAGAAAATAACGCTATTAGAAAGTTAAATATTGGTGGCACTAATAAAATATCAAAATTAATGCGAACATCACTTACTTTTAGTGATATTACGGTTGGACCAATTGGTAATATGTATACAATTGACGATAACGGTATGATTTATGAATATGATACTGATGGCAATTTGCTTTTTAACTTCGGTGGAAAAGATAACATCGGTATTTATAAAGGTTTATTAAATACTGCATCAGGAATCGTTGTCGATAAAAATTATTATATTTATGTTATTGACTCAAAAAATAATGAACTTCATGTATTTATGCCAACGGAATTTTCAACATTAGTTCATGAAGCATTAGATTTATATCAACAAGGTTTATATGTTGAATCGAAAGGACCATGGGAAAAAGTCTTAGAATACAACTATATGTTTGATCTTGCTCATAAAGGTATTGGCCAAGCTTACTTTAAAGAAGGTAATATGGAAGAAGCGATGGAACGTTTTAAAATGATTGGCGATATGAAGGGTTATTCTAATGCGTACTGGGAAGTAAGAAATGAATGGCTAGTTAATAATTTAACAACAATCTTTATTATTATTGGCGTTTTAGTTTTAATTGGATTTATTTATTCAAAATTATTTAAAAAGAAAGTTCAAAATAAGATAAAACCATTAAAAGATAAAATCTATAATAGGCCGCTTGTTAGTGAAATAACATTTGCTTTAAAAATTAGAAAAAAACCAACTGATGTAATGCAAGATATTCAAAGAAATCGAGGAATTTCTTTGAAAACCGCAATGATTTTATATGTTTTAGCATTTATCATGATGATCTTAAAAATCTATTTTACTGGACCTTCATTTTCTAATGCTGAAACACAGTTCATCTCGTTATTCCAGGAAATGTTTAATACAGCAGCTCCAATTGCGTTATTTATTATCGCTAACTATATGATCGCAACAATAACTGATGGCCAAGGTAAGTTTATGCAAGTTGTAAAGGCCTCAGCTTGTTGCTTAATCCCTTATATCATTCTAACGCCAATTGGTACGATTTTAAGTAATTTCTTAACACAAAATGAAGCTTTCATTTATCAATTAATTAACACAATAACCATTGCATGGGTATTTCTTCTAATCTTCATTATGGTTAAAGATTTACATAACTATTCGTTCTGGGGAACAATTGGTAATATATTACTGACACTATTTGCTTTTGCTGTATTTGCTGTAGCAATTTTACTATTAAATAATGTTTTAGGTAGAATTATCGACTTTGTTGGACAAATCATTAAGGAGGTGTTTGCTCGTGGCTAAAAGTATAATAAAAAAATTAGTAATTGTTATATTGCTTGTTTTAATTCCTATGGTTGCGGTTAAAGCAACAACTCTAAAAGAAATTAAAGATAGTATTTATAATGTTAAGCCATCAATTTTTGGCAATGAGATTTATAATTCTAACCGTTATACTCAAGTTGATGATTTAAGTATAAGAGATGATAGTAAAAATATTGAAATATCATCTACTGGGGTAGAAACAATTTTTTATAACGAGATTTATAAAGATGACAAGTTAATTTCTAAAAATGATAAATTAGAAATGTACTTTGATTCAAAAACCCAAATCTTTAAAATAAAGAATATTGAGACTGGTTATATTTGGTCAAGTGCCTTCTATGAGACATCGCCAGATAACTCAGAAGCAGTTAATGCGCGTTTAACTTCGATTGCCTTAATTGAGTTTTATTCATATAATGAAGAAACAAAAAAATTAAGTAATAATTTAACAGAACATAATACGAATTACTACACTAATAAAATTGGTGTTGGTAGAAAATACATGGCTTCAGTTGAGTCATATCCAGATAATGCAAATGCTAAAGTTACACTTTTTATTGATTTCCTAATTGCTAAAATTCGCTTTGCGATGGATGTAACTTTAAAAGAAGATGGATTACATGTTTATATTCCTAATAACCAAATAGAAGAGTATGGAAATAGCAAGTTAGCTTCTATTACAGTTTTCCCAACATTTGGAGCAACGTGCGAGGATTTAGTTCCAGGATATTTCATTTTACCAGATGGAACTGGTGCTTTATACCGCTTTAAGGATAACGGTGACGAGCTTCAACCAATGTATAACGCAAAGTATTATGGTGGGAATATTGGACTAAAAAATGGTCAAACAAACAATTTTTCACAATATACTTTACCTTTCTATGGAAATGTTCATGGAATTAATCAAGATGGATATTTTTGCCATATTATTGAAGGCGACAAAAATGCCAATTTAATCTTTAATCCATCAGGAGCATCAAATATTTCTTACAACTATATAACTAATAAGTTTATCTTTAGAGAGTCATATATTTACCCAACCAGTTTATCGGAATCAGAATCTGGTGGTGGTATTAATGTGATTGAAGATAAAAAAAGTACGGATAATATTCATTTTGTTTATCAGTTTGTAGGTGGAAATGATGCTTCATATGTTGGAATTGCTAATAAATATCGTGAATATTTAATTAATAATAACATCTTAGAGGAAAAAGAAACTAACTATGGCATGAGTTTTGAATTCTTACTTTCTGAATCAGAGTCTGGTCTATTTGGTAATAGAACATTCGCAGTTACAAAAGTTAAAGAAGTAAAAGAAATTATCCAAGATTATATTACTAGTGGTGGAAAAATTAATAATATTGTTTTAAAAGGATGGGCCAAAGGTGGATTAAGTGGAATGACACCTTATAAGATTAGATATGAGTCCAAAGTAGGTACAAAAAATGACTTTAATGAATTAGAAGAGTATTGTACGGAAAATAACATTCAAGTCATCTATTATAATGATTACTTAAAAACATATTCTTCAAGTAAAAGAAGTAATGAATCAAGCGATTTTGCAAGAGGCTATCATAAGTTAAAATTAAAAACAACAATTGATAGTTATATGTATAAAGATGAATATTATTTATATCCATTTAAATCACTTGAATTTGCTAAAGAGGATGCTAAAGAATATAGTAAATTGTCTATTGATAGTTTAGCTCTTGATTCTATTGGCTATATGTTATTCTCATATAATGATGATAATGTCTTAAATAGTAGAAGTAAAACTGCTTCATTATTTAATGAAACATTAATTGTCTTAAATGAAAAAAATATTAAAACTTCGGTTTATCAACCAAATTACTATTTGTTAAATCAAACTGATAATTATTTAGATTATCCAATTTATAATCTTCAGATTACCATTTTTGATGATACTATTCCATTCTTAAGTATTGTCTTACATGATACAATGGATCTTTATTCACCATTAACTAATCTTTCAACTAACCAAGAAGAACTAGCATTATTATATCTTGATTTTGGCATCAATCCATCTTATATTCTAACTAATGATTCGACTTATAAATTAAAGTTTACTAATTCATGGAATTTATATTCAACAATTTATAAGAACTGGAAAGATAACATTTTAAGGATGAACCAAAAAGTTAAAGGTGGTTTTGAGGAAATAAGTGGTGCTCATATTACATCAAGACTTGTTAGACAAAAAGGTGTTGTTGAATCAGATTATAGTAATGGGGTAAAAATTATTTTTAACTATACTACCGAAGCAATTAATTATAATGGTACGCTTATTAATCCTGTTGATTACTTATTAATTGGTGGTGATAAATAATGAAACTATCACAAAAAAAGCGTGAATGGCTATTTGGCTATTTATTTACAGGAATATGGATTATTG
This sequence comes from Bacillota bacterium, assembly GCA_023410715.1. Taxonomy (GTDB): domain Bacteria; phylum Bacillota_I; class Bacilli_A; order Izemoplasmatales; family UBA1188; genus JAEYPN01. Next base: position 55,650 of record JAEYPN010000014.1, read on the forward strand.
GGTTTATTATTTTCACTTTAATACCTATCTGTCAATCATTTTTCTATAGTTTAACTGATGCCAAAGTAACAAGATTTGGTATAGAAAATAAGAGTATTATTGGTTTCATGACTTATCGAAAAGCCATCATATCTGATGTATCTTTTGTTGAATCAATGATTACATATTTTAAGAGTATGTTAATTACTTTAGTAGCTGTAATAGTTTTTTCTGTTATTATAGCTGTTATCTTAAATAAAAAATTCTTCTTGCGAGGTTTCTGGCGTACTGTGTACTTTTTGCCAGTAATAATTTCAAGTGGACCAGTTTTAAAAAGATTAACGAATGAAGGGGCCACTAGCATCCTTATGAGTGGTGAGTCAACAGGTTTAATTGGCTCCTTACAAAGCAGTCTACCTGAGTTTTTTACCACAATTATTAATACTGTATTTGGGCGAATTGTGGTCATTTTATGGTTTACAGGTGTGCCTGTTTTAATCTTCTTAGCCGGACTTCAAAAAATTAACGTTAACATTTTTGAAGCAGCTAAGGTTGATGGAGCATCTAAATGGGAAATGTTTTGGAAAATTACTCTACCTTCATTAAAACCATTAATTAACATTAACGTAATTTATACAGTTGTATCTTTATCAACCTTCTCTAATAATGCTGTACTAGGCTATATTAATAGTAAAAATATTAATGATAAGTATGGATATTGTAATACACTAACATGGATTTATTTCCTTGTGACAATCATTGTCCTTGCTATAATTCTTTTAATCTTAAATATTGGTGGACTTAAAAGACGAAAAATTAAAGAAGTTAAGATGTATCGTGATGTACCTAAGACAGTTGAGGTGACAGAATGAAAATAAAAGAACTTAAAGAAAAAGCAGAATATAAAAATTTCATGGTGAAAGTTAAAACATTTTTATTTGGTAACGGGGTTAAAGAAGGAAAAATCTTTAACATCTTACTTTATGTCATAGTTTTAGCTTTAGGATTTATTTTCTTATACCCAATCATTTATATGATTTCGATGAGTTTAATGGATTTAGATGATTTACTAGATTCACAGATTAGTTGGATTCCAAGTCACCTATATTTAGATAATTACCGTTTAGCTATCAAAGCTTTAGGTTTGCCAAAAGCTTTATGGGATTCTCTAAAGGTTGTGTTGATTCCAGCTGTATTATCAACAGTTTCATCATGTCTTATTGGCTATGGATTCTCAAGATTTAAGTTTCCAGGTAAAAATGTTTTATTTGTTATTTTGATCTTAGTTTATATTGTACCATCGCAAATAACGATTTTACCGCAGTTTGCTTGGTTTAAAAAACTAGGATTACTTGGGACACTTTGGACTTTTATTTTACCGGCGACGTTTGGGCAGGGATTATTCTCCACAATTTACATTTTGATTTTTTATAGCTTCTTTAATATGATACCTAAGGCACTTGATGAAGCAGCATTTATTGATGGAGCAAGTGAAATCAAAGTATTTTATGAAGTTGGTTTAAAATTATCACTTCAACCTTTTATTATTTGTATTGCATTCAGCTTTGTATGGTACTGGAATGATTTATATCATGCCTCATATTTCTTAGCTCAATCTGATTCGAAAACAAGAACATTAATTCAGATGTTAAATATCTTTGAAAATTCATATTTACAATTAGAAGAAGTATCAGAAATGCAGATTAAAGCTAATGAACCAGTTACTTTAGCTGGTACATTAATTTCAATCTTTCCTCTTCTTGTTGTATATTTCTTCTTACAAAAATACTTTGTTGAAAGTGTTGATTCAACAGGAATCACAGGAGAATAAAAATGAAAAAGAGATTACTAGCTTTAATATTATTATTAATGTGTTTTGGATGTAGTAAAGTAACAACAAAAAAAAGTGGAACTTTAGCAAATACTACTTCTAAAACATCTACTATCACAACTAGCATTAAAACAGAAGTGGTTTCCAAAACTAAGACAACAACTAGTAAAACAACTAATGCATCAAATTCAACTAAAGATGAAATTAAAAATATTAAAGAAGAATTTGATTTAACTGGTGTTAATTATAAAACACCAACTAAAAAGTTTACCTTACATAGTTTAATAGCAAATCATGCTGTATTCCAAGCAGAAAAGCCAATTGAAATATTTGGTAAAGCAGAAGAAGGAACAATTATCTTAGTTAAGTTAACTAAAGATAGTGATAAAAGTGTTAGTTATAAAGGATTTACAGTAGTAAACTCTTCTAATGAGTGGAGTATCTCACTAGAAGCTCTAGAAGCTTCCTTCGATTCTTATACTTTAACTATTTCTGATACTGTTAATGAATCATATATTACAGATTGTTTGATTGGTGAAGTATGGGTTGCATCAGGTCAATCAAACATGGGCATCAGAGTTAAAGAAATGGATGAAGGATCAGAAGTTATGAAAAATGCTCAAGAATCATACATACGCATTTTTTATCAAAAAGACGCAGGAAATGCAGATCTTTATCCAATTGATCCTGCCTATGATGTAAAAGAAGGCGTATGGAAAGTTGCAGATAATGGCTCAAATATCGCGACATGTAGTGCGGTTGCTTACACTTTTGCCTATGAACTATTTTATCAGTTCTTTGCAGCTAATAAAGAAGTTCCAGTTGCGATTATCAACACGCAAAAAGGCGGTTCAAGTATTCATTCTTGGTTACCTCGTGAATCGGTACTTAAAACTGATCCAATTAAAAACTTTGTTTTAACAAAAGGTTATAGTCTTGATCAGACTGAATGGAATACTTTTGGTAGTAAGAATTATAATCAAGTTTCTGCTTTATATAATCAAAGAGTCGCACCTTTAATGAAAACAAACATCAAAGGAGTCATTTGGTATCAAGGTGAAAATGATCCACTTTATGATCCAACTATTTATACTGTAAGAGAATTAATGGATTCTTGGAGTAAAGGCTTCAATAAAAATGATGAATTATTATATTTTGCTTTAATCCAGCTTCATCCATATGATGGAACAGACTATAGACTTGGTCCATCAACAAAGAATTACACATCTTTAGGTTATGCGAATCACAGGAAAGCCCAGTTTGAGATTGCATTAGATGAGAAATATAAAGATCATGTTCAACTAGTGCCAATTTATGATGTGGACTTACATTGGGATGTTCCAAAAACTCAGTTTTCATCACAATCTGTGATCCATCCGGTTGTTAAAAAACCAGTTGGTGAAAGAACAGCTAAAATAATGTATAGCTTTTGTTATGCTAAAAATAATCGCTATTTAGCCCCTATTTATGAATCTCATACATATGATGATAATTCAATTACAATTACTTTAAAAAATACTGGTAAAGGTTTATGTACTTTTAAGGATTCAGATAAAGGCGTTACAACAGTTGAGGTTATTTTAACTTCAGGAAAAAGAGTAAATGCCAATTGTGTTATTTTAAATCCTACTCAAATTATTATTACAGGAATTGATACAAGTACCATCCAGGCGTTTTCTTATAGTAATTTTTCAAGAAATGAAGAAAGTAATTTAGCAAGTAGTGAAAAAATACCGGTTATTCCCTTTGTAGTAGATTTAAAATAAAAAACTTAGGAGGGGGAAAATGTTAAATAATTTTAATATAGAAGGAATTAAGTTTATAAAACCAAATAAAAAATTTATATTACATAGTTTAATATCTGATCATGTAGTCTTTCAATCAGATAAAGAAATTGAAATATTTGGTTTAGCCCAAGAAGGCACAATTATTTTAGTTAAACTTACCTCTGATAGTGATGAAAATATAAGTTATGAAGGTTACACTTTAGTTGATGAAACACACGAATGGATGATTAAACTTCCAGCACTCACTTCATCATTTAATACCTATACCTTAACTGTTTCTGATACAGTTAATACGGAAGTTGTTAAGGATATATTAATTGGTGAAGTGTGGGTTCTTGCTGGTCAATCAAACATGGGAATTAGAGTAAAGGAAATGGATGAGGGATTAGTTACAATGGCATTAGCCAATGAAAAATTTATTCGCATCTTTTACCAAGATGAATCTTTAAATGCTGAGGAATATCCATATTTAAAAGACTATGATGTTAAAGGTGGAATATGGAAAAAAGCTGATAGTGGCGAAAATATTGCAACTTGTAGCGCTGTTGGTTACACTTTTGCTTATGAATTATTTAATAGGCTTAATAGTGAATCTAATCATGTTCCTTTAGCAATTATCAATACCCAAAAGGGCGGAAGTAGTATTCATGCCTGGTTAGATAGGGATATAGTACTTAAAAATGAGCACATTAAAAATTTTGTATTAAGTAAAAATTATTCACTTGATGATGATAAATGGAATACTTTTGACAAAAAAAATTATAATCAGGTTTCAGCTCTATTTAATAGAAGAGTGGCACCTTTGATGAAAAAAAGTATTAAGGGTATTATCTTTTATCAAGGTGAAAATGATCCATACTATGATCCAATGATTTATTCACTTAGAGAATTAATTGATAGTTATAGTAGAGGATTTAATAAGAATGATGACTTGCTTTATTTTGGATTAATAGAGCTCCATCCATATGATGGGGTAGATTATATACTTGGACCATCAGAAAAAAAATATAACGTTTTGGGCTTCGCTCAACATAGGCAAGCACAAATAAACGTGGCCTTAGATAAGAAATATCAAGAACACGTGACGATTATTCCTATTTATGACATAAGTCTTAAATGGAATGTAGAAAAGTCACAATTTGCCTATACATCTCTTTTACATCCAGTGTGTAAAAAGCCGGTAGGAAAAAGAACTGGTCAAATTATTTATAGCTTCTGTTATGCTAAAGATGATAGATATTTAGCCCCTATTTATGATACACATGAATATGATCAAAATTCTATTACAATTACCTTAAAAAATGTTGGTGATGGCCTTTTAACTTTTAAAAATTCTAGTGAAGGTATCACAACTGTTGAAGTAATCTTAAATAACAAAGAAAGAGTTAGTGTTAAAGCGGAAATCATTAGCAAAAATCAGATTAGAATAACAAATGTAAATACCGCTAATGTATTAAAATTTGCATACAGTAACTTTTCAAGAAATGAAGAAAGTAACTTAGCAAATAGTGAAAAAATTCCTGCTTTACCATTTGTAATTAGTTTAAGGTAAAGATTACAGATTATCATTACTAAAAAGGACAATAACGACCAATTTATAGATTGGTCTTATTTAATAAAGAAAATTTTTGTGAATTTGCAGATAGTATATTTACTGTAATGAAGAAACGAGGAAAGAATGTATACATATATTAAAGAACTTATAACCAATAACGTTTATGATGTCATCGTTATTGGTGGTGGACCTTCAGGTGTTGCTGCCGCTGCTGCAGCAGGAAGAGAAGGTAGTAAAACATTATTAATTGAGTCAACATCAACTTTAGGGGGGATGGGAACCATTGGTCTTGTATCAATATGGTGTCATTTTTCTGATAAAGAAAAAATTATTTATCGTTCATTAGCTGAAAAAGTTTTAAGAGAATCAAAAAAGAATGTTATAAATGTTTCAGAAGATAGGATTGATGGTGTACCAATTGATTCAGAAGCATTAAAAAGAGTATATGATAACTTATTGAAAGAATATAATGTTGATATTCTATTTAATACAACACTTTGTGATTGCATAAAAGAAAACGATGAAATAAAAGGAATAATTATCAATAACAAACAAGGTTTACAGGTTTATAATGCCAAGATCTTTATTGATACAACTGGGGATGCCGATTTAGTAGCAATGGCAGGACTAGAAACTAATAAAGATGAAAAATTAATCCAACCATCAACGTTATGTTTTGTTATTTCTAATGTTAATATTTCTGAATATTATAAATTTGGTAATCTTCATGGTTCTAACCCTAACAGTATTATCCATAAAATTATTGCGGATAAAAAATATCCATTAATTGATGGTCATGTATGTGCTGGTCTTGTTGGCCCCAACACTTTAAGCTTTAATGCAGGTCATGTTCCTAATGTGGATGTGACTAATCCAATTGAATATTCAAAAGGAATGATTAAAGGTAGAGAAACTGCTCGTCAATATCATGAAGCTTTAAAAGAATATTTACCAGAAGCATTTAAAGATTCGTTTTTGGTGGAAACAGCTCCATCACTAGGAATTAGAGAATCAAGAAGAATTATCGGTGATTATATTTTAAATCTCGATGATTATGCCGAAAGAAGAATATTTAATGATGAAATTGGCCGTTCATCATATCCAATTGATGTACATGGCAATGCCAATGCGGCAAAACCTAGTGGTAAATATGCTCATTATGGCGTTGGGGAATCATTTGGTATACCTTATAGAACTTTAACACCAAAGGGCTTAAAAAATGTTCTAGTGGCTGGTAAAGCGATATCTGCTGATAGAATGGCTCAAGGATCAATACGAGTAATGGGCGTATGCTTAGTAACGGGTGAAGCTGCTGGTACCGCATCTTCATTTGCATTAAACAATAATAATGATGTTCATAGTATTGACACTAATAAACTTAGAGATAAACTAAGAAGCTATGGTGCATATTTTAAATAAAGATTAAAGTCTAATTATTTTACTTAGTTTTTTAAAATATAATGACATATTAAGACAAATAGTCTATAATATGAATCAAATATGGGGTGAAGTTAATGAGATATTTAATTTTTGGTGGAGCAAATATTGATATTAATGCTAAAGTTTTAAATAAAATAAATTTACGTGATTCCAATGTTGGCAAAATGAACTTTTCTTATGGCGGGGTTGGGAGAAATATTACTGAAAATTTAAGTAGACTTGTTAATGATGTTTATTTTATCAGTGTCTTTAGTAATGATGCAATTAGTAAAACAATGTATAATCAGCTTTTAGATTTAGGTGTTAACTTAAATTATTCGATCTTCGTTGATGATTCTCCTTCATGTTACTTAAATTTGATGGATGATAATAATGATTTATACTTAGGAATATCTTCGATGGAAAGCATTAATAAAATGGATTTAAAAATGATTAAAGATATTCCAATAAATGAAGATGACATTATTATTTTCGAAGCAAACCTAAAAGAAGAAATTATTGATTATCTATGTAGTTTAAATAACTATAAGGTTGTGGATACAATTTCTTGTACGAAAGCTTTAAAAATTAAGAATTATTTAAAAAATATATCACTATTAAAAACTAATGTTCTTGAAGCACAAGCAATTTTAGGAGAATATGAACCGTTTTTTATGGCTAATTTATTCTATAATTTTGGCATAAAAGAAGTTTTAATAAGCAATGGAAAAGATGGGCTTGTATACCGTGGTAAGGAAGGCTTATTTTATATAAGACATAAAATTGTAACACCTAAAAGTTCAAATGGAGCAGGGGATGCCTTGCTTTCTGGTTATGTTTCTGCCATTCAAAAAGGCTTTGATGAAAAAATAAAAGTGGGAATTGCTTCAAGCTTAATAACTCTTGATAGTGATTTTGCCTGTTCAAATGAATTATCAATGAGCAAGATTAAAGAAGTATTAGATGACGATATAAATCTTCTAATTCAAAAAATAAATTAGTTATTGTTTTTATAAATTATAAAGGATTTCTTGCTAAGTATGATGATGGTAAAAAAACGTTCTTTAACAGAGTAAAAACAGCTAGTAACTTTGGTAGATAAATATCTTTACAATATGTTCATGCCAATATAAGATATATTGTTGAAGCAATGGCTAACTTAGGTAATGGGAAACGTGTATATCAAGGCTTACAAGTGATTAACCCAAATAAAATCAAAGACTTTGTTAAAAAAGATTTAGGTTTTAATATCATTAATGATAGTTTAGTTTTATCATCACTTTTAAATAAAGAAAATAATAAAGTAATTTATGCTTATAAAGAAAAGTAATTACATATAATTTATTATCCAAACCACAAAGAATTTAAGGTAATTTTAAATAACCAAGAGTTATTAGAAACAACTTCAAATATTTATGGTAAAAAAGCTTTAGTAAAAGATAATTTACTTTTAAGCAAAAATATTATTGAGATTTACTTAAATTAAGAATATAATTATATTAAAAAATAAGGTGTAGGAGAAAACTATGAGTAAAAGAAAAAGTAATGAAAATTTAGTTGGTTTATTGTCATTTGTTGCCCTGTTAATTTCAGGTGTATGTTTTATCTTACATGGTCTAGATATTGGTAATGGGTTGTTATCAATCATTGGCGATGTATGTTTAGTAATAGTTGTGCTTTATTCAGCTTGGAGTTTTGCTAGGGGTCTAAAAAAAGCATGGCGAATTACTTATTTTATTTTAGCAATTTTAGTAATTGTGGGATTAGTATTTGGTGGATTCAGTTTATAAAAAAAACAGTAAATCTACTTTGTCTTTGTAACTTTCAAAATTAGATTTCCGCTTTTTGATTTTCCTAAAACACTAATTAATTTTATACGGCCTTTTTTCCTAACAGAGATTAGGTCGTTTTCTTTTGCAATTTTTGAGCCATCTTTGATTAATTCATGATTTAACTTAACAAACTCACTATTTATAAACTCTTTAACCAAATCACGTGACATAAAATAAGTTTTAGCAATGATTAGATCAATCCGCATAGAATTGATGAAAATGTTAATTTCCTCAGCGTTATCTTTAATTTCTTCAATTTCCTCTATTTCAACAAGTGAAATTGGTTTAAAATTTATTTCTTTAAAGTTATCTATAATAAACTCTTTTAAGCTGTTACAAACTAGGAAGTAGGCATTATCACTAATGATAATATCGCCAATCATCTCCCTTTTAATTCCTAAAGACATAAGCGTTCCTAAAACATTTCTATGGGTAACTTCTAAAAATTTAGGATTATAGTTGATTTTAAAAATTGCTATTTCAAAATCAGGTGTTTCATCTGTTAAAGATAAATAAGCTCTTTTATATTCTGCATTTGGATATCCACCTGAAAATGTTAAATTAATATTTTCATGAACTACTGCTTTTTCAAACAGATCTTGTTCCTCACTTGTTAAAAAGTTGGTTAGATAAAAACCTCTTTTATTTGTTTGTGACAAAATATCTTTAATTCTTTTTAATAAATTTTCATCCATGAATATCACCAGAATAATTATATAGAATAATCAAAAAATAATCTAGGTTAAACTTTACAAAACAATAAAAAAAATATACAATGTTAATGAATTGAGGTTATTATATGAGAATTGTTTTTTTAGGTTCGTCCGTTTTTGCCCAAAACCGTGATCAAAACGATCCGAAATCATTGGGAAACGGTTTTATAAAATTACTAGATGACTATGGAAAAGAGCATAATCTAAATCTAGAAATTTACAACTTAGGGGTTAATGGAGAGATAGTTAAAGAGCATCTAGAAAGAATTGAGGAAGTAACAAGTTTAAAACCAGATTTACTGTTTTACTCGATTTCAACAAATGATGCGACAAGGGAACTATATGAGGATAAATTAATTGATGATAAGGGCTTACTTGATGATTTTGAAAAAATAATTAATAAAGCAATCAGTAATAATATAAAAGTTTGTGTAATTGAACCATTTATTATTGCAAAAAAGAATTATGATATTGTTTTTTTACCAAAAATTGATTTAACAAGAGAATATGCGAAAAAGCACCATATTGATTATTTGGAAACCAATGGCTTTTTAAATAAGTTGGGGACAGATTATGCCATTGATGGTATTCATCCATCAGCAGTTGGTAATAAGTTATTATTTTCCATGATTAAAAATTACTTGGAGAGCGTGATGAAATGATTGATGTACTAATTCTTGGCGCTGGAGCTAGTGGCCTTGCTTCTTCTATTTTAATAAAAAGAAATAATCCACATCTAGATGTGGTTATTTTAGAAAAAATGAAAGAAGTAGGAAAAAAGGTTAAGGCAACAGGAAATGGTCGTTGTAATATTGGTAATTTAAATTTAGATAAATTTCTTTACAACAATCCGGAATTTATGGAAAAAGTCTTAGAACAAGTAACAATTGAAAAATATAAAGAATTTTTTATGAGCCTTGGCATCGTTTTAAAAGAAGACGAAGAAGGAAGACTTTATCCATACTGTGAATCAGCAAAACAGGTAGTTGACATTTTATATAACGAAGCAAGAAGACTTAAAGTAAAAGTAATGACGGGGACTCAAGTTTTAAATATTAAAACAAATGGAAACTTTAAAGTTATAACAAATAATAAAGAATTTGAAGCAAAAAATTTAATTATCGCAACTGGTGGAGCTACTTATAAAGTGTTTGGAACAGATGGTGCGATGTTTGATATTTTAAAAAATTTAAAAATAACAGTAAGAAAAAGCTTGCCAGGTCTTGTACCTTTAAAAATTAAAGAAGAGCTTGAAGGGGTAAGAAAAGAAGCACAAGTTAAGTTATATAGTAGCAACAAACTTGTTTATTTAGAAGTTGGCGAAGTTCAATTTAGAAAAAATATTATCTCTGGTATTGTTATCTTTAATATTTCATCAGTTATAACTAGAAATCGCTATAAAGACGTCGTTCTTGAATTAGATTTAATGATGGAATATAGCGAATGTGAACTTTACATGCTTTTAAAAAACATTAAAGAATTACGACAAAATGATTTTATTGATATTGCACTAAGTGGCTTATTTAATATAGTACTTTTAAAATTCATTTTAGATAAAGCGGGTATTACATACGAACATAAAGTTATGTCTTTATTAACTGATGAAGAAATTAAGAGTTTAACAAAAACGATTAAATGTCTAGTCTTTGAACCACTTGGTACATCAACTCTTGATGATGGACAAGTTACTATTGGTGGCGTTGAAATAAAAGAAATAAGTGATAATTTTGAATCAAAGAAAATTAAGAATTTATATGTTTTAGGTGAAGCACTAGATATTGATGGTTTATGTGGTGGGTATAACTTATACTTTGCTTTTGCAAGTGCGATAATTAATGCTAATAATTTTAAATAAGAATTTATTTTGTATAATTATTGATAAATAATAAAATAAGGTTATAATATTAAGTGAAATATGTGGGGAGCCAATTGGCTGAGAGGTTATAAAAATAACGACCCAAGAACCTGAACTAGGTAATGCTAGCGGAGGAACATATCATGATATGTTTTTTTGACATTTACCTAACTTCTGGTGAATGTTTTTTTTTGGAGGACAACATGAAAAAAACTGAAGTTTTAGTAGAAATTTCAATATTTGCAGCATTAGGTTGGATTTTAGATTTTATTCAAGGTTTGTATTCAGATTTTATTCCCTTTTTAGCTAATGGTGGTTCAATTGGTATTGCCATGATTGCGGTGATTATCATCTCTTTAAGAAGAGGAACTAAGGCTGGTTTAGCTACAGGACTTATCTTAGGTATTTTAGACGCTATTGATGGTAATATGTGGATTTCTCCACTTGTTAATACTTGGTATGGTGCACTACTTCAAATATGCTTTGACTATATCTTTGCTTGGATGGTTGTCGGATTAGCTGGATTGTTTAGAAATAAAGTATTAAATAATCGAGGAAAAAAGAGAGTTTTATATATTGTTCTTGCTTGTTTAATTGGCGCTTTTGGTAAATATATGTTTCATTTCTTATCAGGTGTATTCTTTTGGGAGGTTCCAGAGAATATCAAGATGGTTAAGTTTATATATTCCATGTTATATAATTTACTTTATATTGGGCCTAGTTTTATTTTATGTAGTTTAGTTTTATCAATTATCGATCATAAACAAGAAACAATTATTAGTGGGGTAGGAAGATGAAAAAATTTGTCATTATACTAGTCGGTTCAATCAATTTAATTTATAGTATTTTCAAGCTTATTTCAGAAGCCACAAGAGACGAATGGGGAATATATTACAATAAAGATTATGTGGTCTGGATTATCAGTAGTCTCCTTGTTTTAAGTATTGGCTTATTAACAAAGAATAATGAGTAAATCGAATGTGTTAAAAAAGGTTTTCTAAAGTAAATAAAGAAAAAATAGAATAATTAAATAAGCTTTATTAGAAGTTAGCATAATACCTATATTAATGATGTTTTGAGTCCAATTTCTTTTGTAATATCTAATTATTGTAGTTATAAATATATCCTTTAATTTTATTTATAATACTAGCTTACTTTTTTATGAAAAATTAATCTTTTATTGTTTCTTAGAATAATTCTATTGATCAATTAGCATACCATTTGTAAATCGTGATACTAATTGATTTATTCATAATTGGTCAATATTTTTAAGGTACGTTAAAATTATTAATTACTAGGAAATATAGAATCTCGAAGGACTTTTTTAGATTGTTAAATAAAATGTGTCAAAGACAAGTTTATGGCTATGGCACATTTCTTTATTTTATGTTATAATATAAAAAGTTTTGGTGAAAATTATGAAGAAAAAACAGATTATATTAGCAATTTTATATTTTATATTTGGAATAAGCATAAATTTAGCTCATCCAGTAACTCCAGCATATGTCGAATCATTAGAACTACCAAAGTTTATTTTTGGATTTCTATATTCAGCAATGTCACTTGGCGTTGTGATTGGAGCTTTACTTTTTGGTAATTTATCTGATAAATTTGGCCGAAAGATTTTTATCATTTTAGGAATGATTGGTTATGCCTTTGGTCAGTTTTGTTTTGGATATTTAAGTATGTATCCTTACTTATTTATTTTTTATAGGTTTATTTCCGGATTTTTTATATCTTTTCCGCAGGCTTTATTTATTGCGGAAGCTGCTTCTGTAACAAATAATAGCGGACGAGTAAAATATTTTGGCTTACTTGCAGCAATTTCTGTGTTATCAGGATCTTTTGGTTATAAAATTGGGGGATTTTTAAATGTAAATGGCATGAGCTTTAAAGGAATATTTAATATTCAAATTATGGTAAGCTTAGGTTTAGCATTACTTGTCTTATTCTTTTTAAAAAGTAACGCAAAAAATGAAAACAGTAGTAAAAACACAATGATAGCGGGCTTTAAATACATCTTTAAAGCTAATAAACGTCTTTTATTTCTTCTAATACTTCTAGCAATTATCACAATTGCCCAAACTAATGTGACAAAATATCTTGATGTCTTAATTACTGATTTATATAATCCCGATGTCTTAGGTAATTTCGTTTTAGCTACATCAATTATAGGGGTTGCAGCTAATGTTTTTATTTTACCTATAATTAATCGTAAAGCCAAAGAAAAAGAAACAAAGTATTTATTTATGTTACAGTTAATATCAGGAATAGCAATTTTTATGACCTTTACTATTTTTAGAAGTAAGATTTTAATTATGTTGTATTCAGTATTTATGATATATATGATCGTTAAGACCTTGACAACGCCACTTGAAACTGATTTAATATCTCAAGAATCAAAGGAAGAAAACTATGGTATGATTTTAGGCGCAAGGCAATCTTTCTTAGCGATTGGTCAGGTTATTGGTCCGCTTTTTGGGGGTTTCTTATATGGGGTTAATCCTTATCTAGTTTTTTACTTTAGTGCATTTTTGTTTTTAATTGTTAGTATTTTCCTTTTAGTATACAATAAGATATATGGAGGCATAATGAAATGATTTTCTTAGCAACACAATTACCAAGAGAGGTTTTATTCTCTCACATCCTAATTTTAGCTTTCTTATTAATCCTTGGTTTAATCATTGGAAGAATATGTGAAAGATTTAATGTTCCTAGCATTACTGGATATATCTTATCAGGAATAATTGTCGGCACAATTTTGATATGCTTAGGTAAAGAGCAAATATTCTATGATTTAAAATTTATTTCAAGCATTGGTTTAGGAATTTTAGCTTATGAAATTGGGACAAGACTTCACATGAAAAAGGTTAAACCAATTCTTTTTGAAGTATCTCTTATTACGATTCTCCAAGTGATATTTGTGGTTGGGTTTGTTTTCATAGGTCTATTCTTAGCAAAAGCCAAATTAGAAGTAGCTTTAATATTAGGCGCTATCGCGCTTGCGACATCACCTGCAACGATGATTGCTATCTCAAGAAAATTTAGGGCTAAAGGTCATTTAACTGATGCCTTAATGCCCCATATTGGTTTTGATGATATTGTAGGAGTTATAATTTTCTCGATTGCGATATCTTATGCTTCACAAATTTCAAGTGGCGCTACTTATGGCGTCGAAAGTATCCTTGTTAGACCATTACTTGAAATTGTTTGTTCTATTTTAGCGGGAGCATTACTTGGATTCTTACTTGGACTATTTATTCGTATTGCTAATAAAAAATCAAGAAGTAAAAATGAACTATATTTAGAGGAAACAATTTTTAGTATTATTTTAATTGTGGCTCTAACTTACGCTGATATTGAAATATTTGGGATTGAATTTGAATTGTCCGCAATCTTAACGCCAATGTTTATGGGAATATTTTATACGAATATGGTTCCTAAAGATTTACGAAAAGAAATTGATTCAGCTATTGATGGATTTACTCCGCCATTTATCTTAGCATTTTTTGGTTTAATTGGCGTAGAATTAATTGTAGCGTTCCAAGAGGGAGTTGCTAATCTAAAAGCTGTTTTATTATATTCAGCGATTTATATTGTCCTAAGAGTAGTAGGTAAAACTTTAGGCGCAATGGTCGGAGGGAAAATCTGCCATGCACCTAAAACAATTTGTAATTATTTAGGCGTTTGTTTATTATCTCAGGCTACTGTTTCTTTAGGTATGGCTCAGGTAGTATTAAATAGTTTTGACAAGGAAATTGGTCAAACAGTTTTAATTGTTGTCCTTATTTCTGCAGCTGTTTTTGAGTTGTTTGGGCCAAATATGACACAGTATTTTTTGAAAAAAGCCTGTGAAATAGAAATTCCTTCTTAATATATTGATGATAAATAAAAATTGTAAAAAAGTCTTTTATATGATGTGAATATAGTATATAATCTATGAAAAGGAGAGAAAAAATATGAATTATATTGATATTGCCATTTTAGGAATTTTTGTCTTGTTTTTTGTCAGTGGGTTCCTTTTTAGAAAATGCGTTAAAACGTTATATCTTTTAATGTTAACTCTTGCTTATATACCTTTAAGTTTTGTTTTATCAGGAATTGTTTTAAACGCTTTAGAAAGCGTTGATTTAACAAAAGCAGGGTTACCATTTGCAAGCATTGATGGCTTGATTCCATATATTAGAACCTTGAATCCAACAATAACTGATATGTTTAATGCTTCGCCTGCTTTAACAAGTATTGTAGAAAACTGGTCAGATATTCTAACTAAGTTTATTGGTGCCTATGTAATATTTATTATTTTAGTTATTACAACCTTTATTTTTGGTTCAATTGTTTGGTTGGTTATTGGTTTAATCATTCCTAAAAAAATTAAGGAAAAGAAGGTTCGCCTTGTTACTGCGGTTTTAAACGGTATTAGGGGTGTAGTTATTATTGCGGTATTACTTGTTCCTTTCTACAACTTACGTAATGCAGCAAGCGAATTAGAAAATTTAAACATTATACCAGAGGAAGATATTGAGATTGTTAAAACATATAATGAACAAACTAATGGTTCAAAATTCTTTGCTTTTGTCGAAAAAAATATTGGTAAGACTATTAATAATAATTTAACTTATAAAGAAAATAATAAAGAATATGATATTAATGAAGAAATTTTAGATATGGTTGATATTATTAATGTTGGTTTTGAATCAATGGATTCTTTTAAAGACTTGGATTTTGACACGAATAACATTAATCCTAAGACTTACGTTGATACATTTGAAAAACTTGACGGTATTTTAACAAAAATTGATTTAACAATTAGTAATTTAAGAGAGAATTCACAAGTTTCTAATGCAATTTCTGAGCTTGTGCCATTCATTCTTGATGAATACCTAATTAAAGAAATTGATGTATTTAGTTCTGTTAACTTAGATAATTTAGAATTTACTTCATTTAAAGAAGACGTCGTTCCTCTACTTCTTAAAGGTTTATTAAATAGTTTATCTAGCGATTATCCGTTCTTAGCTAATATTGAATTTAAAAAGTCTAATGGTTCAGATATGACTTACGCAGAAATTAAAAATGAAATTTTAACTTTAATGAGTATGACAACAGTATTTAATAGTTTAAGTGGTTTAGCTGATGGTTCACTAAATTTAGAAGATATTGATACTGAAGCGCTTATTGATGCACTAAAATCAGGACAAAATTCTGAACTTGTAAATACATTAATTACTGATGTTGGTAAAGAATTAAGTGAAGAATTTGATGTTAATATTGATTTAACTGATGTTGATTTTGCATCTGAAGCAGAAATTTTAGGAAGCTTCATTGATATGGCTAAAGACCCTGAAAGTGTAGAACTAGAAGATATTGCAAACACACTTGTTACTTCATCTGTCGCATTAGAATTAGCAAAAACAGCTGACATTCAAGTGGATGTTGAACAAGCAAAGTTTGATGAAATCAAAGCTGAACTTGAAAGTAATGTAAATGCATCACAAGAAAATATAGCTGCAGTTTTAGCTTTATTTAATGTAAAATAACAAAAAAGCCCATGGTTTTGGGCTTTTATTTTGGTTTTTTCACTTTATATTTAGGAATTGGATCATACCCACCATTAGATAGGGGATTACATCTTAAAATTCGCCAAAAAGTCAAAATTGATGCGATGAAAAAATTATATTCTTTATAACAATCAAGAGCATAATTAGAACATGATGGTACATATTTACAACGCTTTTTATGATTTCTCGTTGATTCTTGATATTTTTTAATTAGTTTGATTGCAAGTTTATTCACTATAATCACCATTAATATTTTATCACACTATGGGTAAAATAACTAATGGTGATTTTTATGTGGTTAATTTTTATTTTAATTATAATATTAATGATTCTTTTTTTACCATTTAGATTTAGAGTTGTTAACTTAAAAGATGAAACAGATGTGGAACTCACAGTTTTATCAATCATTAAAATTCATTATGATTATGAAATTTTTATTTCGAAATTTTATAAAAATAAAGATAATGAAGTAAGTCTTGATGTAATTTATAATAATATTTCGAAATTTTTAAAGTCAAGACGCTTAATTAGAAAGCTAGCAAGAGAAATTGTAATTAAAAAAGTTATAATATCGAGTAATATTAATGTCCCAGATTCCAATTTTTCCCCTTATGTTTATATTTCTAATTGGTATGCATTAGATCGAATTAGACACACTTTAGTCAGCTATTTTAAAAGAATTGACAATGAATATTATGGAGTAGTTGAAAGTTATAATTCATTAAATCTTGATGTTGATTTTGATGTTTTAATTAGTTTTAATCTTTTTTCCCTTTTTTCTGGTTTAATAAAAAAAATATCATAACTTTTAAAAAAAGGGCAAAATATTAATGGTGAAAAATATGGAAAATCAAATTAAAGAATTAATGCAGGATTCTCTTACCAGCATCAAAGAAATGATTGATGGTAACAAAATAATGAGTAATCCAATTACCGTTGATGGTAAAATTATTATCACAGTTTCAAAGATAAAAGTCGGCTTTGCGAGTGGTGGAACTGAACAAAAGGTTTCATCTAAATCTCAAGAAATGAAAGTACCTTTTGGTGGTGGAGCTGGAGGTAGTTTATCAATTACTCCAGTCGCTTTTTTAATTGTCGATGGAAAAGTTGAATTACATCACTTAGATGATAAAACCCACATATTAGAGAAATTAATTGATGAAGTGAGCGACTTAAAAGGCCTTTTTGGTAAAAAGGAATATGATGAAGAAATTGTTAAGGTAATTAAGTAATTTTTTTAAAAAACAAAAGTAATCATAAATCTGGGTAATGTTATAATATTCATGGAGGATTTAACACATGAAAAAAATACTATTACTAGGTGATTCAATTAGAATGGGATATGATGATTTTGTTAAAGAAATGGCTGCTGGTAAATACGAAGTTTATTATTTTGAATCTGACAATGGAAGGTTTGCCTCATATACTTTATGGCAGGCTAATCAATTACTAAGAATATATGGTCCTTTTGATTATATCCACTTTAACAATGGTTATTGGGATATGAACCGAGAAGCGCCAATGAACACTCCCTTATCACCAATTCCAGAATATTTATCATTCTTAAAAAGAATTATTGATCTTGGTCGTGAAAATGGTGCAGAAGTAATATTTGCGACAACTGTGCCAATATATGAAGATGGAGCCTCTTTAGACAATACAGGAACATACGCCTCTATTAACTATAAAAATTCTTGGGTTAAAGAATATAATGAAGCAGCTTTAGCTTTAATGAAAGAAGAAAATGTTCCAGTTAACGATTTATATACCTTAATGCTTAAAGGTGAAAGATATTATAAATGTCAGGATTCTTTACATCTAACTTTAGAGGGCTATAAAGTTTGTGCAAAAGCAGTTATTGATACAATTGATAATTTAGAGAAAAATAAAAAATAAGACTACTTGCAAAAGTAGTTTTTTAATGAAAATTTGTTTATGTAAAATAACTATTGCGTTTACTTATTCCTTTAACATATGTAAAATATTTGAATATTGTAATCTAAATTTTTTGACTAGTAAAGACAAATTATGATATAATCTTTAGAGGTGATTAATATTATGAACAAAAATAATATTGAAATGTTTTATGACGTCCTAGATGAATCAGCAATGCTCCTTTATGAAAAATTAAAAATGACTTATCTTGATGGAATACTAGATACAGCAAATAATATACTTGCTCATGATGTAGATTATTTTAATTTAAGTGAAGAAGATAATAAAAGCTTAATGGGAAAAATCGAAAAAATAAAAGACATTAGTTTTACTAATGAAGAAATTAGAAAAGCATTTCAGTTAGCCTTATTAAAAGCTTTTAAACATCAAAAGATTTTATCAAGTGAAATGACTCCAGATACAATTGGATTACTCATTTCTTATTTAATAAATAAGTTTGGTTATAAAGGCAAAATAAAATTACTTGATCCACTTGTGGGTACAGGAAATCTTTTATATACCGTAGCTAATAATATTGAAGTCGATTCAACTGTTTATGGTATTGATAATAACGAAACATTAATTAAAGTTGCAAATGTATTAAGAGAAATACTTAATATTGATGGTGAATTATATTTTGATGACACAAGACACTTTAATTTAGAAAAAATTGATATTATGGTTTCAGACGTTCCTTATCTTGACGATGTTAAGTATGATGTACTGATATCTCATATAAATGACTTAAAAGATTTAGGCTATGCGTTACTAGTTATAGATAACGATTATTTTATGGGCGATAATGCCCTAAAATTAAAAGAGAAAATCTTTAATAAAATAAGTGTTTTAGGTTTAATAAAATTACCTGATTCGATCTTTAAAGAAAAGGGCAAAAGCATTTTCATCTTAAGAAAGAATGAATCACAGATAAAACTATATGAAAAAGTTTTAATCTGTGACTTGCCAAGCTTTACGGATGTTAATGAATTTAATAAAGTAATAAATCAAATCGATTACTGGTTTTTAGAAAATCAAAAGGAGTATTAATTATGAAAATTATGGCAGTAAATTCCGGCTCATCAAGCTTAAAATTTCAATTACTTGAAATGCCAGAAGAAAAAGTTATTAGCAGTGGGATAGTTGAAAGAATTGGTATTGCAAATTCTGTATTTACTTTAAAATATAATGGTGAAAAGTTTGTTTATACCCAAGACATTAAAGACCATTCTGTAGCAGTAGATTTACTTTTTAGTAAACTAATTGAATTAAACATTTTAAAAAGCTTTGATGAAATCAAAGGCGTAGGACATCGTGTAGTTCAAGGTGGAACTTATCCCGATTCTGCGTTAATTGACGAAAAAGTTATTCAAGATATTGATGACTTAGCTGAACTTGGTCCTCTTCATAATCCTGCTCATTTAATTGGTATTAGGGCATTTATGAAGTTATTACCAGGTGTACCAAATGTTGCAGTATTTGACACATCATTCCATCAAACAATGGCTCCTGAAGCTTATCTTTATGGTACGCCATATGAATGGTATACTGAATATAAAGTAAGAAAATATGGAGCACATGGTACATCACATCGTTATGTTTCAAACCGCTGTGCAGAAATACTTGGTAAAGATATTAAAGATACAAAGATTATTGTGGCTCACATCGGCAATGGCGCTAGCTTATGTGCTGTAGACTCTGGTAAAAGCGTTGATACTTCAATGGGTATAACTCCACTTGGAGGAATTCCAATGGGTACAAGAACAGGTGATATGGACCCAGCTGTTTTAAGCTTTATGGGTCAAAAACTAAACTTGAATACCGCTCAGCTTGTAGAAATCTGCAATAAAAAATCTGGTTATTTAGGTATTAGTGGTGTTTCATCTGATTCACGTGACTTAGATAAAGGTATTAAAGAAGGAAATAAACGTTGTCAATTAGCTGTTGATGTTCAAGCAAAAAGAATAGTTGACTTCATTGCAAGTTACTATGTATATATGGGCGGAGCTGATGCGATTGTCTTTACTGCTGGTATTGGTGAAAATGCACCTTTTACAAGAAAGAATATTATTGATCGTTTAGGTGTTCTTGGTATTAAACTTGATGAAGAAGCCAATATTGATTGTTACGGCGTTGAAAGATTAATTTCTACTCCAGATTCAAAAATTAAAGTTTTTGTAATCCCAACAAATGAAGAAATTATGATTGCCCGTGATGTAATGCGATTAGGTAATTTAAAATAAAAGAAAAATAAAAAACATAAAGTAATATCTTTAATGAATAGGAGGAATATTCATGAAAAAGATGCTAGTTATTTTATGTTTTTTTATTTTATTTAGTTATAGTAATACGGCCTATGGCTTAAGCAATATTTACTATGAAGCTAATACAGAAGATCAAGATACTTTAACTTTAACTAATATAAGCCAAAATGGTTTAAAACTTCATGTAGTAAAAGATGGGGAAAATCCGTTTAAAGTAACGTTTGGGAATGACTATGAATATTATTATCCCAAAGAATTTTTTGAGACTGATGATGCCTTTATTGTGTATGGTGAATATTTAGTTAATAGAAACTATAATGGTTTTATCTTAAAATTAAGTAAAACAGGTGAAGTCTTAAATAGTTTAAAATATGAAGATAATTTGCTTGAAAATGTTATTTGGGGGATAGCTACACCTGATGGTTATATCTTTTATATAGAACAAACAAAAGATATTAACGACTATTATTACTTTACTAAAGGGACAGTTTTAAAAACTGACCAAGACTTAAACATTATTAAGAAAATTGATTATAACCTAGAAATAAAATGTTTTAATTATGTGAATAATCAATATATATTTTCAAAAAACTATTTAGCTACAGCTAATATTGTATTAAATAATGATTTAGAAGCTGAAAGTCTAAATATAAAAGATGAATATATTAATGATTCCTTTAGTTTTGATTTTATAGGGGATGCGACACTAAATGGAGAAAAATATTTGCCTAATGAGATAATTAATGTTCCTGGTAAATATGAATTACATATAAAAAATGGAAAATTTGAGTTTAATAAAACAATTTATTTAGAACCAAAAGTTTATGGAATTAATGATGGATTAGAAACAAAAACTGGTGTTAGGATTTACTCTAATGCTCAAGCTATGAAATTAAACGGTGAAGACTTTTTAGGCTACATAGAAATATCTACACCAAATGATTACGAGCTTGAACTAATATGTGCCAACGGTTATAAAAAGCTTTATAACTTTTCGATTTTGCCAACTGTAAAAAATCTTTCATCTAATAAAATTTACTATAATGAACATACATTAGAATTTACAGGTACGGGATATTTAAATGATAAAATAATTGAATCAGGGACAAAAATAACAGAAGCTGGTGATTATAATTTTAAATTGTATAAAGGTGAATATTTGGTTGAGGATATTGATTTTTCCCTAGCCAAAACCAAAACTGATAATAAATTTAAATCAATAGCTTTAGATTTAGTTCTTGGAGTAATGACTATATCTGGCGCAATTCTAGTTTTTAAAAAATATAAATAAAATTTAAGATCCTAGTAATAGGGTCTTTATTTTTAATATAAAATACCATAAACTATAGATAAGTATGTTATAATTAATTAGAGGTGGTATTCATGAGTATAGCGATAGAAACTGCATATTGTTTTAATGGTAGCTTAATAAATATTGATGAGCTTATGACTAAAGCTAAAGAATACCAATATGACGTTTTAGGCATTTGTGATAATGTCTTGTCTAGTTCTTTAAAATTTTATAGTGCTGCAATAAAAAATCATATTAAACCCGTTATTGGTTTAAAATTAAAAATGAAGTCTCTAATAGGTAAAAACTACTCAATGATATGTTTATATCCAAAAAATTATGACGCATACATTGAGCTTATGAAAATCTCTAGTAAGTCCATAATTGAAAAACACATTTTTTCACTTGAGGAATTAAAAACTCTAAAAAATATGATTTTTGTTATTCCGTCTTTTGATAATGATTTATATGATTTAGCTTGTGAAAAAGATTATCAAAAGCTTGAGGCTGTTTATAAAAATTTTAAAGAATTAAATGAATTATATTTAGGAATTGATAATGCTGAATATCGAAGCGAAATATTTGTAACGCCTGCTTTTATTAAACTAGGTAAAGCAATTATTTTTAATTCCATAAAATATTTTAATAAAGAAGATGAAGAAACAAAAAACATTTTAGCGCATATTTTATCAGGCGAAGCGTATAGTGAAGAAAGCATCTTAAATAGTGATGCAACATATGAATTAAAAAGTAAAGATGAATTTTACTCGTTATATGAAGATTATAAAAATGAACTTGAAAATACAAAAGAGTTCATTAATAGTATTAATTTAGAGTTTCCTTTAAATGAAAAACATTTACCGAAATATATAAATGATAAAGGTGTGACAAACGAGGAATTCTTAAGTATCTTAGCCCATAAAGGTTTAGCTAAGCGAATTAAAAATAAAAAAGTGAATAAAAAAGAATATGAAACACGTCTTGATTATGAACTTTCCGTTATTCACAAAATGGGTTATGATGATTACTTTTTAATTGTTTGGGACTTTGTGCTTTATTCTAAGAAAAATGGCATATTGGTTGGGCCAGGTAGAGGATCATCAGCTGGATCACTTGTTAGTTATTCACTTGGAATTGTTGATATTGACCCACTTGAATATAACTTACTTTTTGAAAGATTCTTAAATCCGGAAAGAATTACTTTACCAGATATTGACTTAGATTTTCCTGATAATAAACGTGATGATGTTATTAAATATGTACACTCTAAATATGGTGAATATAATGTTGTAAATATTGCGGCATTTGGCACATTTCAGGCTAAGAGTGCTTTAAGAGATGTCGCAAGGATATTAAAAGTTACTGATGATATATTAGATGATTTATTAAAAAGAATTGTCTTTGACAATAGTTTAAAAAGCTTACTTAATGAACACAAAAATATTTATGAAACATTCTCAAGTGATGAAAAAATTAAGAAGTTACTTGATGTAGCGATTGCGATTGAAGGACTTCCTCGTCATATTTCAACGCACGCAGCGGGTATTATTATATCGCCCTCTGACATTAGAAATTTTTCTGCACTACAACCAGGTATAAATGGCTTATATCAATCCCAATATGAAGCAGAGGACTTAGAAAAAATTGGCCTTTTAAAAATTGACTTCCTTGGCATTAGAAATTTAACAATTATTGATAATATCATTAATCTAGTGAAGAAAAATGGCGAACAAGACTTTAATATTTATAACATTCCTCTAGATGATAAAAAAACCTTTGAAATGTTACAAACAAAAAGCACCTTAGGAATATTTCAATTAGAATCACCAGGAATGCAAAGACTAATTAAACAAATGAAGATTGATAAATTCTCAGATATATCGATGTGTTTAGCTTTATACCGTCCAGGACCAATGGAAAGTATTCCAACATATTTAAGAAGAAGGTTTGGAATTGAAGTTGTAAGATATCCTCATCCAATCTTAGAAGAAATACTTAAAGAAACAAATGGGATTTTAGTTTATCAGGAACAAATCATTTTAATATGTGCAAAATTTGCCAAAATGAGTTTAGGCGAAGCTGATGTCTTAAGACGTGCTGTATCTAAGAAAAACTATGAAATGCTTCTAAGTGAAAAAGATCATTTCATTAATAAAAGCGTAGAAAACGGCCAGAAGAGGGAACTAGCTGAACAAATCTTTAATGATATTGTTAAGTTTGCAAACTATGGTTTTAATAAGAGCCATAGTGTATCATACTCACTTGTTAGTTACTGGCTTGCCTATTTAAAGGCCAACTATCCCGCAATATTTATGGCAATGTTGCTTGTATCAACTGAAAATCCAATTAAGTATTTAAGTGAATGTTTTAATTTAAATGTTAAGGTCTTATTACCAGATATTAATAAAAGTGATAGAACGTATACAGTTAATAAAAATGAAATAATCTTACCATTTACAGCAATAAAAAATATTGGTAAATCTGTAAGTGATGTAATTATTAGTAACCGAGAAGAAGGCTATAAGAGTTTTAATGATTTTATTAGAAGAAATTATGATAAAATCGGTAAAGCGAGCATTGAAAACTTAATTTATGCTGGTGTGTTTGATTCCTTTAATATTAATCGTAAGACCTTGATTTTAGGCTTAGATGAAGCAATTAACAATGCAGAATTTGCTTCAATTCATGATTATGATAAGTTTGAATTTGTAAAAGAAGATGAATATTCTTTTGATGAACTTTATAAAAAGGAATATAACCTTTATGGGTTTAATTTAAAATACCACCCACTAGATAAATATATTACTTCCGATTCTATAACTACTTCAAAGATTGATGACTCATACGTAAATAAAAAAATTACAATCATCGCTCATGTCAAGTCAATGCGGTCAATGACTACAAAAAAAGAAACAAAAATGCTTCTTTTAACGTTAGATGATAAACTAGCATCTTTAGATGCGGTATGCTTTGATGCGTATTATAATAATGTCAAAGCCGTAGTTAATTTAAATGGCTGTTATCTATTTAAGGGTATAATAAATAAAAGACAGGAAATTTTGAATTTCATTATTCAAGAGGCTCACGAGATTTAAGACACTTTTGGGCTTCAAGATAGTCACTATGAGGGACTAGTCCCTCTTTTTTTTGCTCAAATTCTTCCATTCCCTTACCTGTAATGAGTAAAGTATCTCCAACTTCTAGATTATCAATCGCATATTTTATAGCGTCTTTTCTATCAAAGATAATACAGTAATTGGTTGTTTCAATCTCACTTGTTAAATCATGAATTATGTTTTCTAAAGGTTCATCTTTAGGATCTTCAGAAGTGAAAATGACAAAATCACTATGTTTAGTCGCAACTTTACCCATTAAAGGTCTTTTAGTTGCGTCTTTATTGCCTGCTGCGCCTAAAACGATAACTAGTTTCTTTTTAGTGATTAAACGTACATTTGTTAGAAGTTGATATAAGGCATTTGGTGTATGAGCAAAATCCACAATAACCATATAAGGGAATTTGGTCACAAAATTTAATCTTCCTTTAACAATTGGTAAATTATTAAGCTTTGTCCTAATTAATTCAAATGAAACATTAAAATACAAAGCTAAGATAATAGCTGGTAAAACATTATAGACATTATATAAGCCAAAAAGATTTATTGAGATGTCTCTATAGATTTTTCTTCGCAATTTTAAATCAAAAGTTGTATAATCTTCTTCAATTCTAACATTTAAAGCTCTAAAATCAGCTTCTTCATTAATCCCATATGTAAGAAATGGTAAAGAAACTAAGGTTAAAAGCTTTTTACCATATTCATCATCAATATTAACAATCATTAACCCATCAGATGAAATATTTTTAAAGAGTTTGACCTTCTCCATAAAATAATTTTCCATGGTTAGATGCGAATTTAAATGTTCATGACTTAAATTAGTGAATATTCCAACATCAAAAATAACATCGTCTATGCGCCTATTTAATATACCTTCAGATGAAGCCTCCATAACAGCTATTTCAACATTACTTTTTACCATCTTATCTAATTCACGGAATAAAAGGTAAGAAATAGGTGTTGTGTTATTTGTTTTATAATAATAACCAAAATAATTGATCCCATTTGTACCAATATTTGCAACTTTATATTTAGAAGATAATAAATACTGGCTAATAGTTGCGCAAGTTGTTTTGCCATCGGTACCGGTAATTCCAACAAGTTTAATTTTATTTTGGGGAAAATCATAAAATCTGTTTAATGAATTTTGTAATACCTGGTGAATATCTTTAACTAGAATTTGGTTACGAACACCATCAATTAATTCTTCTGTTACAATAGCGACAGCGCCTGAATTTAAGGCTTCAAGAGCGTATTCTAAGTCATGTTCAGTATTTTTTAACAAAAAAAACAAGGTATTTTCCTTTATGTCTTTACTGTTTGATGAGATATAAGATATTTCTAAATTCAGGTCGACATTTAATAAATTTTTAATATGCATAAAAAAACCTCCAAAGTTAGTTTTTGGTGGTTTTTTTTACTTATTCATAAAATATAAATAATTTTTGTTGTTTTTATATATAACAATAATATATTGATCAAAATATTCATAAACATGACCATTTCTGTATAATGTCTCTAAAGAAAAGTCTTGGTTTATCATAGAAAAAGTGCGCAATAAATCGTTTTTATTACTATTATTTTTCCACCAAATTTTAGGCTTATACTTATTGATTTTTAAGTAATCTAATCTTAAGTGATTTTCTACATTATAAAGTAATTCAGAATGTTCTTCTTTAATAAATGTTTGAACGTTTATAAACAAATCAATTAAATGGTAGCTAATTGTTTTTTGATATTTCGATAGTGATAAAAACATGTCATATGGATTAATGTTATCTACTATATAACTAATAGTTTCATTCATATAACCTTTATTCCAAAATATTTCAAGCATTCTGCTAACTAACCTTATTTCATCCAATTCATCTTTTGTTATAAACATATTAGATACTATTTCATAAGGTGGTAGTTCATCATAGATATAGTCATATTTATTTTTTTCATTTCTAATTTTTGTGCCTCTAAGCATTTTTAAAAATCCTAATTGTAGTTCTTTACATTTTAGATTAAAGACCTGATTAAAAGTATCTTTAAATGACTCTTTTGTATCATATGGAAGTCCAGCAATTAAATCTAAGTGTAAATCAATGATATCTGCATCCTTAATCAGTTTAATATTTTCAAGTAAAGTCTGATTATTTTGAATACGATCAATTGCTAAATTTGCGGTCTTATTTAAAGACTGAATTCCAACTTCAAAGCGAAATAAATGACGTGGCGAATTTTCATTTAAATAAATAATTAATTCCTTAGGAAAAACATCTAAAGTAATTTCAAACTGAAAAGAATTGTTTTCTTTATAATTATCTATTATAAAATCAAAAATTTCTTTAGCTCTTTTTTTATCGGCATTAAATGTTCTGTCTAAGAACTTAAATGTCTTTACTCCTTGATTAATTAAATAAAGAATCGCCTTTTTTACTTCCTCAAGCGGAAAAAATCTCACATATTTTTCAAGAGATGACAAACAATAACTACACTTATATGGACAGCCTCGTGATGATTCAATATAAGCAATTTTATTTTGTATACTATCTTTATCTTCAATAAAATAGTATGGAAGATTTAATTTTTTTAAATCGGGTAAAGCGCAGAAATTGGTGATTATTTTATTATCCTTTCTAAATGACAGGGATGGAACATTTTCTAAAGGTTTATTATTTATTAAAGAATCAAGTAATAAATCAAATGAGAGTTCTCCTTCACCACTAATTAAAAAATCAATTGGCCAGTTAAAGAAGAAGTCAATATCATAACTTACTTCTGGTCCACCAAGTAATATTTTAGCCTTTGTATCTTTTTTTAAATCATAGACTAATTTTTCTATAGTTCTTACGTTCCAAATGTAAGTACTAAAACCAATTAAATCAGCGTCACTTTGTTTAATCTCATTTAGCATTTTTTCATAATCATCTTTTATTGTAAAATCTTTTAGTTCTACAGGATATGTTGTATTGGCCTTTAGCAACCTAATGGCATTATTCTGATGAATATATTTAGCGTTAATCGCAACTAGCATTACTTTCATTAAAATCACCACCATCTATTTTAACACATTTATGCTATAAACAGGGTAAAATATGTTAAAATATAGTGAAGATGTATAGGGGTGATTTAAAGTGACAATGTGGAATCCTTGGCGAGGTTGTAAAAGAATTAGTGAAGGCTGTAAGTACTGTTACATTCATAAAGGTGATGCAAAAAGAAATGTTAATACTAGTGACATTATAATGACCAAGGATTTCTATAAACCAATTTTAAGATTGAAAAATGGCGAATATAAAATGAAATCTGGTTTAGTATATTTATGTTTTTCAAGTGATTTTTTACTTGAAGAAGCAGACACTTGGCGTATGGAAGCATTTCAAATGATTAAAGAAAGAAGTGATTTAACATTTTTATTTTTAACAAAAAGGATTGATCGCTTTTTAGATGTTATACCTTCTGATTGGAAAGATGGTTATGATAACTTAATTGTATCTGTATCAGTTGAAAACCAAAAAAACGCTGATTATCGGTTAAATATTTTTAAAGACTTACCCATTAAGCATAAATATATTGCGGCCCAGCCATTAATTGAAAAAATAGATATTGAAAAATATTTGGATAATATTGAACTAGTTGTAGTAGGTGGAGAAAGCGATAAAGACGCAAGACCTTTAGACTATGATTGGGTTTTAGATTTAAGAAGACAGTGTATAAACAAAAATGTGAATTTTAATTTTCGTCAATGTGGAACTAACTTTATAAAAGATGGTAAAGGATATAAACTTAGAACGTTTGAACTTACAAAACAAGCAAGGTTAGCAGATATTGATTATAAGAAGGAGGAAAAAAATGTTTAAATTACATTCTAGCTATGTGCCAACTGGTGATCAACCAGATGCAATTAACAGTCTAGTTGATGGGATAGAAAAAGGATATAAACATCAAGTGTTACTTGGGGCAACAGGTACTGGTAAAACATATACAATGGCTAACGTTATTGCAAGAGTCAATAAACCAACACTTGTTTTAGCCCATAATAAAACCTTAGCTGGTCAACTTTATGCGGAATTTAAAGAATTATTTCCAGAAAATCATGTTGAATATTTTATTTCTTATTATGATTATTATCAACCAGAAGCTTATGTTGTTAAAAGCGATACTTACATTGAAAAAGAAGCAACCATCAATGATGAAATTGATGAGATGCGCCATTTAGCAACTGTCTCTTTACTTGAACATAGAGACACAATTATTGTCGCTTCAGTTTCCTGTATATATGGTATTGGAGATCCTGATGATTATAAGAATTCTTTACTTGTTTTACAGGTTGGAGGAGACTTAACTAGAAAGAAACTTTTAAATAGACTTGTTGACATGTTATTTAAAAGAAATGAAATGGATTATGAACGTGGTTCCTTTAGAGCGAAAGGTGAAATTGTTGAAATTATTCCAACCTATGAAGGAAAACACGCTATTAGAGTTGAATTTGATTTTGATGAAATTAAAAGAATTAGAACTTTTGATTATTTGACTGGTGAAGTTATCGCAGAACATAAAATTTTATCAGTTTATCCAGCAACTCAGTTCGTAACCAATAAAGATAAACTAGCTTTAGCTATTGAAAGAATTAGAAATGAATTAGAAGAACGGGTTCACTATTTTAATAAAAAAAATATGCCTCTTGAAGCTGAACGTATATCGCAAAGAACTAAATATGATATTGAAATGTTAGAAGAAATGGGAACTTGTAATGGTGTTGAAAACTATTCAAGACATCTATCTCTTCGTGATGAAGGAGAAACCCCATCAGTATTAATTGACTTCTTCCCTGATGATTTTTTACTTATGGTCGATGAATCACATGTTACCTTGCCACAAGTTAGAGGTATGTATAATGGGGATAGAAGTAGAAAAATGAACTTAGTTGAATATGGCTTTAGACTTCCAAGTTCACTTGATAACCGTCCCTTAAACTTTGATGAATTTAATAAAAAGATTAATCAAGCAATTTATGTATCTGCAACTCCTGCAGAATATGAACTAGGAATAACAGAAAATACCGCTGAACAAATTATTAGACCAACAGGTCTTCTTGATCCAGTTGTGGAAGTTAAAAAAACTGAAAATCAGATTGATGATATTGTAAGACAAATTGATGAAAGAATTAAAAATAATGAGCGAATTTTAATTACTACTCTTACAATTAAAATGAGTGAAGACTTAACAAACTATTTAAAGGGTCGTGGTTATAAGGTTCAGTATTTACATTCAGAAATTAAAGCGTTAGAAAGACTTGATATTATTACTGATTTACGACTTGGAACTTTTGATATTTTAGTTGGTATTAACTTACTTCGTGAAGGACTAGATATACCTGAAGTATCATTGATTTTAATCTTAGATGCCGATAAAGAAGGATTCTTAAGAAGCTCGAGATCCTTAATCCAAACAATTGGTAGGGCTGCTAGAAATGCAAATGGAAAAGTAGTTTTATATGCTGATAACATGACTGAAGGAATGGATTTTGCCATTAAAGAAACAAACAGAAGAAGAGCTATTCAAATGGCTTATAACGAAAAACATAATATAACTCCAAAGACCATTATTAAACCAATAAGAGAAAAAGTTGTGATTAAGACGAAGAATGAAAAAGGTAAAGAAGCACTTATTTCTAATGCTATTGATATCGAAAAGACAATTAAGAACTTGAATCAAGAAATGTTAAAGGCTGCGAAAGAACTTGATTTTGAAAGAGCGATGGAGATACGAGATTTGATCTATGAACTTAAATCGAGGTAAAATATGGAATCATTAAAGAAACTTTTTAAAATTGGTCATGGGCCATCAAGCTCACACACAATGGGGCCAGCCTTTGCGGCAAGTGATTTTTTAAAGAATAATAAAGATGCAAAGAGCTATAAAGTTGAACTTTATGGTTCTTTATCAATGACTGGGAAGGGCCATTTAACTGATTATATTATTAAGGAAGTAATTCCTGAAATTTTGGTTGAATTTAAAAGTGAATTTTATGAATCGCATCCTAACACGATGATCTTTTATGCTTATTATGCTGAAAAAGTTGAAAAAGAAATCTATTTTAGTGTGGGTGGAGGAAACATCATTAAAGAAGGGGAAAAGCTAGAAAATAAAAGTGTATATCCTCATCATACATTCAAAGAAATTAAAGAATACATTAAAAAAGAAAATATTTCTTTAGCTGAATATGTAAGAAGATTTGAAGGGCGTGACATTGATAAATACTTAAAAGAAGTCTATTATACGATGATGTCTTCAATTGATGATGGATTACATAAAGAAGGTTATCTACCAGGTAAGCTAAAAGTTTTAAGAAAAGCTTCATTGATTTATTCAAAGGCTGATGAGAAGGAGAGTCAAAAAACTAAAGAGTTAAGACTTATTTCATCTTATGCTTATGCGGTGGCAGAAACTAATGCAAGTGGGGGAGTAATCGTTACAGCACCTACTTGTGGAGCAGCTGGTATATTACCCGCAATAATAAAATATACAAAAGAAAAGTATCATTTTTCGCTTAAAAAAATCTTTGATGCTCTAGCTGTTGCTTCAATCTTTGGTAACTTAGTTAAAGAGAATGCTTCAATATCAGGAGCTGTTCATGGCTGTCAAGCAGAGATTGGGACAGCTTGCTCAATGGCTGCGGCTTTTCATGCGAGCTTGTTGAATATGTCAATTAATCAAATCGAATATGCCGCAGAAATTGCAATGGAGCATCATCTAGGTTTAACTTGTGATCCAGTAATGGGTTATGTCCAGATTCCTTGTATTGAAAGAAATGCCGTATGTGCAATGCGGGCAATTGACGCATCAAGGTTAGCTTACTTTTTAAATGACTCACAAAAAATCTCTTTTGATATGGTCGTTGAAACTATGAAGAATACTGGTAAAGATATTTTAGGGGCGTATAAAGAAACTTCAAGTGGCGGATTAGCTAACTTAAATTTGGTGAATGAAAATGAATAATGAATATATAGTAAGAGGCGAAAGTCTTCATTTTACAGGTAAAGGAATTGCAAAAATAAATGAAAAAATTGTTTTTGTAAAAAACCTACTTCCAGCTGAACTCGCTAAAATTAAAGTAACAAAAGAAGAAAAAAGATTTAGTGAAGCTGAAATAATTGAATATTTAGAGAAAAAAGAAAGATTAAACATGTGCCCATTTTTTAATAAATGTGGTGGATGTGATTTTAATCATTTAGCGTATGATGAAGAAATAAGACTCAAAGAAGAAAATTTATCTAGAGTTTTTAATAGAGAAGTTAAAGTAGAAAAGATGGATGATCCATCATATTACAGAAATAAGGTCAACTTATTTTTTGATAATGACGGATATGGTTTTTATGAAAAAGAGTCCCATAATCTTGTCAATATTAAAAGCTGTATGTTAATAAATCCAACATTTATTAAAATTGCTGATTTTATCTCTAATAAAAAAATTAAAATTAAATCATTATTCATTCGCACAAATCAAAGTGATGATTTATCAATATCTTTTATTATTAAAGAAAATATTGATTTAAATGAAGTAGTTAAAGATTTAATAACTAATTTTAAAAACATTAAAAGAATTTCTTATAGCATTAATAATGAAGATAATCTTTTGTTTAAAAATAATTACAAGATTTTATATGAAAATGGTGATTTTCTTGAAGAAATAGCTGATTTAAAATTTTTAGTATCTGATACATCATTTATGCAAGTAAATCAAAAAATGACAGAAAAACTTTATAAGAAAGCTATAGAGATGGCTAATATTAATAAGGATGATATTATTCTTGATGCATACTGTGGAATTGGCACAATATCGCTTTTCTTAGCTAAAAGTGCAAAGAAAGTTTATGGCATTGAAATTGTAAAAAGCGCCATTGAAAATGCGAATAAAAATAAATTACTTAATAAAATCACAAACGCTGAATTTATTTTAGGCGATGTGACTAAAAAGATTAATGACTTAAAAAATGTGCCATTTACAAAAGTCGTGGTTGATCCACCAAGAAAAGGATTAGATAAACCTTTTATTAAGATGATTACTGATAAAAAAATTAAGGAAGTAGTTTATATATCTTGTAACTACCAAACATTACTACGTGATATCAAGATCTTTAATGAATTAGGATATGAACTAAAAAATATTGAAGCTTTTGATATGTTTGCAAGAACTAATAATGTTGAAACGGTAGCGACATTGGTTTTGGATGATAAAAAGAAATAAGTATGCATAAAATAATATATTGTTAAGATAGTGTGATTTTTAGATGCACTATCTTTTTTAAGTAAGAAAATAAGCAACATTTAAGTAAGAAGGTTGTGTTTTTTATATAAAAATGGTATAATATAATTAAGGAGATGAGATGTATGTATAAGCCACCTTTTGATATTACAAATAAGATGTTAGCTTTATGTATTTCTATTACTGAGAAAATAGGAATGATTAATTCTTATCAATCATTAAAAAGAATGCCCATTTTAAGAAAAAATAATAAAATTAAGTCTATTCACTCTTCTTTAGCTATTGAAGCTAATTCTTTATCTTTAAATCAAGTTAAAGATGTTATTGCTGGGAAAATTGTAATTGGTCCTCAAAGTGAGATTCAAGAAGTTAAAAATGCATATAAAGTTTATAGTATGATGAGTGATTTAGATTGTTTTAAAGAAAGTGATTTGTTAAAAGCTCATAGTATTCTTACATATTTAGTAGATGAAGAATCAGGAAAATATAGAGATCATGGTGAAGGTGTTTTTGATGGGGATAGAGTTATTTTTGTTGCTCCATCAGAAAGTATGGTTTCTAGATTGATGTTTGATTTATTTGAATGGTTAAACAATGATAATGAAACTCCTATATTAATTAAATCTTGTATTTTCCATTATGAATTTGTATTTATCCATCCGTTTGGAGATGGTAATGGTAGAATTGCAAGATTGTGGCAAAATTTAATTTTAAGTAAATGGAATAAATTGTTTGAATTTATACCTTTAGAATCACAAATACATAAATATCAAAGTGATTATTACGAAGCGATTGATATTTGTCATAAGAATGGTAATTCAAATAAATTTATCGAGTTTATGCTTTTGAAGATTGATGAAACATTAGAAAATGTCATGTTAAGTGTAGAACAAGAAAGTAGAAACATTTCTGATCAAGTTAATAAATTACTTGATGTTATGGAAATTGATATACCATATAGTGCAAATGAATTGATGTTGCGATTAGGAATAAAATCAAAAGAAACCTTAAGAGGAACTTATTTAAATCCTGCTATTGATAATGGTTTAATTTTAATGACTATACCGGACAAACCTAATAGCAAAAACCAAAAATATATAAAGCAATAAATTAAAATTAATCTATTAGATAGAGGTGGGTAATTATATGGATAATAAAAAAACAATAGGAACTAAATCATATAAGTTTATACTATTAGAAACTGTTGCTTTTGTTATAAGCGTAATTTTATCATTACTATTTTTATACGATTATATAGAAAAAACAAGGGAGATTTGTCTTATATTTGGCATTCTAAGTTTATGCTGTATTGTTTTTTTAGTTTATATATTAACTAAAGCATTTATTAGGCCAAAATATATAGTCCAAGTTGATGAAAAAGGTATTTATTTGAATTTTAGTAAAAATAGAATAGTATATATTCTGTTTAGAGATATTGAAAATGTGTATGGTGATAGAATATCAGAATTAACTGGAGGAGTTATTTATAAGTTTGGTACCTTATATGTGCAAACTAAAAATATAAAATACAAAATAGGTGTCATAAACGATATTCAAGAAATAGAAAAATACATTTACTCTAAAATAGCATGGAAATTTAAATATTAAACTATTAATTAAATTCCTATTAATCGAGCTGTTGATATGTTTTAAATCTGCTGACTTATTTGGTTTGTAACAGAAAAAACATATGTAAAGCACGTGGAATCGGTTTGTCTCTTATCAAAAGTCGAAAAATAGAAATCAACATATATTATTTAAAGAGTAGTAATGTGTATAACATATTACTAATTTTTATTGACAAAAATGCATATTTCGACTAAAATGGAATTATAATACAAAAAGGACGTGGTGGTTTGTGTATATTAAAAGAGTGATTGAAAAAACAATTGAAAAAATGAAGAATGAATTCCCTGTAATTGTAATTTCTGGTGCAAGACAAGTTGGTAAATCAACTATGTTGCAAATGATTAAAGAAGAAAATATGAAATATGTGACATTAGATGATTTAGATGCTAGAAACTTAGCGTTATCTGATCCTAAATATTTTTTAGAACAATATTCATATCCTTTATTAATTGATGAAATTCAATATGCGCCAAATTTATTACCATATATTAAAATGATTGTTGATGAGGAAAGATTTAAATCGTTGAAGAATAATACAAAATTAGAGTCATTGTTTTGGTTAACTGGGTCTCAACAATTTAAAGTTATGAAGGATGTTAGTGAATCACTTGCTGGTAGAGTTGGTGTATTAAATTTATATTCATTATCTAATAGTGAAATTAACAATGTGGAAAGTACATTGTTTTCACCTAAATTAGAAGAGCTTAAAAAGAAAGCAATAGTATCAGAACTTGACTCTAAGGAAATCTTTAAAAGAATATATAATGGTGGAATGCCTAGTGTTGTAACTAAAACAGTTGAAAGAAACAACTATTTTTCTTCATATGTAAATACTTATATTGAAAGAGATGTTAGACAATTATTAAACGTTGGTAAAACAATTGAATTTTATAATTTTATGCAATATATTGCTGTTAGAACAGCACAAGAATTAAATTATTCAACAATCGCAAAGGAAATTGGTGTTGATTCTAAAACTGTAAAAAATTGGATAAGTATTTTAGAATCATCTGGAATAATCTACCTGCTTCAACCATTTTCTAGCAATTTATCAAATAGAATTATAAAATCACCTAAATTGTATTTTATGGATACTGGCTTATGCACTTACCTAGCAAAATATCCTAATCCTGAAACATTAGAAGTTGGAGCATTATCTGGAGCAATTTTTGAAACTTTTATTGTCAGTGAAATAATTAAAAATTTTACAAGTCACGGATTAGATCCTATGATGAATTTATATTATTATCGTGATAAAGATCAAAAAGAAATTGACTTAATATATATAGAAGGAGATACTCTATATCCAATAGAAATCAAAAAAGCTTTTAGTCCAAACAAACCTGATAAGAATTTTAATGTACTAAATAAATACTCAAATAATATAGGAACAGGTATAGTTATTTGTATGACAAATAAATTGCAACCAATAAATAGGAATTGTTGGTTGTGCCCTTTATCGTTACTATGATATCAAGTTGGAGTGTTAAATAAGAATCTATAACTCTACTATTAGTTGGATATCCCCACTCAACTACTGGTATGTTTATAAAATGAAAATTTTATTATACACTAATGATGAGAGGAGGAAAAAAAGTGGATCAAGTTAAAATAGGAAAGTTTATTTCCGAATGTCGTAAGAAACAAGATTTAACGCAAGCTGAACTTGCAGAAAAATTATGTATTACAGATAGAGCTGTTTCTAAATGGGAAACTGGTAAATCATTGCCGGATTCATCTATAATGCTTGAACTATGTAATATTCTTAAAATTAGTGTTAATGATTTATTAAGTGGGGAGGTCATTACGATGGATAATTATAATAAAGAATTAGAAAAAAATTTAATTGA
This sequence comes from Bacillota bacterium, assembly GCA_023410715.1. GTDB lineage: Bacteria > Bacillota_I > Bacilli_A > Izemoplasmatales > UBA1188 > JAEYPN01. The sequence goes on from JAEYPN010000014.1 coordinate 92,515, forward strand.
AATGATTAAGGAAAAAGAACTGGCTGACAGAAGATTATTGATAATAGAAATTGTTATGGGAATAGTATGTCTGATTCCATTGTTGGCTGCTGTAATTTTGGTATTTGTTATATCACTTGAGGAAAGCACGAAAACCATTATCGTTCTTGCCAGCCTTATTCCTTTGCTTGTTGCTACACCTTTTGCAATAAAAATCGAGCAGCAGGCAGGATATTATGTATGTGAGAAATGTGGTCATAAATACAATCCCAAATACGGCAATGTTTTTTTTGCTATGCATATTGGAAGAACTAGATATATGCGTTGTCTGAATTGCAACAAAAAGTCTTGGCATAAAAAAGTGTTAAGCAAGGAATAATCAAGTTCTAATTAGGGGATGTCATATGAAAAACTTTATAAAAGCATATTGGAAAACTCTTTTATTTTTCGCTGTGATAGGCCTTATTGGTGGTTTCTTCACAGGAATATATGTCTTAGATAGCTATCCTGCAGATATAAAACAGCAGCTACTTGAAAAACTAAATTCCAGCGGACTCGGTCAAGTTCCAGCTGATATTTTTATGGGGGTCATTACAGCAATTCAATCTGTTAGTTATGGCATTGTGTTAGGAGCAATTGGCATTTGGCTCGGCAAGAAAATAGGACTTTGGAAAGACGAAAAGGTCATAACAAAAAAGCCTTTGGTAGCTTCCCTTATTGTTGCTGTTGTTGGTGGTCTTGCAATGATTTTACTTGATATACTATTCTTCGGTCAATATTCAGTGGAAATTATGAATTCCTATGCAGTCAAACCGACTATTCCCTATTTGCTGGCAACCGTAACGTACGGTGCGGTTATAGAAGAAGTGATGCTGAGACTTTTCTTCATGTCGTTAATTGCATTTGTACTCCATAAATTATTTGGAAAGAAACATGATAAGCCTACAGTCGCAATTTTTATTGTAGCTAATGTGATTGCAGCGATTTTGTTTGCCGCAGCACACTTGCCTGCAAATGCTAAGTTATTTGGCCTAACACCAATGATAATCGTTAGATGTTTCCTACTAAATGGTGGCTTGGGTTTACTATTTGGCTGGTTATATAGAAAATACGGATTGCGTTATTCAATGATTGCTCATGGCGGATGCCATGTTGTATCAAAGTTAATTTGGATTCTATTTATATAAATTCCAATTTTGGCAGTTGGCGATATCTATTATATACTCTTAGCGCAAGGGTTATACCGTTGAAAGTGTATGTTTGCTGACGCATAAGGAATGATATCGAATTTAATAGTATATTCAGTATAGAATCTATGTGTTCTATACTTTTTTTACATTTTAATATATAATTATATTTATCCTATTAGAATGTGGTGGTGATAAAAATGAGTGAGAGATTTAGAGTACCTTGTGCGGTAATGCTAATGCTTATGCGAGAAACTAAAACATGTGAAGAAATATTATTACAAAAAAGACAGAACACTGGTTTTGCTGATGGATTCTATGATTTTTCAGCATCTGGTCATGTTGAAGATAATGAATCTATGAAAGTTGCAATGTGTCGTGAAGCAAAAGAAGAATTGAATATTGATATTAACCAAGAAGATTTGGAATTTATTTGTTTGATTCATAAAAACATAAGCAGAGGAATTTATGTTAATGTATATTTTAAAGCGATTAAATGGAGTGGAACACCTATTATAAATGAACCAAATAAGAATGCTGAAATTAAATGGTTTAATATTAAAGATTTACCAGAAAATTTAATTAATGATAGAATTGAGGCAATTCATAACTATAAAAGTAATATTAAGTATTGTGAATATGGGTGGAAGTAATAATTGAAATTGGACCAGCTTCATATAAGTTTATAATTAACGATAGAGAATTTAATATTGTTTAAACCGAAAAACCATTTTAATTATTAAATAATTTAGATATGTTATGCTTTGGTTAATTATTATTCCAAGGTTTTGATTTTTTTAGTTATAACTATAATAAGGATAAAAAAAATGAAATTTCTAAGGATTCAGATATTATAGAAAATGTTTGAAGATTCTAATATAAATTTGGCATTTGGTTATTTAAAAATAGATAAAGAAGATTTATATTCATAATATGTAATTATTATAAATGGTTAATTAACTAACATTTATCGCAGAATAGCTATAGGGTGGAAAGAATATTTATTAACTGATTATCTTTATAAAGAAGGAAATGAAATACTAACATTTAATTATAAGGACATGAATTAACTATTCTTTATGTGGTGATATGTGGGAGTGCTTATAAAAGTTTCAAAGTAATGACTTATTAATATGGTCTATTCATTAATTTTACAATTGATGAATAGAAAGATGAAGAAGTAGAATATGCTAAACAAACTTTATTAGCTTGTAATAACACATTATTGATCAATTTATTAAGTTAAAATTAAAATTACTATTAATAAAGTTTCTATTTTAAAGATGGAAAAATAAAAAAAGAATTAGATTATAGTATTGAAGAATTATTAACTTTAGAAATATAAGAAATAGGAGGTGTAGCCAATGAATGCCCAAATTGATATATCTAATGTAGTATTAAAAACAAAACGATTAACGTTAAGGCCATGGTCATTAGAAGATTTAGACGATTTTTATGAATATGCTAAAGTTGATGGTGTAGGCCAAATGGCTGGTTGGTTACCGCACGAAAATAAAGAAAAATCATTAATGATTCTTAATATGTTCATAGAAGAAAAGAAAACATTTGCTATTGAATATAATGGTAAAGTAATAGGTTCTTTAGGTGTTGAAGAATATGATGAAGAACAGTTACCTGAATTTAAAAATAAAACAGGTAGAGAAATAGGGTACGTATTATCCAAAGACTACTGGGGACTAGGTATAATGCCTGAAGCAGTTAAAGAAGTTATTAGATATTGTTTTGAAGAATTAAAATTTGATTTTTTAGTTTGTGGACATTTTCTTGATAATAGTCAATCAAAAAGAGTTCAAGAAAAGTGTGGGTTTTATCATTACAAACTTGTTAAGTTTGAAACAAGATATGGTATAGTCAAAGATAGTTGGTTATCTTTATTAGAAAATCCTAGCTATAATAATAAAGATATATTCAATAAAAATTTCTTTAACATATCAAACGAAGAACTAGAACTAAGACTAATAGATGTATATCCATCTGATAAAGGTGCAATACCATTTTATTGGTGGAATATATATCTAAAATCTAAAGGTATCAAAATAGGTAGTATTAGTTTTAGAATAGGACATAATTATCATTCTTATTTTAATGGTAATATAGGATATGAAATTGATAAAGAATATCAAGGTAATAACTATGCATGTAAAGCTTGTAAAGTCCTTATGGAAGTAGCTAAATATCATCAAATGGATAAGATATATTTATCTTGTGATTGTGATAATATTGCCTCATACAAAACGATAGAAAAATTAGGTAGTAAACTTATTGAGGAAGTAAAACCACCTATGGACTATATATATTATTATGAAGGTATACCCTCTAAAAAAATATATGTTTTAAAAATTAAATAAAGTTTGAGGTAATTTTTTATGATAGATAAAACTGTAAAAGTGATTATAGATAGGCCTTTAGGAACGTATCATCCCAAATACAAAGATATTTACTATTCTGTAAATTACGGATATATTCCAGGTATTATTTCACCAGATGGAGAGGAACAAGATGCATATGTTCTAGGTGTTAATGAACCGCTAAAGGAGTTTACAGGTAAAGTAATTGCTATTATCCATAGGTTTAATGATGTTGAAGAAAAATGGATTGTTGTCCCTTGTGGTGTTTCTTTAACAAAAGAAGAAATATATAAACAAGTTGAGTTTCAAGAAAAGCATTTTAAAATAGAAATAATCATGTAGCTATACGGGGATGGTTTATATAAAAATAAAGTATTTAAGTAGGCAAAATTTATAGCTTCATTATTGTTTTTGATACTTTTTATTATTTTAATTTGGACATTATTTACGGCATTAATAAAAGTGTTTAATGATACTTTATTATTAGCAAAAACTAAAATAGTTGTTGCAATTGTTTAGACCTTAATTTCTATTATGATAATTGTTAAATTTAAAAGTTTTGACAGGAAAATATCTAAAATTTCAGAAATAAAAAATACCAATCAAAACAAATAAAATAAACTTGTAAATAATAAAATAGAATGTATTGGAGATTGTATAATATTTTGTGGACTTTCAAAATTGAATAATTTAAATTTGGTATAAAAAAGGGAAAACCTTAGTGTTATAATAAGTTCATCACAACGTCTCAAACACAGGAGGTTTTCCCATGAATGATTTTACCACAAAAATTATAAGTTGTCCCCTAAAAGGTGAAAAAATTGATGAAACTATTAAAGAATTAATTAGATCAGAGGTTGAAAGAGCCGTCAATGACCTACTTAAAATCGAACTATAAAAATTACTCAACTATCAAAAATATGAACGAAGTGGACTAAGTAAGACAAATTCAAGGAATGGTTCTTATGAAAGAGAACTTAATACTAGTTATGGTGTATTAAATCTAGTTATTCCTAGAGAACGAAATTCAAAGTTTGAATCACCAATTGTTCCTAAGTATGAACGTAGAGACACAAGGACTGAAGAAATAATTGTTAAGTTATTTCAAACTGGACTATCAACTGAAGAGATATCAATTATCGTTGAATCTCTTTATGA
>JAEYPN010000026.1 GCA_023410715.1 Bacillota bacterium
ATCATATTTTTAAACTCATCATCATATCGACTGCTTCTTGCCATTATAGACACTTCCTTTGCTGTTATTAATTATATCATAATTATTTGTCTAACTAAATGTGTCTATATATCTATACTAGCACCAAAAATATTTGTTTTAAACACAGTTTTAAACACAGTTTTAAACACAAATGATAAATAAAAGGAAAATATAATTTTTTATTATAAATTAAAATTAAAAAATGGGATTTTAATTGAACTAATAGAAAATTTTATGTTGTATACCAAGTAACAAGTGATTATATGAATCGTGCTGAAAAAAAGCTTGTAAGAAAAAAATTCAAATCAGCATGTAAGTTAATATCTAATAAAGATTTTTATATTATATATAAGCCAGTATATCATAAATCGCTTAAAGTACTAAATGGAAAGTAACGGTATATACTTTTCATATAATAAATAATTTTTTAAAGAGCGGTAAATCTTATAAAAATAATAATGCAAGATATAAAAGTTCTCACGTGTCGCAAGTGCTTAGTAAAAAGTCTAGTTAATGATGCATAAATGCTTAAAATAAATAAAACAATGTTAGAAAATGGATAAGAAGTAATTGTGAATATTTTGAGATTATGATTAATGTCAAATATTGTTCACCGTTTCTAGATTATATTGAGGAAATGTTACGTTATAAATATAATCATAGATATGAGATGAGTTCTATTGCTATTTTAATAATGGTAGTGTCAAGAATTTTGTGTAAATGATTTATAAAAAAAATTGAATTTAACTCTAGTAAGATTAAAATTGTGTGTAATTAAACATTTTATTTAGTTCAGCTGAAACAAGTTTAAATCCTTTGTTTATTCTCATCTGAAACTTTTGATTATAATCTTCTGCATATGACTAATAAATCTAATTAATGATTCTTCATTTGGAAATTGTCCTTTTCTCTTAGTATAACGCTTAAGATGTTTATTAAATCCTTCTATAAGATTAGTTGTATATATTGACGCCCTAATCTCTTTAGGAAAAGATAAAAATGTAAATAATGCTTCGTTATTATTTAACATTTCTATAACTTTTGGGTATTTCTTTTGTCAGCCATTAGTAAAATTTTCTAAGGCAGATTTAGTACTATCTAAAGTATCATGCCTATAGACTGTCTTTAAATCATTCAATATATCACTTTGATCTTTAACTCTTACATTATGTGCAACATTTCGTGCTAGATGGGCCCAACAGGATTGATGTTTGGCTTTAGGGTAAACAATAGATATAGTATCCTTTATTCTAGTTAATCCATTTGTGATGAATAAAAGTGTTTTTTTAGCACCTCGTGCCTTTAAATCTTTTTAGATAGATTCCCAGTTATAAGCAGATTCTGTTGGATAGATATTATAAGAAAGAATCTCTTTATAGCCATCTGGAGTTATGCCAATGGCAAAATATAGCGCTTCTTTAGCTACTGTATCACATTTTATTGACAGATAAGTCGTATCTAAATAAATTACTAGCACCAACATAATGCTTAGCCGATTCATAATCCATTAAAAAACTCCTTTCGATGTATGTTTTTCTAATTACATTATACAAAAGGAGTTTTTTATTAAAATATCAACCAATTATAAATTAATATTTTCTTTTTTATGACTATCATATTTTACGCCATTCAACAAAAAACGACAAATAATCAAATATGCTATTGCTATAATTAAGTCCATCAATTTAATAATTAGGATATGGGGATATTTTAGATTATTTTATGCAAGGGTGAAGATATGCTACAATTATCAAACATTACTAAACAATTTCATGGGAAAAGAAATAATAATTCTTTTACTTTAGGCGAAATAAACTTAAGTTTCCCTAATAAGGGTCTTATTTCAATTTTAGGCAGAAGTGGAAGCGGTAAAACAACGCTACTAAATGTAATTGGCGGAATTATCACTCCAAGTACTGGAAAAATACTATATGAAAATTTAAATTCAGATTTATTAACTGATTTAGAGTATGATTATATCCGGAATCATTATATTGGCTTTATTTTTCAAGAATTTTATTTGGTTGATAAACTTACTGTATATGAGAATATCAAGATTGCTTTAGATTTACAAAACTGTAGTGATGGGGAAATTGAAAATAAAATAGATGATGCGCTTGAGAAACTAGAAATCTCTTATTTAAAAAATCGTGAAGTATCTGATTTATCAGGAGGAGAAAAACAAAGAGTATCTATAGCTAGGGTGATAGCCAAGGGATGTAATGTAATTCTAGCTGATGAACCTACAGGTGCACTTGATGAGAATACTGCAGAATCAGTTATGAATATCCTTAAAACTTTATCAAACTCAGTTTTGATTGTTTTAGTAACCCATGATAGAGAATATGCTTATAGCTATAGCGACAGGGTATTAACAATTAGTAATGGTAAAATCATTAAAGATGAAAATATTAATGAAATCAAAGAAGACTCAATGAAAAATATACAAGTCATTAGTGAAAAACTTAAATTCAAAAATATTTTCTCTTTATCCAATAAGGTGTTAACTAAAAGAGTCAAAAAATTTATATTTACAATCCTTTTTTGGATGATTAGTGCTTTTGCATTACTTGTAAGTCTGAATCTCTCATTAATTAATCAAAATGATTTTGTTATAAGATCAATAGAAGAAAATAATATTAATCATTTTAAGATTGTAAAAAATATTTCTTTGACAGAAGAAGTACCAAATAGTATTAATGATATTGACAAATATAGAAATTTAGAGTTCCAAACTATTACTTTTAACTCATACTTTTATTGTGGTAGTAATTTTTATTATGATTCAATTTATCCTTTAATGTCCTATAAGTATGATAGAACATTAGATCTTTTATATGGTCAAAAACTTTTTAATTATATAGAAGTTGTCGATGATATAACTTTTTATGAAGGTAGTACTATTTATTTAGAGGATTATGAAATTGTAATTACCGATTTTATCGCTGGTAGTCTTATTTATAGAGATATCATTGATGTAGAAAATGCTAATGATGTAAAAGGGAAAAAACTATTAGTAAATAATAAAGAATTAATAATTAAGGATATTATTCCTACAGATTATAAAAAGTTTTTATCAACCGAATATAGTAATAATAGTAATTGGGTTCCTGATTTTTTAAATAGTAATGAATATTTTGATAAACTTAGGAATGAATATTCTACCATTTATATGAATTACAATACTCTTGATTATCTCAACAGAAATGAATCGGAGTTTAAATTAGTAATAAATGGCGGAGAATCAAAAGTATTTAACATTAATAATAGTAATTTTAGTGAAGGCACTTATTTAGGAAAAATTCCATTTAATAATCATGAAATGATAGTTGATATGGCCTTTTTACATATAGTAACAGGAGAAAAAGTTACATTTGAAGGCTTAAGTTCTTTTTTGAATAAAAGCTATGATATAAAATTTTATAATAAGGATAATATACTGGAAACTCATAATTATACAATTGTTGGCATTAAATATTCTAATCGTGGCGGATCTGGAATGTTTGTCACAGAAAATGAATATAAGAAATTAGAAGAAAACTATGCATCAGACATACCAGATACTTATATAAAAGGATATGCAGCAACTCTTGGAACAAAAGATGAAAATAAAGAGTTGATTAAGAAGTTATTAGAAAATAATGATTTTATGTATAACTTTTATAGTGCTGAACTTTGGTCGGGAATTAGTGTAATCAACGATTTTAAATTTTTATTTAGATGTATTACTTTAGGAACATTAGTGTTTTTAATCCTGATTATCTATTATTTTACGAGTCAATTAATAATAGATAATAAAAGAACGATTGGAATCTTATCATCCCTTGGCTGTGGGAAAAAAGATTTTATATCACTCTTTATATTTGAAAATATTAAGATCTTAGCTATTTCTTTTTTATCCGCAACAATATTACACGCTTTAATGATTGATTTTATTAGTAAATATATAAAAAAAATTACTGATATGAGCTTACAAATTGTTAGATATAAAATTTTAGCAGTTCCAATTGTTTTAGTAATTATTCTTATTATTACTTTACTTTCTTCTTATTCACCAATTAACAAATTAAGGAAAAAAGATTTAGTAACTATTATTTATGATCGATGATAGAAAAATTAAAATATATAAACTTTAATGTAAAGATAAAATATTTTTTCTAAGCTATAATTTAGTTTTATTCAAGGTGCTATAAAAGCAAAAAAGAGCTGTTTAAAAATAAATTTTTTTAAAAAAATTAAACTAAACCCAATTATTTAAACTTGAGGAATCAAGAAAGAATAATTGGGTTTATTTATAAAGTTAATGGAAGTAGATAGAACAAAATTATATAATTAAGCAAAATTGTAATAAACATATTAAAATAGTAAAAGCTATTTAATTTTAATACTGATATTATCAACATTAAAGTATAATAATGTTGACAATGTAAAAAATTGGGGCTATGATTATAAAAGATGAGTATCATAGGGATAATTTAAAGAATGAGTTAATTAAAAAAGCTATTTAATTAATAATGGAAAATGGAGAAGAAGGAATATTAATTAGAAACCTAGCTTCAATATTTAGTGTATCAAGGCAAGATCCATATAATTATTTTTTAGTAAAGTGGATATGCTCGAATACATGAAAGATTATCTATCAAATTAATTTGCAAAATTTTAATAAGTGATTATGATTTAAATGATTCTAATACACTTAATAAAATGGGTTTTGCATATATTGAATACTTTAAAAATCGCCTAAGATATTTTAATTTTTTTATGGACAAAGTGAATATAAAAGAAAACTAACTTTAGATTATGTAGAAGGGAATTTCAAACAATTTGATGTATTTAGAGAAGAATGCTAAAGGTTAACTGGGTTATATAATTTACCAAAGAATATTGGTGTTGCATGGCTTGTTAGATACTTTAGCAAAGTTTATGGTGCCACATCATTAGTAGTAAATGCTAATTTTGAATATGATGGTAATATGGGCGAACTATTAAGTCACTTGTTTGATTTTGGTGGAAACAATGCGTAAAATATTAATTAATCATCCAATAATATCATCAATTCTTTATGTGGTTATTGCAATGGTTATTCCTTTTAGTGTTATTTATCCAATGACAAAAGGATTACCATATTATTTTCCAGCATTTATTAAATATAGTATTACATTAGTAATATCAATCTTATTAATTATTTCTATTTATAAGGGTTATCGTTATAAAATAGATAATACTACTTTCTTCAAAAGATTTTTTTCATATGGCGGATTTGGGTTAATCTATGCTTTAATGGCTTTTATATTTAGTTATTCTAATATATATAGAGTACCAGATACTTTAGAGGTTATAAGCTATATTTTATATGTGTTAATGATTGCCATCAGTGAAGAAGCTTTATTCCGTGTTTTGATCCTTAATGCTATTTTAAATATATATAAAACTCGAAAAAAAGGCGTTTTATTTTCAGTTACTATTGCATCAGTTATATTTGGTATAAGACACTTTCTTAATCTGGTTTTATATCCTAATACACCAATTTCAACTATTGGTCAGGTAATATTTACATTTATGGCAGGATTTTATTTATCTTGCTTATATATAAGAACGATGAATCCATTCTTTGGTATTATAATTCATTTTGTAGAAAACTTTTCAACTATGTTTTGGGGACTCCTATCACTTGAGGCTTTAAATAATCAAAACATAGATGCAGGAGTTTTTAATGTTGTTTTATTAGTATCCGTACATTCATTTTATATAGTTGTTGGATTCCAGTTATTAAAAAAATATTTTTATAAAAATTTAATGAAAGGAATAATGTGAATAAAATTTTATTAATTGTTCAAATGATTAAAGAAAATAAAACAATTATAACTTTTATAAAATATTTATAGTGTCAAAGTTTTTTGACTTATAAAAGTTTGTTTTATTTAAAACGGAGTATAGAGTAAAAAATTAATCTATATTATTTATAAATAAACATTGGGAATTAAAAATTTTATAAAAATTGTATAAATATGACAATTTATGTTAATAATGCATAGATTTTTTATCAAAAAAATGATACAATTATTTTTAACGTAAGCGATTACAATAAATAATAATTATTAAAAACAAGAAATACAATGATTACCAATCAAGCAGGTAAGTAATCAATAATAAAATAAAACTTAGTTTTTACTTAAAATATAATTTTTTATATTGAAATTTATATTATTTAAATATTCATTTTGTATTATTTTATTTTTTAATTAAAATTTAGCCTCAATAACTAAAATTTTTACTATTAATTTTATTAAGGAAGGGAAAAACTAATGATAAAAAAAATTGATGTGTTAGATATTATCGCAGAATGTAAAGCAATAAGAGTTGATGAGTATCTTAAATTCTATTTTTCTGAATTTGCTCAAATGAATTGTAACGAGGTTAAATATATAAAAATTTTAGATACTCCATTCTATGTTTCAATTATTAAGGATACAAGTGAAAGAATTTTAGAACATTCAAAAGGAAAACTGATGGAAAAAGGTTGGAGAATTTGCATTTTTTATTTTGTAAATAGAAATGTTTTAAAAAAATATTTTGGTATTAATTCTAATTTTCCTGAATTAAATTTTTATAAAGGAATAATAGAATACACAGGAAGATATAAAACTGACTATAAAGGAAACAATCCTGATAATATTCGTTTGTTTGATAATCAAGTATATCATATTCAGGATAGTGTACTTACATACTTTATTGAAAATCATAGCTCATGGTTTGTAAGAAGTTATGTTTATATAAATATGATTATATGTGACGAAAATCAAAAGATAACTAATCGAGACTATAAAATTCACTATTGGAATACTAACTATAAATTTAGAAAATCTAGTGTATCTAAAAACATATTTTATAATTCAAAATATTCATATTTTGAATCTGATGTAAAAACAGAATTAGAAAATATTGAAGCTTCAAATAAAGAGATTATTGATTGTGTTAATGCATATAATGGAAGTCTTGACTTTAAAATAAATACTCAAGAAAACTTTAATGAAATAAAAAATGATATTGATAATGGAATTCCATATATAGTAGTTCAAGGATCAGCTAGAACCGGAAAAACAATTATTGCTTTACGATTACTTGGAACATATCAGGAAAGTAAACTATTAATTATGAACTATTATTTTTATCAAGCATTAAAAGATGGATTTGGAATATTAAATGTCAATTTCCCAGATGACAGAATTTATCATCATAGTTTAAACCAAAATAAACGGTTAAAGGGTGGTTGGATACATGATGTGAAATCAAAAAAAATTATTCCATCTTTATCATTTTTAATCGTTGATGAAGCACAAAGACTTAGCTATATTCCATCTAAACCACTAAATGGTCTGTCATCACTTGATGAAATAAACTCAATAATTAATTGTTCAAATCATAAACATACCATATTTCTAGGTGATGATTTTCAAAGATTAAATCCAAAATATGATCAAGGCTTTGAGCGAATATTAAAGCTCCTATCTGATAAAGATTTTCGTGAATATAGTTTCCGAGAACCTATAGGAGTACCACCTGAAATATTAAATAATGTAAAATATTTGATTGATATTAATAATGACTATGCACCTACTAATCCTAATAACTTTCAATTTAATGTTACTAAAAATATCAACGATTTTGTAAGTGCTTTTTTAAATGATAAAGTAAAAAGAAAACATTATGTATATGTGGGATTAATAAGAGCTAATGAATCACCTATTATCAAAATTGATGAAGATAATATAATTCAACCACTTCCAGAAATATTAAGTGATGTTAATTTTAATTTTTTGTTTGATAGCGAAATTGCATCAAAATATATGCTTTCCACATATGAAGTTATTTCAAGAGAAATAGAATCAGTTTATCTTTATTTACCCAATATAATAAATTATTATAGTGAAGAGAATGAACTGAGATTTTTAAACCAAGATTCTATATATTTTTTGAGGCATTTATACGTTCTTATGACAAGAGCCACATTAAAGTTAACAATTTTTTGTGAAAATACAGATTTGTTTAACTATTTTAATGAAAAGATAAATAAAATTTATGGTCTAAAGAATTATGATAATGATTTGACTGAAAATACTGAAGAAGATACCATGATCATTAATGATGACCAAAATAGTAATAATAACGCATCTTTTAAATATGATGTTTTTATAGCTTATCACGGATCAAGCGATCCAAATGGTTCTTATTCTAGTGCTAAACAACTTGCAGATGAATTTAAAAAAAATGGATTTTTAGTTTTCTTAAATAATTATTGTTGCTTGCCAGATGATCATGATGTTGGGTTTAACGAAACACAGTACATATTACAAAAAGCTTATTTATTTATTTTGGTTTTTAATGATTTTGTACAAAGAGATAGTTCTGGTATGATAATGAGAAAATATGATGATGGGACACCAAATCAATTATATCGCGAATTAAGAACATTTACAGATATGGTAAATATGGGAGATAGAACCAACATAAGGAATCTTAGGTTTCTCTATACTGGTAAAAAAATGCAAAAGTCAGAGATATATAAATTTTTAAATACTTTTTATCGTGAAGGTACCTATGGTAACTCAGACTGTTGTTTTACAAAAATCGAGGAAGTAATAACTTGGTTGAAAAATAGAAAAATATGATATATTTTAAAAATAAACATGGACTATGATAAACAAAGAGTTCATAGTGCAAAACATTTTAGACAAATCTATACTAGCAACATATTAAACTTTTTTAGATACAATCACATTAAATTTGTTACATCAAAAAAATTACAAGTATATGGAATTAAATATTAATTAATGGTAAAATACATATAAATGCACTATTGGGAGTGATATTATGGCTGTTTATGCAGAAATAAAACATTTCTAGATATTTTAAAAACGTCTAAAAGTTAGTGAAAAATAAAGACTAAATCTAAAATAAATATTAATTCAATATATTTTGATGATTTAGAGGGAATAGAATTATTAATAGTAAATAATGACAACACTACAGATATAATAAAAACCGTTTATAATGAATTTTATAGCGGTATAGATGAAAAGATATCAAGACATATTTCTTTTTAAATTTCATATGCTGTATTCATTAATAAGGTACAAGGGCTAGAATATTTAATTGTTAAAATAGTTATAAGTTAAAATTCTGATGAAAGAATAACACATGATATTTTTTATATAGCAATAACTCGTACTACGAATAATTTGTATATATATTGGACAAAAAACATACAAAGAACAGTATTACCAAATGTTTTATTTGCAGAAAACACGAGATATATCTTTATTTTTGTAAATAAATTTAATTATAAAGTTTGAGATAAGATTTTGAATATTTATTACTATAAATACGATGAAAATCATATAATGCTCCATCAAAGACAAGTTTGTTTTATGGGAATTTTAAAAACATAACTTGTAAAAGAATATAGCGTAAGTTGATTTATGTTTATGGATTTACTAGGTTTAATCCATTGGAATTACTAGATTTTTAAATATAATAAAAAATAAGAAATAATAATCATGCTCACTGATTTATTAAAGATCTGTTTGTGTTTTATGGTAATCTGCAAAAGGAGAATGATGGAAAATGAAGTTTGATGAAAGATTTGATTTGGTTTGTCAAAAATGTGGTAAAAATCTTAAATATTCTAATATTTTTGAAAAGTATATTTGTACTGGAAAATTTTGTTCATATGAAACTGATGAATATAAAGCAAATGTTAATCCAGACATCTATATAAAACTAGGTAAAACAAAACTTTATGGTAAAATGCATTTTAACATTAATTCATTAACTGGCGAATTCTATATTATTGCCAAACGAGGATTTAATATAACTTATTACGGACCATTTCATTTTAATGACATAAATTTGGAAGTTAGTTCAAAAACTGAATTAATATATAAGACAAGCAAAGGTTCAATTCCAGTGATAGTTAGTGGTATGTTATTTGGATCATTAGGTGCTGTTGCTGGTTCTTTAGTGGCAAATACAAAACAAAAAATAACTAGTAGTGATATATATAATTTAACATTGTCAATAGATGATATATCATTTCCTGGGTTTAGAGTTGAAATAAAAGATTATAATAAAGTTTACTTTTTTGTTAATGTAATCGAAAATATTAGGAAAAAATTTAATAAGGAAGAATCAATTGTAGGCAAAAAAAATGTCAAAAATGATACACAAGATTCAGTAAATGAATCTACCAATGAAATATACGATATTTTATCAAAAATTAAATATTTATATGATCATGATGTTTTAACGGATGAGGAATATAAAATTAAACGTCAGAAGTATGCAGATAAATTGCAAAAAGATTAACAAAATTAGTTAGTCTATTATCTAAAATTTACATTTATAATTCTACAAAAAAGTGTTCAAAATAATTGCCGAGTCAAAATATAAACAATAAAATTATTATAATAGAATTTATGTGGAGGATAATATGAGATTGAAATTAGAATTTTCTGGTCTAGAAATGCAACTTGAAATCAATAATTGGCAATCTCGTTCTGATTCAGATGAATGGGAAAGTAATTGGTGCGACATTGAATTTTTACTAAAAAGTAAATACCTTAATCATTTTGATAAAGGTGAGATTCTAGATAGTAGTGAGGTTGAGTATTTAAGCGATGCTCTTGAGAAACTAGTGAATGGCAGTTTAGTGGAAGATGTCGGCTTATCTTTTATAGAACCAGACTGGGTACTTAATTTGAGAACTGCGAAAAAAGATAATTTATCAAGTATAAGCACATTTAATAGGCTTTTTTGCCATGATGATGATATTAGTGCTGATTTTGCAGTTCGTTTTTGGTGTGAAGGTGGGCTAACTAATAATTGCTTTGTTTTTGGACTTGATAGATATGAATTAACAGCGATGAGCAATTATCTGCGTTATGTAATAGGAAAGATCAAAGAAGATGATCAAATAATTATTGATATGATAAATGAAGGAACATTGATTTCATAAAGAAATGGTACGTTACATGGAGCTTAATTTTTTTATAAAATGAAGAAAGGAATGGGAAGTTTGCTTTTATTGTTTAAAATTATTTGAAAAAATTTGTAAAATAACTCACTTAAAAACTAATAAATTAGTTTTTTTGATAAAATATTTGATTAAATTATTACAGTAAAAGATGGTTATTTCTAATGAAAAAAATAACCATCTTTTTATTTGTTTTGTTTTATTTTATGATTCTATAGTTTGTTAGGTTTCTTGTGATGTCTCTTGGGCTTTGGTTAGGATAACCTAAGGCTAAGGCAACACAAACTTTATGATCTTCAGGTATTTGAATCTTCTTATAGAATTCTTTTAATAATTGATTTTCATTATCTAAAAGTTGATTAATCCAAACAGAAGATAAACCTAAGTCTGTTGCGGCTAACATCATGTTTTCCATCGCACAGCTAACATCAGAAAGTCCGGTTTTAGCTTTAGGACCATATGATACAAGAATTAAAACATTTGGGTTATAAAAGAAGTTTTGTCTGGTTAAAATTTTGTTACCAATAAAACGCAATTCTTCAAGTAACTCTTTGTTTTTAATAGCAGTAAAATAGGTGTCCTGGGAATTTGTCCCTGTTGGAGCGTACATTCCCGCTTCAATAACCTTCTTAATTAAGTCATCATTCACTTCTATATCTTTAAAATCTCTTATGCTTCGTCTTTCCTTAATTAATTCAAAAAATTCCATTTTTTATCAACTCCATTATGTATTATATAACATTTATTACCAATAATAAATATAAACAAAATATTTTAAGATAAAATATTTATATTCTATTGAAATAACTGTAAAAAAATGTTAAAATCAAGGAAAATGGAGGTTTTCTTATGTTTTTATTTCAAGTAACAGAAATGACGATTTATATGGTTCTTGGTGCTATTGTTGCAATTTGTATTATTTTAATCATTAGTTCATTAGTGAAAATAGAAAAAAATAAAAAGCAAGAAAAAGATCAAGAAAAACCAGTAGTAGATAATCAAATTAAAAAGGAAGAAATAATCAAACCAATTGTTGTTAAAGAAGGAAATGTTGTTAAGGCTGAAGTAAAATTAGCTGATAAAGAAACATCAAATGAAAAAACAATAGTAGAAAAAGAAGATACTAAAAATAAAAGTGATGAAGTTAAAATTGAAAAATTGCCTGAAGAAGAAATTAAAAAAAATGACATCTTAAATCCAACCTTTATATCAATAGAAAAAGAAAAGGCAAACGAAGAAATTGCAGAAAGTCCAAGTATAATAGTAACTGAAGATATTAAAGTAAAGCAAGAAACATCTGAAAGAAGATACGTTGGTAAATATGAAATATTTAAAGAAGGGGAATACTTTAAATATCGCCTTAAAGCTTCAAATGGTGAGGTTTTATGTGTTAGTGAAATTTATTCATCAGAAAAAGGTTGTTTTGAAGCGATTGAAAATGTTAAGAAAAACTTAAGTGTTGGGACAATTACTATTGGTAGTGATAAAAATGGCCTTTATACCTTTACTTTAAAAGCTAAAAATGGTCGTCCTTTAATTGTCTCTGCTAATTATTCTACTAAAGAACGGGTTGAATCCGCAATGAATTCTTTTAAGCGTTTTGCTAATACTAGTATTGTAAATGTAATAGATGAGGTAAAGGAATCTGCGTTTTTAAACGAGATGGAAAAGATTGAACCACAAAGTGTTGATAATGAGTATAATGGTAAATTTGTTGTAATAGAAAAAGATTCAAAGTACTCATATGTTTTAAAAGCTTCAAATGGTGTAATTTTATGTAGAAGCGATGAATATATTACTAAATTATCATGCTTAAATGCAATTCAGGTATTAAAGAATGCAATTGAAAAAGGTACTTTCTATCTTGCACAAGATAAAAGAAATCAATTTCAATTTAAACTATATTCTGACAAAAATAGACTAATTATTGTTGGTGAATCTTATACAAGAAAATCAAGTGCACTAAGTGCTATTAATTCAGTTAAAAAGTTTTATTTAAATGCCAAAATTGTTGAAGAAGTTCAATCAGAAGCAGTTGTAGAGCGATAATAAAAAAGGTTAAAATAATATATTAAAAGGTTCATTTTTACTTTGACATAAAAATGGCTTTATGTTAATATTATTATATAAGAATAGAAAAACCCATAAAAGGGGAGTAGCTAGGTAAAACCTTTGTATTCGTCAACTCGGTGTTTACATCCGGATACAAAATCACTTAGGTGATATGCAAGACCTTTATTGATTAGATAAAGGTTTTTTTGTTAGTTTTAGGAGGAAAAAATGTTAGAAAAAACATCAAAAGAGGAACTTTTAAAGAGCTTTAATACTTCAGAAACTATAGGCTTAACAAAGGAAGAAGTAAAAAAGAGACAAGAACGTGATGGCTTAAATGAACTAGAGGAAAAAAAGAAAGTACCACTAGTTTTAAAATTTTTAGCCCAGTTTAAAGACTTGCTAATTATTATTTTGTTAATTGCCGCAGTTGTATCGGTTGTAGTTGACCCAAGTGAGTATATTGAAAGTATTATTATTTTAGTAGTTGTAATTTTAAATGCCGTATTAAGTGTTGTTCAAGAAAGTAGAGCAGAAAAATCACTTGATGCCTTAAAGAAAATGAGTCAACCATTATCAAAGGTTTTACGCGATGGAAATGTTGTTAGCATCCCATCAAATGAAATAGTTGTAGGGGATATTATCATTGTTGAAGCAGGCGATATTGTTCCTGCCGATGCAAGACTAATTGAAGCTAGTAATTTAAAGGTTGATGAATCAGCGTTAACTGGTGAATCATTATCTGTTAATAAAACGTCCGAATTAATTGATAAAGAAAATGTTTCATTAGGTGATATGAAAAACATGATCTTTACTTCAACATTTGTAACATATGGTAGAGGAAAAGCAATTGTTACTAGTACTGGTATGAACACAGAAATTGGTAAGATTGCAAATATGCTACTTAAAAGCGATAATAAGCAAACACCACTCCAAATTAGGCTTGATCAAATCGGTAAAATAATCGGTTTTATTTCTATTGCTATTTGTGTGATTGTATTCGTTATTGAAATGCTAGCTGAACAAGATATGCTTGAAGCCTTTAAAACAGCTGTAGCTTTAGCTGTTGCGGCTATTCCTGAAGGTTTAGCAACTGTTGTAACAATTGTTTTAGCAATTGGTGTTAAGAAGATGGCAGATGAAAAGGCGATTGTTAAAAAACTTCCTGCTGTTGAAACACTTGGTTGTGCAAGTGTTGTATGTTCAGATAAAACTGGAACATTAACTGAAAACAAAATGACGGTTGTTAAAGTGTTTAGTCATGGTATCAAAGATGTTTCTGGGCCACTTGATGAAAAGACAAAAATGATGTTAACATATTTCTCACTTTGTACTGATGCTTCAATAAGCATCGTTGATGGTGTTGAAAAACGTGTGGGTGATCCAACTGAAACTGCATTAATTGAAGCTAACAATAAATATGGTTTAATTGAAAATGCACCGTTAAAATTTCCTCGCGTTGCGGATCTATCATTTGACTCTGATAGAAAAATGATGAGTGTCATTGTAAAATATGAAGGTCATTATTTAATTATTACTAAAGGTGCACCTGATATTGTTATATCTCGCTCTAAAAAGTGCGATTATTTAAAAGAAGGATTAACTGCCAACTTCGATATGGCTAAAAACGCTCTTCGTTGTTTAGCAGTTGGTATAAAAGAAATTGATTCACTTCCAAGTGAATTATGTTCTGATACAATTGAAACAGATTTAGAATTTATCGGTTTAGTCGGAATGATTGACCCTGCTCGTAAAGAAGTAAAAGATGCTATTCGCTTAGCTAAAAGTGCTTCAGTTAAAACTGTCATGATTACTGGCGACCATGTAATTACAGCTACGGCGATTGCTAAAGAGCTTGAAATCTTAAAAGATGAATCTGAAGCTATTTCATCAGATGAATTAGGAAAATTATCTGATGATGAATTATTTGCAAATATTGAAAAATATTCAGTATATGCCCGTGTTTCACCAAGTGATAAAGTAAGAATTGTTAAAGCATGGCAAAGAAAAGACCAAGTTGTCGCCATGACAGGCGATGGGGTAAATGACTCACCTGCCTTAAAACAAGCTGATATTGGTTGTGCGATGGGTATAACTGGTACAGATGTTGCAAAAGAAGCGGCAGCGATGATTTTAGTTGATGATAACTATTCAACAATTATTAAAGCTATTCGCGAAGGCCGTGGAATTTATGATAACATAAAAAAATGTGTTAACTACTTACTTTCAAGTAATATTGGTGAAGTATTATCAATATTTGTGGCTGCTTGTTTATCAGCATTTACTTCTTTAGCTGTTGGAAATCCTCTTCTTGCAGTTCATCTACTTTGGGTTAACTTAATCACTGACTCACTTCCTGCCTTTGCTTTAGGTATGGAAGAACCAGAAAAAGATGTTATGAATAGAAGTCCACGCCCTAAACATGAAAGCTTCTTTGCTAATCATGTAGGTTTAGATATTGCTATTTTAGGTGTTATTATTGGTGGATTAACTTTAACAGCTTATTTAATTGGTAATGCACAAAGTCATGTTATCGGTCAAACAATGGCATTTATGACTTTAGCTACAACTCAATTATTTCATTCATTTAATATGAAGTCTTCTAAATCAATCTTTAATAAAAATTTATTTAAAAATAAATGGCTAGTTGGTTCATTTGTGATTGGCTTAGGTTTGCAATTAATGATTTTATATGTTCCAGCTTTTGCGAAGGTTTTTAGTTTAATTGCTTTACCATTTGGGGATTTAATGGTTGTATTTGGTTTATCATTCTCGATTATTATCTTAGTAGAAATTAAAAAATTATTTTTTAAAATTATAGGAAATAAAAAAAATAAATAATAAATTGAAGGAGTGTTTTTATGGACAAAAAGCATGAAGCTGTTAAACGTAAATTACAGGTTTTTGGCAAGGTTTTATTACCAATTGGTGTTTTGTGTATTATAGTCGCAATGATTGATTTTTTTGTCTCTATGTCAAATTGGGGATCGCCAAAATTATTTTTCCTATTTTTCCTAGGTATGCCACTTACTTTTGCTGGTTCAGTATGTTTATCAACTGGATATCGTAGAGAAATGATGAGATACGGAAAAAATGAAACGATGCCAATAATAAAAGAAACTGCCCCTGAAGTAAAAGAAATTATTGATGGCCTGCTTAATAAGAATGAAATAGTTAAATGTCAAAGGTGTGGAGAAATTAACTCTAACAAGGCCAAATTTTGTTCAGGTTGCGGCGTTGAATTAAAAATAACATGTAAGGCATGCGGCGAAAAAATTGAAAGTGATGACAATTACTGTAATAAATGCGGAGCTAGACTTAAGTAAAATTAAAAAGACTGTTTTTTTAAAAAAACAGTCTTATTTTTTTTCGTAGCAGTAAGGAAAAAATGTGATTTCCATATTCTTATTTACAAGACATAAAAGAATTTCCTTAACATCAGGAGCTTTTAACTCTTTAAGCCTACCTTTTAACCATTTATCAGTCTTATTAATATAATCCAAATTTTCATAAATAATTTTACCATCAATAATTACATTTACGGATAATCCTTTAGATTTTTCTTTAATTTTTAAGTCGCTTTTAGTTGTTGGTAAAAAATCAGGTTTTGGTAAAAAACTGATATCGCCATTTATTTCCATAATGGCATATTCAATCTCTGATAAATCAAAAAAGCCATTGATTCTTGCTTCACATAAAAGGTTATTTATATCAAAACGAATCTTTGCTAGATTTTTAAATAATATTTTCCCATCTTTAATTAAAATTACAGGCTTGCCATCCAAAAACTTCCTTAAAATCAAGGATTTATTGGTTAACCAAGAGATCATAATAGTAATTAAAGTATAAGTAACCATACTGAGAATTGAATGAGAAAGCGGAATTGAAAAGTTAGTTGACATCTCGGCAGCAATATTACCAATAGAAATACCAACCACGTAATCAAAGAAAGTTAGCTGGGATAATTGTTTAACCCCTGTAAATTTAGCTAAGATAAATAAAACAACAATTGAAAGTGATGCCCTTAAAAAAACATGTATAATATCTGCCATATAAAAACCCCGTTTTTATTATGGCTTTTTTTAACTAAAATATGTAAACTATAACAATCAATTATTTATCGTCTTCAAAATTAACAGAAAAAGAAATTGGATCTAGCAATTCTCTTAATTTAGAGATAGCTGATCTTATATTGTCACGATGCTTTTTATTGTTTTGTAAGGTAATAGTCAAGCGGTTATATTTTTTAGAGTCTCTATTAAATGAGTTAATTGAATAATCAATTGATTCTAAATTATATTCATTAATAATACCTAAAACAATATTAGAAATAGGAGTCGATAATTCACAAATTACGTTAATAATAATTGGTTTTCTAAATATAGTACCTTCATAATGGCGAATAATTACAAGTGAAATAATTGTTAAAACTAAAGCAACACCTGCTCCAAAATAAAAGCCATTTCCACAAGCTAAACCAAGCATGGCAGTAATCCATAGTGATGCAGCGGTTGTAATACCTTTAATACCACCCATTGAATCATGCATAATTGCGCCCGCACCAATAAAACCCATACCACTAACAACTTGGGCTGATAAACGTGCGGGATCACCAGTTGAAAAACCCTTCATCGAAATAAGCATTACTAGGGCTGCTCCAACTGACACTAAAATATGGGTTTTAAGCCCAGCTGGATGGCCATGAAGTTGTCTTTCAAGTCCAACAAGTCCTCCACAAACAAATGAACTAAATAGTTTTAAAGTAATATCTAAGTACTCATTTTGTAATTGCATAATCATAGTTATAATAAAAAAATTATTATTCTCCTTTTTCCCTTTTTATTCATTTTAAAAAATAATTTTCAATCTTTGAAAACGCTTTATGATATTTTAACATAAACGTTTCCTTATGTCTAGCAAAATGTATGGATTAAATATTTTAAGGTCAAAAGCCATCTAAAACATAAATTTATGCAAATAATATTAACATAAATAAAGAGAAAAATCTTATGTTTTTAATGTATTACTCTTTATCTAAATTTTAAAATAATATATAATGTATATAACGGAGGTGCCATAATGAAAAAAGCAATAAGAATCAAAGGAATGTATTGTGCAGCCTGTGTCACAAGCATTGAAGACAACTTGAAAAAACTTGATGGTGTCGATGAGGTATATGCGAGCCTAACAAAGAAAATGGCGATGGTATCTTATGATGAGGAAAAAGTTTCAATGTCTGACATTGTTAAAAAAATAAAAAAGATTGGCTATGACGTACCAGAAAACACCAAAGAATCAAGTAGTCAGTACCGGGTAATTATTCTCCTAATTTTAACTTTGCTTAACTTATATTTATCGATGGGGCCAATGCTTAATATTAAAATACCATTTAATCTAGAAACTAGCGCATTAGCTTATGCAATAACTCTTGGTGTATTATCAATTGTCACAATGGCTTTATGTTTTAGAATATATGTTTCGGGGATTAAACATTTGTTTATTGGTAATCCCAACATGGATTCGCTTGTAAGTATTGGAACAATTGCGGCCTTTGGATATGGCATTTATTCGTTAATTATGATCTTGAATGGTGACCAACACGCTGTTCATAATTTATATTTTGACTCGGTTTCAACTATTTTGACCCTTGTCACAGTTGGAAAATTTATAGAAGAAAAAGCAATTAAGAAAACCTCTAGTTCAATTGAAAAACTCATGAATTTAACCCCAAATGAGGTGTATCGAGTTATTGGTAAGAAAACAGAACTAATTAAAATTGATGAAGTAAAGATTAATGATATCTTACTTGCAAGAAGTGGTGATGCCTTCTCAGTTGACGGAAAAATCATCAAGGGTGAAACTAGTGTTGATGAATCAATGTTAACTGGTGAACCAATTCCTGTTGATAAGGAACTAGGTGACTTAGTATATGCGGGAACAATTAATAAAAAAGGGACTGTTCAATATCAAGCTTTATCAATTGGCGAAAATACAATTTTAGAAAAAATTATTAAAATGGTGGAAAATGCAGAATTAAGCAAACCAAAAATTGCGAGATTCGCAGATCGAATTTCAAGAGTATTTGTGCCAACAATTTTCGTTATTGCGGTCTTAGGATTTATATTCTGGTTTATTTTTGGTGACTTTATTTCAGCTATTAAAGTATTTGTAACTGTCTTAGTAATTGCCTGTCCATGTGCTTTAGGACTAGCAACCCCAACAGCTATTACAATAGGGCTTGGAATTGGGGCCAGAAACGGTATTTTATATAAAAATGCCAATGTCTTAGAAGAACTATCTAATGTTAATTTAGTTTTTTTTGATAAGACTGGAACTTTAACTAAAGGTACACCGACTGTGGAAAATATTTTAATTGAAGGCGATAAAGAGTTATACTTGAAAATTATTAAAGGAATTGAGAAGCATTCAACTCATCCCCTTGCTAAAGCGATTGTCGATAAAATTCCTTTTGAAGTAGAAGTAGAAAATGTTGAAGTATTAACGGGATATGGGATGAGTGCTTTATATCAAGGGATGAAAATCCTCGTTGGTAGCGATAAATTAATGAGGGAACAAAATATTAAAATTCCCGTTAAGACTTATCCTGGTAGAAGCATGATTTACTTAAGCGTTGACTCAAAATATAAAGGGGTAATTACCTTATTTGATGAACTTAAAATGGAATCTTCGATATTAATTGATAAATTAAAAGAAAGAGGATTAAAGACGATTATTCTTACTGGTGATAATGAAGTTTCAGCTAAAGAAATAGTAAAAAAGGTTAATGTTGATAAAATATATTCATCATTACTTCCAATGGAAAAAGCTGATATTATTAAGAAATATAGAGATAAAAATGTAAGCTTATATATTGGCGATGGTATAAATGACGCTGTTGCCTTAAAAGAAGCTAGTATTGGTATGAGTACTAATACATCAACTGATGTAGCGATGGAAACATCAGATATTGTGCTTATGAGTAATAACCTACTCGATATGCTTAAAGCGATTGATTTATCAAAAGCGACCATTAAAAATATTAAAGGAAATTTCTTCTGGGCTTTCTTTTATAATTTAATTGGTGTAGGAGTTGCATTATTTGGAATACTTAACCCGATGATTGCGGCTCTTGCAATGAGTCTTTCAAGTATTTGTGTTGTCACAAATGCATTAAGATTAAATAGAATAAAATTTTAGAGGTGAAATTATGGTTGAAACAATTAAAGTTACAGGAATGCACTGCGGTCACTGCGAAGGAAAAGTAAAAAAGGAATTATTTTCTTTTACTGGGGTTAATAATGTCGTAGCTGATCGTTATACAAACTCAGTTAAGGTTGATTTTAATAGTGAAGAAGTATCGCTTGATGATATTAAGCAAGCTATTACTTCATGTGGCTATCAGGTAGAATAAAAAAAGAAGTTCAATTGAACTTCTAGAAAACAAAATTACCGTTTTTGAAGATGGAAACTTTCGTTCCATCTTTTTTATAACCATCAATTTTTAAATCTTTTGTACCTATCATAAAGTCAACGTGAATTAATGAATCATTTACACCATGTGCTGATAACTCTTCATCAGTCATTTCTCCGCCACCTTTTACGTTTGTCGCATATGCTTGACCTAAAGCTAAATGGCAGCTCGCATTTTCATCATATAATGTTTCATAAAACAAAATCTTTGACATAGAGATTGGTGAATTATATTCAACTAGAGCTACTTCACCTAAGCTCTTAGCGCCACTATCACTTTCAAGTGTATTTTTTAAGATTTCTTTACCTTCTTTAGCATCGAAGTCTACGACTTTACCATCTTTAAAAATGAAATAGAAATCTTTAACAAGTGATCCATTCAAGTTTAAAGGTAGTGATGCGACAACCTTACCATCTATTCTATTTTTATCTGGAGCAGTAAATATTTCTTCACTTGGAATATTAGGATTAAAGCCTACTCCATCTGGTGTAACGTCTTCTCCACCCATCCAAATGTGATCTTTTGCTAAACCAATCTTAAAATTAGTGCCATTACTTGCCTCATAGTGTAAGTAATCTAAATCTAGATTATTTAAATAAGCACTTCTATCAGCCAATTGTTTATTTAAACGATTCCAGTTTTCAATTGGATCTTCGTTAATGTTTACACGTGAAGCTGACATAATGGCATAAAATAACTTATCCATAGCCTCGCTTGTTTCTAAATCAGGGAACACTTTTTTTGCCCATTTCTCTTCTGGCAAGCATACGACACACCACTGGGCACCATTTTTCATATAGAAGTTACTTACATCTTTTAAAGCAAGCTGATTAGCTTGTGAGCGTGCTTTTAATTTTTTAGGATCAATTCCTTTTAAAAACTCAGGATCTTCTCCATATAGAGATAATCTTGCACATTTAGAATTCATGGCATAGAACATGCGACCCTTAACATGATCTGGAACAGTGCTTAATGTTTCAATTGATTCATGAATTAAACTTTGACGTGAGTTTTCTGGATCACGGTAATTAACATCAACCCACTTAGCTCCAACTTCATAAGCTTTCTTAACTAAAACTCTGACGAATGGATATAAGTTAATCGAGGCATTAATTAAAAGGGGTTGATCCTTTTGTAAGTTTAAGCCTTTCTTAATAATTAGTTCTGCATACTTTTCTTGTAATATTTCTTTCATGAAATTTTCCTTTCTAATATATCGTTATTTTAATTTTAGCATTATCTCTGTTGAAAATCGATGATTTATTCTCTACTTGTGCAATTATTTTTCCTGTGTAAGAAATAAGTTTTACACTTTGATTTCTAACTAGTAAATCATCTTTACTAATACTTCCTGTTGTTTCAATTGAATCATTTTGATCTGCTTCATAAATCCTAATTAATTTATAATCGGTATCGGAGTTATCAAACTGAAATGAACTTCTGTATTTTCCCCCGCTTCCTCCTTCACCAATATAACTTATCACGTGATAAATTAAGATCCCGCTGTCACGAAGATAATACTGGGTAGAATTTAAATTGGTTGGGGTATAGTAAATAATTATAAAAAATTCATTAAATAAGAGGTCGCTATTATTTCCGGCAGGAATGATAACGACATTATCTGTGTTATATTCTGAAAATGATTTAATCTCTAATTCAAATCCTTGTTTAGAAGCAACATTTCTTGCGACAACAATTGGTTTAACCCAATTTAATAAAAGCTTTGAAAAAGGATTATGATCACCGGCATTATAATCCATCATGTCCGCTTTACCTAAGCCACCTTCTGGCCCAACACCTATGTTATAATCATAATAATCATCAAGGCCAAGCAAATGACCGGTTTCATGAATTAATGTGCGAGAGTAGCCAATTTTAATATCATCTTCTAAAAAATTCACACTTGCAAAGACATAAGAGCCAATCTTTTTATTACCAAGCGATAAATCGCCATAATACCAATATTTATAAGCCCAATAAATGTTAGAATCTTTATTATAATCATGGTTATATAAAAAATAAACAGCATCAATATAACCGTTATTATCTTTGTCATAATCATCTAAATTTAAACTTTTTTTGTTTAATCCTTCAACCGCTTCTTGAATTAGGATAGCGTCTCCTTTAAGACCTGTTTGGGCATTTTTATAATTTTCATAATAGCTAGGTTCAAATTTCGCCCTTTGCCAGCTTAAAACTTCACCAGTTAATTCTAATTTAAAATAAGAAGAACGATAATAATACTCATATAAACTTAAATAATTATCACTTTTCTTATCAAAAAAGGATTTTTTTATTACTTGATCATCCAAATCTGTTGATGGTGATGAGTTAAAGTCAATAGGAATTACAAGTACTTTTACATCACCGCTACTTTTGATTGCGTCACTATCAACTTTTTCGATGCCATTAAAGTTTTCAGAAATATAATAACCATTTGGATAAGTAATATTAAAAGGAATAGAATAGGTATTTTTATTCCCACTTGAATCAGATACTTGATAAGTAACTATAAATGATGAATCTTGATATGGAAGATAATTTGTAATAGAATATGAACTTTCATTTAGAGCTATTTTTCCATCATAATTATCAATTACTTCAATATATTTGGTAAAATCAGGCAAACTAGCATCAACTAGATTTGTATCCATATTAATTTGTTTAATCTCAGGTTTTGTTGTGTCTAGAATTTTAAATAGTAAATTTTTTTGATACGTTTTTCCATCATACACATAAGCATATTTAACAGTGTATTTACCAATGACATTCATATCAATATTATTATAGATAATTAAATCATCACTTACTTCAATTTCTTCATCTAAAACACTAATTTTAATATATTTTGTTAGGTCTGGAAGTTCACTAAAAACCTCTAAAGTAGTTGGCAAATCAGGATTTTGAATGATTACTACTTGATCTGTATAAAACGTTAATTTTCCGCATGAAAAAAGAAAGAAAATAGGAAATAAAAATAACAGCTTTAATCTTTTCATAAAAATCAACCTCACTATTCATTATATCATTTTTTCATTTGTAATTATCATATTTATTTTAATAAAACAAAAAATATGATATAATCTTACAAGGTGAAAAAATATGAAAATTACTAAGTTAATACCACCTACTAAAGATTATATCTGGGGTGGAGTAAAATTAAAAGAAATATACAATAAGAAATCAGATAAAGATATTATCGCTGAATCATGGGAACTATCATGCCATAAAGATGGAAAATCAATGATTAATGATAGCGAGTATTTAAGTGATGTTCTAACAAATGAAGCATTAGGGACTAATGTTTTAGATTTTCCATTCTTTCCAGTCTTAATTAAATTTATTGATGCAAAAGATAATTTATCTGTTCAAGTACATCCAAGTGATGAATATGCCCTAAAATATGAAAATTCATTGGGAAAAACAGAAATGTGGTATATCATTGATGCAGATCAAGGGGCTGGAATTTACTTAGGTTTTAAAAGAAAAACTAACCGTGAAGAAGTTGAAGAAAGAATTAAAAATAACACGTTAATGGAGATTTTAAACTTCATTCCTGTTTCTAAAGGTGACTGTTATTTTATTCCTGCTGGAACTATTCATGCGATTGGTAAAGGTGTTTTAATTGCTGAGGTTCAACAAAATAGTAATATTACTTACCGTGTTTATGACTATGATAGAAGAGATAAATTTGGTAATCCAAGGGAACTGCATATTAGTAAAGCTTTAGATGTCATAAACTATAGTCATTATTTAGTTAAAAAACAACGTAAAACAACTAAAAATGTTAGACGTCTTGCGAGCTCAAGATATTTTACAACCTTTGAATACTCAGTAAATGGTGAAATTAACTTAGCTACAACAGGTAAATCATTTCATTCTATCAGTTTTATAAGTGGTGAAGGAATGATAAATGGACAACCATTTACTAAAGGAGATACTTTTTTTGTCCCTGCAGACTTTGGCTCATATAAAATAAATGGCGATGCCTTATTTATTTTAACCAAAATTGAGAAATTATATGTTGGAGTTGATTTAGGCGGAACAAATATTAAAGCGGGAGTAATTAGTGACTTTGAAGAAGTGCTTTCTTTTGAAAAGGTTAAAACTGAAGCATCGCTTGGTTCTGAGCATGTGTTAAAAAATATTCAAGCTTTGGTTAAGAAGGTTCTTTTAAAATGTTATTCCAATCTAAAACAAATTGAAGGTGTAGGTATTGGCTTACCAGGAATCATCGATGAAGTAAGTGGTAGAGTTCCATTCTCAAATAACATTAATTGGCTAGATGTTGATGTATGTGGCCCTCTTTCTAAAGCATTAAATACGAAATTATTAATTACAAATGACGCCAATGCGGCAGCTTTAGGTGAAAAATACTTTGGTTCTAGTAAAAATGCAAAATGTAGCGTTTTGATTACACTCGGAACTGGTGTTGGAAGCGGAATTATCATCGATAATAAAATTTTTTCTGGTAATATGGGAGCTGGTGCGGAGCTTGGTCACATGATTATAAGAGGTGATAAAAATCCTTGTAATTGTGGACGAGTTGGTTGTCTTGAATCTTTAGTATCAGCTACTGCTTTAATTAAAGAAGTTAAAGAATATGTAGGAAACCCTCAAAGTGACTTATATAATAAGGTGAGTCTTGAAAGTATTACTGGTAGAACCGCTTTTGATTTAGCGAGTGATTCAAATGATGCTAAAAAAATAATTAATGAATATTTAGATAATTTAAAAAATGGACTTATTAATATCGCCAATATTTTCCGTCCCGAAATGATTTTAATTGGTGGCGGTATTAGTAATTGTTTACATAAATACATATCTCAACTAAATAAAGATGTTAATAAAGAAGTGTTTGGTAAAAATCTTGGTCCTAAAGTAGAAATAAAAATTGCGAAAATGAAAAACGATGCTGGTTTTATAGGGGCAGCATGCTTATTTAAAATATGAAAATAATAAAATTAAGAGTTGACGAAGAATATAACAACGTCAGAGATTACCTACTTAAATTAGGTTTAGGTAAAGCTAAAATTCATGAGTTATACATGAACAAACTAGTAAAAATTGATGGGGTAGTTTCTAATTTTCATGAAAAGATTAATCCTAAATCAAAAATTGAAATAAACCTAACATCACTTGAAAAAATTGATTTTGAACCATTTGAAAAAGAACTTGATGTAGTTTATGAAGATGATTATATATTAATTGTGAATAAACCTAAAAACATGATTATTTATCCAGGAGATAATGAAAAGGATACTTTATCAAATGTCGTTGCTAACTACTATCTTAAAACTAACCAAAACTGTTCTGTTCGTTATATTCATAGAATTGATAAAGACACAACTGGTCTAGTTATCTTTACTAAGGATATCTTAACAAATGCGATTATGGATCAAATGTTAAGAGAAAACAAAATTAAACGAACATATTTAGCCTATGTTTATGGTAGATTGAAAGAAAGAAAAGGCACAATTAAATTAGCGATTGGTAAAGATCGTCATGAAAAAAACAAATATATGGTTGTTAAGGATGGCGAACTTGCCATTACATCATATGAAGAGATTGGCCATAATAATCTTTATTCATGGCTTAAAGTAAATCTAGAAACAGGTAAGACCCATCAAATTAGAGTGCATTTTAGTAGCTTAAATCATCCGTTATTAGGTGATGTCTTATATGGTGGAGCAAAGACTTTTATTTCTAGACCAGCTCTACATTCAATAGAAGTTGAGTTTATTCATCCATATACGAAAGAATATCTAAAAATAGAATGTCCGTATCCTGATGATTTCAAGAGCTTATGATAAATAAGTTCTTTTTCATTATACAAATGTTTACATTATGAAAATATTTGCATAAAAATAAGGTAAAGTGTTATAATATAGCAGGCTTTTTGAAGGAGCGATTATATGAAAATTAAGAATATAGCAATTATCGCCCATGTAGATCATGGGAAAACCACTCTAGTTGATCAATTACTAAGTCAGTCACATACTTTTAGAACTAATGAAGTTGTGCAAGATCGAGTACTAGATTCTAATGATTTAGAGCGTGAAAGAGGAATTACCATTTTAGCGAAGAATACCGCAGTAAAATATAAGGATTATAAGATTAATATTCTTGATACTCCAGGCCATGCGGATTTTGCCGGTGAAGTTGAAAGAATTATGAATATGGTTGATGGCGCAATTCTACTCGTTGATGCGTTTGAGGGTGTAATGCCACAAACAAAATTTGTGTTGAAGAAAGCACTTGAAGCTAACGTTTTACCAATTGTTGTAATCAATAAAATTGACCGTGAATTTGCAAGATGTGAAGAAGTTGCCGATGAGGTTTTAGAATTATTTATGGAACTTGGCGCAAATGATAGTCAAATTGATTTTCCAATTATTTATGCCTCAGGTATTCAAGGAAAATGTTCTTTAACGCCAGAACTTAAAGAAGATTCGGATATGACGCCATTATTTGATGCAATTTTAACATATATTCCAAATCCAAAGACTGAATATGATAAACCATTACTTTTTCAGCCAGCTTTACTTGATTATAATGAATATGTTGGTCGTATTGGAATTGGTCGTGTTTATGAAGGAAAAATCAAAGTTAACCAAATGGTTAGCTGTATTAGACTTGATTCAAATATTGAACAATTTAGAATCCAAAAATTATATAGTTTCTATGGATTAAATAAAGTCGAAGTAGAGGAAGTTGAAGCAGGAGATATTTGTGCCATTGCTGGTATTACAAATATTAAT
This sequence comes from Bacillota bacterium, assembly GCA_023410715.1. GTDB lineage: Bacteria > Bacillota_I > Bacilli_A > Izemoplasmatales > UBA1188 > JAEYPN01. Next base: position 27,338 of record JAEYPN010000026.1, read on the forward strand.
GTTGGAGAAACAATCACGGAAGTAGGATCGACTAAAGCATTACCAAAGCTTATAATTGAAGAACCTACAGTAGAAATGACTTTTGGAACTAACAACTCACCTTTCTCAGGAAAAGAAGGAAAATTTGTTACCGCATCAAAGATTGAAGACCGTCTTTTTAGAGAAACCGAAAGAGACGTATCACTAAAAATTGAAAGATTACATGGAAAAGAAGAATGGCGTGTTTGCGGCCGTGGTGAATTACATTTATCAATTTTAATTGAAACAATGCGAAGAGAAGGCTATGAATTCCAAGTATCACGTCCACGTGTTATCTTAAAAGAAATAGATGGCATAACACAAGAACCATATGAAGATGTTGTAATTGATACACCACTTGAATCAGTAGGTACAGTTATAGAACTTTTAGGTTCTAGAAAAGGTAATCTTGAGCATATGGATGCTAAAGAAAATTCTTGCCGTTTAATTTATACTGTTCCATCTCGTGGCTTAATTGGTTTTATGACTGATTTCTTAACTGTTACTAAAGGTTATGGTATAATCTCTCACTCATATAAGGAATACCGTCCAGTAGAATCAAAAACTGTTGGCTTAAGAAAATTTGGAGCCTTAGTATCTGTTAATGAAGGTATGACAACAGCTTATTCACTTGGTGGTGTTGAAGAACGTGGAATACTATTTGTTGAACCACGTGTAAACGTCTATGAGGGAATGATTGTAGGTATTTGTAACAAAGAATTAGACTTAGCTGTAAATGTCACTAAAGAGAAACAACAAACAAATACTCGTTCATCATCTAAAGATATGACTGTCGTATTAAAAAGACCTCGTATAATGACTTTAGAGGCTTGTATTGAATTTATTAACGATGATGAATTAGTAGAGATAACACCAAAAAATATTCGTTTGAGAAAAGCAATTTTGGATACAACTCAAAGAAAAAAATATGATTCTCGTGAAAAGGAATAGAGCTAGAAATTTATAATTGTGTTATAATACAATTGGAGGGAATTTTCAATGGAAAGAAGAACTAAAATTATTTGTACAGTTGGCCCAGCTATTGAATCTGAAGAGATGCTTGAAAAAATGATGATTGCCGGTATGAACGTCGCGCGATTTAATTTTTCGCACGGAACTCACGAAGAACATGCCGAAAAAATGAAAAGGGTTAAAAAGGTTGCGAAGAAATTAAATAAATACGTTGGTATATTACTCGATACTAAAGGTCCTGAAATTAGAACTGGCTTATTTAAAGATGGCGGATGCGCTTTTAAAAAAGGTGACATCGTTAGTGTTCAAAAAGAAGACGTTCTAGGTGATCATGATCAATTTACTATTTCTGCTAAAGAATTATTTGATGACGTTAATGAAAATGACTTTTTATTAATTGATGATGGAAAAATTCGTTTAACTGTTCTTTCAAATGATAGAGATAAAATTACATGTCGTGTAGAAAATCCTGGTATTATTAAAAGTCGTAAGGGAGTAAATGTTCCAAATGTTAGGCATTCAATGCCTTTCTTATCTGATAAAGACATTGAGGATATTAAATTTGGTTGCGAAATGAATGTAGATATGATTGCCTTATCATTTGTAAGACGCGCTGAGGATGTTATTCAGGTTAGAAATTTACTTGAAGAATGTGGTAAATCTGATATTGAAATTATTGCTAAGATTGAAAATCAAGAGGGTATGGATAATATCAAAGGAATCTTAAATGAAGCAGATGGTGTAATGGTTGCTAGAGGCGATCTAGGCGTTGAAGTTTCAACTCAATATGTTCCAATTTATCAAAAAACAATTATTAAAATTGCTAATGAAATGGGTAAACCAGTAATTACAGCGACCCATATGTTAGAGTCAATGATGTATACACCAAGGCCAACAAGAGCAGAAGCATCAGATGTGGCTAATGCCATTTTAGATGGTTCAGATGCCATCATGTTATCTGGTGAATCAGCTGTAGGGGATTATCCTGTAGAAAGTGTTGAATGTATGTCTTCAATTGCGCTTGCAATTGAAAAAATCTATCCATTCCGTGAACGTTTATCAAATTCGATTTCATCAAGTGAAAGAACAAAGAATGATGCCATTGGAATTTCTGTTTCGGAATCATCACTTACACTTCCTAATGTTGGCGCAGTTTTAGCGTTTACCGAAACTGGTGGTACAGCTAAACGTATCTGTAAATTTAGACCAAATGCACCAATAATTGCTTGTACAGACTCGGTTGAAACATGTCGTAAATTATCATATTACTGGGGAGTATATCCAATTTTAACCGAAGATGTTTCAGATATTACTAAATATGATGATGTAGCGATGGAAGTTGCGAGAAAGTTTGGCGTTGAAAAAGGTCAATCACTAATTATTACTTCAGGTTATGGTCAAAAACATGGTTCAACTAATACCATGCGAATTATTGAATTAGAATAAGCCCTCAGGGGCTTTTTTTTATGTTTATGTTATAATATATTTAAAGTATCTGTAAGGGGAGAAATTATATGAAACATAAATGGTGGCAGGACGCAATTTTTTATCAGATCTATGTCAGAAGCTTTTATGATTCCAATAATGATGGTATTGGAGATATAAATGGAATAATATTAAAACTTAATTATCTAAAGGACTTAGGTGTAAGCGCCATTTGGTTAAGTCCATTTTATGATTCACCAATGGACGATAATGGTTATGATATTAGAGACCACTATATGATTAGTCCTGATTATGGTACAATTGATGATTTTAAATTGCTTTTAAAAGAAGCGCATAAATTAGGAATTAAGGTCATTGCTGATTTAGTTTTAAATCATACTTCAGATGAACATGAGTGGTTTAAAAAAGGCTCAGATCCTAATAATGATGAATTTAAAAAATATCATGATTACTATATTTGGCAAAAGCCAAAATACATTCAGGGAAAAAGAACTTATCCAACAAGATATTTATCTTGGTTTGGTTCACCTGCTTGGAGCTATAATGAAAAAACTAATGAATATTATATGCATATCTTTTCAAAAAAAATGCCTGATTTAAACTGGCATAACAAGGATATGGTTAATGAACTTAAAGAGATGATTAAATGGTGGGTTGATTTAGGGATTGATGGCTTTAGAGTCGATGCCTCAAACCACTTAGAAAAAAATTGGGATTTTCCTGATGCTTATCCTGGATATGAAAATTTTTGTGATTTAGAACCCCATCATATGTATATTAAAGAATTAAGTGAAGAGATTTTTATTCCTAATGACTTAGTCACAATTGGTGAATCAGGTGGGGCTACTAAAGAAGCAGTTTTAAGATATGCGTCTTTTGATTCACACGAATTCAATATGGTTATTCAGTTTGGTCATTGCTGGTGCGACTGTGATGATGAAAATGAGGTCATTACTGGTAAATGGGCCAAAGGAAAGCTTGATTTAAAAAAAGTTAAAGAAAGCTTCTATAATAATAGTAAGACTTTATATAAAAAAGGATGGAGTGTAATTTATTGGCATAATCACGATCAACCACGCATAAATTCTCATTATGGAAATGAATCAGCCTCAAGTGCTAAGATGTTGGCTATCGCCTTATATTTTATGCCAGGAACGCCAATCTGTTATTATGGTGAAGAAATTGGTATGACCAATGTAAAGTATAAATCAGTTAGAGATTTTAGAGATGTTGAAGTATTTACTGAATATAATAATTTTATTAGTAGAGGCGCAACAAAAAAGGAAGCAATAAAAGCTCTTTGTGATCGCTCGCGTGATAATGCAAGAACTCCAATGCAGTGGAATGACACTCCAAATGGTGGCTTTTCAGTTAATACACCATGGATTAAAACAAATGATAATTATCCAGATATTAATGTTAGTAAAGAAGAAAAAGAAAAAGAATCAGTTTTATCACTTTATAAAAAAATCTTTAAGTTAAGAAATGAAGATGAAGGATTAAGATATGGCAAGTTAGTTTTCTATGACATAGAAGATGAAAATAGCTTTATTTATGAAAATATTAGTGGGAACGGAAGTTACCTAGTAATATGTAACTTTAGTAATAAAGAAATACCTGTTTCCTTAAAAATGAATATAAATGATTATAAATTGGTATTAACAAATGATACTTGTGAAAAAATAAAAAAAGATATGATTTTAAAACCATATCAAGCACTTGTTTATAAAAAATAAATTTTGTTAAGATAAAGGAGATTATAATTTGCGATTAGGATGTTTATAAATGAATTTTTATTAACATCTTTTTATTTTATAAAAAAAGAGGTAAAAGAATTAATACAAGGCTCACAAAGGCACTGGCAATAGATATAGCTTCAATCTTATCAAATTTTTTTCTTATTATGCATGAAACAATTAACCATATTAATGATACAAACACAATAATCAGTGATAATGGTAAATATTTAATATATGTTGAACTGACAGAAATATCACTACCATCAATCCTAATTATATTTCCTTTAGTAGTAAAAGAAATTCCAAATTCAAATATAGAAAGACCTAAACTTAAGGCTGAAAATAGAATATGGGAAACAGAAAATAATTTATTTTTCATAACTATCGCCTCCTTATAAATCCTTTTAATTATATATGTTTTTCGCCTTTCTGTCAAGAGTTCTCGCAATTTAAAGCAATTATTAACAAATAAATATATCTTTTTAAATTAATAATTTTTTTTAAAAATTTAATCAAAATAAATAAATATTGACTTTTAAATAAATTGTCTTATAATATGTTTATGGCAGTTTATCTTAATAAAACTTGATGTTTAGAAATACTAAACGCATTTTGATAAAGCCTGTTTTTTATGAAATAACAGTTTACTATTAATAAACAGAAAGTATTTTAGGACTAATTTGAGGTGTTGAGTATGGGAAAAATATTAGTAGATTTAAAAAATATTACTAAAAGTTATGATGGCAATGTTGTTTTAGAAAATTTTAATCTTTATATTAAAGAAAATGAATTTATAACGCTTGTTGGTCCATCTGGCTGTGGAAAAACCACATGTTTAAGACTTATTGGTGGTTTTGAAACCCCTGATAGTGGGGAAATATATTTTGAAGGAAAAATAATAAATGATCTTGAACCAAATAAAAGGGAAATTAATACCGTATTTCAAAAATATGCCTTATTTCCTCATTTAAACGTTTATGATAATGTCGCATTTGGTTTGAAAATTAAAAAAATGGATCTTGAAACAATTGATAAAGAAGTAAAACGAGTTTTAAAGCTTGTAAAGCTTGAAGGATTTGAAAATCGTTCGATTGATAAATTATCAGGTGGTCAGCAACAACGTGTCGCAATCGCAAGAGCTGTTGTAAATAAACCAAAATTATTACTTTTAGATGAACCGCTTGGTGCCCTTGATTTAAAGTTAAGACAAGATATGCAATATGAATTAAAAGAAATGCAAAGATCCTTAGGTATTACCTTTATATTCGTTACCCATGATCAAGAAGAAGCTTTAACAATGTCTGATACAATTGTTGTGATGAATCAAGGTAAAATTTTACAAATAGGAACTCCTGAAGATATTTATAATGAACCAAAAACTCGCTTTATTGCGAACTTTATTGGGGAAAGTAATATATTTAAGGGTGTAATGTTAGAGGATAATTTAGTTCAATTTGAAAAAAATATATTTGAATGTGTCGATAAAGGATTTCAAAAAAATGAAGAAGTAGAAGTGGTAATTCGTCCTGAAGATTTGGAAATTGTAGATGTAGAAAGAGGCAAGTTTGTTGGTCGCGTTGATTCAATGACGTTTAAAGGTGTTCATTACGAGATTAATGTTATGGTTGAAGATCGTGAATATACTATTCATACAACTAAAAAAGGAACGATTGGTGAAATTGTTGGTTTAGATGTTGAACCAAATAATATTCACGTTATGAGAATTAAAAAGTGAAAAGATTAAGAATTTATGTAACACCATATATTATCTGGATGGGTATCTTCGTAATCGTACCAACGCTTCTAATGATTATTTTAGCCTTAAGTAATTTTGACATTAATACTTTTACAAATCTAGAATTTACCGTTAATCATATTATGATTTTATCTAGACGAACTGTACTTGTACCTTTATGGAATTCCATAAAATATTCGGTTATTTCAACGGCAGTATGTCTATTAATTGGTTATCCAGTTGCTTACTATTTAGCAGCTTCTAAATCAAAAAAACGCGTTTTGTACGCGGCACTTTTAGTCTTACCACTTTGGACTAATCAGATTTTACGTATTAAAATGTGGGAATTTGCTTTTCAAGAAAAAAGTATTTTAAATCTTTTTGGGATTAGTTGGAATTTAATTGGTACGGATATTGGTATCATCATCGGTATGATATCAATGTATTTACCTTTTATGGTTTTCCCAATTTATTCGGTCTTAGAAAGAAGAGATATCAAGTTAATTGAAGCATCAAAGGACTTAGGTGCTAATGATGTTTTAACCTTTTTTAAAGTTACTTTACCACTTTCATTTGGTGGAATTGTCTCTGGAATCATCATGACTTTACTTCCAGCTATGACCTCATTTGCTTTACCTGAAAGACTTTCTAATGGCAATATCTTATTAATTGGTAATGTTATTGAACGTTATTTTATGAAGGAAAACAAATTTAATGATGGTAGCGTCTTATCACTTATTTTAATGATAGTGTCAATCATTTCATTCCTTATAGTAATTAGACGTGATAAGGAAGGAGAGACGCTCATATGATTAAGAAAGGCGCAAGAATCTATGGTTTAGTTTTAACTATTGTTACTTTTATTATTGTATATTTTCCAATCTTTATGATTTTCTTATACTCAGTTAATGAGTCAAAGACTACTGTATTTACTAACTTCTCATTTAAATGGTATGCAGCTTTATTAAATGATAATGATGGTTTACTTAAAGCTATTGAAAATACCATTATTGTAGCTTTACTTTCAACGGTGATTTCAACAATTCTTGGAACATTTATTGCAATCGGAATTAATTCACTTGAAAGAAAGAAACGTGTTAAAATGATGTTACTTAATAATATTCCTGTCATTAATCCTGATATTGTAACAGCAGTTTCAATTTCATTAGTTTTAATGTTACTACCAATTTCACTTGGTATTCAAACAGTATTAATTGCCCATATTTTCTTTTCAATTCCTTACGTTGTGTTAAATATTATGCCTAAATTAAGAAAACTTGACCCAAACATTTATGAAGCAGCGCTTGATTTGGGATGCACAAGGTTTAAAGCGATTGAAAAAGTAATAATTCCCGCAATTAAAACAGGAATAATATCTGGGGCCTTAATGGCCTTTACCATGAGTATAGATGATTTTGTTATTTCATATTTTACCGCTGGACAAGAGTTTGTAAATGTTTCAATGTGGGTTTATTCACACACAAAGAAAACTCCAAGTCCATCAGTATATGCTTATAATACATTAATCATTATTATTGCATTAGCGGTACTATTATATATTAATTTTAAAAAACCTAAAAATAAGGAGGAAAAAGCATGAAAAAATTATTCTTAGGAATGACAATTATTTTATTTGTTGTCACACTATTTGGTTGTTCAAACAAAGAAAAACTTTATATCTTAAACTGGGGAGACTATATTGATACAGAGTTAGTTAAAGAGTTTGAAAAAGAATTTAATGTTAAGGTCGTATACAAGACTGTTGGTTCTAATGAAATAATGGAGTCGACAATTAAAAATAAAAAGAGTCCATATGATATTGTGATACCTTCAGAATATATGATTGATAAATTACGTAAACAAGAATTAATTCAAGAAATTGATTTTTCTAAATTACCAAATTATGAAAATTTAACTATTTTTGAAGATGCTGAAAATTTAATCAAAACTACAGAAATTGCAAACTATTTTATTCCATATGTTTGGGGAACAGTGGGCATTTTATATAATACAAGTGTTCCTGGTTTAGAAGAAAAAATTAAAGCTGATCCATATGGGGTATTATTTGATGAAAATAACCCATATAAAGTTGGCATGTATGATTCTTCTCGTGATGCCGTTGCGATGGCATTAATTGCTTTAGGCTATGACTGTAATTCTAATAATGATAATGAACTTGCTAAAGCTGAAGAATTATTAAAGAAATCAAAATTTTATGCTTGGGGTGAAGACAATCTAAAATCAAAAGTATCACAAGGTAACTTAGATTTAGCGATGGTTTATTCAGGGGACTATTTTGATGAATTATTTAATACCGAGGAAGCAGAATTAGAGGTTAACTTTGATTACTATGCACCAAATAACACAAACATTTGGATTGATGGTATGGTTATTCCTAAAAATGCCCGCAACACAGAACTTGCATATAAGTTTATTAATTTCATTTTAGATATTAATAATAATGCTCAAAACACTGATGCAATTGGCTATCCTTCAATGTTTAAGGAAGTATATCAAATATTAGTATCTGATGAATATGGCTATACTGATGATGAAAAGTATTACCCATTCCCTGAAAATTCGACAAGACAGCTTTATAAATATGTTTCTGATGCTCATTATGCTAAATTAAATGAAATTTTAGAAAGAGTAAAAGTTGATTAAGAAACAAAAAGGTTTTAAAATTAATTGAACTAATCTTAGTCAAGTAGACAATTAAATAATTAAAAGATTTAGGAATAATACCTATTAAAGGTGTTATTCCTTTTTTTTGTAATATCTGTTTATTGTAATTAAAAATATATTTTTTAATTTCTTTAAATATTTAGATTTAGGCTAATATTGGGTATATTTTTTCATTTATTATAATTTTATATAATACATTATCTGCATAGAATGAAAAATTAAAGTTATTTTATTTTTATGATTGTACCTTTGACATTTTACAAAAAGTGTTAAAAATATTTTATAATTTAATATTGTTTTCTTAATTTTAAATTAAAAAATAAAGGCCAAAAAAAGGTCTTTTTTTTATGCTTAAATTACATATTTAAGCGTTAGTTTTATAACATATTTCAACTTTAAATAACGTCTATTTATTAAAACCAACATAATATTACATTTTTTACGGCTTAATTTAGGTAAATTGTAAGAAGAATGTAGATATTTCTAGATTGTAAAATTATGAATATTTACTCTTTTTTACGAACCAAGTAGCATCAAAACTATAAAAATATAAATTTTAGTTTTGTGGTTATAAAACCATTTTTTTTGCGATTTGGGGTAGTAGGGAGAAAATTTTTATGAATGAACAAGTAGAGGTAAGGTTGGATTTTATTAATAATAAAGGAAAATTAAAACATGTCAAATTTTATATGGACGAGCAGTCTTATAAGTCATTATTTGACAAGTCAATTAGTGAAGAAGTAAGAAATAAATATTTAGCTGATGTGTACCATGAATATGAACGAGAACAATATTACAATTAAAAATTAGTATCATTAAATACCAAATATTTCTTATATGTTACATATATTAACTTATCATGATTTGAATTCGGTAATAAAACTTTTTTCTATGTGTGAGATATCCTTAATAATATTAATTGAATAGTTGACATTAATTGTAATTATGTTGTAAAATAAACCTATTATGCATGTAAAAATATCTTATCTATTGAATTAACAGTTGCATATGGAGTTAGAACCATAAATCCATTCAGATACAAAGGATATTATTATTACATTGAGACATCATTATATTACTGTAACTCAAGATACTATAATCCCGAGTGGGGAAGATGGTTAAATGCAGATGATGTTAGTTATTTAGACCCTGAAAGTATTAATGGATTGAATTTATATAGTTATGCAAACAATAATCCAATTGGAATTGCTTATAGTAGTTCTAGTGTTGGTGGAACGGCTAGTGTAATTGTTACAGCAGGTGTTGGAGTATTTAACGTATGGGCATCTGCTGAAGTTGGTGCCGTAGTAGGAACTGCTATCGGTGGGGTTCCAGGATTCATAATTAGAACTGTAGCTGGTGTAGTTGTTGGTGTTGTTATTAATGTTATATTTTATACGGAAATTAATGGTAAATCAATTGCGGGTCATATTGAAGATGGAATTGAATGGTTCCTAGAATGGATATCATAAAATTATGTGGAGGAAATATGAAAAAAATATATTCTATATTAGAAAGGTCAGTTTGTATATTTGCTATTTTATTACTTAGTGTAATATCTATTATTTTATTTGTAAATTATAATAGTAAGATTATCTTTGTTATTATCGCTTATACTTGCGTTGTATTTATTGTACTTGCATTGCTGAAATTATTCTCTTTTCCATCTCATGTTATTATTAGTAATAGTAGAGTGAAAGTTTTTGATTTTCCGTTATTAGCAACTAATAAATTTTATGTTAAGAAAAGAAGTTTAATTTTATGGAATAGTGAAGTTGATATAAAGGATATTGAAAAAATAGAAGTAGTAAAACTTACTAAAGAAGAACAAATAAACTATATAGGATATAATCATTTATTTAAAAAATATTTGAAATTTAATTTAAAATATGGTAATCCAAAATATGTTTATCTCGGTAATTATTCAAAAAATCAAATTGCAAAGATAATTTATATTGTAAAAGAAAAAAGTAAAAAAAAATAATTTAAACTTATGGACTTATTTGACAAAAAGTATTAAAAAACTAAGTGAATCTTCTTAAAGTTGATTCCTTTTCTTCTGTAAATAAATGATAAGAATTTAGTTTAAATGTGTGCTATAATTATAAAAAGGAAGTGAAAAACAATGCTAAAAAAATGGATTGGGAAAATATTTGTTGCAAGTGCAATTGCTTTAATACTAGTAGCTTTGTTTTTAGCAATTTATTATAACGTAATTGTAAAAGGTCATAAAGGACCTATGGATTTATGGGCTATTATTGTATTATGTATTCCTTTTATTATTTTAGTAACTTGTCGAATTATTATTGATGTTAAAAAAATTAAATTCAATGATTTATTTTGCCAGAATGGAATTGTAAAAAAGAGTTTAAATATTTTTTTTACTATATTTGGTATAATTGCTATTATACCTTTGTTGCCAATTCTATTAGTTTTTGCTATTGTTCATACTATATTAACTACTCCTAATAAGAAAAAATTCAAAAAATTAATTAAAAAAGGTTTTTCTTATAGTAATAAAAACAAGAAATATATATTGAAAAAGAATGAAGTCATTATAGAAATATATAATGGCTTAACAAAATATTATATTAGTTTTGATAATGGAAAAACTTTTGTTAGAATAGAAGAAAGTAGTTTGGGTACTTCTTATGATAGGGATGAATTAAAGTATAGATTAAACGAATATCTATTTGCACATCCAGTTGATCAGCAAAGAGGAGATGCTGTTCCTCCATTCACACATTATATAGAATTTTTAAATAATAATTTAAATTAGATAATTTAATTTGCTAGAACTCACAATTGTGGGTTCTTTTTTATAAAGTTTTCAAAATGACCATCTTACTTTGGTGTTTTAATATTCGTTACTGTTTAAGGAATAAATTTTATTTTAGTTAAGAACCTCGAATTTGATAACTCAAATGTCAATTATTATTGAAGAGTTAAAATTTTTAAAAATATTATCAAAATCACCCTGACACTTTGATGCTTAAATGTCCGTTACTATTGATAGGTATTTAAAAAATTTTGTTTATAAACATACAAAGGTACCTCTAAGTTTCCAGTACTATTAGAGGACATAAAATATACAATCTGGTTCCTCTCGATCGACACTTTGAGTGTTTGTTACACTGAAGAAGTGTATTTATTTTAGAAGATACTTGGATTTAGATAATTATATTTCTTTATTTTATTAATGATAAATCAATTAAAACTACACTATCTTAAAATTTACACAAAATTCTTGACACTACCAAAAATTAATTTTTTGGTAATAATGTGTAAAATATATTTTTTTATAGTATTGTATTAACTTAACTATGTTTTGATTTATAAAATGTTAAAAAAATCATTAATTTTTTTCATATTTATTTATTCAACCACATATAGTTAGGTAGAACAAAAGAAGATGGGTGGATATAATGCGAAAAAGAAGAAATCAGTTATCAATCTTTTTATTAGCGGTTTTATTAATAATGACTGTCTATTATATTAATGCCAATGACATTAATTTAATTGGTGTTGGTAAGACAGTGACAAATTCAACAACAACACAAAGTGCTTCTATTTTTAAGTCTATGCGCGATGAAATTGATCAAGAAAGAAATGCTAAGATTACAGCCCTTAAAGCTATAATTAATGATAGTACAAAAAATGCGGAAGAAAAAGCCAATGCTTTAGCTGAAGTCAATAAACTAGAGAAGCTTAAAACCGATGAAAAAAATTTTGAATCGAGCATTAAGAATCTCGGGTATACTGATGTTTTAGTTCATATTGATGGAACAAACATCAATATTAACGTTAATTCATCGGCCCATACGGTTAAAAAAGCAAATGATATTATTTCCTTATCGAAAAACACCTTTGGTAAAGGATATAATGTAACAGTTTATTTCCAAACTAGATAATAACTGATGGTTTATTGATTAATAATCAATTAATCATCTTTTTATTTTAAAATATATAAAGGCATGTTATAATATTTAGAGAAAAAAGATGGTGAAACAATATGGGACGTAGAAAAGAACGCGAAGAAATAATGACAATTTTATATATGCTTGAAGTCGGTGGAGAATATGATAAGGAAAACTATTCTAACTTCGCCAATGAAAAAGTAATTGATTTAATCGAAAATGTCGAAGAAATTGATGAAATTATTTCAAGAAATCTAACAAACTGGACAATTGACAGGTTAAATTATGTCGACAAGGCAATAATTCGGTATGCGACATATGAAATGATGAATACCATACTTCCAAGTGAGATCATCATTAATGAAGCGATTGAATTAACAAAAGAATTTTCAGATATCGATGGAGCCCAGAAAGCTTTTAACAATAAGCTTTTAGATTGCATAAAAAATGACATCCGTAAATAAATACTTATCTGTAACTGACATAAATCAATATATTAAAAGCGTTCTTGATGACGATTTATTTTTAAGAAATATCTTGGTTAAAGGAGAAATATCAAATTTTAAACCGCATTCAAGTGGTCATTTTTATTTCACCTTAAAGGATGAAAAATCTCAAATTTCCGTCGTAATGTTTAGGACAATGGCGCAAAAAGTGAAGTTTATTCCTAAAAACGGCATGCAGGTATTAATATCTGGTCATATATCCTTATATGAGCCTAGTGGAAACTATCAAATATATGCAAGTGAATTGAATGAAGTTGGTTTAGGTGATTTATTTCTAGCATTTGAAGAATTAAAAGAAAAACTAAAGAATAAAGGATACTTTGATGAAAAAATCAAAAAGCCTATTCCGAAATTTCCTAAAAAAATTGGTATTATCACATCTCCTACAGGAGCTGCAGTTAAAGATATGACTAATATTATTAAAAGACGTTATCCAATAGCTGAGGTTGTATTATTTCCGGCTTTAGTTCAAGGAGTAGAAGCGAAAGATTCTCTTGTCGAAAACTTAAAAAAAGCGGATAATAGTGATGTTGATGTTATTATTATAGGCCGTGGCGGTGGATCAATTGAGGACTTATGGGCTTTTAATGAAGAAATTGTCGCAGATGCTATTTATAATACAAATAAGCCAGTTATTTCCGCTGTTGGTCATGAAACGGATTTTACAATCTCCGATTTTGTCGCTGATTTAAGAGCAGAGACGCCAAGTGGTGCGGCTGAAAAGGTTGTTCCTGACATTAAGGACTTAATTTTTACTCTTTCTCAGTATGATAAAAGAATCTATCAGTTATTTGGTGAAAAACTAAGAGTATGCATGTTAAAATTAAAACAATGTGACAATACATATATTATGACTAATATTGATAAGCTATTTGAAAGTAAGTATTTTAATCTTCAAACTATAGAAAATAAGTTGAATTCTTTAAGCCCAAAAAATCAAATAGTTAGTCAAAGTAGGGAACTTCTAAATCTTGATGAACATTTAAAAAAAGAATATAAAAGGTTAGTCTTAGAAAAAGAAAATAGTTTAGTAAAATCAATTGAAAAATTAACACTTTTAAATCCTTTAAATATTATGTCTAAAGGATATAGTATTGTATATAAAGATGAAAAAATTATTAGTAATGCAAGCATGGTTAAAGAAAAAGATGAACTAACAATAAAACTCTCTAAAGGTCTAATCAGTGCTACGGTAACGAAAGTTGAGGAATAATATGGAAAAGAAAAACTTTGAAGAATCAATAAAAGCTCTTGAAGAAATTATCCATGCGCTTGAAGCAGGTAATTTATCACTTGAAGAAACAATAAAAAAATATCAAGAAGGATTAGAATTATCAAAATCATGCCATGACATGTTAGAAAATGCTCAAAAGGTCTTAGATGACAAGAAAGAATAACGAGGTTCTGTCATGATTGAAGTAGAGAACATTAAAAGTCCTGATGATATTAAAAATATGAGTATTAAAGAACTGAGCGAACTTAAAGAAAAGATTCGTTCTTTTTTGCTTCTAAATATTTCTAAAACTGGTGGACACTTAGCTTCTAACTTAGGTGTAGTTGAATTAACAATGGCTTTACATTATGTATTTAACAGCCCTTATGATAAATTTATTTTTGATGTTGGTCATCAAAGCTACACTCATAAAATTTTAACAGGACGAGCTAAAGATTTTCCTACTTTAAGAATGCTTAATGGTTTAAGTGGTTATATTGATCCGAAAGAATCAGTTCATGATATCTTTGGGGTTGGTCATTCATCAACTTCAATTGCAATTCAAGCTGGACTTCTTTTTGGAACTAAACAAGAAGGAAGAGTTATATCGATTATTGGCGATGGCGCAATATCATCTGGGGAATCATTTGAAGCAATGAATTTTTTAGGCCAAAATCAAGAAAAAGCGCCAATTATCATTTTGAATGACAATGAGATGAGTATCTCTAAAAATGTTGGTGGCTTAAATCGCGTTTTAAATGATATGCGTTCAAGTTCAATTTATATTAAAACAAAAACAAAAACCGGAAGATTTTTTCCCAAATTTATTCATAAATTTAAAAATTACTTGTCAAAAACGATTCGAATGTTGTTTCATAACACGACGCTTTTTGAAGAGTTTGGGTTAAAATATTATGGCCCAATTGATGGACATAATTTACGCCAATTAATTAAATTTTTTAAACTTGCCAAAAATACAAACAAGCCTTGCATCATTCATGTTTATACCCAAAAAGGTAAGGGGTATTCTAACGCTGAAAATGATAAATTAGGTGAATGGCATGGCGTTCAACCATTTGACATTGAAACAGGAACTTTAAAACAAGAAAATAAACTTTATTTTGGTAATATCTTATGTGATTATCTAATCAAAATGAAAGAAGAAAATAAAGATTTAAAGGTTGTATCACCTGCGATGATTCATGGATCAAGACTTGATCCATTTAAAGAAAAATATCCAGATAGTATTATTGATACTGGCATTACTGAAGATTTTGCGGTAACATTTAGTGGGGCAATGACCATTAATACTAAATATGTTTTACTATCAATTTATTCAACTTTCTTGCAAAGAGGATTTGATCAACTGATTCATGATATAGCGATTCAAGACTTACATTTAGTTTTGGCAATTGATAGGGCTTCAATTGTTGGTAAAGATGGAAAAACTCATCAAGGAGTCTTTGATATATCTTATATTAGACCAATCCCTAATATGGTACTAGCTGAACCAATTGATGGTAAGGAGTTAGAAGCACTTCTTAAGTATGCATTTGAAATAAATAAGCACCCAATGGCGATTAGATATCCAAACGTTGATATTAAAGATGATAAAGAAGTGCCTGAAATTATAAATTGTTCCTGGACTTATTTAAATAAGGGTGAAAAAATTAACTTTATTGGTTATGGCTATCGCCTAAAAAAAATAAATGAAATGTTTAAAAAAGAAGGCTTAAACATAAATGTTATTAATGCGAGGTTTTTAAAACCACTTGATGAAGATATGTTAAATGAGCTTTATTCAAATAATAATAAATTTATTGTTTTAGATGATTCATTAAAAACCTCAGGACTTGGGACGGCTATACTCGAGTATTTTAATGAACATGGTATTAATGTACCAATCAAGATTTTAGGCTTTGATGATGAATTCATTCCTCATGGCACTGTTGATGAAATCTTTGAAAAATATCATTTAGACTACAAGAGTATAATGGAGTTAGTAAAAAGTTATTATAAGAATTAATGGGGTGAAAAAATGCTAAAAAGATTAGTAGTTTCAAATTTTGCGATTATTGAAAATATTGACATATCCTTTAATAATGGATTAACTGTTTTAACAGGAGAAACTGGCGCAGGAAAAAGTTTAATTATTGATTCTTTAAACTTGCTTCTTGGTGATAGAGCACAGCTTGAAATGATTAGAACAGGCTTTGATAAAGCAGAAATAACTGGTTTTTTTACCATTACGAACATTCACTTAAAGGCTATTCTTGATAATTTAAAAATTCCTTATTTAGGTGATGAAGTAAAAGTATACCGTGTTATTGGCACATCAAAAAGTTTTATTAAAGTAAATGATACGTTAGTAACCCTTCAAGAACTTAAAAAAATTGCGAAGTATTTAGCTGATATTCATATGCAATTTGATACGCAAAAATTATTAAGTAGCGATAATTATTTAGAAATTGTCGATGGTTTTAAATACGATTTGATTAATGAATATTTGCATGCTTATAAAGAAGCTTTAGATGATTTTAAAGAAAAAGAAAAAAATTATCAAAGTTTAGTTTTAAAACAAAAAGAAATTAATGAGAAAAAAGATCTTTATGAATATCATCTCAAAGAAATTTCCAGCTATAATTTAACTATAGATGAAGAAAATAAAATAAAAGAGGAAATAGAGTATTTAAAAAACTTTGATAAGATTTATGAACTATTAGAAGAATGTCTTGAACTAATGAATGATGATACGCTTCTTGATAGTCTATATAATATTAAAGATTTAGTAAATCGGTTAAGTGAATACCAAAAAAATTATATTGAAATTAAAGATAAATTAAATGATTATTATTATGATTTGGAAAGCATTTTTGATAATCTTAAGAAAGACTTTAAAAATCTTGATTATAACCCAGATGAATTAAATAAACTAGAAGATAGATTAAATGATTTAGATAATTTAAAAAAGAAATATCATATGAGTGTTATAGAACTTATTGATTATCAACAAAAATTAACGGAAATGTTAAACATTAATGAAAATTATGATGATTTAATTAATGAAGCAAAAAATGAACTTAAAAATAGTTATAATATTGCTTTAAATAAAGGCTTAGAACTAACGAAAATTAGAAAAGAAACAGGCGGTTTAATCACTAAAGAATTAGAAAAGAATTTAAGCGACTTATCACTTAAAGCTCGCTTCATGATTTCTTTTAATGAAATTATAAAAGAAAAAGATTATCAAGGATTAATCTTTAAAGAAAATGGTTTAGACACGATTGATTTTCTAATTGAGACTAATATTGGTGAAGGCTTAAAACCATTATCAAAAACTGTCTCTGGTGGGGAAATGTCAAGAATTATGCTTGCTTTAAAAGCAGTATTTATTAAATCTCAAAAAATTTCAACTGTGATCTTTGATGAAATTGATACAGGTATTAGTGGGGAAGTGGCGCATAAAGTTGCGATGAAAATTTATGAAATTTCTTTATCAACCCAAGTAATATCAATTACCCATTTACCACAAGTTGCTTCAATGTCAAAAACGCATTTAAAAATATCTAAGACAGTTTTAAAAGATAGAACTTATACTAAAGTCAAGGAATTAAGCTTAGATGAAAAAATTTATGAAATTGCGCTTATGATCAGCGGTGGAAACGTGACGGAAAGTCAATTAGCTTATGCTAAAGAAATGGTAATGATGAAATAATGCTCGATTGAGTATTATTTTTTTTATAGCGGATAAAATATATAAGTAACCTGCACAACTTAGGAGCTCTTATTTCTTGATTTTAAGAAAAATTTTTACAGCTATCTTACTAGGCTTGGCATTTAACATTCCCGTAAATGTCGAAAGTAAGAATAATGATGTGTTTGTTTATGTTGGTGGCGAAACAATCGGATTTAAAAACATTGAAGGATTAGAAATAACGGGGATTTATGAAATTGATGGAATGTCCCCGGCATCTAGTGCTGGACTCAAAGTTAATGATGTTATTTTAAAAATAAATGATAATGAAGTCCATACCCGTGAGGATTTATTTACGGCTATAAAAGACAATTACTATGAAGATTTAAACATCTCTTATAATAGAGATGGCAATATTTACGAGACCAAGCTGACACCAATTGTTAAAAACAATAAGGTATCACTAGGTATATATGTAAAAGAAGAATCATTAGGTATGGGTACTTTAACATATGTTCATCCTGAAACCTTACGCTTTGGAGCGTTAGGACATAACTTTACACAAAATTCAGGACCATGTAATGGAACAATTAATGAAGTAGAACTTCAAAGTATCATCAAATCAAAAAGCGGTTTTACTGGCGAAAAACAAGGTAAATTTATGACCAAAGTTTACGGAAAACTTTTACTTGATGATAGGGTAGGAATCTTCGGAAAACTCAATAACTTAGATGTCTTAACCAAGAAAAAATTATATAAAGTAGCGTCGCAAAAGGACATTTCATTAGGTACAGCATATGTTTATTTAAATATTTCTGGTAATGTGGTTGAAAAATACCAAATTGAAATACTTGAGATAAACAAACAGCTAAGTAAAGATACCAAAGGTATAAAATTTAGGGTCGTTGACCAGAACTTAATTAAAGCCACAGGTGGCATAATTAAAGGTATGAGTGGCTCGCCAATTGTTCAAAATGAATTTATTATTGGTGCTGTCTCTCACGTGGTTTTAAATGATCCAAATATAGGGTACGCAACCCATATCGGCTTTATGCTTGAAAATAGCAACACTCTATAAAAATTCGACAAAATACGACAAAATACAATGGAATTGATATCACAACTCCTTTGAAATTGTCGAAAGCGTTTTACTATATGATGTTTTCTATGCTTTAATTCATCATTTTTCTTGCCTTGTAATAATTTTCAAGTTAAAATTATTATAGACATACACGAAAAGGAAGAGGATAAACATGGAAAAAGTAAAAGTGGTAATTACCGATGATAACAAAGAGTTAGTCACAATGATGGAGGAATTCATCAATTTAAAAGAAGATTTTACAGTTGTTCAAACATTTAATTCTGGAAAGAAACTTCTAGACTATTTAAAGACAAATAAAATAGATTTGCTACTATTAGATGTTTTCATGCCAGATGTTGACGGAATACAAGTTTTAGAAGAAATTGTAAATGATGAAAAATATATTAAACCAGAGCACATAATTGTAATTACAGCATTTAATTCTGAACAGGTTATGATTAAGGCCGCAGAATTAGGCGTTGATTACTTCATTATGAAACCATTTGATTTAACTAATTTAGGAAAAGTTTTAACTAATTTTACGAAAGAACAAAAATTAATTAACAATAGTAAAATAGTTAACTTTAGACCGGAAGGACCAGTATCTAAAAGTGACTTAGATACACAAATTACTGCTATTTTGCATGAAATAGGTGTTCCTGCTCATATTAAAGGATATTTATATTTACGTGAATCAATCACGCTTGTGTATAATAATATCGAAATATTAGGAGCGATAACAAGAATCCTTTATCCAAGTGTTGCTAGAAAGTACAAGACTACTTCATCACGAGTTGAAAGAGCAATTCGTCATGCCATTGAAGTAGCTTGGAATAGAGGAAATATTGACGCTATTTCCGCAATATTTAGTTATACAATATCATATACAAAAGCCAAACCAACAAACTCTGAATTTATCGCGATGATTGCTGATAAACTCAGACTAGAACATAAAATTGCATCATAAAATGAAAAAAGGATTTTAATAATCCTTTTTTTACTATATAATTATATCGGTGATTATATGAAAAACACAAATGAATTCTTAGAAAAATTTATTAAAATTGAGACACTACTTAAGGCAGAAAACACCGATGAATATAATTTTTATCAAGTATTAAAGAGATATATTAAAGAAAATCCTAACTTTAAAAAATATGAAGATGATTTATTCCTTTGTAAAAGAATCAGAAATTTAATTGTCCATGAATATAATGCGGCTAATTTTATTGAATTTAGTGATGATTGTCTTAAGACACTTGATAATGCCTTAGCTTATATTGAACGTCCTCAGTATGCCATTTCATATGCAACAAAAAAAGAAAATATTTATAAAGCATCTATTAATAGTTTTGTAGACGCGGTTATGGTTAAAATGAAGGAAAGAGGATTTTCTTATATTCCGATTTTAGATAGTAAAGGTACTTTAATAGGTGTCTTTTCAGAAACGGCTATTTTCAATTATTTAGTGGAACATAAAGATATTTCCATCGATAAAGATTTGAAGTTTATTGATTTTAAAAAATATATTAAAATGGAAAATCAAAAGGCAGACTACTTTTTATTTCGTTCAATTGATTTAACGTTAGCTGAAGCCATTAAACTGTTTGACCAAAAAAATAATTTTAAACAAACCCTAAAGATGATTTTTTTAACTAAGACAGGTCTTGGATCAGAACCGATTTTAGGAATTCTAACCCCATATGATGTCTTAAAATCTTACTAGTTAAAAAGGCCTTAAATAAAATGGATCTAATTTGGTAAAACATGTATAAAGCAGCTTTAAAAGTTTAAAATGAATTTAAATCAAATTACCAGTTACTTGCTACATTATTTTTTAGGAGTTGTGGCATTATTTTGTAAAAAAAGCCATCCAAAAAATAATTTAAGTTTATCTATGTAAAACATAAACTCAAATTTTAACTTATATCTATAAAGTAGACTAATATATGAGTTTAAAAAATTTAGCTTGACTAAGGTTTTTTACCATAGCCAGACTTTTTACTTTTGTTTAAAAAAATCTTTTTATAAAAAAAACGCTCCAAAGGAACGTTTAATTCGTTTTTAAAAGATTTGATTAGTTAATAAGTGCTGATACTATTGCATAAACAGCAGCTACTAAAATACCAAGTACCATACCAACAGTTAAAATTAAAATTAAAATACGAGTAAATTTTGACTTAGCAGGATTGACATTAAACTTTTTTTCTTTTACTTCTTTTTTTACAATAGTTCTTTTTTTACTTTCAGGCATAATTTCCACCTCAATAATTAATAATTATTCGCTAAAAATAATTATAATACAAAAGCTCAAAAAAATAAAGCGTTTTTTTAATATTTTTCGAGAAAGTTAATAACTTCTTCAAAAATTTTGTCTGGCGTTGAAGCACCACTGACAACTGAAACAGTTAAATCTTTACTTAAATCTTTCAAATCAATATCAAGATAGCTTTCAATAATAATAGTTTTCGTACCAGTTTGATTCTCACTTATACTTTTTAAGCTTTTAACATTATTACTGGATTTATCACCAACAACAAAGCATAAATCTGATTCACTATTAGCTTTAATCAAGTTTTCTTGTCTAATTCTTGTTTCATAACATAGCTCATTAGCAATTATTGCATTTGGATAAACCTTTTTAATTTTTTCATGCAAATCACTTAAAGAACGGTAATTAAGGGTTGTTTGATTAGTTACAAAAATTTTATCATTATCAACTTTTGGAATGCTATCATCAGTAATTAAATAAACATCTTTTAGATCACGAATAGCATTCATTGATTCGGGATGGTTCATAATTCCAATATAAAATATTGTATAACCTAAATCCTCATATTGTTTAAGTAACTTTTCATTTTTAGTCACCCAAGGACAGGTTGTAATAATAACATTTAATTTAGGTGACTTTAGACTATTAACTATTGATTTGCTAATCCCATGAGCAGAAGTAACTAGCGTTCCTTCTTTTTCGCCATGATATTCTAAAACACCTTTATTTTTAAAATCATCCATAACTTTTTTGTTATGAACTAGAGGTGAATATAGATAAATAGGCTTAACATTTTTTTCAATTAATTCATTAACAATTTTAATGGCGTTTCTTACGCCCATACAAACGCCAGCTGGCTTTACTGCGACAATTTTCACTTTAATCACCTAAATGCTTTATTTATTTTCATAAATATTATATAATATTTGGATAAGAAAAGAAAAGAAAAACGGTGAAATTATGGAATTATTTAAGGATATATTAAAAGAACTTTCGTTTAAAGATCTTACTGAGGTACAAAAAATTGTTATACCAAAAATCTTAGGTGGTAAATCACTTGTGGTTTCAAGTGTAACTGGTTCGGGAAAAACCCATGCTTTTTTGTTACCTATTATTGAAAAGATAAATGAAGAAAATAAAGATATGCAAGTATTAATTTCTGCTCCAACAAGAGAACTTGCTAAACAAATTTTTGATTTTGCAAAAGAAGTAATAAGAATAAGTAAAAAAGATATTGATATGCGTTTATATGTTGGTGGAACAGATCGGGATAAAGAGCTTGAAAGACTAAAAAAAAGCAATCCAATGATTGCGATTGGTACACCAGGTAAACTATATGATTTAGCTGTTAAGGAAAGAGCTTTAAATATTTATAAGGTTAAACAATTTGTAATTGATGAGGCAGATATGGCTCTTGATATGGGCTTTATTGAAGAAATGGACAAGACCGCTTCTTTATTACCTGATGATGTACAAATGATGGTGTTTTCAGCGACGATTCATGAAAAATTAAATACTTTCTTAAAAAAATATTTAAATAACCCTGAATTTGTTGATTTAACAGATGAAACATTAGGGAGTTTAAATATTGCTCATCAATTTATAAAAACTAAATCATTAAGCAAAATTGAAGTTTTAGAAAACATTTTAAAAGTAATTAATCCGTACCTTTGTATTATTTTTTGTAATACCAAAACTGAAGCTGAAGAAGTAGCTAAGGCATTAGAAACTGATCATTATAAAGTTGGATTATTACATGGTGGATTAGAATCACGTGAAAGAAGTAAAGTTATTAAAAGAATTAAAAACTTAGAGTTTACATATGTCGTTTCATCAGATATTTCAGCTCGTGGAATGGATTTCGAACAAGCTTCACATATTATTAACTATTCATTACCTAAAGATATCGAATTCTATATTCATAGAACTGGTAGAACTGGGCGTATGCATAATACAGGAGTAGCGATATCTTTATATGACTATAACGATGACGAATATCTAAATAAACTGGAAGAAAAAGGTTTAAAGACGTCATATGTTGATATTAAAAATGGCGAAATTAAGGAAGTAAAAGCCCGTTTGAGTAGGGAAAAACGAGAATTTACCGATAAAAATGATACTGAAAAAGCTAAAAAAATGATTAAACCAATAGCTAAAACTGTTAAACCAGGCTATAAAAAGAAATATAATACCGCTTTAGAAAAAGCAAAAAAGAAAATTAAGAGGGAAAGAATATGGAAAAAACATTAATTATTGGATCACATGTAAGCCTATCTGCTCCTGATTATTTTTTAGGAAGCGTGAAAGAAGCGTTAAGCTATGGCTCAAATGCTTTAATGATTTATACAAGTGCGCCACAAAGTTCAAGAAGATCTGACATTAATTTATTTAAAGTTGAAGAAGCACAGAAACTTTTAAAATGTAATAATATTGAACTTAAGAATGTCATTGTTCATGCACCATATATTGTTAATCCAGCATCATTTGACATAGAAAAACATAAATTTGCGGTTGAGTTCTTATCAGAAGAATTAAGAAGAACCGAAAAAATTGGGGCAGAAAGATTAGTTGTTCATCCAGGTGCGCACATGAAAATGGGAAGTGAAGCAGGCGTTATTTATGCTGCTAAGACTTTTAATGAAATTATTGAAAATACTCCTAATGTAAAAGCGAAAATTTTAATTGAAACGATGAGTGGAAAAGGAACAGAAGTTGGCATAACATTTTCTGAAGTTAGAGGAATGATTGCATTAATTAAAGATAAAAGTCGTATTGGTGTTTGCCTAGATACTTGTCATATTAACGATTATGGTTATGATATTAGTGACTTTGATGCTATTTTAGAAGAGTTTGATAAAGAAATTGGCTTACAATACCTAGAATGTGTCCATGTAAATGATAGTAAAAATGAGCGTGGTGCTCGTAAAGACCGTCATGCTAATATCGGTTTTGGTTATTTAGGATTTGATAACTTAATCAAGATTATTTATCATGAAAAGTTAGCTAATTTACCAAAGATTTTAGAAACACCTTATGTAAATGATAAAGCTCCTTATAAACAAGAAATTGAAATGATTAGAAACAAAAAATTTAACGAGAGATTACTCGATGAATTTTAATTTTGATGTTTTTGATTTAATTAGTGAATATGGAGCTATTAGTACTAAGGAATATCTAGAATTTGTGAGTTATAAAGATCAAGATTTATTAAAAAATTATGAAACAATTATTGTCTTTTTATTTCCTTATGAAACAAAAAAAGTACAAAGCTCAGAGATTGAAAAATATCCAGCCGCGTATTCAAGAAGCTTAGATTATCATAACGTTGCAAAAAACTTAATGGATAAGGCAGTTAATGCTTTAAAAACGGCAGGTTTTTTAGCAGAATCTTTAATTGATAATTCATTCATAAACGAACAAAAAGCGGCGTTAATTGCCGGTTTAGGCTCACTTGGTAAAAATAACTTAGTATTAAATAAAAAGTTTGGGACACACTTTTTTATTGGGACAATCCTTACAAATCTAAAGTTTCAAAAAAAATTAGATTTCAGTCTTTTATGTGGTGATTGTAATAAATGTATTACTTCTTGCCCAGTAAATGCTTTAGCACCATTTTATGATTATAAGAAATGTTTATCATATTTATCACAAGCTAAAATTCCTTTTACTAAAGAAAATATTAAAAGTATTAAAGTTATTTTTGGCTGTGATATTTGTCAAGACTCGTGTCCTTTTAATAAAGTATCATATGATGGTATAATTTCATTTGATGAAAATGCTAAAATTGATTTGCTAGAATTATTTACTTTAAATAATCAAGAATTTAAAAATAAATACTCTAAATACGCATTCTCATGGCGAGGATTACTTGTGCTTAAAAGAAATGCGTTATGTATATTGTTTAATCAAAAATATGATATTAAGGATTTGCTTATCCAAGAATTAAAAAATGATACCCCTTGGTATCATGAAACAGTAATAAATATATTAGAAATGGTAGATGAATAAAAATGGGTTTAAATATTGTTTTATATGAGCCTGAAATACCCCAAAATACTGGTAATATCATGAGAACATGTGCTGGAACAGATACAGTTTTGCATTTAATCGAACCAATAGGTTTTGCAGTAGATGAGGAGAGCTTAAAAAGAAGTTGTGTAAATTATTATAAACACGTCAAATACTTTATTTATAAAAACTATGATGAGTTTGTAGCAAAAAATCCTGGCGAATATGTTTTTTTAACCAGATATGGTTTTAAAGCGCCAGATGAATATGATTTTAGTGACATGAGCAAAAACTATTATCTAATTTTAGGTAAAGAATCAACAGGAATTCCTAAAGATATTTTAAAAGATAATCTTGATCAATGTATTAGAATTCCTTCAAATGATAACATTCGTAGCCTAAATTTATCAAATTGTGCAAGCATCATTTTATATGAAGCTTTAAGACAAAGACACTACGAGGATTTATCTAGAACTGAACCTGATACTTTAAAAGGTCATGATTTTTTACTTAAGTAAATCTTTACAATGGTATGTTTCTTGTTGTAAATAATAGTAATTACGAATATATATATTTTTAACTTTTATTAAAAGGAGTCTTTCATCGTCAGATAAGTCTCCTTTTAATATTTGATTGATGGATCTTATATTTTTAAGATTCCAAAATAAAAGTTCATTAATATCGTCTTGCATAAAATCGCCTCCAATAATATTTTTTGAAATAATTAAAAAATTATTCATATAAAAAGCTTAATGTGTTATAATGTTTTTAGTTCAAAGGTGGCGATTATATGTATTATAAAACAGGTGATATAATATCCGTTCAAAGTTATAAACATAATAGTCAACTACATCGAATTTGGGAAAAAGCTGAAGTTATTTTTGAAGATGATGAGAAAGTAGTAGTTGCTAATAAAAAGACAAAAGTCATTGAATCAAACGGTCGTTATTGGTATACTAAAGAACCTTCAGTTACTTATTTTTATAAAAATAGATGGTTTAATATTATCAGTATAATTAAAGGTAATGATATTTCCTATTACTGTAATATTTCAAGTCCAATTTTAAAAGATGAAGAAGCGTTAAAATACATTGATTATGATTTGGATTTAAAAGTTGACAAAAATTTAAATTATGTGATTTTAGATAGTAATGAATTTAAAAGACACCAAGTCGAAATGAATTACCCATTAGAATTAGTAGAAATTTTGAATAATGAAGTAGAAATATTAAAAGACATGGTCGAAAAAAGAATTGGCCCATTTAATCGTCGGGATGTTGATGAAAAATATGCGAATTTTCAATTAAAATAATATGAAATTTACCTATATAATCGAAGAAGAAATTTTAATCAAAGACTTTTTAATAAAAAAGGGATATTCGAGGAATATTTTAAGAAGTATTAAAAATAATTTAGAATTAAATAATCAAAAAACAAAAATTTATTTTATAGCTAAAAAAGGTGATTCTTTAACTGTTATGCTTCCAATTGAAGAAAATAGTGTTGAAAAAGAAGATATTCCTTTAGATATTTTATATGAGGATGAATATTTACTTGTATGCAATAAACCAAGCAAGATGAGTGTTATGGTTACCAAAGCTCATCCAAATAAAACGTTAAGTAACGCTTTAAGTTACTATTTTAGTGTTAATAAGATATTAAGTTTTATTCATTTAGTTAATAGACTCGATAATGAAACATCAGGAGTTTTAATTGTCGCAAAAAATGCTTATATTAAAGCCTTACTTCAAAATGATTTACCCAATATTAAAAAAATTTATTATGGTTTAGTTTATGGATGTGTAAATGATGATAGTGGTGTGATTAGTGCACCAATTGCCAAAACTATTAATGATGGTATAAAAAGAGAAATAAATGAAGAAGGTAAAGATTCACTTACATATTTTGAGGTCTTAAAAAGGTCTGCTGATTATACGCTTGTTAAGTTTAATTTAGCAACGGGAAGAACCCACCAAATTAGACTACATTCAAAGATGATTTCGTTAGGGATTGTTGGAGATAAACTTTATGCAAGTGAAGAAGAACATATGTATTTGCATGCTAAGGAATTGGAATTTACTCACCCAATTACAAAACAAAATATTAAAATAGAAAGTGAACTACCAGAATACTTTAAAAGAAAAATAGAAGAAATAAATTGGAGGTAAAATATGATTATCTTAGTTGGAGCAAGTGCCTCAGGAAAAACTGAAGTATCAAAAATTTTAGTTAGAGATTATCACTATGAAAAAGTAGTTACATATACAACAAGACCAATGCGAGATGCAGAAATTAATGATATTGATTACCATTTTGTTAGTAAAGAATTTTTTTTAGAACATATAAATAAAGGCTTTTTTTTTGAAACGGTCTTATATAACGACAATTATTATGGAACAGCTAAAAAAGACCTTAATGATAACTCTGTTGTTATCTTAGATCCAACTGGACTTAATAATTATAAAAGTAGTGGATTACCACATCTAATATCATTTTATTTAGATGCTAAAGAGGATGTTAGAAGAGATCGAATGATACAAAGAAATGATCACCCTGATTTAATTGAAAAAAGATTAAAATCAGATAAAGAAGTATTTAAATTGGAAAATATTCAAGCAATAGATTATTTACTTGAAGCTAATTATTATAGGCTTAATGACATTGCAAGAATGATTAACGATATTTACAAGAAGTGTATATTGGAGGACTAATTTATGGAAGAGATTTTAAAAGTTGTAAACGTCAGTAAAACCTTTAATTTATCAAAAAAGCAACAAAAGTTAGAACACGCAAAAAGTAAAGTTAAGGTCGCAGTTAACAATTTAAGCTTTACAGCTTATAAAGGCGAGATTTATGGTCTTCTTGGCCCTAATGGAGCGGGAAAAACCACGACACTTAGAATGATTTCAACATTAATTGCACCAGATAATGGTGAAATATTTATCAAGGGTATTGATATTAAAAAAGATCCTTCTTTAGCTAGAAAAAACATTGGTTTTTTAACTAGTGATTTAAAATTAGAGGATTTCTTTACACCCAATTTCTTATTTGATTTCTTTTCAAATTTACATGGTGTTCCAGTTGATGTTAGAGAAAAAAGAAAAGAAAAATTATTTAATCGTTTTGGTATTGATAAATTTAAAGAGGTTAAGGTTGGAGAGTTATCAACAGGTATGCGCCAAAAAGCATCAATAGCGATATCACTAGTTCACGATCCTGAGGTTATTATATTTGATGAACCAACAAATGGTTTGGATGTTTTAACTGCTAGAATCGTCACTGATTATCTAAAAGAATTAAAAGAAGAAGGAAAAACCATTATTATTTCGACTCATATTTTTGATTTAATTGAAAAGGTATGTGATCGTGTAGGAATAATTATTAATGGTGCGATGCAAAAGTCACTTCCAATTGATGAAATGTTAAATGGCGATAAACTAGAAAATGTTTTTTTCAATCTTTATAAAGAAGTTGCAGGTGAAGAATAATGAGAAATATTATGACAGTTTTTAAAAAAGAAATTCTTAGAGTTTTAAAAGATAAACGTTTAATATTTAGTATTTTCATTATGCCAGGAGTAATGATTTATATTCTGTATTCACTAATGGGACAGATGCTTACTAATTTAAACAATGACGTGGAAAAGCATGAATCTAACATCATCGTAATTAACATGCCCAATGAATTTGAAAAATTTATTAATGATAAAAATTACGCTTTAGTAGAAATTACCTTAGCTGATCTTGATAGTAAAAAGGAAGGCTTACTTGATAAAAGCGTTGATGTTATTATTCGCTTTGATGAAAATTTTAAAAGTAAAGCTTTAAACATGGAAAAACCTACTTATGATATTTACTTTAATCCTAATGAAGATATTTCGTTAGAGGCATTCCAAAAAGTTAATGCAGCACTTGAAGCATTAAAGATTTCTTTAGCTAATGAAAAGTATAATGATATTAATTTAGTAGGAAGCGGTAAGATAGTTAACATTACTGATGAGAAAAAAGCTCAAGGTAAGGCAATGGCGATGTTGCTACCATTCTTAATCATCGTGTTCTTGTTTTCAGGAGCCATGTCAATTGGTCCAGATTCAATTAGTGGTGAAAAAGAAAGAGGCACAATTGCGACTTTATTAATTACTCCTGCTAAACGTAGTGAAATAGTAATTGGCAAAGTGGCAAGTTTAAGTGTTTTATCAACTATATCAGCCATATCAAGCTTTATTGGTGTATTATTTTCAATTCCAAAGCTATATGGTGATCAAATTAATACATCAGTAGATATTTATAAATTTACAGATTTTATGCTAATTTTAATTGTCTTATTATCAACAGTTATGTTAATTGTTGGTTTAATTTCTGTTTTATCAACACTTGCTAAGAGCACTAAAGAAGCAGCTTTATACGTAGTTCCACTTTATTCAGTTGCGATGATCTGTGGTGTTTTAAGTATGTATCAACAAGAAGGCGTTACAAACAGTGTATTATATTTAGTACCAATTTATGGAACTGTTCAATCACTTTCTAGTATTTTCTTAATGGATTTCTCCATTACTAATATTTTAATTAATGTATTCTCAAATGTTTTATATACAGTAGTCTTAGTATATTTATTAACAAAAATGTTTAAAAATGAGAAGATTATGTTTGCAAAATGATAAATAAGATTTTAATATTTGGATCACAAGGTAGTGGTTCAACGACTTTAGCGAAAGAACTGGCTAAAAGATTTAACTATTTTTTAATTGAAGCGGATGATATTATCTTTAAACCATCAGAATATCCATACATTAATCCGCGAACAAAAGAAGAAAAGGTTACTTTGTTAGATAAATTAGTAAAAGATCATAGTCGGTTTATTATTGCTGGTTCAATTATTGGTTTTGATGATCATGTTCATGATTTTGACTTAATTATTTATTTGCATTTACCTAAAGAAATTAGATTAAAAAGAATTAAAGAACGGGAAAAACAAAAATATCAAGATGCGATTTTACCTAATGGTAAGTATTATACGATGCATCAAGATTTCTTATCTTGGGCTTCAATGTATGATGAATTACCAGCAGGAGTAAGAAGCTTTTCTCAGCATCAAGAATATTTAAGAAAATGTAATACTATCATTGAAATTATTAATGAGGAATTACCTTTAGAAGAATTAGTAAATCGGATTTATAAAAAATATTTGGGGGTAAAGAATGAAAAGAACGGTTATTAGTTATTTAATTTATACGGCATTTCTTTTTCTTGTATTTTATTTATTTTTACCATTTATAAATTTACATTCAGTTGGTTTTTACTTTTATTTAGTTTTAGTGTTTGGTTTTATCTTTAGCATTATTGTCTATGCTATAAAAGATAGATTAATTCAAAAAGACTATGCAAAGAATAAGAAATATTTTACTTTTAAATTTAATAAATCAATTGGACAGTTTGTTAGAAAACAGACTGATTTAGCTAAAAAATATCAAATAAAAAATACGATTTTTAGACTAACTGGTCTAGTATTATTAGTAGTTATAGCGTTTATTACAATTTTAGGTATTTTTGGTTCAAAATTATTTTCTGCAGAACGCTATTATAAGCAGTTGGAAATTAAATCATCACCAATTACTGAATATGAAGAAATTTTTGATTTTGACGATGGGTCAGTAGCTTTACCTGTAATTGATAAGGAACTTGCATTTAAGCTAGCACAAGCAAAATTATCTATCTATGGGGCACAATATCAAATTGATTATGAAAATTTCACTTTAATAAGTGTTACAAGAAATGCTAAGGATGAATTACTGCGTATAGCCCCTCTTGAATATTCCAACCTTTTTGTATCACTATCTCGTTTAAACAAAGGAACGATCGGATATGTTGAAGTAAATGTAATTACTAAGGAAGCTAAGCTTGTAGAAATTAGCGAAGGCTTGAAATATATGCCAACTGCTAAATTTTCTAAAGATTTAGACCGCCATATTCGTTTTGCATATCCAACGGTTATGTATGAACAAAAATATTTTGAAATTGATGATGAAGGTAATCCATATTGGGTTATTCC
The DNA here is from genome assembly GCA_023410715.1 of Bacillota bacterium. Taxonomy (GTDB): domain Bacteria; phylum Bacillota_I; class Bacilli_A; order Izemoplasmatales; family UBA1188; genus JAEYPN01. The sequence goes on from JAEYPN010000026.1 coordinate 58,672, forward strand.
CACAATTACAAAAGAAATTGCTTTAATTAATGGTAAAAATACTAAAGGTTTATTTTTAGTTAATCCAATTAATGGTGAAATTAAAAAATATAATATAGGGGAAGAACCTAAGTGGGTTGATAGAGTCGTTGTCGATACATTAGTAGAAATTCAAGCAACTAATGCTTTAAGATATAAACATGGTTACTTTAATGCCGTTCTTGGTCAAAAGAAGGAAGTGTTCCAGGTCTCAGATGGCTATAACTATTTTATTAAAGATGGTCATACTTATTATGTATCATGTGTTACTTCACCAAATGAAGCTGACCAAACATCAATTGGCTTTTTAACCATTGATTTAAAAAATAAGGATGCAACTATGTATAGCATTCCAGGAATTACTGAGATGCGGGCAAGAGAAATTGCAATGCAAAAAGAAGAGGTTAAAGCGCAAAATCTAGAAGCTACATGGCCAATTTTGATTAATTTTAATGGCGTTCCAACATATTTTTTAGTTTTAAAAAATGAAGTACAGGATCAGCGAATTGTCTTTATAAATGTTGAAAATGGTTCAATAATTGCGATGGAAGATTCAATGCAAAAAGCTAAAGAGTCATATAAAGAACTTTTATTAAATAGTGGTCAAACAGAAACAGAAAAACACACATTAACAGGAAATGTTAGTGAATTTAGGGTTTATAATAATGAAATATATTTTACAATATCAGGAACTGATGGATATTTTATTGTTGACTTTGATTTAAATAAAGATACAATTTTTATTAATCTTAATGATAATGTCACATTTACTTATATTATTTCAAGTAAAGATGGCAAAAATTATAATTCTGTCATTGAATTTAAAAAAAATAGTTAATAATATAAATGAAAATGTTAAAATAGTTAAGAGGTGCTTAAAATGTTTAGTGATTTTTTGAGGGCATTATTTATTGTTCTTATGTTATATGCCGTAATAAATATTATTATTAAATTGGATAATATTAGAAATAGGATTTTACTTTGGTTTATAATTACGATGATGGCGGTAATGTATGTTAATAACTTCTTTATTAAAAATGGCTGGATCGAATTTGTAATTGCTTTAGTGGCTTTTGCACTTTTATACGTTCCTTTAATCTTTATGGCAATTAAGAAGAAATCATTTAGTTGTTATGTATATAACTTTAATAAAAGTGAAGAATTGATTTTTGAATTTGTTGAAAATTATAAAAAAGAAAATAATTTAGCAGATGATGGCATTGTTTATCAAGTTAATCATCCGTTTACTCTTACTTTCAACAACCTAAAATACAAGGAAATATCAAAATTTAATAAGGGCTTAAATAAATTAATTGAAAGTAAAACTTCAAAAAATTATTTCTTATTTTATGTATTACTTGTATTAACTGTAGCAATTTCAATTAGTTTATTCTTTTAAAAAAGGAGCTTAAATAGCTCCTTTATTTTTCTTCAAATGATTCGCAGTTAACATCTAAAATACTATGACAATCTCTGCTTCGTCTTGAACCAATTGATACTTGATCTAGAGTACAAAAATATTCACGGTCATTTAGATGAACGCATGATGTAACTGTACATTTGATTGAATCATTACATTTCGGCATAAAATTACCTCCTTAATATTATTTTTTGTAAATTAAATTAATTTATTATGGAAAAAGTTAGTGATAGTATGATAAAATAATTATGAATGAATAATTGAAAGGATTTCTAATTATTAAAAAAAATTAGGTCAGTGATATATAATGGAAAAAAAAGTGAAAAAATCCTCATATGTAAGGAAACCGAGTAGTTTTTGGTGGATAGTTGCGACGTTTCTTGTAAAAGTTTTTTATAAAACGCGAATTAAAATAAAAACTAAAAAAGAACAAAGAATTAAGCCACTTGATGGTAGTCTTATTTTATTTAATCATTCATCAATGTATGATTATATTGCTTTATTTGATGCATTACATAAGAAAAAATTTCATTATGTTTGTACAACTTATTTTTTTAGAAATAAAAAATTAGCACGGCTTTTAAATGCTTTAGGAGTAATTCCTAAAGAACAATATAAAGCAGATTTAAAATCTGTTTTGAAAATGCGAAATGTGATTAATAATGGGGGAATTATTACTCTTGCCCCTGAAGGTCAGATAACCTTAGATGGAAAGACCCAAACAATTATTAGAGGTACAGAAAAACTGATTAAAACTTTAAATGTTAATGTTTATGTTAGTATTATTAAAGGTTCATATTTATCTAACACTAAATGGGCAATTAAGAAATCACGTGGACCAATTTCGGTTGAAACAAAACTTATTTTAACTAAAAACGAAGTTCAGACTATGACAAATGAAGAAATTTATGATCGTATCGTTAAAGAACTTGAATATAATGATTATGATAACGCACGTGATAATCATTTACTTTATAAAAACTATCATAAAGCTTTAGGATTTGAAAATATTGCTTTTTATTGTCCTAAGTGCCATGAATTTGATTCCATTTATACGGAAAATAATAAAGTGATTTGTAACAAGTGTGGTTTTGAAGTTTTTTTCTTTCCACATGAATCTGATTTTATGTCAAATAAAATAGTTAAGAATCCGCAAGAATGGTATGAAATAGAATATGAGTTAATGACTAACCTTGCAAAGGATGACAATTTTACACTTGAACATCATGGTAATTTAGAAATTATTGAGAGTGTCGAAATTGTTGGGACTGACTATATCAATATTAAAATGAATAATAAAACAATTACTTTATCAAGTGATAAAATGAATGAAGTAATTGATGTTGATAAAGTTTTAAACTTTACTAATAAAATGAATAAGTATTTAGAGATTCCAACGGTTGATAGACAATATAAAATTTATTTTGACAATCCACGAGAAATCTTTAAATTTGTTTTATTAATGAAAGTAATAAAAGGGTATAAATAAAACACTTCAAAAATCGAAGTGTTTTTTAAATTATTTAGTTTCTTCTTTATTTGGTCTGTCTAATAGAGCTTTTACTGTTTCTTTGACATCAGCACCGTTAATAACTATTTCATTTACAGCTAAAGTAATTGGCATATCAATGTTATATTTCTTTGAAAGGGTAACTGCGGCTGGTAAAGCATTTATTCCTTCAACAACCATTCCAACCTCGCTTATCGCATCTTTAACACTATATCCTTTTCCAATTAAATTACCACAATTATTATTTCTACTATGTTTACTTGAAGCAGTTACTATTAAATCTCCGATTCCAGCTAATCCACTAAATGTCGCATCATTACACCCTAAAGCTAATCCTAAGCGTCTAATTTCGGCAATACCTCTTGTCATAATAGCGGCTTTAATATTATCGCCATAACCAATACCATCAGAAATACCTGCTGATAAAGCAATAATATTTTTTAGTGCCCCACATATTTCTACACCTTTTACATCAGAATTTGTGTAAACCCTCATACAGGTATTTTTAAATAAGGCAACAACTTCATTTGCGATATTTAAGTCAGAAGCGGCAGCTACAATTGTAGTGGGTAGGTTTATTGCGACCTCTTCAGCATGAGTTGGTCCTGATAAAGCTACAACATTAGCTTCACCTAATTCATCTAAAATAATATCCGTCATTGTCATTAAAGTATGTGGTTCAATACCTTTAGCAACGTTAACGATTATTTGATCCTTTATAAAAGGTTTAGCTTTTTCTATTGTACTTCTTACATATAATGATGGAACAGCAATAATAATAAAATCACTTTCAGTACATAAAGAGATATCAGTAGTGAATGTAATATTATCAGGTAAAACAACCCCAGAAATATTTTTAATTTTTTTATCTTTTTTAAGATTGGTTATTTCATTTTCTAGGGCCGACCAAACGGTAACTATATTATTATCAGCTAATACTTTAGCTAATGATAATCCCCAAGTACCGGCGCCTAAAATTAATATTTTTTTCATCATAATACCTCAATTACTTTAATAAATTTTGGTTTATTCATTTTTAGTAGTATCATTTACAAAATAATTAAAGAAGTTATACTTTAAAATTTTATCTGAATAATAAATTTTTGTATAAAATTCTTGAAAATACTTTAGGAAGTGTTCATACTCTTCATCAGTTAAATTATGACCACCTTCATTATTTGAAATAGAAAGAATTTTCTTGCCATCAGTAACTAAATATTCATTTTCATTAATATAAGTAGTAGGATTGATAAAGACTAAGTTATCACCATCATAAATATCATGACCAGCTAAATACTTGTAGTTAGCTTTAACTCCAAGCATGTTAAGGAGTGTTGGGACAAGATCAATGGTTGACATTGGGGTTGAATCAATATGTTTATCATTTGAACCGCCAATATGCATAATCATTGTTTGTTTATAAACATTAATTCCTGTATATTCACTTTCTTCCAGACCAACATAATCTTTTAAGTAATCATTAAAAATTGCATCAGAGGAGAACATATATGGATGATGATCACGATAAATATTTAAAATTGTGTTATCATATAATCCATTTTCTTTTAACCAGTTTATAAGTTCACCAATAAAATTGTCAAATTCATATTGTCTTTGCAAATATTTAAACATTTCTGAACTTATTAAAGCAGATTTTTCAACTCCGTACATTTCATCTAAAATGCCTCTTACTATATCAGCATTTTCTAAAGTTCCAGTCCATTTAAAAGTATATGGATAAGAGCTATCTTCAATGTTATGATCATTATAATCACCATGTTGCGAGTAAGTTAAGACATTAACATAAAAGTTTTTCCCAGTATTTTTATATTCGTCCGCATCAATAAAATATGTAAAGAAGTTAAGCATATTTGAATCATAGTAATAGTTACTACGAATACCATATTGATGGTATAAAGTATCAATAAACGCATTTCTTGAAAAACCGTATTGAGGAACAATTGTATTTCGGTTATAAAAAAGCTCAACATATGAATGAAAATAATAAGTATCATAACCATTATTTTCTAGCTGACTTGGTAAAGAGAATGGAAAGATATTTCCATTTTCACTTATTTCATCACACATACAAGCATTCCATGATGGTGCACCAACAGGGAATAAACCAGTTATAGACATAAATTCAGAGTTACATGTTGCACCTTGATGGAATTCGTTAGCGTAGTAGTTATCAAAATTAATACTTTCTTGCATTAATTTATAAATATTAGGAGTCAAAAATTCTGAAACAAATCTTGAATCAAATGATTCACCCATAATATTAATTAAGTTATAACCAGCATATCTACCCGTCATGTCATTTATATCTTTTTCTTGATAAAGTCCTTCAAAAAATGCATAAACAGATAATAATTGATCCTTTTCTGTTTTTGTTAAATTATCAGAATAAAAGATTTTATTAACAATATTTTCGTAGTCAGTTAAATCAAAATATCTAGTTTCAATTGGCGAGTATTTATGAGATATTGTCCTTGTTTTTGTTGTAATACTTCCAGTTAAATAATTATCGCTAGTAATATTAAAAGAAAAAGTAGGAATATTAAGTAATTTATCATAATAATCGTCACTTATAAATGGTCGATCAAGTCCGTAACATCCAGTTAAAAATATAGCAGAAACAATCGCTATAAAAAAGATTAAGATTTTTTTCATTTTACCACATCCAATCTGAAATAGTTGCAATTATATCGGCCTCACGATAATAAAAATATCCGAAGCATGTAATAAATTTAGTTGCAGTTCTTCTTGTATCATAAACATATTCCATACTACCATTATATTCAAGGAAATTATTAAAGTTTTTTCTAAAAACTGTCATTCTAAAGAATGTAAAAATTGGAATTAAAAACATAATCAAAGAGATTAATAAATAACGCTTCTTAATTTTTTTAAATTCACCAATTAGGAAGACAATCACAATAATAGTAATTGATAATGCAATAATTATTAACCCAGGCACTAAAAACTTTACACCATATTGTTCAGCATCAACCCATTTGGCACTTTTAAGCGAGGTAACCTTAGCAAAATCACCTGTACCATTATAATACATGATTTCTGCATTCATAAGAACTGCGTATATTAATAATAAAACAGTTGTTAAAATCTTTCTTATTTTGGCTTTTCTTGGACCATAATAAACAAGAAAGAACAAGCCGAATAATACAAATGAATCAGCTAAAAAACCAACTGAAAATATGTTTACATTTGTTGCATTATAGAATACCATATTTGCCACAAATAGTAATATCACACAAAATCCAAATGATAAGTGTGGAAGAATACTAAAAGAGGATTTTTTCATATAATTCACCACCAAATCTTTAATACGAAATACATTATATCATATAAAAGATTTTTGATAAATTAAATTAATGAAAATTCATAAAAAAATCATAATATAAAAAGGTAGATTAATCTACCTTAGTTTTATAAAAATCCATATTGGTATGGCATTGGGCGTGGATAATATGGCCATGGGGTTGCCCATGGTGTTGCCCATGGTGTTTGCCATGGTGCTGGCCATGGTGCTGGGACAAAAACATTATTTGGACTAAAAAGTCCTCCTAATGCTAAACCACTAATCAAACCTAAGCCTAAACCTAATCCACCAAAGCGATCATTAGGACCGGAACCACCGCCACCGCCAAAAGGTGGCATTGGCCTAAAATTTGGATTTGGGCCTAATCCTGGTGGGCGAAAACCTGGGCGAGGTCCTTGGGGACGAAATCCTTGAAATTGTTGCATTTCTTCACACTCCTTCATTATAAAATATGCATTTAATGTGAAAATGGCAACCATATAGTAAAATAACGGCTTTTATCACTTGCAATATCTAAAAAAAAGTGTAAAATATAATTACTATAAAAAAGGAGTGTATGTATGATTAAGATTAAAGTAAATGATAAGGAATTTCAGTTTGCTAAAAAAGTAAAACTTGAAGACTTATCAAAAGAAATACCTGGGACTTTTTATGCTGCCAAGGTTAACAATCGTTTAAGGGAACTTACATATTATGTAAGTAATGACGCGGAAGTTGAATTTTTAGATTTAAACAATTATGACGCAATGCGTACGTATGAAGCAAGTCTTAGGTATTTAATTGTAATGGCTTTTTCGAACATTTACAAAGATGTGCAAATTAAATTTTCTCATTCCATCTCAATGGGAATTTATGGTCAAGCACTAAATAAAAGTATTGATCAAAAAATGTTAAATGAAGTCACAAATGAGATGAAAAGACTTGTAGATTTGAATTTACCAATTGAAAGAAAAATTTATAGCGTTGAAGAAATTAAAGAATACTATGAAAAGATGGGATATGAGGATAAGATTAGAACCTTAAAATACCGGAAAGAAAATGTCAACGTTTATGAATGCAATGGATACATCAACTATATGTATAGTTATATGGTTCCATCAACAGGTTATTTAAAGGATTATAATTTATTATTTTATTATCCAGGATTTATTGCGCAATTCCCAAGAATTGAAACTAATGGACAAATACCTGAATTTGTTGACTCGCCAGTTTTTATAAGAAATCTTCATAAAGCCGCAAGCTGGGCAGATTTAACTAACTCTGATATGGTTTATAAGCTTAATAATATTGTTGAAGAGAATAATATTGTTCAGTTTGTCAATATGTGTGAAACAAGACATAATCATCAGTTAAAAGAATTAGGCGACAAAATTATTGAAGATATTGATACAATAAAACTAATTGCGATTGCTGGACCATCATCAAGTGGTAAAACAACATTCTCAAAACGCTTAGAGATTGAACTCTTAACGAGAGGCATTAAACCTTTAATGATTTCAATCGATAACTATTATTTACCAGCTGAAAAAGCACCATTAGATGAATTTGGAAAGCCAGACTTTGAACATATTAAAGCGCTGGACTTAGAGCTTTTCAATCAGAATATGATTGATTTAATTAACCGTAAAGAAGTTGATTTACCATTTTTCGATTTTGAATTGAGAGAAAGAAAAATTCGTAAGAAAGTTAAACTTGATAATAATACAATAATCATTATTGAGGGAATTCATGCGTTAAATGATGAATTAACAAAATATATACCAAAGGAACAAAAATTTAAAATTTATATATCACCGCTTCCTCAAAAGAATATTGATAATCACAATCCAATCAATCTAACTGACCTAAGAATGCTTAGAAGAATTGTTCGCGATAAGCGTTTTAGGAATACTCCACCTATTAAAACCCTAGAAATGTGGCCTTCAGTTAGAAGAGGAGAACATAAATGGATTTATCCGTATATGGAAGGCGCTAATTACATTTTTAATTCTGAATTATCATATGAATTATTAGTGATGAAAAAATACGCGATAGATGCACTAAAAGCAATTGAAAGTGATTCAGAGTATTATATCGCCGCCAACCGTTTACTTAAGTTCTTAAAGTATTTTAGATCAATAGATGACGATATTATTCCATGCAATTCTATCTTACGTGAGTTTATTGGCGGAAGTGTATTTAAAGAGTAGTAAAAGGCCGTAAAAAGCCTTTTTATTTTTATTTATTAAAAGTATTCAAAATTGATAAATTTATGTTATAATATAAAAAAGCGTGGTGAAAGAGATGATTATACAAGATACACAAATTGTAGGATTGACCAAGGAAAAGGTTGAAAAAGAAAAAGAGTTAGGACATATAAATGCTAATAAAGATCGTAAGACTAAATCTTATTTAATGATTATTATTAGTAATGTTTTTACATATTTTAACATGATCAACGCCGCACTTGCTATATGGTTAATAACTGTTCAATCCTATAAAAATATGATCTTTGTCATAATTGTGACAATCAATACACTTATTGGTATTTTACAAGAAATCAAATATAAAAGAGCCCTAGAAAGAATAATGCTGATTACAGAACCTAAAATTAATATTTTAAGGGATGATGTGATTAGCGAACTTCCTGTGACAGAAATTGTTTTAGGCGATGTAATTATTTATGAAGCAGGTAAACAAATTGTATCCGATGGTGTAATAATTTCAGGTGAATTAATTGTTAATGAATCAAATATCACTGGTGAAGCAGACTCAATTGTAAAACATGAAAATGATAACTTATATTCAGGAAGCTTTGTTATTAGCGGAAAAGCATATGCTAGAACAACAGCTGTTGGTAGTGATAATTATGCTGAAAAACTAGCTGCAGAAGCTAAAAAGTTTTCTAAGCAAAAATCAGTAATTTTAAAATCATTGCAAAAAATTATTTTTGTTATTGGGTTAATAATTTTACCATTAGGATTTTTTAGTTTTATCAATAATATGAATAGTTTAACTTATTCTGAAGCGGTTGTTAAAACTGTTGGTTCAATGATTGGGATGATTCCTGCTGGTTTATTCTTAAATACAAGTATTGCATTAGCTAACTCAGTAATCAAGTTATCAAAGAAAAACACTCTTGTTCAAGAACTTTATTGTATTGAAACCTTGGCGCGTGTTGATGTGTTATGTCTAGATAAGACAGGAACTCTAACAGATGGAACAATGTCAGTTACTGAGGTTCAAGAATTTAAAGAAAATATCGGTGAAGAATTATCAAAAATATTAATTAGTGATATTGTTACGAGCATGAATTATGCCTTGCAAGATAATAACCAAACAAGTGAAGCTTTAAGAAACTATTTTGGTGCAAAAAGAAAATTAAAAGCTAAACAAAGCTTGGATTTTAATTCACAAAATAAATATAGCGCTGTTAATTTTGATAAACTTGGAACTTTTGTTTTAGGTGCTCCTGATATTTTACTTAAAGGTACAAAGAATGCCAAATATGTAAAAAAAGCTAATGAACTTGCTAAAAAAGGACAACGAGTTTTAGTTCTAGCTAATACCAAAAGCTTGATTGTTGATAATAAAGTATCTGGCGTAATTACCCCAATTGCATTAATATCATTAAGTGATAATATTAGAGATAATGCTTATGAAACATTACAAGAATTTAAAGAAAATAATGTTACGATTAAAATAATTTCCGGTGATAACCCTGTTACAGTATCAGAGATTGCAAGAAAAGCCGGCGTGGAAAATTATGATAAATATATTTCCTTAGATGGAGTAAGCGATGATGAGTTACTTAAAATTGTTGATGAATATGCAGTCTTTGGACGTGTTACTCCTAATCAAAAGCGAATTTTAGTTGATGCCTTAAAAAAGAAGGGGCACAAAGTTGCGATGACAGGCGATGGTGTAAACGACATCTTAGCTTTAAAGAGCGCCGATTGTTCAATTGCCATGGCTGCTGGAGCAGATGCGGCAAAAAGTGTTTCGCATTTAGTGCTATTAGATTCTAATTTTAAGAGCCTTCCAAGTGTTGTTGGTCAGGGTCGTCAAGTAATTAATAACTTACAAAGAAGTGGTTCATTATTCTTAGTAAAAACAATTTTTACGGTTGTCTTAACAATGTTAACAATTATTTTGAAAAGACCATATACCTTTAGTTCGATTCAATTATTTGTTATTGAGTTCTTTATTATTGGTATTCCTTCATTTTATTTAGCCTTAGAGCCTAACAATCAGATTGTCCGTGGAAACTTCTTAAAGAATATTTTCAAAAAAGCAGTTCCGGGAGCTATTTTGGTTATTTTAAACATGATAGCAATCTTCTTCTTAGAAAGCTATTTAACTGATTATGATCCAAAATTAATATCGACTATCTGTACAATTTCTGCAACATTTGCGTATCTAATGGTTTTATATTCAGTATGTTATCCATTCAATACAGGAAGAACATTTATTGCAGTTGCATCGACAATAGCAATGGCCTTATGTTTTATTGGCTTTCCAAATGTTTTTGATTTGGTTCCCTTATATGCGGCAGGATCAAAGAATTTATCAAATGTCTTCTTGCTAATTCTTTTAATGGAAAGCACATATTTACTTATGAGTTTTTCTAAGAATGTTCTAGTTAAATTTTGGTAAAACATATTGAAAAAAAATTAACTTTCAGTTATAATATTAACTAAGAGGTGCTTAGAATGCGACATGTAACTTACAAAACTTCAGGAGTGTGCTCTCGACAAATAACTTTTGATTTAGATGATTTTGATCACATTCATAACTTAACTTTTGTTGGCGGATGTCAAGGTAATCTTACCGCTATATCTAAGCTTGTTGATGGAATGGACGCACGTGAAGTTGCGAATGTTTTAAGGGGCAATCATTGTGGCCCTAGAGAAACAAGCTGTGCTGATCAATTAGCACAAGCTATTTTGAATAACGTTGAATAACAGACTAAAGACTTTATTTTGGTCTGTTTTTTTATAAAAAAAGGAGGAAATTATGAATATTTTATTTGCTAGTTCGGAATGCTACCCTTTTATCAAAGTTGGTGGATTAGCAGACGTAGTAGGAGCTTTACCAAAGTATTTACACCATTATCGCCATGATGCAAGAGTAATTTTACCAAAGTATCAAAATATCCCGGATGTTTACGTTGAAAAGATGGTAAAAATCATGGATGGTACTGTTTTAATCGATTGGCGTAAGCAGAAAATGGGAGTATATGAACTTAAGTATAATGGGGTAATTTATTATTTCGTTGATAATGAATTTTATTTTGGTACAAGAGATCGCATATATGATTATGCAGATGAAGCTGAAAGATTTGCCTTTTTTCAAAAAGCAATTCTTGAATTCTTGAAAAAATCAGATTTTAAAGTTGATATTATCCATGCGAATGACTGGCATACAGGAATGCTTCCTCACTTGGTTAAATCAATCTATCGCGAAGATTTTCCAAATACTAAAGTTGTTTATACTATTCATAACATTGCCTACCAAGGGATATTCCCTTTGGATTGTTTTAAAATGTTTAATGTTGAAATGGATTCTATTTTTGAATTTGAGGGAATGCTGAACTTTTTAAAAGCTGGTATAGCTGAGGCTGATTTAGTGACAACCGTATCTGAAACATATGCCAAGGAAATATTAGATGATTATTATGGATTTGGAATGCAGCGTCTACTTAAATTAAGAGAAAATGATTTAAAAGGGATTATTAATGGCGTAGATTACAAAGTTTATAATCCAGAAACAGATAAGATGATTGCCTTTAATTACAACTTTGATAATTTTAACGAAGGTAAACTTAAAAATAAAGAAGCACTCTATAAGAAACTAGGGATTGATTTTTATCTTGATTCACCTTTAATTTCTGTTGTAAGTCGTTTAGTAAACCAAAAAGGCTTTGATTTGTTAATGCCTGTCATTGACGAAATTTTAACTGAATTTAATGTTAAGTTAGTCGTCTTAGGAGCTGGAGAAGAAAAATATGAGAAGTTCTTTAAAACACTCGAAGCAAAATACCCATGGAAAGTAAAAACTTACATCGGTTATTCAGAGGAGCTAGCTCATTTAGTATATGCCGCATCTGATTTATTCTTAATGCCATCTAAATTTGAACCATGTGGTATTGGTCAATTAATTGCTTTACGCTATGGAACTTTGCCAATTGTTAGAGAAACGGGTGGACTAAAAGACAGCGTTATTCCATATAATGAATATGAACTTAAAGGTAATGGGTTCAGCTTTACAAATTATAACGCTCATGATATGATGTATGTAATTAAGTATGCTTTAAGAATATACCGTTTTAAAATTCATTGGAACGAGCTTGTTAAGGAAGCTATGAGTTCTGATTATAGCTGGCTTTCTTCAGCTAAAAAATATAGCGATTTATATCGCAAATTAATGAAAAAATAGGTGATAAAAATGGAAGTATTAGCTTTAATTTTAGCTGGTGGTCGTGGTTCAAGACTTGATATTTTATCTGAAAAAAGAGTTAAACCGAGTGTTCCTTTTGCTGGAAAGTACCGGATAATTGACTTTACTTTAAGCAATTGTTCAAACTCAGGTATTTATAACATTTTAATTTTAACTCAGTATTTACCATTATCACTTAACGAACATATTGGCGTTGGTAAGCCTTGGGATTTGGATAGACGCGATTCAAAAGTAACGCTTTTACAACCTCATAATGAGTGGTATCAAGGAACTGCTGATGCGGTTAGAAAAAATTTAGATGCCATTAAAAGAGCAGAATGTAAATATGTGTTGATTTTATCCGGTGATCATATTTATAAGATGGATTATAGTAAACTTATTAATCAGCATATTGAAAAGAAAGCCAAATTAACTATTGCTTGTAAAGTAGTTAATATTGAAGAGGCAAGTCGTTTTGGTATTATGGAAACTGATGAAAATTTACAAGTTATAAATTTTATAGAAAAACCAAAAAATCCAACTTCAAATTTAGCTTCAATGGGTATTTATGTTTTTGATAAAGACGCATTAATTGAGGAAATTGAATCTTCAAATATTCCTGATTTAGACTTTGGGGCCAATGTCATTCCTAACATGATAAAAAAAGATCCTGTATTTGCTTATAAGTATTATGACTATTGGCAAGATGTTGGAACTTATGATTCATACTTACAAGCTAACCTAGATTTAATTGAAACAGTTGACAAGGTTCCTCTTGACATGTATGATCCAAAATGGAAAATATATACTAAATCAGAAGAACTACCTGCTGTTAAGGTTGGGTCTAAAGCTGTAATTAATCAAGCACTTTTATCAAATGGGGCAATCGTCGCTGGAACAGTTATTAGAAGTGTATTATCACCTGGCGTTATTGTTCATCCACATGCGACAGTTAAAAATTCTGTTTTATTAAATAATGTTGAAATAATGGAAGGGGCATATGTTGAAAATGCCATTATTGATAAAGAAACGATTGTTTCTAAAAATGCCATCATCGGCACTTTTGAAAATATCCCAAACATTGAAAAACCAGGCTTACTATCAAGTGGAATTACTGTTTTAGGTAAGAATTTATTAGTTCCTGAAAATATTAAAATAGGTAAAAATTGTCGGATTTTTACAACTGCAAAATTTGATGGAGATATTCCTTCAGGAAGTACTTTGATATAAAAAAATAAAGGCTGTAAATTAAACAGAAACGTTTAAAATACAGCTTTTTTTATGCAGTTGTGAGGTTTTGTGCCCACTTTTCTTTTTTAACAAAATAAATTCCTAAACCTAATTTTAAGAAGTCGCATAACTGAACTAAAATAAATATTGTAATAATATCAAGTGATGTTAGTTTAACAAGTGCTAAGGCAATAGGCACTTGAATTATCCAAGTATAGCCTGAATCAAATAGTAATGTTTGCATCGATTGCCCTCCGCTTCTAATTGTATAGAAACAACCGCAATTAAACATATATAACCACATAAATAATGCATTACCCCATAAAAAGTATTTAGCCAGCTTTCTTGTTTCATCACTAACATTATAAAATTTGGGAATAATAAATGATAAAGAAAACATTATGAATCCCATAAATATGGAAATCATGACTCCTAAAAAAATTAATTTACGAGAATTATCTTTAGCAAGTTCAATATTACCGGCTCCAAGTTCGTTACCAACCATAATCGCAATTGCGCTAGCTACGGCACTAAATAAGATAAAGAATAAATTAGCAACCGCGCTTGAGATATTATATGCATTGACAACTAAGTTTCCACGCTCAGAATATGCATAAAATAACATAGTCATTCCAAGAGACCATAAAAATTCATTAAATAGCAGGGGTGTACCTTTTTTTACAATCTTTTTTAATAAATCCTTCGTAAGTGTAAAAGGAGTAAAAGCTTTATCACAAAAACTATAATGTTTAACTAAGTGAGAAGCAATTACTAAGATTAATGCATCAACGATTCTCGCGATTAAAGTAGCGATTGCAGCTCCCTTAACACCCATTGGTTCAAAACCAAAATTGCCAAATATTAAAATATAGTTTAAAAATATATTAACAAAGATTGAAATAATACCTGATATCATTGGTAGTTTCGTATGTTTAGTTTCTCTTAAACTTGTACCATAAAGTTGAATTATCGCTAAAGGAATTAACGTATAAATCATGACACTCATATATTCAATCGCGTATTCAGTCGCGTATGTTACATCGCTATCTTTATCGACAAATAGAGATATTATTTCTTTGCTGTATAAGCTTAAGATGATTAAGAAGATTATCATTACAATCGCTGAAAATAGCGCTTTAATTCTAAATGTTTCTTGAAGCTTTGCCTTATTTTTGGCTCCATAAAACTGACTTAAATAAATTCCTGGTCCGCCAAGTCCACCCACTAGACAAATCGATGGAACAAATAAAATCTGGTTAACTGTCGCAACACCAGAAATAACATTATCACCAAGTGATCCGACCATGAAATTATCAACCAAATTAACTATTGCAGTAATACCTTGTTGAATCATAATTGGTATCGCAATAGCTAAAGCTACTTTATAGAAAGCTTTATTCCCTATAAATCTTTTTAACACATAAATCACCTTCTCAGTCTTAACTATCTTAGCAAATAATATTATAAATGTAAATAAAAAATTAAGGTGTAAATATTTTAAATTTATTATAGATATTAATTATAAAATGTTATAATGTATATATAATGTAAAAGAGGTGGAAAAAAATGTTATCGATTAGAAGTTTTTCAAAAAGTTATGACAAAAAAAAATATGCCTGCAAGAACGTTTCTTTAGAAGTTGAAGCAGGGGATATTTATGGATTTATTGGCCATAATGGAGCTGGTAAATCAACATGTATCAAAGCTGTAGTAGGAATTCTAAACTTTGATGAAGGAGAAATTTATATTGATGGAGTAAACATTAAAGAAAATCCTTTATTATGTAAATCAAACACTGCATATATTCCTGATAATCCTGATATTTATGAGAATTTAACAGGAATTCAGTATTTAAATTTTATTGCGGATGCATTTAACGTAAGTTCAGATCTACGTAAGGCTAGAATTGAAAAATATGCGACAATTTTTGAAATGAACACTGTTTTAAATGATTTAATCAGTAGTTATTCTCATGGTATGAAACAAAAAATTGTGCTTATAAGTGCTTTAATTCATAAACCTAAATTACTTGTACTAGACGAACCATTTGTTGGTTTAGATCCAATGGCTGCTTATAAATTAAAAGAGATTATGAAAGAAATGTGTAGTGAAGGATCAGCAATCTTTTTTTCGTCTCATGTTTTAGATGTTGTAGAAAAATTGTGTAATAAAGTAGCTATTATTAGAAAAGGTGAGATTATTAAAGCTGGTTTAATTAGTGAAGTAAGAAACGAAGAATCACTAGAAGATATTTTCTTGGAGTTAGTTGAAAATGAGCAACCTAGGTAGTCTATTTTTAACACAAGTTAGAGCAACTTTTAATCTTTCTAAAATTAAAACACAATTAAGAAATAATCCTAAAAAAGTTATTTTATTAATTTTATTTTTTATCTTCGTTTATGCAAGCCTAGTTTTTTCAGTCGTAATGTATTATGACTATATGGCACAGGTTTTTAGAGATAACGGATTAATTAATGTTTTTTTAATCTCTGTATTCTCTACAGGAACTTTATTTTCTGTTTTAACGATTGTATTTGCGGCTGATGGGTATTTATTTCACTCAAAAGACTTATCTCTTCTTTTAAGTTTACCAATTAAACCTAGAAACATTGTTGTTGTTAAAATGTTAATGTTATTAAGCTTAACTTATGCTTTTGATTTTTTAATGGTTTTTCCAGGCTTAATCATTTACTTTATTTATGCAGGACCTGTAACATTCTTAATGGTTTTCAATGCCATTATTATGTCACTATTTATTCCTTTAATTCCCCTTGTAGTTTTTTCTCTTTTATCTGTCTTAATAAAAAGACTTGTAATGAATTCAAGATTTAGACAATTATTTATTTTCTTGGGTGCCTTTTTATTTTTAGGGCTTACTTTAGCAATTAGCTTTGGTTCAAGCTTTATTAGTAATGAACTTATTTTAAATTCTCAAAACTTTTTTCAAAGTTTAAATAAATATTATTTTCCATTAGCTTGGTTTGTTAAAGGAATTATTAATGGAAGCGTCCTTTACACTTTATTGTTTATTTTAATTTCATTTGTTCCATTTGCGTTGTTCTTTATTATCTTAAGTAAAAAGATTACAACCATTGCGACAAGCTTTAATTATGAAATTAAAAGGTCAAATAAGAAAACTATTGATTACTCACATAGCGGAATATTTAAAAATATTTTTATTAAGGAATATAAGAAATTCTTTACAACGCCAATGTATTTTTTAAATATGATGGTTTTCCCAATAATGATTTTAGCCCTTGGTGGATATGTGATTTTTAAATTTAGCGACATTCAAAATATTATTTTACAAATTTACTATGCAGTTGTACTAAACTTAGATACGGTGCAAATTCCTTTAAAATCACTATCTATTACGCCAATTTGTATTGTTATGTTAATTATGTCATTATCAACTGTTTATTCATCATGCGTTTCAATTTCCATGGAAGGTAATAAACTTTGGATTTTAAAAAGCTTGCCAATTAAAGAAAATGTAATTTTTTATGCAAAAATTGCGGTATGTTTTAGCTTGCAAATTGTTCCAAGCTTCATTATTGTATCAATTGTTTTAGCGTTAATAAATGCAAACATTATTGTATGGATTAGTGCATTCATCGCCGCTATTTTGGTCTGTTCGTTTTTATCAATGCTTGGTATGGTCATAAATTTATATTTTCCAAAACTAGAATTTAAAAATGAAATGGAAGTATATAAACAGTCCCTTGCTGTAGGAATTTTTATGTTAGGAACGATGGCCTTAGCTTTAATACTTGGAGGCTTATACTATTTATTATCGACTAAAATTTCGAGCGATTTAGTCATTACTTTACTATTTTTCTTGATTTTAATTATTTTAAATTATGTGGTTTATGTCATTATTGATAGAAAAGGAACAAAGATTTTTAGAAACTTATAGTATGAAAGCCTTTTATAAAGGATAAAATAAAAATATACCCAAAATTAACGAAAATATTGGGTATTTTTAGTAGAAAAAATTTGCAATTTACGGCTTGAAATGTTATAATTTTCAAGGAATACATTAAGTATGAAATTAAAGAAAGGATACAGTAAATATGTCAAAAAAATATGTTTATTTATTTAAAGAAGGTAATGCCACAATGCGTAACCTTCTTGGTGGTAAAGGCGCAAATCTTTGTGAAATGACAAATATTGGCTTACCTGTACCTCAAGGATTTACTATTTCGACAGAAGCTTGTACACAATACTATGAGGATGGTCGCCAAATTAATGCGGAAATATTAGACCAAATCGAAAAAGCACTTCATAATCTTGAAGAAGCTACAGGCAAAAAATTCGGTGATGTAGATAATCCATTATTAGTATCAGTTAGATCAGGAGCTAGAGTATCAATGCCTGGTATGATGGATACAATTTTAAACTTAGGTCTAAATGATCAAGTTGTAGTAGGATTAGTAAAATTAACTAACAATCCACGTTTTGCTTATGACTCTTATCGTCGTTTCATTCAAATGTTCTCTGACGTTGTAATGGAAATAGACAAGGCTAATTTCGAAAAATTATTAGATGCTAAAAAAGAAGCTAAGGGTGTAAAACTTGACACTGGACTTGACGCAGAAGATCTAAAAGCATTAGTTGAAGAATACAAAGCAGCTTACTTAAAGTTAAAAGGCGTAGCATTCCCTCAAGAACCAAAAGTACAATTAGTTGAAGCTGTTAAAGCTGTATTTAGATCATGGGACAACCCTAGAGCTAACGTATACCGTCGTTTAAACTCAATTCCTTATTCATGGGGAACTGCTGTTAACATTCAATCAATGGTATTCGGTAACATGGGCGATGACTCAGGAACAGGTGTTGCATTCAGCCGTAACCCTGCTAATGGTGATAACGAACTTTATGGTGAATACTTATTTAATGCACAAGGTGAAGACGTTGTTGCTGGTATCAGAACACCTCAACCTATCGCTCACTTAGAAGAAGATAATAAAGCATTATATGATGAATTTGCAGGTTATGCAAAGAAACTTGAAAATTACTATCATGATATGCAAGATATGGAATTTACTATTGAACGTGGTAAATTATATTTATTACAAACTCGTAATGGTAAAAGAACTGCACAAGCAGCTTTAAAAATTGCGATTGACCTTGTTAACGAAGGTTTATTAACTAAGCAAGAAGCTTTACTAAAAGTTGAACCTCAACAATTAGATTCTTTATTACATCCTCAATTTGATACAGTTGCTTTAAAGAATGCTAAACCTATCACAAGAGGTTTAAATGCATCTCCTGGTGCTGCTACTGGTAAGATTGCTTTCACAGCTGCTAGAGCTGCTGAAATGGTACAAGCTGGAGATAAAAAGGTTGTTCTTGTAAGACAAGAAACATCACCTGAAGATATCGAAGGTATGGTTATTTCTCAAGGTGTTTTAACTGCACGTGGTGGTATGACATCTCACGCAGCTGTAGTTGCTCGTGGTATGGGTACTTGCTGTGTTGCCGGTGCTGGTGAAATCCATGTAAACGAAGAAGAAAAATTCTTTGAATGTGGTGGCAAGAAATATTTCGAAGGTGACTTTATTTCAATTGACGGATCTACTGGTAATGTATATGGCGAAGCTATTCCTACAGTTCCAGCAAGCGTTTCTGGTGACTTTGCTATCTTAATGCAATGGGCAGATGAAGTAAGAGAATTAGACGTTAGAGCTAATGCTGACAATCCTCGTGATGCTAAGACAGCTTTTAACTTTGGTGCTCAAGGAATCGGTCTATGCCGTACAGAACACATGTTCTTCGAAGTAGACAGAATTAAAGCTATCAGAGAAATGATCGTATCTAAGACTGTTGAAGAAAGAAAACTAGCTTTAGCTAAATTACTTCCTATGCAAAGAGAAGACTTTGTTGGTATCTACCGTGAAATGAAAGGTAACCCAGTTACAGTTCGTTACTTAGATCCACCTCTACATGAATTCGTTCCTCATACAGATGAAGAAATCAAAGAATTAGCTAAAGAAATGAACTTATCATTTGATGATTTAAAGAATACAGTTGATTCATTACATGAATTTAACCCAATGCTTGGTCATCGTGGATGTCGTTTAGCTGTTACATATCCTGAAATCGCTGAAATGCAAACTAGAGCCGTAATCGAAGCTGCTATCATCGTTAACAAAGAAGGATTACATGTTAAACCAGAAATTATGATTCCACTTGTTGGCGAAGTTAATGAATTAAAATATGTTAAGAATGTTGTAGTTGAAACAGCTGAAAAAGTATTAGCTGAAAATAACTATAAATTAGAATACAAGATTGGTACAATGATTGAAATCCCTCGTGCTGCATTATTAGCTGATGAAATTGCTAAAGAAGCTGAATTCTTCTCATTTGGTACTAACGACTTAACACAAATGTCATTTGGATTCTCACGTGATGATGCTGGAAAATTCTTAGAAGATTACTATGCAAAACGTATTTTTGAATCAGATCCATTTGCTCATATCGACCAAGATGGTGTTGGTAAATTAATTAACATGGCTTCAGAACTTGGTAGAAAAGAACGTCCAAATATTAAACTTGGTATTTGTGGTGAACATGGTGGAGACCCACTTTCAATTGAATTCTGTCATAAAGTAGGTTTAACTTATGTATCTTGCTCACCTTATCGTGTTCCAATTGCTCGTTTAGCTGCTGCTCAAGCTGCAATTAAATTTCCACGCAATAAATAATTAATAAATATTTAAAACCTCTTAAATTTATCTTTTAGGTAAAATAAGAGGTTTTTTTATATGATGAAACTAGGAATCAAATCTTAGTTTTTTTAATTTCTAATACTAGTGTATAATAATGTAAAAAGTTATTTTTAATAGTTGAGGCACATAGTGACCTCTTAAAAATCGCATACAGCTCAGTCTGGTTACTTGCAGATCTTTCCAGTAATGTAAAATTAAAGACCCTAATAAGAATATTTAATTTACCTAGTTAGCTTGCTATAAAATAAAGAATTAAATATTAGATTTGCTAAAATTATTGAAATAAATTCTTATATTTGATAAAATATAATTGAAGTTAAATAACCTTGATAGTTTTTTTAAAAAAATACCTAAGGATTTTTAGATATATGTATGTTACTCTCTTTAGGTAATACTATAGGGAGTTTTTTGTTTTAATTTCATATAATGATAACAAGGAGGTATTAATTATATGTTTAAAAATAAAACGATTAAATTATTTTTAATGTTAGGCGTGATTCTTTTTAGCCTCGTTGGTATTGTTGGATGTTCACCATCTGTTAATAATCAAAATAATGTAAATGCATCATATATTGGAACATATTTTGAGGAAGATAATGTGGAACGTCAATTTGATATTATTTATAATCATCTAGATTTAGTTATATTATTGAAAAATGATATACCAGAAAAATATAATGATTCTTTTTTTGAAACAAATTCACTTTTAGTTTTCAAAATTATTGAACCTAGCCAAGGAAATAAAAGTGAAATTGGATCTTATATAATTAATGATAAAATAATCACTATCAATGTTAAAACAATACAAGTTGGTGAAGATTATGAAATGGGATATTGGTGGTTTATTTTAGAATTAAGTAAGGATGAAATTGATAGTTTTGATACTGTTAAAATTTTGAAAAATGGTGATGAAATAATAAATGATACAAAAACAGGTATATTAGATCCACAATATAACTATTATCAAAGTTATTCTTTTTGTAATATTGAAAATTGGCCAAAATTTATAGGAGAAGAGTATAATCTTAGTTTTGGAGAAAGAAAATATTATTTTATTTTATCATTCTCAGAATTGAAAAATATATTTGAAACTTGTACTGGAAATGAAATAACTGATTATTTTAACACTGATATTTTTGATGAAAATATTGTGTTATGTGTAGTTAGAGATGAAACAGGAGGCACTGCTAATATAAAGTATTCTAATTTTAAAGTAAATGGTCTTGAACTTTCTATTGAAGAGATTTTTATAGATGGTGGTGCTGAAGTTGTTAGTAAGTATTTGGATTTTGTAGTTATCCCAAAAGAACTATTTCCAAATGGAGAGTTGAATCAAGGTATAGAATATTATTGGGAATAAATTTTAATATTAAATATTTTTAAATAAGAGGAGGAAACTTATGATAAAAAGGTTAATTGGATTTTTTTGTGTGTGGTTTTATTAACTGTTTCATTAAGTTTCAGTAATAATTATTCTAACTTTATAGAAAATAGTAATTTAGTTAATGATGCAGAAGATATATTTGTATTAATTGTTTTAGATGAACGAATAAGCAAACAAAATATAGAATTTACTGATGATTCAGAGTATAATCAAAATGTTATTATGAATATGATTTACATTTGAAAAAGATAAGTATTTCCAGTATTTACATTGTAATTTTACTTGAATTTAAAAATGATTATGATATAATATGGGTACAATAGCAAAGTGGAAATCACTAACTAGAGACCCCAAAACATATTTATTGGGAATCAAGGTTTAATCTGTGTCGAATACTTACTTGTTTAAGGATCCTAATGATTATTCAAAGAGATTTCCACCTTAGAAAAACTCGGTTTTTCTAATAGTGGTTTCCACTTTGTTATTGAGATAAGTCCCATACGGGACTTTTTTTATTAAAAATTACTGATAAATTTCTATTAATTAATAAATACTAATATAGTAATTTAGGAGGTAAAAATGAAAGAATTACTATATGATTTAACAATGCTTAATGGTATTCCTGCACACGAAAAAGAAATTAAGAATTATGTATGTGATTATGCGAAAGATAAAGCGGAAATTTCTTTTGACAAATTAGGCTCGGTAATTTTAAAACATGGTAATGGAGGGCCTAAAATCATGGTTTCTGGACACATGGATGAAGTTGGTTTTATTGTCGTTGAGATTACCAAAGATGGATATTTAAAATTTACTAATGCAGGAAGTTTATGGGGCCATGTGGTTCTAGCACAACAGATGGTTGTAACAACTTTAGATGGAAGAACACTTGTTGGTGTTGTTGGCTCTAAACCACCCCATATTTTAGACGCTAATGAAAAAAATAAAGTTTTAGAGATTAATCAAATGTATCTTGACTTAGGTGTTTCTTCTAAAGAAGAGGTTGAAAACCTAGGTATCCAAATTGGTGATATGATCACCCCACTAATTAATACGAGAGTATTAGCCAATCCCAAATATCTACTTGGTAAAGCCTGGGATGACAGATTTGGGGTTGCCTGTTGTTTAGAAGTATTAGATAATATTCAAAACCAAAGTCATCCTAATACCTATTTTGGCGTTTGTTCTGTACAAGAAGAAGTTGGTTTAAGAGGAGCGATGACCTCAGCATATAAGGTTACACCAGATATTGGCATATCTTTAGATGTGACAATTGCATACGATTATCCATCTGGGTCAAATGAAACAAAACTTGGTAAAGGACCTTGTCTTGTAGTTACTGATTCATCAATGATTGGTCATGTTGGTTTAAGAAAGTACGTTATGAATCTCTGCAAGGAATTAAATATTCCTTATCAGTTATCTTATTTAAATCGTGGAGGAACAGATGCTGGAAAAATCCATTTAAATAAAGAAGGCTGCCCAAGTATTGCTATATGTATTCCTTGTCGTTATTTACATTCACATACTTCAATTATTCATGAGGATGATTATAATAACACTGTTAAGCTTATAACTGAAATCATTAAACGACTTGATAAAGAAACAGTTGATAAAATAACATATGAATAAAAATTAAAAAGCGATAAAAGAATCGCTTTTTAACTTATATGTATTAAAGGGAGAGGAGAAGTATGATTAAGAATAGGGTTTCTTAAACGCAACCATAAGTTTATGGCTGCATTATTATTATTAACAAACTATTTGTAATTATACAAAAAAAGTTTATAATATTTACGGTGATTATTTATGCGAGTTATTGCAGGCAAATATCGCTCGAGAAAATTATTTGAAATAAAGAACGAATTTACTCGGCCAACGATGGATCGTAACCGAGAAATGGTCTTTAATGTCCTAGGACAGTACTTTTCATCGGGTGTTGCCTTAGATTTATTTTCCGGAACCGGATCAATGGGAATTGAAGCAATCAGTCGAGGTGTCGATTTTTGTTACCTCGTCGACAAGAATTCATTAGCGATAGAAACAATTAAAGCTAATGTTAAAAGTCTTAAAATTGAAAATTGTGAAGTATTTTATGGGGATTATGAAAGATTCTTTCTTGAACATAAAAATGTAAAGTTTGATTTAGTATTTTTAGACCCGCCATATAGTTTAGACGTATGTGAGACGCTCTTAGCATTTTTAGATGAGAATGATTTTTTAAACGATGAGGCTTTAGTCTTAGTTGAAGTTTTAAAAGGCGCACATGAAACAAAATACAGCGAAAATTATGAATTATTAAAGATTAAACCTTCAACAATCATGCGTTTTGAATTTTATAAATATAGGAGGAAAAATAAATGAAGATAGGTTTGTACCCTGGCTCTTTTGATCCTATTACCTTTGGCCATATTGATGTGGTTGAGAGGGGTAGTAAGTTGTTTGATAAGCTTTATGTGGCTGTATCTGTTAACATTAAAAAGAATTATTTATTTTCAAATTTTGAAAGATTAGATATGGCTAAAGAAGTTTTAAAAAAATATCCTAATGTTGAAGTTATTTTATCTGAAGGATTAAGTGTGGATATTTGTCACAAAGTTAATGCAACCCATATTTTAAGAGGATTGAGGGCGGTTACGGATTTTGATAATGAATTCCAACTTACATCTGTTAATAGAAGAATTGCACCAGACATTGATACTGTCTTTGTAATGACGGATACAAATTATTCGTTTATCTCCTCAACTACTATTAGAGAACTTGCATTCTTTGGAAATGAAGTAAAAGATTTTGTTCCTGAATATGTGCAAGTTAAGTTGAAACAAAAAATTAAAGATTTAAAGAGTAATAAAGCATAGTGTAAATTTATACACTATGCTTTTTAAATGGCTTAAAAATTGAAAAAGCGTAATATAATAAGAAAATTGAAAGTAAGACATACATTTTATAAGTTAAATTAGTGTCTAGAAAAATATTTCCAACAGGACTTATTGGATTATATAAGCGTTTAAATAAAATAATTGTTAAAAATACTGATATTACTCCTTGAAATATTCGGCCTACAAAAAAACTAAAATAGCTTAAGTTGGCTTCTTTAATAAAGGGGATACTTTGTAAATGAATAGACACTCCACCAAAAGCTAGCAAAAATGAAATAACCATTAAAGAATTAAGTAAGGCAATCTCAGAGTTAAATACCATGGAGATTCCGTTAGTCATTTCCAAAGAACTTAATAAAAACAATTTAAATTCCTCATTTTTAACAAAATCTAATATATGTGTATCAATGATTAAACCATATAATAAGTTGCTTAAAATCATAATTGCTAAAATCATTACCATTGTATTAAAGTTTGTATCAACAGATTCTTTAAGAGGATTTTTACATGTTATTTCCTTATATTCTGGGGTGTTAAAATCAATTTTTTTAAATATATTAGCTAAAATGCCAATTATTATATTACTTAGAAAGTGCGATAATAATAAAATATAAGCAACTGTCATATTTTTATAAAAACCAACGCCAATAAAACCAATAATAAAAAGCGGATTGGCAAAGCAAGTATAAAGCAATAAATTATTTCCTTCATCAACACTTATTTTTTCTTCATTAACCAGATTTGAAAGCAGCTTCACACTACCCGGGTTTCCTGAAAAAAGATTAGCAATAAATAGAAATGAAGAAGCTTTACTCTCTGTTTTAAATAATATTTTATTTATTGGATTAAATATATATTCAATATACTTAATTAAATTAGCTTTTACAAGTAATGTTGATAAAATAAAAAAAGGAAAAAGAAAAGGAAATACTTTCTCGAAGAATAAATAAATTGTGTTTTTAATAAGAGTTAAGGCATTACCAGGAAAACTAATTAAATAGAACATCAAAAAAAAGATTAACAAAAAAGCAAGAAAGCCAAAAATCCTTTTCATTTAAATCACCAATTAATTATATGCATAAAAAAAATCTATACGACGTATAGATTTATTTTTTTATATATTTGTCAAAAAATAATTTGGCCTTTTCGTTATGAATAACTAATTTATCTAATCTATATGCTGATGATTTACCAATTTTTGATCCATCATCATTTGTAAGTACTTCATCAATTACATATTCTTTACCAATAAAATCAGGATAGAATGATTCAGTAATTGTTGCGACCATCTTATCCAAATCATAAGTTAGAACATCGTTATAATAAACCATCATATCTTTAAGTTCACCATCTTTATAATATTGAACAGTTGGGACCTTACCACCACGGTATGTATCAAAGTTAAATTCCTTGGCAAATTCTTTCCATTTATCCGTGTCAGATCCGTCATCACGCCAATTAGCAACTTCAATTTTAAAGAAGAAGTTTTTCTTAATGCGGTTTTCTTCCAAATATGATTTTAAAAACTTAGTATCTAAATCTGCACAGTCACCACATATATTCCAAGAATAATAAATTGCAAATTCTTCTTTATTATTAATCTTTTCTCTTAATTCATCAATTGTAATAAAATCAACTGTTTTTTTCTTACAGCCATTTAGTGTAACGCATAAACCTACTAACATTAATATAATCCCTATCTTTTTCATTTTATTCACCTGCTTTTTTATTATACTATATGCTTTTTTAATATACAATGTATATTTTAAGTATTACTAATATATTTTTTTATAAAATCAATATAGCCATTTTCCCAAAACATATCTTGATTATCATTAGAATCAATAAAGTCAGCGACTTCACCATCAATAATCACAAGAATCATTGGTGTATAATGAACCTTTAAAATATCTTTGTTAATAGAATGATTATACATTTTGATTCGATCATGATAGGCCCTATAAATCACGTAATGTGTTTCACTAATAAACTTATTAATTTCCGGATAAAAAGCTTCACAAGCTTGGCATCCCGTTTTAACAATTAATAAAATAAATGTTTCTTTGTCATTAATCTTTCTTTCAAGCTCTTCTGGATCAATTGTTTTAGTTGTGACTAGGTTCTCTTCAACCTCAAGTTCAAACTTTTCATAAGTTCTTTTAGTTGTCTTTTTACATCCTACAAGAAGAAGTAATAATAAGATTACAAATACTTTTTTCATCATTATTCACCACTATTATTTTAGCATAAAATAAAAAAAATAAAACCCTAAGGTCTTATTTTTTTATATATTTATCAAAGAATGTTTTTGCTTTTTCAACGTGTAGTTCAACTTTTTTAGTATTATATTCATCACTTCTAGCATAAACCTTACCAGTTTTCTTATCAACGTTATAAGCTGATATCACAAAATCTTTACCAATAAAATCAGGATAGATTGAATTAGTAATAGTTGCTTTCATAGTATTGATATCATAAGATAGAACATCGTTATAAAAACTAATTGTATCAGTTAATACACCATCTTTAAAATATTGAAGGATTGGCATCACTCCATCACCATATGATAGACCATATTTAGCTTTGAAGTTTTTCCAAGCATCTTCATCTTCTTCATCATTAATATAAGAAGTAACATCAATTTGGAAAAGAATATTATCTTTAAATCCATAAATTTGTGCATAGTTATTAAAGAATTTTTCTTCAAATGCTTTTGACTCAGTATCATTGTCTTTAAACCAAATTACAAATGTATCTTTATTGGCAATTTTTTTATCTAATATTTCATCAGTAATAGTTAAATATAAATGACGAGTTACATATTTATTAAAATGATCAGTCAAGCCATTTTCCCAGAAAATATCTTGATTGTCATTGGCATTAATCATATTATATAATTCCCCATCTTTGATAACCACAATAGATGGTGTATATTTAACCTTAAAAAAGTCATATAGAATCTTTTCTGTTTTGTCAGAAGCAGCATTTTTATTTAATACTGTTTTAATATCAGCACTATAAATTTCATAGCTGTTTTCTGTAATAAATTTATTTAGGATTGGGTCAAATTCTTCACAAGCATTACATGTTGGATAATATAATAATAAAACAAAACTTTCTTTATTTTCTATTTTTGTGTAAAGTTTTTCTGCTGTTAATTCAACAGTATCACTAATACCAGGTACAACATTAATGCTAATTTTTTCAATTTTCTTACTGCATCCAACAAATAAAAATAATGAGAACAAGCAAATAATACTTAAAATAATTTTCTTCATTTTATCACCAAAATTTATTATAAACTATTTTAAGATTTTTAGCAATAATTAATTTTTGAGGTTTATGTGATTATTTTCTAGGTATAAGTAAAATCTGTCCAGGATAAATTAAAGATGTAGAAAGGGCATTATAGGTCATAATATCTTGAACACCAACGCCATATTTTTTAGCTATGCTAAATAATGAGTCGCCACTAACTACTTTGTATTCAAATAAGCCATATGGAATAGGAATGCTTAAAAGTTGACCTATTCTTATAACATCCGATGTCAATGAGTTAGCCTGTTTAATGTCATTAACTGTTGTTGAAAAACGGTTAGCTAACATAAATAAAGTATCACCAGAACGTACTACATATTCAAAATAATTTTGACTAGTATTACTATCAGTTTCTGAAGGAATTAATAATACTTGGCCTGGGTAAATTATTGTACCAGATAAATTGTTTAAGGTAGTAATAGCATTAACCGTTGTGTTAAATTTTTTAGCTATTAAAAATAATGTATCATCAGGTTTAACGGTATAAGTATTTCCACTAGGTATTTGATCAGCATAATCATTATATGGAACAATTAGTTGATCACCAATTTGTAATACTTTACTTGTAGAAATATTATTTAATCTTGCAATCGCATCAGCTGTTGTATTAAATTTTTTAGCTATTTCTGATAATGTATCGCCTTTTCTTACAATATAAATAAAGTTTGTAGGTGGTGTATATGGCTTACCTAAAAATTCCGTTACTTGTTTTACTACGGATTCTGCTAGAGTTGGCCAATCATATTCTAACTGCATTACATCGTCTTTAGGTGAGTCAGCAAATCCATACTCAATTAATGTTGTTTGACGTGGTCTTGTATTTCTAATAATGTAATAATAATCCGCACCAGCACTATTCTTTCTTGTATATACACCACGAACGTTTTGCCCAGCCTCAACAAAACCACTAGCAATTGAATCTGCTAGCGCTGAGCTATCATAAATTGAATAAATGATATCAACACCATCTAAAATACTTTTATCAGCATTAATATGATTACTTATAACTAAAGCATTAGTGTCGCCTCCAAATGCTGAATTTACACGTTTAGTTCTTTCAGCTGGCCCCACATATTCATCAGTTGTTCTAGTTAATACAACTGGAATACCAAGTTCTTTAAATCTTCTTTCTTGATATTTTGAAATTTCAAGGACTAAATCCTTTTCTTTAAAGAGAGCGTTTGTTCCTCCCCCTGTATCTATCCCGCCATGACCAGGATCGATTACTATCATATTTTCATCTCCACTTTTATATATTTCATTTTATAGTATGAAAAAAACCTAGAAAAGTGTAAAAAATAAATTTTTATCTTTACAAAAACATTCGGTTATATTATAATATATAAGCGTTTAACGATGATCCGGTAGCTCAGCTGGATAGAGCAACGGCCTTCTAAGCCGTCGGTCGAAGGTTCGAATCCTTTCCGGATCGCCATTTTATAAAGAATAACTATGCAATAAAATGCATAGTTTTTTTTAAAAAAAGTATAGGTAAAAAAAATATTATCGTGTATAATAGTAGTGGAATGTCCTCGTAGCTCATCAGGATAGAGCACGATCCTCCTAAGATCGGGGTGGTAGGTTCGAGTCCTATCGTGGACGCCATAAGATACTAAATGGCTAGAAATAGCCATTTTATTTTTTATTTAAGGCATTATATTTGTAAGCCACTTAAATAATTAGATTTTTAATGTTTAATAGAAAATTTATTTTGTAAAAAATTATATACTACAAATTAATCTTTTATATGATATAATCATACTATAATTGCGTATTCAATTTATGAAAAATTGTGATCGCCATTAAACTTAAGTATAGTTTCTACTATACTTTTTTATATTATTGAAAAGGAGAATAAAAAAGTGAAAGAAGTATTTAAAAAATCAGTATTTGCAGGAATATTAATTGGCATAGGCGGAGTAGCTTATATATCATGTACTAGTAAAATTGTTGGGGCTTTGTTATTCTCTTTTGGACTGTTTACAATATGTTCTTATGGGCTATATTTATTTACAGGAAAGAATGGTTACTTTTTTGAATATAGTAAAGAAAATAAAATAAATCTATTAGTTGTATTACTTGGTAATTATGTTGGTGCAACAATAGTAGGCTTATTATTTAGATATGTTGCCAGTGAAAGCAACTTAAATTTAGTAAAAAATATTGCAGAATGTAAACTTGCATATGAAATTCCAAAACTATTTGTTTTATCAGTTTTTTGTGGAATTATGATGTTTCTTGCGGTAGATTTATATAAACATAATGAAGGATTTACAAAGTTAATTTCAATATTTATGGGCGTAATGATTTTTATTTTGGCAGGATTTGAACACTGTATTGCCAACATGTTTTATTTTAGTGCGGCAATGATTTTCTCTGCTAAAATGTATTTATATTTAATGGTAATGATTATTGGCAATATGGTGGGCTCAATTGCGATTTGGTCTTTAAGATATTACAAAAAGAAAGTAAAACAGGTTAGTTAATGAAATTTAGAAAAATTTATTTAGAAATTACTAATGCTTGTAATCTTAATTGCCCATTCTGTATTGAAGATAAACGAAAAAAAGAATTTATCACAATTGAAAATTTTAAGTATGTAATAAATGAATGTGAAAAATTTACGAAATATTTGTATTTACATTTAAAAGGTGAACCTTTTTTACATCCAAAAATTGATGAGATTTTAAATATATTAGATAAGAAAGATTTTAAAGTTAACATTACAACTAATGGTTTTATACTTTTAGATAATGAACTATATCTTAATCATAAATGTATTAATAGAGTTAATATTTCTTTACAAAGCTTGATTAATTTTGATGATGAAAAAAGAGAAATTTATTTCAATAAATTAGAAAATTTAATTATAAAAAATAATGAAATTTATCATAAGTATCTATTTTTGAGACTATGGAATTCTAAAAATCGCGATGAAGAAATGAAGTTAAATAATCAGGTTTTTGAATTTTTAGAAAAAAGGTTAAAAGTAAAAAAAGGTACTGATGATAAGCTAAGTGAATATCTATTTATATCACTTGATGAAGAGTTCGAATGGCCATCATTATCATCACCTAAAACAAGTGATTTTGGCCACTGTTATGGTGGGGTAGACCACATTGGAATTTTGGTTGATGGTAGGGTTGTTATATGCTGCTTGGATTCAAATGGCGACACTACACTTGGTAATGTATATAGCGCAAGTCTTAGCGATATTCTAAGAAGTGAGAAGTATCAATTACACTTAAAAAATATTAAACAAGGTAAGCTTTTTTTAGAATTATGTCGAAAGTGTTCTTTTAATAAAAAGTTTGAGTAATTATATACTATTATTATAGTGATTTATTGACACCATTTTATAAATGTTGTATAATAGTTACGTTAAGGAACGTATAGAATATAAATGAGGTGTATTTATGAAAAAGTTTATTGCGAGATTATTTTTATTTTTATCTTTCATAGCTAGTATCATCGTAGTTCCACTTATAAAATTTATTCCTGAAAACGAAAGCTTTAGAAATCTTCTTACAGACGCAAAATTTAAATACATACCAATCGCTCTTGCGGCAATGTCATTTATTATGATAATTGTTAGTTATGTTGAAAAAAAGAAGAAAGGAAAGGCATCAAATCCTACTGCTCGTGCAGCAGTACTACCTGTCGTTTTCTATGTGCTTGGTTTAGCACTACTTGTTGGTTATGTTGGGTTTGTTTACTATAATGTATACGAAGTAAAAACTCATCCAGCAAATGATATTTCATATTTACCAGTTTGGCTTGAAACAGCTTTAAAATTTGTGAAAATTGATACAAGCAAGTTCTTGCCAATCAAACTTATGCCATCACTAATAATATTGGGTTCATTATCAGCAGTTGTTGCTCTTATTTTTACCCCATTATTTATAAGAGGTATGAAAAAAAGAGGATTATTTGCTAGATTAATTATGATAATTTTCTTAGCTGGATTCGGCTATATTATTTATGATTATGCAGTATTTATGGTTCAAAATTCAGCAATTAACATTTATGACTTAAAAGATGATATTTTGTATTATTTCCTTGCTTATGGAGAACTTATTTTAATAATTCTTTGTATTTCATTAATTACATTATTCCGTGATAGAAAAGCTTTAGAATATGCACAAAGTGGTCTTGGCAGTGAAGATGATGAATTTAAAGAATTAACACCAAAGCAATTAAAAGAAAAAGAAAAAGCAGATAAAAAAGCAGCAAGAATTGAAAAACGTAAAAACAAAAAAGAAGTTAAAAATTTAAAAACAATTGAAGAAGAACTTACTCCAGCAAAAGAAGAGTTACAAACAGAATTAATTCCTGCAAATAACATTGTACCAGAAACAATAGAAGTCTTAGAAACTAAGATTGAAGAAAAAGTTGTTTCTAAAAAGCTTGTCTTTGTCGCTGATGATCTAGATGAATTATTTGATACAAAATTTGGATTAAAAGATGTTAAAATGGTTGTCTATCCAGACCGTAAGGAATATTTTGTTAATAAGGCATTATTCTTAACGATAAGAACAGATTCAAAAGAATTGTCATTCCGTCAAGATATTGATAAAGCTATTAGACTAATTATTAAGTTCCCGCTTATTGGTAAAGATCGTTATGAAAATCATAAGATTTGGTTTAAGATTGCTGATAGTTCTGTATTAAGTAATGATGTTTTAAGAGAAATAGTTAAAGAATCATACGATACAGTAGTCAATAATCGTTAATAAAAACAATAAATTAAGTATTGAATTAAAATTCAATACTTTTTTAATGACAAAACAAAACTTTAATGCTATAATACAACCATAAATTGTCATAAACGGGGGAATTTTATGAAAAAGATTAAAGTTTTTATTTTAATGATGATATTATTTGTAGTATCAGCATGTAATGTTACTAAAAGTACATCAACTACTACAACTAAAAGTGAAGTAACTTCTAAATCAACAGTCACTAGTTCAGTTAAGAATTCATCTACTTCTTTACCTACTAATTCAACAAAAGCTAGTTCGACCGAAAGCAAGTCAACAAGTAAACAAACTACTTTAACAACTACAACAATTACTACAAGTAAATCAACAACAAGTAAACCATCAACAAGTAAGTCTACAACAAGTATCACGACTAAAAGTGCATATGAATTGATTTCAGAAACTTTTGCATACTTTGCATTTAATTTTAATGGTAATGATTCTGAAGCAAATGGTGTTACTGAAAATTTTACATTGTCACTAATGGATACTAATGGCGTAACACTTTCATATACATCAGATAGTGATGCTATTAAGATAGTTGGTAACGAAGCCGTTGTCACAAGAAAAAAAGCTGATACTGTTGTTACAATAAAAGTAACAGGTTCATACAAAGGTGAAAGTTATTCAATAAACATTAAACTAACAGTTATTAAAAAAGAACAAACCATTAATGATGGTGATTTATACTTCTCAGAGTATATTGAAGCCACAAAAGGTAATGATAAATTTTTAGAAATCTATAATAATACTGGTACAGACATTGATTTATCAGAATATACTGTTAAAACATTTTCTAAAGATTCATCAAATACTGATCGCGTACTTAGTTTAAGTGGCATAATAAAAGATGGTGACGTAATCGTAATTGCCCATACTGATTATAATGGCAGTATAAAAGTTGCTTTTAAGAGCACTGTATGTTATTTTTCAGGAACACACGCAATTGCATTATATCATGATGATGAGCTAATTGATATTATTGGCGGACCAATTGGTTCAAGTGGCACAACTTATCAAGATTTTTTAACTAATACTGGCATTGAGAGAAATGGTTCATTAATTAAGGGAAATGAAGTGTTTGATGAATCAGAATGGACAGCATTTGCCGATACTGATTTATCAGGACTTGGTATTGCACCTGAAGGCGAGGAAGTAACTATTGGAGTTGTTTATGATTTAAGTAAACTTCCAAAAAACGTTACTTTAAATGGTAATATTCCTAATTTCTGGGAATATGCTGTTTTAAAAGAAGATGGCGTTTTAGTTAATTTAACAAGCAAAAATTTTGATTTATCTAATCTTGATGTAACAAAGATTGGTAATTATCAAATAAAATTTAATTATACTGATAAAAATAATAAGCAAATATCAGAGACTATTAATGTGGCCGTTGTAGATGCTAGTTATCTTTTAACTGACCATGATACGATTCAAGATGCGATTGACAGAAACGCATTTGGTGAAGATTATGTTTATAATGTTTTGCCAAGCACAGGTGAGGTTAATGTTTTAGTTATTCCAATTCAATTTACAAGTGATTTATTCACTCAAGCAGAATTAGAAATGATTAATAAAGGTTTCTTTGGTGAGAATTTATCATTTGAATCACTAAAATCTTTTTACTTAAAAAGCTCATATGGAAAATTAACCATTGGTGGTGAAGTTTTAGCACCAGTTACTGTTAAAGAAACACCAAATTACTATAAAGACGCAACTGTAGTTGAAGATGGAATTACCTATTCATGTGGCGTTGATATATTAATTGAAGAAGCAATTGCTTATTATTTATCAGTTAATCCAAGCTTAGATTTATCAAAGTATGATTCTGATGATGATGGTTATTTTGATGCCGTTCATTTTATTTATTCATGTGATTATTCATCTGATTTAGAAAATGATGATTTTTATTGGGCTTATCAATATTTCTATTATCCATCAGATAGTGATTATGGGAATATAATCAATATAAATGGTATAGAAGTTTCAGCTTATGTTTTTTCAAGTGTTGAATTCTTTTATGAAGATGAAGGAGGATCTGCACGTACGATTATTCATGAAACAGGTCACTTATTTGGTTTAGATGACTATTATGATTATACTGAATATGAAGGCGTAAGTGGTGGACTTGGTGGTGCTGATATGATGGATGATACATGTGGTGATCACAATGCTTTTTCAAAAATCATGCTTGGCTGGGTTGATCCAATTGTCGTTAATTCTTCATGCGAAATTACACTTAATAAATTCTCTTTAACTGGGGATACAATATTACTAGCTCCTAATTTTAGTTCATTATTCTCAGAATATATCTTAATTAGTTATTTTACTCCAACAGAATTAAATGCTGATAATTACTATTTAGATCAAGCTGGATTAATTGTATATCATGTTAATGCTCAATTAATTACAAAAGATAACGACTATTATTATAGTAACTATTTTAAATATAATAATTCAGATGCTGATAAACATTTAATAAAAATTGTTGAAGCGGATAGTAATAATTCAATTGCAAAAACTAGTACTGCCGACAATAACGATTTATTAAAAGCAAATCAGACATTAAATTTAAGTTTATCAGATGGAAAAGTATTTGCGACTATTAAACTAAATAGTATAAGTGAAACTCAAGTAACGGTGTCTATTAATTTTGTTCAATAATATTTGAATATTGACAGATAAATTAATAATAGGAGGAATATAATGGATCTCGGTTTTTTTGGAATTATTGATGTAGTAATCTTAGTACTTGTCGCAGTTTTTGCGATTGTAGGATTTAAGAAAGGTTTTTTGCTAAAATTAGTTGAACTAGCTGGCGCTTTATTTGGCTTAATTGCAGCAATACTACTTGTAAAACCTGTAGCTGATTATATTGGACCAAGATGGTTAAATGAACCAGTTTATGAAAAAATTAATAATGTTTTAATGGATGATAGCAACCCACTTTTTGCAGAAGCGATTAATCCTGCAAATCGGGAAGAACAAATAATGAAAGTTCTTGAAGGTTTAGAATTTCCAGACTTTTTAGATGATATTATTGTCAAATCACTTTCTAACGTTATTACTGAGGGAACAGTAAGAGAGTTTGTAGAAAATTCAATTACACCCATAATAGGAAGGTTTGTTATTCT
Source organism: Bacillota bacterium (assembly GCA_023410715.1). Taxonomy (GTDB): domain Bacteria; phylum Bacillota_I; class Bacilli_A; order Izemoplasmatales; family UBA1188; genus JAEYPN01. The sequence goes on from JAEYPN010000026.1 coordinate 94,816, forward strand.
TATTATTAGTTTTCTTATCTTATATATTGGATCAAGAATTGCTTTCTTTATTCTTAAGATTTTAATTAAGGCCTTCAGAAAAATGCGGTTCTTTAAAGTTGTTGATAACATATTAGGATTAGCATTTGGTCTTGTTAAGGTTGTATTATTAATCTTTGTATTATTATTAGTTTTATCAATTGTTTTAAATATCTCTTCAATTAATTCACAAATTGGTGATTTTGTAAGAATTGATATGCAACTTGATACAACTGAATTTAGATTATCTAAGTATTTATACAATCATAATTGGCTAAAAGTCGTATTTGATTTGTTTTTGTAAAAAGGAAATAAAAAATTTCCTTTTTTTTATTCTATTTTTATGTATTTTGTCATAATATTAGATGGTGATTGAATGAAAATATATTATATAGGTATTGCATGTGTAGCTGTTTTAACAGCACTGTTCTTAATTATTGGTAATAAGTCTGAGCCTGTTGGCGGAGATGTAACCATTCCTGAGGTTGAAGTTTATGCGAATAGCACAAAACTTGCAGGTAATCATGTGGTTATAAAGAGTGAAAAGAAAATTGTTGATGAATCAAGTCAAACTCTTTATACTAATAACGTTACATTAAAAACAAAAATGACGTTAAAAGTCGCAACAGAATTAAATGACGCTGATGCTTTAGTGACAATTTATAAAGGTGATCAGTTAATTGCTTCAGGCAGTTTAAATTATGATTTTGATTTATCCAAGGTTTTAACCCAAGGTGAACATACCATAATTGTAAACATTAACTTTGAGAATATTGAAGTTTTAACAACAATAACATATAAAGTTGTAGTATCTAAGACTTCAGGAGGAAAATAAAAAATTAGAGTTTCGGCTCTAATTTTTTTATCTCTTCTTTTATTACATCAATAATATTTTCGTCTTTAAAATGTCTTATAACTTTTCCTTTTTTAAATAAGTAATATTCATCCTTCGATTTAGCAATACCTAAATCAGCTTGTTTAGCTTCCCCTGGGCCATTAACAACACAACCCATAATTGCAACTGTAATATTTGAATTAATGGTTCCTAAATAGTCTTCGACTTCTTTGGCAATACTCATTAAATCATAAGTCGTTCTACCACAAGTTGGACAAGTAATCAAGGTTGGTTTCTTATATAAGCCCACATCAGCTAAAATTTCTTTAGCTACTTTGATTTCTTCAGTTGAATCGGCTGTTAAGGAAACTCTAATTGTGTTACCAATTCCTTTTAATAATAGATATCCTAAGGCAATTGAGCTTTTAATTGTTCCGCCAAAAGCTGTCCCACTTTCAGTTACACCTAAATGTAGCGGATATTTAAAAGTTTTTGAAGCTAAAATGTTCGCTTTAATGGTATCCTCGACATTAGATGCTTTTATGGAAATTATAATATCATCAAACCCATATTTTTCAAGGAGCTCGACATGGTATTTAGCCGAAGCAACTAAAGCTCTTGGGGTTGGCTTTTTATATTTCTTTTCAATTGATCCGCTATTAATGCCAATTCTTATCGGAACATAATTTTCTTTAGCTTTTATAGCAACCTTCTTGATGTTTTCTTCACTGCCAATGTTACCAGGATTAATTCTTATTTTATCTATACCATTTTCAATGGCCAAAAGAGCTAGCCGATAATCAAAGTGAATGTCCGCAACAAGAGGAATATGGGTCCTTTTTTTAATTTCCTTGATAGCTAAAGCGTCCTCTTCATTAAGTAGAGTAAACCTAACAAGTTCACATCCAGCTTTTTCTAAATCTAAGATTTGTTCGACTGTTTCATCAATGTTTCTTGGGAGTGTGGTCGTCATACTTTGTATCACGACATGGTTATTTCCACCAATTTCTAAATTCCTTACTTTTACACTTTTTGTTTTTTCTCGATTATTCATAATATTCACCATAAATATTATATAATAACTTAGAACAAATTACGCTTAAAAAGAAAATTTCCTTGCTTTTTTTCTTTTAAAGTGATATATTGTATATAGACTAAAATCGGAGGTTTAAATATGCGCACAAATATTACTTTAAAATGTCAAACATGTGGCGAAGAGACTTATCATTCAACTAAGAATAAGAAAACACATCCAGATAGAATGGAAGTAAAAAAATATTGCCCTAAGTGTAAAACAGCTACAGTTCATAAAGAAAAAAAATAATTGCTTCTTATTTAAGAAGTTTTTTTTCTATTATAGGAGATTTTTTTGGAGGATTTATGGAGAAGTATTTAGTCGGAATTGATATAGGTGGAACATCAGTTAAGATTGGTGTTTTTGATTTAGAAAGAACCCTTGTTAAAACATTTGATATGCCCACAAACACTAAAGAAAACGGTAAATATATATTAAGGGATATATACAACGAAATTAGTAATAACCTTGATATAAATCAAGTATTAGGCTATGGGTTTGGTGTCCCTGGAGCCTGTAAAGATGATATTGTTTACGGTTGTGTTAATTTAGGTTGGGGAACAGTAAATGTAAAAGAGGAATTTAATAAATTTTTTAATAAAGAGACAATCGTTAAAGTAGGTAATGATGCCAATGTAGCAGCTTTAGGAGAAGTATTATATGGAGCCGCAAAGGGAGCTATGAATGCTTGTTTTATTACACTTGGAACAGGTGTTGGTGGAGGAATTATCATCGATGGGAAAATAAGAGAAGGTATGTTTGGGGCAGCTGGTGAAGTTGGACATATGCACCTTGATTTTGATTATAACTTTGAATGTAACTGTGGTGGAGTAGGATGCCTTGAAACAGTAGCTTCTGCAACGGGAATTGTTAATGTCGCAAACGAGTTTTTAAAGGAATATCATGGGGATTCTGTTTTAAAAGACGTTCCTCATCTTTCTGCTAAAAAAGTTATTGATGCAGCGAAAGATAATGATGATTTAGCTTTAAAAATAATGGATAAGGTAACTTCATATTTAGGACATCTATGTTCAGTACTAACTACTACTTTAAACCCTGAAGTCATTATTTTTGGTGGTGGTGTATCAAATGCTGGCGAATTTTTAAGAGCGAAGATTGAAGAAAAATTTAAAGCGATTTCTACACCAATGATTTTAACATCAATTAAAATAGCAACCTTAAAAAATGATGCGGGAATTTATGGAGCTATGGGCCTTATAAATGAAGAAATTAATTTTTAATGATAATAATTATCAAGAAAATGCTTATCTTTTAATTGATCATGATGATGCATTAGTTATTGATATTGGTCCAAATATTAGTAAAATTGAAGAATACTTAACCATAAATAATTTAAGATTAACTAAAATTTTATTAACTCATGGCCATTTTGATCATACGATGGATTTATCAAAAATAGATAGTGATGTTGAAGTATATATTCATGAACTTGAAAAAAACTTTTTATTTGATAAATCAAAGTCATTTGCCCATATTAAATTATCTGATAAAATAAAAATTGTGACTTTTAAGGACCTAGATGAAATTGTTTTTGGTAAAAATAAAATTAAAGTATACCATACGCCAGGTCATACAATTGGCTCATCATGTTTTTATATTAATAACTGGTTATTTTCAGGGGATACCTTATTTAAAGAAGGAATAGGACGTACAGATCTACCTACTGGTAATAATAAAGATATTTATAAATCATTAAAATTCATTTTAACGCATTTTTCTAAAGAAGTTAAAGTGTTTCCTGGACATAATGAGGAAACAACAATTAAAGAAGAAATAGATAATAATCAATTTATAAAATAAAATTAAAGCAATACCTAAAAGTAAAGTGAACTGAATTTGTTGTACGATAACAAAGTTAGTTCACTTTTTATATATCAATTTTAAATGAAAAAAAATAAAAAAAGCTTAATTTAAGCTTGTACTTGGTTGTTTATATAAAAATCTTATGTTATAATATTTCAAAGTTAATTTGGAGGGTAGTATGCAAAAATATAATAAATTTATCACAGGAAAATACTATGTTTATATTCTTGCCTCCATCTCGTTTTTAACATGGCTTTTTGTCTATTTACCGTTTCCAAACGCAAATATTGTAAAATATAGTGAGCTTGTCGGTTTTTCGATTCTGGTATTTTTTTTCGTTTTTAATGCTTTATTTACAGATAAAGCAATATCCTTTTTACCAATATTAATGTTTCTTTCTTTTGTTTATGCCAGGGGATTAAATATTGATGAAATACCAAATTACATATATATTGATATTATAATTGCGGTTGTTTCAATTATTATTTTTGCCTTTAAAAATAAGGTGAAACTTAGGTTTAATAAAATGTTTATTACTCTTCTAATTCTTATGCTTGCGGTTGTTTTAGGTGGAGCTTTAAATGAAGAGACAAAACTTATTCCTCAGTTAATTTTACTTGGACTTTGTTTAGCTTTACTTATGGGATATGCGTTTTTTAATTCAGCCCTTAAAAAAAATAATTTTGAATATTTGGCCATTACTATTCATGCTTTATCATTAATTTTAATGGCGCAAATCTTTACTTTTTATTTTACTCAAGAAAATATTATTCAAGCTTTAAGTAAAAAAAGTTTAAATGTTGGCTGGGGTATGAATAATAACGTAGCTGCAATGTTGCTTCTAACACTTCCATTTACAGCTTACTTATCAACTAAAAGGGTTAAATTTAAATCATTTTTTTATATTTTCTTTACAGTACTTGAGGCTGTTGCGATTATATTAACATATTCACGTGGTTCAATTATTGCCCTTGTAATAATTGCAATTCCTTTACTGATAGGAATCGTAAAAAATAATAGTGATAAGAATTTTGCTTTACTTTATATTAGCATTTCAATTATGACTATTAGTGTAATGTTTTTAATATTGTTTTCAAAAAATGAGGAACTTTTAACAGGATTTATTAATTCTATTTTTAGACGCACAACTATTCATAATGATGGACGAATTCCTATTTATGAAAAAGCTTGGCATGATTTTAAAGAAAATCCAATATTTGGGGTTGGCTTATATTATCCTTTAGATGAAAATGGTATATATCACTGGTACCATTCAACTTTCGTTCATACAATGGCTTGCTTTGGATCATTTGGGGTTGTTGCTTTAATAATTCATTTAGTAGAGAAGTATTATCTTATCTTAAAAAAGAAGAATTTTGCTGGATTTATTTGCTTAATTGCATTCTTAGGTTCAGGTTTTTATGGCTTAATAGATGTAACTTATTACTCTCCATACTATATGATACCACTATTACTTATTTTAGCAGTATACGACAGTTCTTTTTTTGGGGGAGACTTAGATGAAATGGTTAATTGATTTTTACAAAAAATATATTTATTTTGAAACATCAAAAGAATGGAATGGGCTTTTTAGTTTAGAACACATCTTATTATCATTAATTGTTATTGCTGTTATTAGCATTATTTTAATAAGAGCTAATAAAATAAATAAAGAAAAACAGGAAAAATTAATTAAATCACTCGCAATTTTTATGCTTGTCTTAGAAGTTTTAAGAATTATTTGGTGGCTAATTTATCGCGATCATAATTTTAAAGCAATTCGTTTTGACTGGTGTAATCAGGTATGTTTATTCATGCCCTTTATCGTCCTTTTTAAAATAAAAAAAGGTTATGATGTTGCTATACCAATGGGGCTTATTGGTGGAATTGCAGTTTTAATTTACCCATTATGGGTTTTTTATGATTATGGTGGACTTCACTTGTTAAGTATACAAAGCATGTTGTCGCACGGATCAATGGTTGTTATTCCTCTTTTAATGATTAAATCAGGCGTATTTAAACCTGAAATAGAAAATATAAAAAATGCGATAATTGGCTTAACATTCGTTTTAGTTTTAGCCTTTATTATGAGTCATGTTCGTGATGTCAATTATTTAACTATGCTCCGAGCTGATGGCATTCCACTTATCGGAAAAATAAAAGAACCATATCATTTGTTTTTTACGATTCCTTATTCATATTATGCAATAATTTTGGTATATTTAGGAATTTATTTTTACATTAATTATAAAAATGGTAAAGAAAATGTAAAACTTGTGAAAAACTTTAGAATTTTTATCATCATTTACAGTTTATTTGTTATTATAAGTTTAATAGCGCTAATGGTGGTGTAAAAATGAATTTAATAAAATGCATTGATAAAAAAGATTATGATGATTTAACAAAAATATATAAGGTTAATAGTACACGAGCGATAATCTTTAAAGAAGGTAAACTTGTAATGATTAAAGATCTTAAGACAGGAGTATATATTTTTCCTGGTGGGAATATTTTTAATTATGAATCAAATATTGATGCATTAAAACGTTCTGTAAAAGAAGAAGCTGGCTTATTAATTAATGAAATAACAATTAAAGAGTTTGGCCTTGTTAAGGAATTAAGAAAGTCAAAAACAGAAAAAGATATGATTTTTGAAACTAATACCTATTATTACATTGCTCATATATTTAATGTATTAATGTCAACTAATATTAATGAGGATGAAAAAGAGATTGCTTATGTTAGTGTTGGTGAGGCTTTAGCGAATAATAGACTTAAGTTTAATAGTTTTAAAGATATTTTTTGGATAGAACGAGAAATTACAGTTTTAGAAGAATTACAAAAAAATACCTCTTATAAATAAAAGGTATTTTTTTATTAATTAATAATATATTCACTCTATTAAAAAGCTGATTATTAAAAATCAGCTTTTATCTTATTTTGTGTATTTTTCTTCATTAATGTTCTCAATTGTTTTGTTTACATCATGAACAATTGGTTTCCATTCAATTTGTTTAAATAAAGCGAAAAGAGTAATCGGTAAATAAAAGAACATATATAAAGGAAAGGCAAAACTATATAATATTTTCTTTCGTAATGGCGCTTTAACTTTGTCTTTTAAAATTATAACAATTAATAATGCAGTAAAAATTGCATAACATAAAATTGCCCCTAAGCTATTTATGATTGGAAACACTGAAGCATTAATCCACCATGCTGCTGGACATTTAACAATTATGGCGTATATTCCATAAATTACAGGGAAAATACACATCCAGACAAAAAGTATTAGTGGTATAGGCATAATATGAGTTGCTATATCCCAGTTCGCATATCGACGTTTAAACACTTTAATTGATACATATGAAGTAATCAATGATAATAAAGAAACAGCAGTCCATTTTAAAATATTAGACCATGGATCTTTAAAAAATGACCAATTAAGAATTGTTGAAATATAGTATAGTCCAAAGAAGAATGGTAATAAGAAAATAACCTTCCATAAATCCTTTAAAATACCTTTTAAAACTTTATGAAAGTATAGAGAAAATACATGATGTGTTCCTCTACACCATCTCATCCGCTGATTCCATGTAGCCTTAAGAGTTGATGGTTGTTCATCATAAAATATAGAAGTAGGTTGATAAGCAATATATCCGCCCTGAGATATATAATCAGTTGAAAATTCGATATCTTCAATCATTGTGTGGTGAATCCAACCACCATTTTTACGAATGATTTCTGCATCAATTAAAAATCCCGTTCCTGATACATAAGTAGAAGTATTTAATATATTTCTTGAATGATGGACAAACCTAGCTTCGCGTAAAAATAAAAAGGCTGATCCTGCAGTAATCCAATTTGTATCAAAGTTCTTAGAGTTTCTAAAACTTGTCACAACTTTATTTCCCGCATCAAATGCTTTATTCATTTCTTTTGTATAATTTCCATCGAGTAAGTTATCAGCATCAAAAATGATATAAGCTTCAATATTTAAGTCTTTATAATCTTTTTCAATGTTTTTAAATAAGTAGTCGATAGCAAAGCTTTTTCCGCGTTCTTCTTCATTAAATCTTTCATAGACAATAGCACCATGTTCACGCGCAACTTTTGCGGTGTTATCTGTACAATTATCAGCTACTACGAAGACATGAAATAAATCTTTAGGATAATCTTGTTTGAAAATACTATCAATTAAGTTGCCAATAACTATTTCTTCATTTCTTGCTGAAATTATAAATCCGTATCGATGATTTGTTTTGGCTATAGGATATAATTTATCTTTTTTAAATATTCCAATTATTAAATATACATTTTGTTGGAAATAACAAATCAATGATATAAGCAGTATATATTTGTTAATTGTGCTTAGAACCTCTCCAAATGGATACATATTTTTCGCCACCTTTTTAGAGTATTATAACACAATTTTTATTTAAAAAAACAAGAAAATGTTATTGCATAAATAATTCTTTTTTAAGTTTTATTATTCGACAATTAATGTCAAAAATTATATGCATAATATGCGATATGCTATCATAAAATATTATTGAAAAAAATTAGCACTCAAGTATTGACAATGCTAAATATTGGTAGTATAATTATTCTAGCACAAAAACCAAATGAGTGCTAAAGAGGTGACCAAATGCTTACCGAAAGACAAAAGAAAATTCTTAATATGATTGTAGAAGAATTTGTGAAAACTAACGAACCAGTTGGATCAAAACTTCTAGCTGAAAGACTAGATCTTTCTAGTGCGACCTTACGTAATGAAATGGCCCAACTAGAAACATTTGGATATTTGGAAAAAACCCATACGTCTAGTGGTAGGATTCCCTCAGAACAAGGTTATCATTTTTACGTAGAATCAATCTTGAATGAAAAAATAGGCTCTGAAGAAGTTAGAGAATTTAATCTGATTGACAATATTTTTAAGAATAAGGATATTGAAAGAGACGAAGCAATTAAAACAGCGGTGAATCTTTTATCAGAAATAACTAATTATACGGCAATTGCTTTAGGACCTAATGCTTATTCACAAAAAGTAAAAAAAATTGAACTTATTCCCATTAAAGGAAATCAATGTTTAGTACTTATAATAACAGATTTAGGCTATGTAGAAAATAAACAATTTAATTTTAGCGATGAAGTAAATATTGATGAAGTTATCAAGGTAATTGATATTATGAATGATGTTTTATATGGTACACCAATTACACGTGTATCAGATAGACTAAAATATATTGTCGATAATCAAGCAATTCAAGAGTTTATCAAATATCGTGATACGATCATAGAAGCTTTTATTGAAGCATTTACAAGATTTTCTGAAAGTAAGTACTTTTTATCAGGACAAAATAACATTTTATATCAACCAGAATTTCATGATATAAAGAAGGTTCGAGAGTTCTTAACCTTACTTGAGAAAAAAGAAATATTTAAACTTATCGGTGTTGACAACGAAGGAATATCAGTTAGAATTGGCAAGGAAAATAAAATTCAGGCCTTAAAAGATGTTACAGTCATTACTGTTCCTTATGAAATTCGCGATGGAGAAAATGGTAGTATTTCGCTTGTTGGGCCAAAGAGAATGGAGTATGCTAAGGTGATCCCCCTTGTTCAGTACTTAGCAAAAAACATTGAGAAATTATATAATGAAGATGATGACATCAATAAGGAGGAATAACAGTGGTGGCAGAAGAAACAAAAGATAAAGTAGCTAGTGATGTAACAACTGATGAAACAATTGAGACTGATGAAAATGATATTGAAGAAGTTGATAATACTGAAGTAGTTAGTGAACCTGAAACAGAAATTAAAGACCAGCTTAAAAAAGAAGATAAAAAAGAAAAAAAGGATCGCAAGCAAAAAGAAATTGAAAGCTTACAGGATGAAGTTAAAAGTAAGGCAAAGGATTTAGTTGAACTAAAAGATAGATATTTAAGAACTTTAGCTGAAACTGAAAACTTCAAAAAAAGAATTAGTGAAGAAGCAAGTAAGGATCGTAAATATGCAAACTTTGATTTATGTAAAGAATTACTTGAAACACTTGATAATTTTGAAAGAGCAATCGATAGTGGTAAAGAAATTGAAGAAGTCCAAAATTATTTAAAAGGTTTTAGCTTAATCAAAGATCGATTAGTTAAAGTATTAAATAATCATGGAGTAACAGAAATTGAAGCAATGGGTAAACCATTTGATCCTAATTATCAACAAGCAGTGATGGTTGAAAATCATGAAGATATCAAACATCAAGAAGTAATTAAGGTTTTACAAAAAGGTTACATGTTTAAAGATCGTGTACTAAGACCAGCAATGGTTATTATAAATGAATAATATAAATATAAAGGAGTAAATAAATTATGGGCAAAATAATAGGTATTGACTTAGGTACCACAAATTCATGCGTTTCTGTAATGGAAGGCAATGAAGCAAAAGTTATTGCAAATCCTGAAGGAGCAAGAACCACTCCATCAGTAGTTGCATTTAAAGATTCTGAAATTCAAGTTGGTGAAGTAGCAAAACGTCAAATGGTTACTAATCCAAATACAGTAAGTTCAATTAAACGTCATATGGGTCAATCATATACAGTTGACATAAGCGGCAAAAAATATACACCACAAGAAATTTCAGCAATGATTCTTCAAAACTTAAAGAAGACTGCAGAAAGTTATCTTGGTGAAAAAGTTACTGAAGCTGTAATCACCGTTCCTGCATACTTTAATGATGCACAACGTCAAGCAACAAAAGATGCTGGCCGTATTGCAGGTTTAGATGTTAAACGTATTATTAATGAACCAACAGCTGCTGCACTTGCTTATGGTATTGATAAAACAGATAAAGAACAAACAGTTTTAGTATTTGACCTTGGTGGAGGTACATTCGACGTATCAATCCTTGAATTATCGGATGGTACATTTGAAGTTATCTCAACTGCTGGAGACAATGTTCTTGGTGGCGATGACTTTGATCAAAAGGTTATTGAATATTTGGTTAGCGAATTTAAGAAAGAACATGGCGTTGACTTATCAAAAGATAAGATGGCTTTACAAAGACTTAGAGACGCAGCTGAAAAAGCTAAGAAAGACTTGTCTGGTATTACACAAACACAAATTTCTTTACCATTTATCTCAATGACAGCATCAGGACCAGTTCATCTAGATACAACTTTAACAAGAGCTAAATTTAATGAATTAACAGCTGATCTTGTAAAGAGAACTGAAGGACCAGTTAAACGCGCTTTAAGCGATGCCAAGATGACAGCTAGCGATATTGATCAAGTATTACTTGTTGGTGGTTCAACAAGAATTCCTGCTGTTCAAGAATTAGTTAAGAATTTACTTGGAAAAGAACCAAACAAGAGTGTTAACCCAGATGAAGTTGTAGCTATGGGTGCTGCTATTCAAGGTGGCGTTTTAGCTGGTGATGTTAAGGATATTCTACTTCTAGACGTTACTCCACTTTCACTTGGTATTGAAACACTTGGTGGTGTATTTACTAAATTAATTGAAAGAAATACAACTATCCCTACATCTAAATCACAAGTCTTCTCAACTGCCGCTGATAATCAACCAGCTGTTGACATTCACGTTTTACAAGGTGAAAGACCAATGGCTCGTGACAATAAGACATTAGGTAACTTCCAATTAACTAACATTCCTGCTGCACCAAGAGGTGTACCACAAATTGAAGTTAAATTTGATATCGATGCTAATGGTATCGTTAATGTAAGTGCCAAAGATTTAGGCACAGGTAAATCAGCTAATATCACTATTCAATCTGATTCAGGATTAACTGATGCAGAAATTGAAAGATTAGTTAAAGAAGCTAAAGATAATGAAGAAGCAGATAAAGCTAAGAAGGAAGAAGCAGATACAAGAAACGATGCTGACCAAATGATTTTCTTAGCTAAGAAATCTGTAAGCGACCTTGGCGATAAAGTAACTAAAGATGAAAAAGATGAAGTTGATAAGCATGTCGAAGCAGTTGAAAAAGCTTTAAAAGGTAATAACCTTAAAGAAATTAAAGAAAAGACTGAAGAACTTGAAAAAGTAGCACAAAAATTAGCTCAAAGGGTTTATGAAGAACAAGCTAAGAATGCGCAACAACAAGGACCAAAAGAAGAAGGACCAAAAGAAAATAAAAAATCTGATGATCCAGATGTATTTGACGCAGACTATAAAGAAGTATAAAAATAAGAGGCAGATTAAACTGCCTCTTAATATTGTATAGAAAGAGGAACCAAGTATGGCAACAAAACGAGATTATTATGAAGTTTTGGGTGTTTCAAAAAATGCCACAGAGGATGAAATAAAAAAAGCCTTTCGATCTTTAGCTAAAAAGTATCATCCAGATGTTTCTACAGAGGCAAATGCGGAGGAAAAATTTAAAGAGATTCAGGAAGCATACTCCGTATTAAGTGATCAAGAGAAAAGAGCGCAATATGATCGTTTTGGTCATCAAGCAGAAAATATGGGTCAAGGATTTAGCGGCTTTAGTGGATTTAGCGGTGGATTCGAAGATTTTGACCTAGGAGATATTTTCTCATCATTCTTCGGAGGCGGTGGTGGTTCTAGAACTCAATCTAATCGTCCACGTAAAGGAGAAGATATTCAAAAACGGATGACCATTTCCTTTATGGATTCGATTTTTGGTAAAACTGAAAAAATAAAAGTTCAAGTATATGATGAATGCTCAAACTGTCATGGTACAGGTGCTAAAAGCTCATCAGATGTTAAAACATGTTCAAAATGTGGTGGAACTGGCCGTGTAATCATTGAACAAACATCACTTTTTGGTAGAACTCAAACCCAAACAACATGTCCTAACTGTCATGGTAAAGGCAAAGAAATACTTAACAAGTGTCAAACCTGTGGTGGGGAAGGTATGGTTAAGGTTACTAAAGAAGTGGAAGTTAAAGTGCCTCAAGGTATTGAAACTGGTCAACAAATTCGTTTAGAAGGACTTGGAAATAGAGGAATTAATGGTGGACCAAATGGGGATTTATATATTCAATTTGAGGTTCAAGAAGATGAAATCTTTGTAAGAGAGGGAAATGATATCTTTGTTGAAGTACCAATCACCTTCTCACAGGCAGCCTTAGGTTGTGAAATTGATGTACCGACACCTTATGGCCCAGTGAACTTAAAGGTTCCTGCAGGAACACAAAGTGCATCTGTATTTAGAATTCCTGGCAAAGGTGCACCAAATGTTAGAACGAAGATTAAAGGTGACGAGAAAGTCGTTATTAAAGTGGTAACACCTAGAAACTTAACACAAGAACAAAAGAAATTATTTGAAAACCTAAATTTAACTTTAGATAAAAAAGAAGAGACAACTTGGAATAAATTCAAGAGTTTCTTTAAAAAAAGATAATACATTTTTTAAGTTAATAAAACTTTAAAAGTAAAAATTATGGAACACGTAATTTTTACTTTTTTTAACCTACCAATAGTCCTTATTTCAACAATTATTATTTCTATTCCCAAAATAAATTTTGCTTTAAATATTAATATTTATGATATAATAAAATAGTTATGGAGGATTTTAATTAATGAAAGCAAGTAAAATGTTAATTTCAACGTTAAAAGAAGCACCAAATGAGGCAATAATCGATTCTCATATTTTAATGCTTAGAGCAGGATTAATTAGAAAATTAGTTTCAGGTGTATATAACTATTTACCGTTAGGGCTTAAAACGTTAAATAAAATTGAAAATATAATCAGAGAAGAAATGGATGAATCAGGTGCTTTAGAGATTTTATCTTCTGCTATTCAACCAAAAGAATTGTGGGAGGAATCAGGCCGCTGGCAAAAATATGGTCCAGAGCTAATGCGTTTTACTGACCGCCATGAACGTGAATTTTGTTTAGGACCAACCCATGAAGAAATTTTTACTGATTTAGTTCGTAATGAAATTAAATCAAAGAAAAAATTACCAATTAATATTTATCAAATTCAAACAAAATATCGTGATGAACAACGTCCAAGATTTGGACTTATGCGTGGTCGTGAATTTATCATGAAGGATTCATATTCTTTTGATATTGATGAAAAAGGTTTAGATGCATCATATCAAAATATGTATAATACATACAAACGTATTTTTGATAGACTACACATTAACTACCAAATTGTTTTAGCAGATACTGGTGCTATTGGTGGTTCTGGATCACATCAATTTATGGCCTTATCAAATGTTGGGGAAAGCAACATAATCTATTGCGATTGTGGTTATGCTGCTGACCAAGAAAAAGCCGAAAGTTTAAAAGAAGATTTTAACTCGAAAGAAGAACCTAAAGACATAATTAAAGTTGAAACACCAAATATTAAAACAATTGAAGAAGTAAGCGAATTCTTACATGTCGATAAAAAACAAATTGCTAAATCGCTTGTTTATATGGACATGGCACATGATGAACTTGTTTTAGTATTAGTACGTGGTGATAGAGATGTTAACGAGATAAAATTAATCAATAAGTTAAATATTGCAGAGCATGAATTACGACTTGCCACATATGAAGAAATCATAAGACTTGATTCGGTTGAAGGCTTTGTTGGCCCAATTAATCAAAAAATTAAAGTTTTAGTTGATGATGAGGTGGCAATCTTAAAAAATATGGTTGTTGGGGCAAATATAAAAGATCATCACTTAATGAATGTTAACTTTAAACGTGATTTTGATGGTGAAATTATTACCTTAAGAAACACATGTGAAAATGATTTATGTAAAGTATGCTCAAAACCTCTTAAACTTGAAAGAGGAATTGAAGTTGGTCAAATCTTTAAATTAGGTACAAAATATTCTAAACCAATGAACTGTACTTATCAAGATGACAATAACAATTTAGTTCCAATGGTTATGGGATGTTATGGTATTGGAGTTACAAGAACAATGGCTGCTATTATTGAACAATATCATGATGAATTTGGTATTAAATGGCCAATTAATGTTGCACCATACCATGTAGTAGTTGTGCCAATCTCTTATGATGATGAAATTCAAAAGAACGAAAGTTTAATTATTTATGATAAACTAAGAAAAGCAGGATTAGAAGTAATTCTAGATGACCGTGATGCAAAACCAGGATTTAAATTTAAAGACTGGGAATTAATTGGTATTCCATTTTCTATTGTTATAGGAAGAAGAGCAAGCGAAGGCATCTGTGAACTTAAGAGTCGCTTTACCCTTGTAAAGGAAGAATTAACTTTTGATGACGCCATTGACAAGGTGGTAAAAATTGTGAAAGAAAGCATCTTTTAATAAAAAAGATGCTCTTTTTAATAAAATATCATAAAAAGGTGTCGAAAAGGTTTACAGATATGATATAATTAATAAGAAATATGCTTAATTTAAAGGATGTGGTTTCAGTGGATTTCGAAAGAATATTACCGGATAATTTTTTCAATCTTTTTCAATCGAAACACCGTGATTTATATATAGAAGCATTAATTTTAATTTACAAGGAATATGAAAAAGGTTCGATTTTAGGGATGAATCGTGATGTGGCCGTTGAAATATTACTTGATTACTTAGAAAAAAATGCTGTAACGATTGATGATGAAGAAAATGGCAATGCAGAGATTGTAGAAAAACGGGAGCAGACCTATTATATAATCAGAAGAATTGAAAAGTGCGGTTGGATTGATATTGATGTAACGAATGATTATGTTCAAATTTTGAATTTTCCTGATTATGCCATCACATTTGTGACTGCTTTTATGGAAATTAAGAAAAACAGCCAGTTTAGTTTATTTGCAGATAATAATGATATTGAAGCAGAAAATCATTTTAAGGGATATATCTTTACTATTTATTCTCTTTTAATGAATGAGTTTACTAGTGAATATGGTATGATGCTTGATCAAGTATACAAAAATACCATTCAGTTTATTAGAGAACTTAGAAAAGTCGATCAAAGGCTTAAAGATTATATTAATGGTATTTTTGAAAGAACAGAAATAAAAGATTTGATGGAGTTACTTATTTCTTATAAAAATGAGCTTGCTGATCAAGCTTACTATAAATTAAAAACTTCTGATAATGTTAATAAATATCGTTTAGAAATAATAAAGAAACTAGAAGATCTTCAATCAAATGCTTTGATTATGAATATGATTGCTAATGAACAATTAGTTTTAAATAATTATGATTTTGATTTATCACTTGAAAGAGTTAATAAAAAAATTAATGACATCATCGATATTTTTAATTCATTAGATCAAGTAATTGATGAAATCGATAACAAGAACAGAACATACGTTAACCAAACTATCGCAAAAATTAAGTATATCTTAAATAGTGATGTGGATATCCTAGGTGAATTAAATACGATTATGCGTTTTATGAATCGTGCAATTGTAAATGATAGGACTGATTTTGCTTTAGATAAAATTAAGAACCTTTTTACATTAAACAAAGTTCAAAGCTTAAGTCAAAAGAGTTTAACGACTATTCGTGGTACTTATGAAAGAACAGAAATGAATGTTTTAAATAGTGTGATTGTCGATAAAGCGGCTTTAACAGAAGAATTTTATAAAACATTCTCATCTAAGTATACTGAAAATTCAATCATTGATTTTATTCATGATAAGTTAGAGCCATTTACATACTTACAAGCATCAAAACTCATTTCTTCTGATCCAACAATGGAAGATATTATTAAGCTTCTTTATATCGTTGTATATTCATCAACGACTGATGAATATGATATTACCCCTACTCGTGAGATTATTCAGTGTGATGAGTTTGACCTTTATGATTTTATTATAACAAGGAGATAGAATATGATATTAGAAAATTTTGAACAATTAAATAAAGACCAAAGACAGACTTTCGCTGATATTTGTAATAAACTTCTATCTTATTCTTTTTTAGCTAAAGATAAAAAAGATAATAAAGATCAATATTATTTTGTTATCAATTATAAGCATTATTTTGATGAAATTTTTAGTGTATTAGGGCATGAACTAATTGTTAATCGGGAACTAGGGGCGATTCAGTTAATTAATTCTAATTACCAAAGTACAATGCATTTAAAAAGGGAAGAAAGTTTAGTTTTACTAATTATACGCATTTTATATCATGAAAAATTAATAGAGACCACTTTAAACGATAATGTGGTAGTGACTGTTTCGGATATTCATGATAAATATGATTTACTAGGATTTAAAAGAAAAATATATAAAACAGAGCTTGAAAGAACACTACGATTATTTAAAAGATATAATCTAATTGAAAATATTGGGGAAATTGCTCAAAGCGCGACAAAGTTAATTATTTATCCGACAATAACGATGGCTATTTCGACAACAAATATTCAAGATGTTTATAATTATATTAATCAGTTGAATGTTGAAGAGGGAGACAAAGGAAATGAAAAAGTTAACTAAGATTCGCTTAATTAATTGGCACTATTTAGATAATGAAACGATTGCCGTTAAAAATAATATTCTCATTACTGGTCAAAACGGAACTGGTAAGTCGACGATTCTTGATGCGATTACTTTTGTTTTAACAGCTGGCGATCAAATGTTTAACTTAGCCGCAAATGATAAAGGTAAACGTGATTTAAGAGGTTATGTTAAATGTAAGCTTGGTTCTTCAGAAAAAGAGTATCTTCGTGATTATGATGTTACTTCGCACATTGCTTTAGAGTTCTATTCGGAAAAACAAAATAAGTTTTTTGTAGTGGGAACTGTCATTGATGTAGTTGGTGAAATTAACGCCGTTACACCAATATTTTATAGTAAAGCAGGGCAAATGGACGAATCGATGTTTGTAAGAGAAGATGGTTATGTTAAAACAGCAGCTGAATTTAAAAAGACTAAATCCGCTGATGAATATTATTTAACTAAAAAAGACGCTAAATCAGCTTTCAGAGCCCGTTTTGGTGGCGTTAGTGAAAAATATTTTAAACTAATACCTAAAGCTTTAGCTTTTAAACCAATTAACGATGTTAAAGAGTTCATTTATCAACACCTTTTAGAAGAAAAATCAATTGATGTTGAGAATATTAAGGATTCAATTAGAGCTTATAAAGAATTTGAATTAATTTTAAAAGAAATTAAGACAAAGATTGAAGACTTAAAGGATATGACAAGTCTTTATGAAGAAATTATTGAAAACAGAGAAAAGAAGATCTTTTATGAATATTTAATTAAAGTTATTGATGTTGAAAATCACAAGATTTTAGTCAAAAATAAAGAAAAAGAAATTGATAAATTAAATATTGAGTTACAACTTAAGAAAAATGAAATTCAATCAATAGATGATGAATTTGATAATTTAGATGAACGTAGTAAAGAAATATATGCGACATTACAAAATGATGAAGAATTCAATGCGGAAGAGGTTTTTGAAAAAGAAAAACTAAAACTTACGCAAGAATTACAAAATGCTAATAGTAAAAAGCGTAATTATTTTGAAAAAGTGAAAGCTTTAAAAAATAATTTAATAGATGTTAAAGAAGTTAATCCTGATGTATATCAAAGAATTATGAAGGTTAATTTTGATGACGTAACAAAAGAAAATATCGGTAAATTGAAAGTTGAATTATTATCAATTAATAAAATAATTAGTGAACGAATTATCAAAGCATATAATGATAATGCCTTTAATGATAGTCGTCGCCAAACATTGCTTATTGAATTAAATGAAGTATATAAGACACTCAAGGAACTAGAAAATAATAAGATTTCTTATAATCCACAAATTGTTTTTTTACGCAATCAAATTATGTCAGGCTTAAAACAAAAATATGGTTATGACATTAGCGTTCATATTTTAGCTGAATTACTTGAGGTTACTAAACCTGAGTGGCAAGATGCTATTGAAGAGTATTTATCATCTACTAGATTTAATTTAATTGTTGAACCTCGTTATTTTGATGATGCCTTAAAAGTTTATAATGACGTCCGTGGTCAAAAATTATTTGGAGTTGGTTTAGTTAATACGAAGAAGATTGGCTCATTTAATAATTATCAACCTAATTCGATGGCTTCAATCATTAAGACTGATAACGCTGATGCTCGCCATTACATTAACTTTATAGTTGGTAATCTTATTTTATGTGAAAACGTTTATGATTTAGAAAAATATAATCAAGCTATCACGATGGATGGTATGTTATACAAATCATTCGTAGTTAGAGCTCTAAATAAAAATATTGAAAAACCATTTATTGGTAAAGGCGCATTAGGTAAACAAACTGAAAAGTTCCATGCTTTAGCCATTGAAAAGAAAAATGAATATCAAGAACTTCAACAAAAAATTTCAGCAATAAATGCAAATATAAGTCAGTTAGAATCAGCTGATTTAAAGGAAATCATTGATTTAGTAGATATTAATATAAGCGCCTTTAACTTAAAAGAAAAACTAGATAACTTGCAAGCAAAAGCCCGCCATATGAGTGATCATGGTATTAACGATTTACGTCATGAATATGAACTTATTAAGCAAGAAATGCGCACGTTAAATATGCGTAAAAATACCCTTTATGAAGAGCTTGGTTCAATCAGAACAAATATTGATAAGGCTCATCAGGCTATCTTAACATTACAAGATGAAATAAGAAGCTATAGTGAAGAATTAGCAGGTTTAGCCGCTAATAATGTTCACTTAGAAAAACAAGTTTATGACACTTATAATAATGAAGTAGCTAATCAAAAGAACGTAGAAAAAGTTCAAAATGAATATCATAAGCTAATTGATGTTGAATTACGCAACATCAAGAGTTCTGATGATCTGCTTTCACAAAAACAATTTAAATATACGACTAAATATAATTTGGCCTATCCTTTTGGTTTTGAAAATATGGATTATTATTTAAAAGAACAGGACAAGCTAATTAAGTCAGAACTTGTTAAGTATGAAAGTAAAGTACGTGAATCAAGAGAATCGGCTGAAAAATTATTCAAAGAGGATTTCTTATCAAAATTAAGAAACTATATTATGACAGCTCAAGATGAAATTCAAAAAATCAATTTGACCTTAAAGAAAATTAAATTTGGTCAAGATACTTATGAATTTGTCTTCCCTAAGAGCAAAGAATACAGTTCCTTCTATGAAATGGTTACAGATGACGCTAATATTTCAGAAGGATTCGGTATATTTACTCAGGATTTTGAAAGAAAATATGCCCGTCAATTAGAAGAATTATTTGACGATTTGGCCAAAGATGAACTTAATAATAATGGTAGTTTGAGTAAATATACAGATTATAGGACATATATGGATTATGATCTTAGGATTTATAGTGCCGATGAAGAATTTATGTACTCTAAAATTTCTAAAGAAAAATCCGGTGGAGAAACCCAAATTCCATTCTATGTTGCGGTTATTGCCTCATTTGTAAGACTTTTTGATCAAGCTACTAAGACAGGCTTAAATGATTCTGTTGGTTTAATTTTATTTGATGAAGTCTTTGATAAGATGGACCCAACAAGAATTAAAGCCATGATGGAATTCATCAAAAACCTTGATGTACAAATAATCTTAGCTACTCCACCACAAAAACTTGATGGGTTAGCTGAATATACTGATACCCAGGTTGTAACGCTTAGAACAGGTAAACGTGCAACGACATATCAAACAATTAGAAAATAGTTAAAACAGTCCTTTTGGGGCTGTTTTTAAAGGGAGGTTAAGATTCATGCAAAGATATTTTATTAACGAATTAGCTTTAAAAGGAGACCTAGTTTATATAACAGGTCAGGATGCATTTCATATTACTAAAGTAATGCGTTTTAAAGAAGCAGATCAAATTTATGTTTCTGTTAATGAAAAAAGTTTTTTGTGTGAAATTATATCACTATGCACTGAAGAAGTAAAAGCTAGGATTATTAAGGAGTTAGAAAGTAATGAATTAAAGATTAAAGTGACTCTTTTACAAGGCTTAGTAAAGAAAGAAAAGATTGAAGAAATTATTAAGCGCAATACAGAGCTTGGGGCATATGAATACATGATTGTCAATATGGAAAGATCAAACATTAAAATGAGTATGGATGATCTAAATAAAAAGAAAGAACGTTTTGATTTAATTATCAAAGAAGCAGCTGAACAATCTCAAAGATCACTAAAGCCTAGAATTTCTTTTTATAATAAATTAAAAGATATTGATTATAGTGGATTTGACCAGGTGTTTATATGTTATGAAAAAACAGATTTATCGGATAATTTAAAAAACACGTTAAACAAAGAATTTAATAACATTTTAGTAGTTATTGGCCCTGAAGGGGGAATATCAGAAAGTGAAGTTAAATTTTTTCTAGATTTGCCTAATGTGTCTTTCGTGTCATTAGGAAAAAGAATTTTAAGAACAGAAACAGCAGCGAGCTATTTCTTAAGCGTGGTGTCATATTATTATGAATATTAAAGTTTATGTATATACCTTAGGATGTAAGGTTAATTCAGTCGAATCTGAAGGAATCACAGATATCTTTTTAAAAGAAGGTTATGAAATAGTAAATAATCATACTTTAGCAGATATTATTATTGTCAATACCTGTACAGTTACTAATCAAGCTGACCAAAAAAACAGAAAAATGATTCATCGCTTCCATAAAGAAAATGCGCAAGCAATTATTATTGTAATGGGTTGTTACTCACAGGTTAAAAGTGAAGAAGTAAGTAAAATTGATGGCGTTAACATCGTTCTTGGTTCAGTAGACAAAGAAAAAATTATTAATTATATTAATGAATATAAAGAAACTGGTAAGCAAATTATTGAAATTAAAGATGTCAGAAAAGTTAATGAATTTGACAACTTAAAAACCTTAACTTTTAATCGTCATACTCGCGCTTCTTTAAAAATTCAAGATGGCTGTAACAATTTTTGTACTTATTGTATTATTCCTTATGCTAGAGGAAAACTTCGTTCTAAGGCAAAAGATCTTGTCTTAGATGAAGCTAGATCTCTTGTTAGTAATGGCTATAAAGAAATTGTTTTAAATGGGATTCATACAGGTGGCTATGGGTTAGATTTAGATAATTATACTTTTACAGATTTAGTAAAAGATTTAACAAAGATTGATGGATTAAAGAGGCTTAGAATTTCTTCGATTGAGATGCATGAAATTACTGATGAAATTTTAGATTTAATCAAGAATAATAATGTGGTTGTTAATCATTTGCATATTCCTATTCAAAGTGGTTCAGATAGTGTTTTAAAAGCTATGAACAGAAAATATAATAAGGAAGAATTTATTGAAAAAATTGAGCATATTAAAAGAATTGTTCCGGGCATTGCGATTACAACTGATGTAATTGTTGGTTTTCCTGGAGAAACTAATGAAAATTTTAATGAGACTGTTGAAACAATTAAAAAAGTTGGTTTTATGGAACTTCACGTTTTTCCATATTCAAGAAGAGATAATACTAAGGCAGCTTTAATGGAAGATCAAATACCAGGTGATATTAAGAAGACCCGCGTTAATGTTCTTTTGAATTTAAGTAATGAATTAAAAGAAGAGTACTTAAAAGAACAAAAGAACGATAAATTATCAGTTTTATTTGAAAAGTATCAAGATGGATATAACTATGGACATTCCACAAACTATATTTATGGTAAACTTAAAAGTTTAGAGGATTTATCAAACGAGATAAGAGAAGTACGAATTGAAAAAATTGATCTTGAAACATCATTATTTAGCTTAAGTGAATAAAAATTAAAATATTGCATCGACAAGATGTGATATTTTTTTATTTAACAATTTAAAAAACGCTCAACAGCGCATTTACCACTTAAATTTAATGTTTTAAAAAAGGAAGATTTCTTAAAAACGTTAAGAAAAAAATAAAAAACGTTTAGAATAATTAAAAATAACATTTGTAAAATTGGAATAATAAAGAAAAATGTGAAAAAAGAAAGCGTTTAAAATTAAAATAATGGCAAAAAAAGGTAACAAAATAGATGTTTAGATAAAATGCTATATTGTTTAGACGGTTTAGGGTTAATATTTGCAATTTTATATTAAAATGTAAATGAGGGGGGTTGCTTATGCCTAAAGTATCAATGTCTCAGATTGCTAAAAAATTAGGAGTATCAAAAGGTCTAGTATCCATAGCATTATCAAATAAGTATGGAGTAAGCGATGAAACCAGATTTAAGATTTACGTTACAGCGATTGAAATGGGATATGATTTTTCTAAATGTCATATGACTGAAAAGCCAGTTGGTAAATATACAATTATCGTTTTTATTAAACAGATTGACTTAATTACTGATCAATTCTGGCCAGAGATTTTAGCAGGTGTCGAAAAGAAACTAGCAGCAAATAATTATCGTTTAAAACTTGAAGTTTGGGATGAAAGAACGACTAAAGAAGAAATCTTAGTACGTATTGCTCAAGATAACGCTGATGGAATCATAGTTATATCTGAACTTCCTAGTGGAACATTAAATAAACTTAAAAACGTTAATATGCCGGTAATTGTAATTGATGGTAAGGAATACTATGATGGCACATTTGATAATATTAGAGCTAATAATTACCTAGGTGGATATTTAGTTGCGGAATACTTAGTTAAAAAAGGTCACACAAAGCTTGCTTTCGTTGGTGATGTAAACCACTCAGTAAGTTTCTTGGATCGTTATCATGGGTTTAAGGATTACTTGATTAGAAAATGTAAAAACATTCAAGTTTTCCCATCTATTAAGCAAAGTACCTTTGATAAATCAGAAGATTATGATACATCTGATTCTGAAGTTATGAAGATGCTTAAAAAAGAAGATAGACCAACAGCTCTATTTTGTGTAAACGATATTGTGGCAAAGTTTGTGTACGATGAGATGAAAAAAATTGGTTTAAAAGTACCTGATGATATTTCAATTGTTGGGTTTGATAATATTTTAATGACCAATATCTATGATCCGAGCTTAACAAGCGTTAATGTCTTAAGAAAAGAGCTTGGTGAACTTGCAGTAAGAATTCTATTAAATAGAATTCAAAAAACAGATAACGCTGTTCAATCAGTGTTACTATGTGTAAATTTAGATGAAAAGAAATCAGTAAAAGACTTAAATAGAAAGAATGGAGAAAAGAAATGAAATTAAAGAAGTTTGAGGGAAATCCAATATTAAAGCCAAATAATAATCAATGGGAAAATCTTTGTGTTTTAAACCCAGCGGTAATCTATGCAGAGGAAAGAGAAGAATTTGTGATGTTATATCGTGCGGCAGGCGATACATATGAACATTACATTTATTTAGGATTAGCTACTTCAAAAGATGGATACAACTTTGAAAGATTTAGCGACAAACCAATTTTTGAACCTGATTATAATGGCGCAGACGGTGGATGTGTTGAAGATCCAAGGCTTGTAAAAATGGGCGATACATACTATTTAACTTATGCATCACGTCCATATGCTCCAGGTAGATACTGGTTACACGAACCAAAACCTTGGTTTAATCCTCCAAAAAACGCACCACAATACTTACGTCATAACGATACAATCACTTCACTTGCGTTTACAAAAGATTTTATTAATTATAAAAAATGTGGTCGAATGACTAATTCAAGAGTTGACGATCGTGATGTATTTATTTTCCCTGAAATGATTAATGGAAAGTATGTAAGATTCTCTCGCCCAATGACTTGGTGCGGTGAAGGATATCCATGTAAAAACCCATCAATATGGATTGCGTTCAGCGATGATTTACTAGAATGGGGAACCCCAGAATTATTCTATCAAGGAAAAACATGGTGGGAAGATAAAAAAGTTGGTGGAAGCTGCCCACCAATTAAAACAGAGGATGGTTGGTTCTTTATTTATCATGGTGTTTCAACAAAAGATAATTGCTACCGCGTTGGTGCCATGCTACTTGACTTAGAAGACCCAAGAATAATTAAAGGCATTACAAAAGATTTTATTATGGAACCAGAATTTGATTATGAATTATCAGGTCCATATAACGGATGCGTATTCCCTACGGGAAACGTTGTAAAAGATGGTATACTTTATGTTTACTATGGCGCAGCCGATAAATATGTATGTTTAGCTACTGCAAATTTTAATGAATTATTAGAAGAACTTAAAAAACAAGGTAAATAACATGTTAAAGCAAATTAATGGTAAATGGGAGCTCTCATCTACCTTTTTGCCGCATTCGGTAAAGGTATGTGTTCCTGGTACGGTATACAATGATTTATTAGTAAATAGCTTAATGCCTGATCCATTTTATCGAGATAACGAATATGAAGTATTAAAGATTATGGAGAATGATTTTACCTATACTGGCGAGTTTGAAATAGAAAAAGAAGAAATTAGTAAAAACAACTATTTAATCTTTACAGGTCTTGATACAATTGCTCAAGTTACATTAAATGGTAAGGTTATTTTAAATAGCGAAAATATGCACAGGACTTACCGCGTTTTAGTAAATGATGTAATAAATGCCGGTATAAATGAATTAATTATTAAGTTCTTTTCTCCGCTTAAATATATTAAAGAAGCACATGAAAATCGTAAATATAACTTTTATGAAGCGGCTGATGCTATGGCTGGTTATTCATCTTTAAGAAAAGCTCATTCAATGTTTGGATGGGACTGGGGGCCACACCTACCTGATGCTGGAATTTTTAGACCAATTTATTTCGAATCAAATGAGCTTGGAAGTTTAAAAGCAGTTGATTTTACTCAAGAAATAAATGAAGATGTAAAATTAACAGTTGAGGGAAAAGTAGAGTTAAATTCTTTTGGCCAAATTGAAATTAAAATTTTAAATCCTGAAAATGAGATTATTTTAATAAAAGTATTTGATGCAAAAAAAGAATATAAAGAAGAATTTATTATTAAAAACCCTCGCCTTTGGTATCCAACAGGTTATGGGGCACAACCACTATATAAAGTAGTTGTAAGACTTTTTAATGATCAAGAAGAAGATATTAAAGAATATAGAATTGGTTTAAGAAAAATGGAAATAAGACAAGAAAATGATGAGTATGGTAGATCATTTATGGTTGTAGTTAATAACATTCCAGTTTTCTTAAAGGGTTCAGATTATATAATTGAAGACAATATTTTAGCCAGAACAAATAAAGATTTAACTTATAATTTATTAAAATCAGCAGTAATGGCTAATCACAATGCGATAAGAGTTTGGGGTGGCGCTTTATATCCAGAAGACTATTTTTTTGATATTTGCGATGAACTAGGAATTATTGTTTGGGAAGACTTAATGTTTGCTTGCACAGTATATGACATGGATAATAAGAAGTTTGTTGATGAAATAAGAAAAGAAATTATTGATAACTTAGAAAGATTTCGTCACCATGCATGCTTAGCCTTAATTTGTGGTAATAATGAAAACGAGACAGCAATTGTAAGCTGGAATGTAAATGATAAAAAAGCCTCAGAAAAAAGCTATATTTATCAATATGAAGATTTGATAAAAGGTATAGTTAAAGAATATGCAAAAAATACTTTCTACTGGCCATCATCACCTTCATCAGGTGGAATGTTCTATGATCCTAATAGTGATAATTATGGTGATATGCACTATTGGGGGGTATGGCATAACAATGAACCAATCGAATATTATCGGAATTATTATCCAAGAATAATGAGTGAATTTGGTATTCAATCATTTCCACAACTTAAAACTGTAAAAACATTTACAATTGAAGATGATAGAAATGTATTTTCATATGTAATGGAATGCCATCAAAAGAATAAAACAGCAAATGATAAAATTTTGAACTATATGGGAAAAATGTTCAAATATCCAAAGGATTTTGAATCATTACTATATGTTTCACAGTTAATTCAAGCTGAAGGTATTAAAGTTGGCGTTGAACATATGAGAAGAAACTATCCACGTTGTATGGGAGCGTTATATTGGCAGTTAAACGATTGTTGGCCAGTTGCATCATGGAGTAGTATTGATTATTACCATCGGTGGAAAGCACTTCATTACAGCTCGAAAAAATTCTTTAGTCCCGTTTTAATTTCAATCTTAGATGAAAGTGATAAGGCAACTATAACTGTAACTAGTGAAAGATTAACACCTTTTACAGGATATGTGTCATATGAGCTTGTAAATTTTAATGGTAATATTTTAGCTTCTGGCGAAAAGAAAGTAGAAATAGATGCTTTATCAGTTAAAACTGTCTTTGAAATTTCAATTGAGCTTTCAAAATACGATAAGATGAAGACAGTTTTATATACCTGTATAAAGGAAAATGATGAAATTTTATCTGAAAATTATCAATCATTTGCCAAAGATAAGCATTTAGAATTAGAAAAACCAGTAATTACTTATGAAATAAAGAAAAATAAAGATGAATACGAAATAATATTGTCAACTAATACTTATACAAAGTTTATGATGTTAGATTTTCAAAATTTTGATGTAATTTTTAGTGATAACTATTTTAATTTATTAAAGGGAACAACAAAAAAAGTAACTTTTATAACTGATAAGACTCTAGAAGAAATTAAGGAAAATATCATTATTAAGTCATTAAGAGATACTTATTAGGAGGAATCTAAATGATAAAGAAAATTGTAATTTTTATATTCTCAATCTTTGCGGTAATTTTATTTAGCGGTTGTACAAAAATTACAACTAGCAAGAAAACTATAAATTCTACAATTAGTAGTAAACAAAAAGACCAAATTACCCCAAATACAAATGAAGTCAATATTTATGTTGGTGATTCATTTAAACTTACTTGGACCGCTAATTTTACAAAATTAGAAAGTGAAAGAGTTTCTTATGTATCAAGTGATGCCAACATTGCGTCTGTATCAGTTACAGGCTTAATTAAAGGAATTAAAGCTGGAGAGACGTTTATTACGATGACTTTAAGGAATGCAAACGCAGTTATTAAGGTTAAAGTATCAGAGAATGTAAAGATTACAGCTCCAACCAAGACTAATTACTATCAAGGTGAAGAATTAAATTTACTTGGTGGAAAGATTGAAATTTTTAATGGTAAAAATGAATTAGTCGAAGAAGTTTTATTATTAAAATCAATGATTTCAGGGTATGATCCTGAAGGCATTGGTGAACAGATTTTAACAATTACTTATCATGATATAACTTACAAATATTCAATTATTGTAAATCAGTTTGATAGTAATGGGTTAAAATTTGCGGATGCTTATAACATAAATGAAGCTTATACAAATGAAAAAGTATCATTTAGACTTGAACCAAAAGATTTTGATCAAATGGTTGCAAAAGTCAAAAATGTATACGACTATACAGAAATGAGTATTTATGCCACATTTAAGGCACCATCAGGCAAAACTAAAACAGTTAATGCTTATTGGAATCAAGACTATAGCGAGGTCAAAACGAAAACAGTTATCTCAACAAATGAGAAGCTTGAAGGATATACAAATCCAAATGCTGTAGGCTATGACTTTAAACTTACCTTAAATAAAGATGGTAATCCTTATTATAGAATTAACTTTACACCTAATGAAGTTGGTGAATATGAATATACAGTGTATGTAACATACTGTGGTATTCTTGTTCAAGAATTTACGCGTTATTTTGATGTTTATAATAACGAAAAAGTAAAGGATTATTCAGGTGTGATTAGTGTAAGTGATAATAACTTTACGTTTGTTGATGAAAAAGGAAAAACCTATATGCCAGTCGGTGAAAATATGGCTTGGTATACTTCAAAACAAAGAAGATATTATGACTATGAAATGTGGTTAAATAACCTAGATAAAACAGATAGTAATTTTATTCGTGTTTGGTTATCAGCTTGGGGATTTGCATTATTCTGGGATGATGTAGATAATTATGATAGTCGTCTAGATGAGGCTTATGAATTAGATCAAGTCTTTGATATGGCAAGCGAAATGGGCATTTATATTCAGTTAACTCTTCTTCATCATGGCATGTTTTCAGAAACAGTTAATCCAATGTGGGAAGGCAGTAGTAATACATGGTATACATCACAATATGGTGCAAACCCTTATGCTTCAATCATTGATTCTCCGGGTGAATTCTTTACTGATGAAGTAGCTAAAGCAACATTTAAAAATTACTTACAATATATCATTGCCCGTTATGGCTATAGTGAAAACTTATTAAGCTATGAAGTCTTTAATGAGGTTGACTGGGTTGAAAGCTATACAAGCAAAGTTGGAACAGCTTGGCATAATGAGATGGCAACATTTATTAAAGAAAATGATGCTTATAATCATATGGTTACCACATCTGTTAAGGGAGATAACTTCTCATCAGACATTTACTCAGTATTTGCCTTAGATAATATTGATTATGTGAATGTTCATAATTATGGAACTTATAATTATTTAAATTATGTTCCAGGAAAAACACAGGAAGGCTTTAGAAAATTTAACAAACCAATATTTTATACTGAAGTTGGATATAGTGGGATGTCAGGCACTGAGCAAAATGAAAAAGATCCTCTAAATATTACACTTCATCAGGAATTATGGGCTGGTATCATGTCAAGCGTTGGTGCGGGTATGAACTGGTGGTGGGAATCATGGGTTGAGCCATTTAATGCATACTATGGATTTAATGGTGCTGCTAAGTTTGCCCACATGTTAGATTTAGAGGGAACAAGTTTTAAACTTATTGGTACTTCAAACGATGTAGTAAATAATAATTCAACAAAGATTAAGAATTTAGGTTATATTGTTGATAACCGTGTTTATGCTTATTTATATCAAACAGGATATAACGTAGGTAACCCTACACCACAAGCAATAAATAATGTGACTTTAAGTATAAATAATTTTACAAATGGAAATTACCAAGTTGTAATCTATGATACAAATACACTTGAAATTAAATCATCAACCGTAGTTAGTGTTTTAAATAATGTTTTAGTAGTAAAGATTGGAAGTGTTATAAATGATATTGCCCTTATTGCAACCCCTTTATGATAAAGTAAAAAGTCATTTAGAGAAAATTGTTATTCCCTTCTGGAGTAATATGGAAGACAAAGAAAATGGTGGCTTTTATGGTACATTTGATTTTAATTTAGAATTAAAAGAAAAATCTGATAAAAGCGCAGTACAGATGTCGAGATATTTATGGTCGTTTTCAAGACTATATAATTACTACCATGAAGAAAAATTTTTAAGTTTAGCGAAGCAAGCTTATGATTTTTTAATCAAGAATTTTAAAGATGAAATAAACGGGGGAATTTACTGGTTAACTGATTGCGAAGGAAAAGTTAAAAGTGATGTGAAGCATCTATATGCACATTCATTTTATCTATATGGCTTATCAGAATACTTTGCCGCAACAAAAAGCGAAGAAGTGTTAGATGAAGCTAAAGAGATTTTTAATTTGATTGAAGAAAAATTTTATCAAGTTGATAAAAAGGTTTATATTGAAGAAGCGACAATTAAATTTATTGAAAAAGAGAATGAATTAATTGGTTATGAGAAAGAGAATTCACCAAGGACAATGAACTCATTACTTCACTTACTTGAAGCTTATACAAGATTTTTTAAAATTATGGATGAGGTTGAAAGAGCAGAAGAATTTGAAGGCTTCACCTGGGAAGATTATAAAAAACAATTAAGGTTTAAGGTGAGAGAAAGATTACAAGAATTAATTGATGTATTCTATAATCAAATATATGATGAAAAAAATATGTCATTTAATTTATTCTTTGATAATGATTTTAAGCCATTAACAAATCTTAAATCTTATGGTCATAACATTGAAGCAACTTGGTTAATCTTTGATGCTTGTGAAGCAACCCAAAGATTAGGTATTAATATAGATCAAGCAATAAATGATGTCTTCTTTAATACTTTAAAAGAAGGATTAAGAGGCGATTCATTAATTAATGAAAAGGGAAATGATTTTATTGATACAGACCGTTTATGGTGGCCTCAAGCTGAAGCTGTAATTGGCTTATATTATTTCTATCAAAAAACAAATGAAGAAAAATACACTAATAAAGCTTTAGAAGTATTTGAATTTATTGAAAAAAATATTGTTGATAAAAGAAGAAACAGCTGCTGGTTATGGGGCGTTAAAGAAGATTTAACCCCAGTAAAAAGAGGAATTGCAGAGATATGGAAAACACCTTACCATGTCGTTAGAATGTGCTTAGAAATTCTAGAAAGGATCGAAAATGATTCACGAGAGATATTATAAATTAAAAAAAGAACAAGAAAAATTGTTAAAGAGAAAAAATAAAGTAGCATCTATATCACTTGGCTTTATTGATAGATACAAAAATCCAATTTTAACAAAGGATCATTTTCCAATTGAATTTAGATTTGATTTAAGTAAAAAAGATAATCCATATTTTCTTGAACGTCAAGGAGTAAATGCGACCTTTAATAGTGGGGCAATTTACTTTAAGGGCGAGTATTACTTAATGGTTAGAGTTGAAGGAATCGATAGAAAAAGTATTTTCATGGTTGCTAAATCAAAATCGCCTATAGATAACTTCCGCTTTACAGATACATATGTAGATATTACTAATTATGCGAATGAAACAAATGTCTATGATATGCGTCTTACATACCATGAAGATGGTTATATTTATGGAATGTTCTGTTCAGAATCTAAAGACCCAAAGGCACCACTTTCTGACACAAGTTCGGCTATTGCGAATACAGGAATTTTAAGAACTAAAGATATGATTAATTTTGAAAGATTACCAAATTTAGTGTCAAAGGCTCAAGAAAGAAACGTTACTTTACATCCATACTTTGTTGATGGTAAATACCTACTTTATACTCGTCCACAAGATGATTTTATTAATCCTGGGCAAGGTGAAGGTATTGCAAGTGGATTTGTAAGTGATATGACTAATCCGATTTTAATTGATGAAAAAGTATTAGACGAAAGAAAATATCATACTGTTTATGAAGTGAAAAATGGTTGTGGAGCATCACCTATTAAAACAGATGAAGGATTTATTCATATTGCCCATGGCGTTAGAAATACAGCTTGTGGTTTAAGATATGTTATCTATGCCTTTATGACTGACTTAAACAATCCAAGAAAGGTTATTTATAAACCTGCGGGATATTTACTTGCACCTGAAGGTGAAGAACGAATTGGCGATGTGTCAAATGTTTTATTCACAAATGGATTAGTTGAAAATGGCGATTATGTTTACTTATATTATGCCTCAAGTGACACAAGAATGCACGTTGCTAAAATGGAAAAAGCTAAGCTTATTGATTATTTAAAGAACTCACCAAAAGATGGATTTTGTGCTAAAGCTTCTTTAGATGAAAGATTTAAATTAATAAATAAAAACAAAGAATTATTAGGAGACCAAAAATGAAATATAAATTTATAGCTGAAGCATGTCCAAACATGCCATGGCAAGAAAAAAAACCTGGTCTAATTAATGCCCCTGTATGGCGTTATGACCAAAACCCAATTATTAAAAGAAATCCTATCGAAGGAATTGCAAGAATTTTTAACAGCGCTATTGTGCCATATAATGGTGAATTTATTGGCGTATTTAGAGCCGAAACAACCGCTACACTTCCTCACTTAAGAGTTGGAAGAAGCAAAGATGGTATTAATTTTACTTTTGAAAATAAACCAATTGATTTTTATGATGAAAATGGTGAATTATGGAATCCATATTATGCCTATGATCCACGCCTTGTAAAAGTTGAAGATGAGTACTTTGTTATCTGGTGTACAGATTTTTATGGTCCAACAATTGGTTTAGCCAAAACAAAAGATTTTGTTCATTTTACAAGATTTGAAAACTGTTTCTTACCTTTTAACCGTAATGGTGTATTATTCCCTCGTAAATTTGATGGAGCATATAAAATGTTATCAAGAGTAAGCGACAATGGTCATACGCCATTTGGTGATATCTTTGTATCTGAATCAAAAGATTTAGTTTATTGGGGTCGCCATCGCCACGTTATGCAAAGAGGTGGAAACGGGTGGTGGCAGGGTTTAAAAATTGGTGGAGGTCCTGCACCAATTGAAACTGAGATTGGTTGGTTAATGTTATATCATGGTGTTACTCAAACATGTAATGGTTTTGTATACTCTTTTGGAGCAGTAATTCTAGATAAAGATGAACCTTCAAAAGTTTTATACCGTGCTAAAGATTATGTTTTAACACCAGAAGAAGATTATGAGCTTGTAGGATTTGTACCAGGAGTTTGTTTCCCTTGTTCAACAATTGTTGATAAAGAAACAGGCCGAGTAGCAATTTACTATGGTGCAGCCGATACATATGTCGCTTTAGCTTTCTCAACGATAGATGATTTAATTGACTTTACGATTAAGAATAATGAATCAGTAGGAAGCGACCATAGTCTAGGTAAATAAGATGAAAAAACTTGTTAGCTTTATCCTATGTGCGTGTTTATTATTTATTGCTGGTTGTAGTAAAACTACAACTGTTAATTCAACAAGTACAAAAACTAATTCTAAAACAACGCAATTAACAACGACTAAGACAAGTAACACGACAAGCAATGTTCGTGAAGAACTATTTAAAGAACCAATATTTCCTGATTTTATAACTAACTATGAAACATTTGAAATTAAATTAGAAGAAATAGATGATACAAAATACATTAGTAAAAATGGTAATCCTTATAAAACAGAAGATTATGCGGTTGATGCATATTTTACATCACCAAGTGGCGAAGTTTACTATCGACCTGCCTTCTGGATGCAGGATTATAAAATTCAACTTTCACCAATTGGTTCAACTCCAACCTACTATGATGGTGAGCTTGTTGGAACCGATTTAGCAACAGCTATAGGTGATCCTGGTTTTAAAATTCGTTTTAAACCAGTTGAAGAAGGTGAATGGCAATATGTTATTTACACTTCACAAGGTGGTATTGTCACTCAGACAATCACTGGAAAATTCAATGCACAAGAATCAAGTAAAGAATATGATGGCGTTTTAAAAGTTGATAAAACAAATAATAGATACTTTGTATTTTCCGAATCAGGCAAAACTTACGTTCCAGTTGGTCAAAATGTTAGCTGGTATACAACAAGTAGAAAATCATATGACTATGATGTGTGGTTTGGTAAAATGGCAGAAAATAACGCTAATTTTGCAAGAATCTGGATGGCATCTTGGTCATTTGCCTTACATATTGGTGCAGGAGCTAAAATTGACAACTTTGATAAAAGACAAAATGCCGCAGCTAGATTAGACCGCGTTTTAAATGTTGCTGTAGAAGATGATATTTATGTGCTTTTATGTTTAAACAATCATGGTCAATTCACGGCATCAGTTAATCCAGAATGGAGTGAAAACCCTTACAATGTAAAAAATGGGGGCATTCTTACTTCACCAGGTCAGTTCTTTTCAAGCCCTGAAGCTAAAAAGATTTATAAAGATGAATTAAGATATATTGTGGCGCGTTATGCGACATATGAGTCAATCATGGCTTGGGAACTATTTAATGAAGTTGACTGGACTGATAATTTTAATGCCATAAATGTATCTAGCTGGCATGATGAAATGGCAACATACTTAAAAGAAATTGATTGTTATGACCATATGACAACAACATCTTATAAATATACTAGTGGTCTAGCCTATAAGAAAGAGGTCATAGACTTTGTTAATCCTCATAGTTATGACTTCAATAATAAAGTTACAAATCTTGAGCTTCCTAAACAATTAAATTCTGTGTTTACCAACTACCAAAAACCAGTTTTATTTCAAGAAATTGGGGTTGACTGGGAAAGTGGAGGAAACACTGCTAAGAAAGATCCAAATGGTATTTTCTTTTATCAGGCTTTATGGAGTGCAGTAATGGGCGGAGGAGCCGGAACCGGAATGGTATGGTGGTGGGATTCATACACTCATCCATGTAATGCATATCGTCACTATAAAGGTATTGGTGCTTATACTAAGGAAATGAATTTAACAGGAAGCGATCTTGAATATATTAAAGAATCATCAAGTTCTGTAACTTTAAATGCGAAAACTAATCTTAAATTTTATGGAATTAAATTTAGCAATCGGGTTTATGGCTACTTGTATGATGTAAATTATGTTCAAGGTTCCTTAGAAAAACAAACGTTTACTGATGTAAGAATTTCTTTACCATTAACAAATGGTGAATATACCTTACGTATCTTTGATACGATTACTGGCGAAATAATCAAGAATGAGATAATTATTGTTTCTGGTAATATTGCTACAATAAATTTTGAATCATTTTCAAATGATGTAGCATTTATAATAGATTAAAGACTATAAAAAGGAGAAAAAAATGAAAAAAATAGTTACTTTATTACTTACAATTGTCAGCTTTTTTAGCCTAGTTGCTTGTTCAAAAACAACTAAGCCTACTACAAGCAAATCAAAACAAACTACCGTAAGTAATTCAAATGGTAGTTCAAAATCCACATCTAATTCAAATGGTTCATTTTGGGATCAAGATGGAAATGGAGTTGAAGATTGGCAAGAAAAAGAAATTACTTTAAAATTTGCAACATGGGCTCATACTTCTGAAGAAATCATTACTATTGACAGTTTAATGGCTGCTGCTTTTACTGAAAAATATCCAAATATTACAGTAGAAATGCAAATAGTAGGTGAAAATGTTAACTGGTTTGAAAACATGTTAGCTTTAATGGAAACAAACAATCTTCCAGACGTATTTTTAATTGACCGTCTAGCAAACTTTTTACCATATAACATGCTAGCAGATTTAACAAACTATTATAACAATGATGAATCTACTGAATATATTTTTGAATCAATTAGTAAAGTTGGTTTATACGAAGGTAAAAGATACTGTATTCCAACATTTATTTACCCAGCAATGTGGTTTGTAAATCTTGATATCCTATCATCAAAAGGTATCACAGCTCCATCTTATGGTTGGACTTGGGATCAAATGGAAGCTATAGCTAGTGCATCTTATGATGAAACAAAACACATTTTAGGTTCTTATGAAACTAAAGCTTATACTTACGAGTTACCAAAAGTTTTAAAAGGTTCTGCTGGTTCAAGCTGGTCAGCATTAGGATTTGATGGTGTAGGTTTCCACTTTGATGATGTTGCATTTGAACAATCATTCAATAAATTATCTAATGCATTAAAAACTAATGCCGTTTCAAGAACATTAAGTGCTGAACAATTAACAGAGTATTATAATGACTCAACAATTGATCCACGTTATGCTGGATATGTTGCAGTATGGCGTGACTTATCATGGAATGCTAAAAACTACATGCCAGACTTAACATTTGAATGGGATGTATATCCAGGACCTGGTGGAGTTACAGGTGGTAATACAGATATCGCTGGTGTATCATCTACATGTGCAAATAAAGCCGCTGCATACCAATTATTAAAATGGATGTCATTTGGCGAAGAAGGATTATTACGTCGTTACGATTTATATGAACAATATAATGAAGATTTATATATGTCAGGTAATAACTATCCTTATCCAATCGTTGACTACGGAATTGATGGCTATGGCGTAAATAAAGTTTGGGAGGCTATTCCATATACAGCTGTACCTGGTATGGTTTCACCAGAATTTATCGAAGGTTTAAGAAATGGTGCTTTCCAAGTCAATAAAGAATCAATTGGATGGGACGCTGTTGACTATGCTGTCGGTTCATATTTTGTAGAAATTGAAACAGGAGTTAACACTTTTTCGGCACTAAAAGATACAATCATTACTGCTGCTGATACTGCTTTAAAAACTGCTTTACAAGAAATAAAGGATAAAATGCAAAGTTAATATGATTTAACATATTAGAAGGAGGTTCTTATGAAAAAGTTACTAATAGTATTTTTATCTCTAATGCTTATAGTAATAACACGTCCTTCTTCAATAATGGCTGAAAGTACTGATTCTGATTGGGTAAGTGCTTCAGAATTTCGGGATACAACATATTATCGAACATTAAACAAATGGTTAAGTGAGGGTAAAAAAGTTATCTTACTAAATAGTGAGATAACTTTCCCCTTAACTGTTAGTGGCTTAGATACTGTTAATATTCAAAATAGTACAAAAGAGATGTATTTACTTAAAAAAGATAAGGAACTAGTATATAAAATAACAGTAAATGAAGCTGGTTTATATCAGATTGGTTTTAATTACTATGCTAGTGAACAATTTTATTCTAAACCATATATCGATATTTATGTTAATAATGAAAGCCAATTTAATGAAATGAACAATCTAGAATTAGAAGTAGATTGGGACATTATTGAGAGAACAGAAGAAGAAAAATATAATCGTTACGGTAATGAGCTATTGCCGCATTCTGTAGCTGCTTTAAAATTATATAAATACTATTTGTCTAGTCAAAACTCTTATTACGCCACACCATATAAGTTTTATTTAAAGGAGGGTGAAAATGAAATAAGAATTAAACTTGACACATATGATTTATATTTTGGGGAATTATTTTTATACAACGATAATGAATTAAAAAGTTATGATGAATACTTTACTGAAAAAAATAGCAATAGTAAAGGAGAAATCATTACAATCCAAGGAGAAGATTTTGTTTCTAAAAACGATTTAGAAATAAAATCAACATACTATAAAGAGCCATCAATAAAACCATTTGAATATAAACATACAATTTTAAATATCTTAGATGGTTCATCAGTTTCTCGTGGTGGAACACAAGTTACTTATTCATTTGAAGTTAAAAAAACAGGTTATTACAATATTGCTTTTAAATATTTAAAGAATACAAATATGGGAGTTGCAAGCGGCAAGCGTATTTTAATTGATGGCAAAGTGCCATTTAAAGAACTTGAATGCTACTTGTTTGATAGTGCAAGAAAATGGGTAAATCACACTTTAGGTGAAAATGATAATGCTTACGCCATTTACTTAGAGGAAGGTACTCATACTTTAACTATTGAATCAACAACCATTTACGCAACAGAAATTATTGATAGGTTAAACTATATTGCCGACTGGATAAATTCGACGGCTTTAACTGTTAAAAATATTACTGGTGGATCTGTTGATAATATGATTTCTTGGAATATTGTAAAATACCTTCCAACATTAGAAAAAGATTTATATAATTACGCAAATGAAATTGAAAAAATATATAATTATTTAGAAAAATTAGATAATGGTGTTAAATCTGCACCAGAATTATCTAGTTTGAAGGTTGCGGTTAAACAATTACGTAAAATAGCTGAACAACCAAATAAATTAAACACCATGTACGCTGAATTTTCTGATGGTTCAGGATCAGCTTATCAATTAATTGGTATTGTTATCACTGCTTTATTAAATGTAAATTTATCAATTGATCAAATTTATGTTTATAATGATGTGAAATTACCATCATCAACAGCTAATATATTTAAGAAAATATGGATTGGCATTAAGTCATTTATCTATTCATTCTTTGATACACGTTATAAACTTGCGAACACTGAAGATGAAGATACTTTAGAGGTTTGGGTTGGTCAATCAAGTATGTACTTAGATATTATTCAAAGTATGATCGATGATGGATTTACAAAACAAACAGGAATTAAAGTCAAAGCTTCAGTTTTACCAGCAACATCAAAGATTGTTTTGAGTAATTCAACAAATGATAATCCGGATGTAGTCTTAGGCATTGATGTATGGGAACCATATAATTATGCCTTAAGAGGAATTTTAGAGGATTTATCAAAATATCCGGGATTTGCTGAAACAGTAGAATATATTGAAAAAAATAACTTTGCACCAATAATTTATGAAGATGGCGTTTATGGTATACCGGAAACACAAGGTTTATATTTACTATATTATAGAACAGATATTCTTAATTTCTTGGACTTAGATGTACCAGAAACTTGGGACGATGTTATTGCCATGCTTAAGTATTTACAGAGTTATCAAATGAATTTCTTTTCACCACTTGGTGGAGATAACTCATACAAGTCATATGGTTATGTTTCACCATTTATTTATCAATTTGGTGGGGAAATTTACCGCGAAAATGCTATGATGTCAACTTTAACTGATGAAGCAACAATTAAAGCAATTACTTTTATGACAGATTTATTCAATATATATAATCTTCCACAACAAGTATCAAGCTTCTTTGAACACTTCAGAACCGGAGATTTACCAATTGGAATTTCAAGCATCGATTTATATTTACAATTAAAATACGCTGCGCCTGAAATTGCTGGTCAATGGAGTGTGACTACTATTCCTGGTATGTATAAAGAAGAATCAGGAGAAGTAGAAAAATGGTCTCCATCATATGGTAAAGCATCAATTTTATTCTCAAATACCACAGATAAGTTAAAGGAGTATGGTTGGGAATTAATAAAATGGTGGAATCAAACAGATGTTCAAGTTGATTTTGTTAAAAATATTAAAATGAGTCTAGGAGAAAGATATTTAGTTGTTCCGGCTAACACTAAAGCTCTAGAGTTATCAATTTGGGATGAAAATATTAAAGATGCTCTAGTTGAACAAGCTAAATGGGGCCGTATTCCTGCGGTTACTCCTGGTTCATATATTGTTGAAAGGGAATTATCACAAATTTGGAATAAAATTGTAATAGATAAAGTTCCTGTTCGAATTGCGATTGATGAATCTATTCCAAAAATAAATCGAGAATTACAAAGAAAATTAGAGGAATTTGGTTATTTAAAGAATGGAATTGTAGTTAAGCCATATAAAGTTCCAGTCAACAGCAATATAGAAGATTGGTTTGGTGGTAAGGATGAATAAAAAGAAAAATTTAGACTTTATGTTTGCTTTACCATACGCAATTGTATTTACGACTTTCGTTATACTTTTAATAGTAATTTCCATTGTTTTATCATTTACCTATTTTGATACAATTAATTGGCCAAAGTTTGTTTGGCTTGACAATTATGTCAATTTGCTTACACGAGATACTGATTTTATGCAATATGCAATTCCTAATACAATAAAATATGCACTTATAATTGGTCCATTCGGTTATGCAATTTCGTTTTTTCTTGCATGGGTTTTATCACAACTTACACATGGTGTAAGAACAGTACTAGCAATAATTTTATACTCACCATCATTAACTGGTGGAGTTATGATGAATGTCGTATGGAAGGTCGTATTTAGTGGCGATAACCGTGGTTATTTAAACTATTTACTTTTAGATTTAGGAGTTATTACTAAACCATTACAGTTCTTGCAAGATCCGTCGTTCATTTTTGGAGTCATGATCTTCGTAGGCTTATGGGGCAGTATGAGCGTTGGGTTTTTAGCAATGTTATCAGGTATTTTAAATATTAATCGTGACTTATATGAAGCTGCTTATGTTGATGGTATGAAATCGCGTTTTCAAGAAATTTTTTACATTACCATTCCTTCAATGAAACCACAGATGTTATTTGGTGCCGTTATGGCAATTGTTGGAACATTTAATGCTTCAGGTATGGCTAGTGCCTTATCAGGGTCAACCCCACCACCACAATATTCTGGTTGGTTGATTGTTGACCATATGAATGATTATGGCTTTGCTAGATATGAGATGGGTTATGCTTCGGCAATTTCTGTCGTTCTATTAGGATTCGTTGCGTTATTTAATTTAGTCGCAAATAAGATTTTCAAGGAGAAAGACTAATGGGAAAAAAATATAAAAAGAAAAGAAAAAAATCCTCATTCATGGGGACAATGATAAATCCTAGCCATCTTCATCCAAGTCAAATAAAGTTTTTTCTAATAGCATTACCAATTGCGATTGTTATGCTACTACCAATTATCTTTATCGTTTCTCATTCATTTAAGCCATTAGATGAGCTTTATGCATACCCACCAAAATTCTTTGCATCAAGACCGACTTTTGATAACTTTAGAAATTTATTTCAGGTTGCTTCACAATCAGGAGTACCTTTTGGAAGATATTTATTTAATAGTATTGTTCAAGCAGTTCTTGTAATTTTCTGTTCATTACTATTCGGTTCACTTGCCGCATTCTCGTTTTCATTCCTAAATTATAAAGGAAAGAAACTACTCTTTGCTGCTAACCAACTGGCAATTATGTTCGTCGCTGTAGCCGTTGCTGTACCACGTTTCTTAGTTATGAGTAAACTTGGTATCATCAATAACTATTTTGCACACGTCATTCCACTTATAGCAATGCCTGTTGGGGTATTCTTAATCAAACAGTTTATGGATCAAGTTCCTCGTGATTTATATGAAGCAGCTGTAATTGATGGCGCGAGCAAGTGGCAAATATATAAATCAATTATTATTCCTCTAGTTAAGCCAGCTTTAGCAACAGTTGCTATTCTTGCTTTCCAAGCATCATGGAATAATACTGAAACATCTAATTTATACATTAATGATGAGTCACTTAAGACTCTACCTTACTATTTTTCAACATTATCACTTGGAAATAGTGCCTTAGCAGCGCAAGGTATGAGTGCTGCAGCCAGTTTAATCATTTTCTTGCCAAATATTATTCTATTCATTGTGTTACAAAATCAAGTTATGAACACAATGGCACATTCAGGTATCAAATAATGAAAACA
Organism: Bacillota bacterium; assembly: GCA_023410715.1. Classification (GTDB taxonomy): domain Bacteria; phylum Bacillota_I; class Bacilli_A; order Izemoplasmatales; family UBA1188; genus JAEYPN01. The sequence continues at coordinate 136,008 of JAEYPN010000026.1, forward strand.
AGAACATTTAAACTATTAATTATTGGAGCGTTATTAAGTATATTTTTAATTATTAATCCAAGCATTCATGCAGTAGCTCCATATATAACTACAACCTTAGATCGTTATGGTCAATGGCAAGAAACACAAGATGCTTATGAACCAACAGATGCCTTAAAAATATCTTTTAATGGCAAACTTATAAATCGCGCACAAGATTTTGTGATTGACGAAAACGACTATATGTATATTGCTGATACAGGTAACAGACGCGTGGTAATTGTTAATGATCAGCAAAAAGCAATTTTATCTTTTGGAGAAGACAAACTTTATAATCCAACAGGTATATTTGTAAGAGATCATCTCATTTATATCGCTGATTATAACGATTCAAATGGAGTGAATAAAGGTTATATCTATATTTATCGTTATGATATGGCTGAAAACACTGTAACACTTGAAAAAGAACTTGAAACACCAAAAAGTAAAATATTTGAAATAGACAATTATGTTTATAAACCAAAAAAGATTGCGGTAGATGATGCAGGAACAATGTATGTCATCTGTGATGGCTCAACTGCCGGTGTTTTAATGATTAATTCATCTAACCGATTCATCAACTACTTTGCACCTAATAATGTAACATATACCGTATGGGATAAAATTAAGAACTTCTTATATGGTGGCATTGAAGGGGCAAAGATTACAAAAAAAATTCCGACTCCACCAACAAATGTTATGATTGACAATTCTGGTTACATTTACACTTTAACTAAGTCAACTATTGAAGGGGAAACTGGTGATAACTATAAGAAGGTTAACATTGGTGGTATAAACTTTTTTCCTAAAGACATGATTACAAACGGTGAATTTGTCGATTCATATTTTGGAAAAGTTGGTAATACCTTTGCCGTTACTGCATCAGGTTATATTTTTGAATATGACTCAGAAGGAAATATTTTATTCCGTTTTGCAGGTAAAGGTGATGGTGTTGATAAAATGGGATTATTTGGTAGTGCTTCAGCTATTACACTTGATTCTAAAAATAATATTTATGTAATTGATGATACAAGAAATACAATTCAAGTATTTAGAGAAACAAATTTTGCGCTTCAGGTTCATCAAGCATTAGATTTATATAATAACGCTAAATATGAGGATGCCTTAGATAACTGGCAAACAGTACTTCGTTATAACTCAATGTTTGATATGGCTCATAGAGGTGTAGGTTTAGCTTACTTTATGAATGGTGAATATAAAAAAGCCTTAGATAAATTTTATGTAGCTAATGATCGCACTAATTATAGTGAAGCATTTTGGGAAATCAGAAATGAGTGGTTAATTGAAAACTTATATTCAATTTTAATTGCTTTAATGATCTTTGTTGTTTTAACAATCATAATTAAAAAAACTAACCGTCGTTATCATTACCTAGATTTTATAAAAAGATTTAATGTAAAAGTTAAAAGTATACCTCTTGTTTCACAATTAATGTTTGGATTTAGATATCTTAAAAATCCAGCAGATTCATGTTACGAGGTAAGAGCTCATAAAAAAGCAACTGTATTATCTGCGACTATCTTCTTATTAGTTATAACTATACTTTATGTAATGGGGTTAGTATGGACCGGATTCTTGTTCAATAATACCATTATTGAAAATACAATTTTACTTCGTGAAGCATTCAAAATAATTTTCCCAGTAATTTTATTTATTGTGGCAAATTATTTAATGAGTTCGCTAATGGAAGGCGAAGGAACATTTAAAAATACTTATATTAATATAATTCATGCTCTAGCACCAATAGTGATTTTATATCCAGTAATAATTTTAGTTTCTAACTTTATTACTTTAAATGAATCATTCTTATACACATTTGGTATTACTGTAATGCTTGGGTGGAGCGGAATTATGGTTTTTGCGAATATTAAAGAAACTCATAACTATACAGTTCTTCAAACACTAATTAACATTTTATTAACCTTATTAATGGTAATAATCTTAATTTTAATTATTATCTTAGTTTATATTATGAGTTCTCAAGTTATTGGATTTGTTAGTGATATTGTTAAGGAAGTGATAATGAATGAGTAAAAAAATAATAAATATCTGTTTAATAAGTTTACTTACTTTTTTAACAATAGGTGTTATTAGCGTTTCTGCTAAAAAAATGAATCGAACCAATAGTATTACAAGTCCAAGCTATCAGATTTCAACTGACACCAATTTCTTTACAAAACCAGTAGATACAACACCTGTAGCTAATCCAGATTTAATTCTTTTAACTCAAGGTGGCTACAAAAAAGTTTCTGAAAGTGATACGTTAGAGTTGTATTATGCAGATAAGAATTTTAATATTGCCATTCATGATAAATTAACAGGTTATATTTGGTTTTCAAATACATCTAAAACCAATAAAACAAATAAATCTGGACTGGAAATTGAAATATTTCCTGCGGATTCAGGTATTAGTAAAAGTGACATAAAAACATATGTTGGTTATAATAAATACCCTGTAACATTAAGTCATACCTCTATTGAAAATGGGGTAGAAGTAACAATTCGTGTTGAAAGCTTAGGTGTTACTATTGTTGTCGATATTACACTTGTTAATGATAAATTAACTGTTTATGTTCCATTAGAAAAAATAAAAGAAGAGGGATATCATAAAGAAATCCTGGGACAAAGAAAAGATGAAGATTACTACATTAAGTCATTAACATTATTTGAAAATTTTGGGGCGGAAAACTATGAAATAAATGGTTATTCATTTATTCCTGATGGTAGTGGTGCTTTAATCAAATATACTAATACAAACTATACGGTTGCGTATTCAAGAAGAGTATATGGTAATGATTATGGTATCGCCGAAGAGTCAAATTTATATGACCACTTGAGAAAAGAATCAATTGTCTCCTTGCCAATATATGGAGTAAATCATGGTTATAATCAAGCGGCATTCTTAGCGGTAGCAACTGGCGGTGCTGGTTCAGCTGAGTTAAATTCTAATCCTTATATGTATAGTAACAAGGCTTTTAATACGACATACTTCAAATTTTATTTACGTGAAAAGTATAAAATTCCAATGAATACAGAGAGTAGTGGAACGATGACTTATGTTAATGATAAGATGTATGATCAGGATATTAGGGTTGAATATAATTTCTTACGTAATGAACAAGCCAACTACGTTGGAATGGCTAATCTATACAAAAATGATTACTTGAATTTAACAAAGTATGAAGCATATGACAATATAAAACTTAATTTAAATGTCATTGGTCAAGATTACAAAAATGGTTTGTTTGGTAAAAACTATGTCGAAATGACAAAGTATAATGAATTATTAGAAATTATTAAAGACTTAGAACATGATATTAGAAATTTTAATATTGTTTACATGGGTTGGAATAAAGGTGGTTATTTCGATAATCTTAAGTTCAAACCTCGTGTAAGTAGTAATCTTGGTTCTAAAAAAGATTTACTCGAATTAACTAAATATATTAGTGATAATAACTATGATATTTCTTCATACCTAGATTTAGTCACATCATATCGTTCAAGCATAATGTACGATACTGTCAAAAAGATTAATATGTCAGTATACGAGTTTACTTCAACAAGTTCTATATTAGAAAAAGCATATTTTTTAAACCCAAATGGTATGAGTGATAAAGTTTTAGATTATAAAGAAATTTATGAAGAACTAGATATTAATTCCTTAGCTTTAACTAGCGTTGGAAATAGTCTTTCAAGTTACCGTTATAAATCAAAAAACTACTTCCGTAGTAATAATATTACTACTTATACAAATGAACTTGCAAAAATGGCAAATGAGTTCTCACTTGGTTTATATGAACCAAATGCGTATGCTTTAGATTATACAGATAAGTATTACGAAGCAAGTTATGAATCAAATAAATATACTTTTATCACTGACTCAATTCCATTTATTAGTTTATTACTTAGTGGTTATGTTGAACTTTACTCACCTAATACAAACTTTATTAGTGATTATGACTTATTTGCGTTAAGACTTGTTGAGTACAATATTGCACCTTCATTTATCGTTACATCATCACCAACATACAATTTAAGATTTACAAATTTTGAATATATTTATACTTCGCAATATGACCTATGGCATGATGAAATTATCAAAACTTATAATAAGGTTAATAACGCTTTAAAGTATGTGATTGGAGCCTCTATGATTAATCATGAATATGTCTTACCAGGAGTAGCCAAAGTTACTTATAGCAATGGTAAGAAGATTTATATTAACTATAATGCTTTAGATGCAGAATATAATGGTATCACGATTCAAGCGATGAATTATGAGGTGGTATCATGAAAAACTTACTTATAAAAGTAAAAGGCTTTTTAAGAAAAGCATTTGAATTTATCGTTAATTTATGGCACAAGTTAGTAGGTGTAATTAGCCGATTTTATAACAAATCTTTAAAAAAACCTTTATATTTAATGGCTTATTATACTGGTTTAGTATGGTTAGCAAAAAAATATCGTCATTTATCTAATAAAACTAAAAGGGCTGTCACGGGATTACTATTTATCTTACCATGGCTGATTGGGCTGTTTATATTTGGTTTATCACCAATAATACGATCAATTAGAATGGCTATGGCTAATGAAGCTAATTTTATAGTAAAAATTATCAATGAAGAGACAGGCGAGAGTATCAGAAAATATGTAATTAAAGGATTTGGATTTACACAGTTTGAAAAGATTTTTACTAAAAATCCTACTCATGTAGAAACTATTGTATCTTTCTTAAAAGATATTGCCTTAATTGTGCCAATAGTTATGATATTTTCTCTAATTCTAGCGCTCTTACTTAATCAAAAGATTAAAGGAAAAGGTCTTTTTAGAGTAATATTCTTCATCCCTGTAATTTTACTAAGTGGTAGTATGTTATCATACTTTGACCAATTTAATTTATTAACTGTTCCAGCGATCCAAAATGGGACAATTGCGGAATCAATGCGAACATTATTTCCGGCATTCTTATCTGAAATATTGGTTTCAGCCTTTGGACGAATAGTTTTAATATTATGGTTATCAGGGGTTCAGACATTAATTTTCCTAGCTGGCTTACAAAAAATGGATTCAGCTATATATGAAGCAGCAGAAGTTGATGGGGCTTCAATGTGGGAAACATTCTGGAAAATTACCTTACCATCTTTAATGCCTTTAATGTATATTAACATTATTTATACAACAGTCATTTATACAAACTTAGGGTCATTCAATCCAATTATAAATTTAATAAGTAATTTACCTGTTGCAAGTTATGGCGAAGCTTATCAAGCAGCATTATCATGGATTTTGTTTGGTATTGATTTACTGGTAATTTCGGTTTATTCCCTAATTGTCAAACTATCAAGTATTAAATATAACTAAGGAGGGACCATATGAACAAAAATAAAGTTAAAAGAGTATTATTTGGTCGCAGGGGTAATGACGGGCTAATCTTTAAAATGTTTATGTATATTTTACTTATTGGCATTAGCTTCATTTACCTCTATCCTTTGCTTAGAATGCTAGCAACATCACTTATGAACTTAGAGGATTTAATTGATTCTACTAAGGTTTGGGTTCCTTCAACATTTCAGTTTAGTAACTTTACTAAAGCAATGAAAACATTAAATTTCTGGGATTCACTTTTTGACTCGTTGAAGGTGTCAATTTATCCAACTATTATAGCTCTTGTTTCAAGCGCTCTTATTGGTTATGGATTTGCGACTTATGATTTCCCATTTAAGAAGCTTTTAATGATTATCTTAATCGCTTCATTCTTAGTACCAACAATTGTTACTTTTAGACCTAACTTTGTAAAATTTAATGAAATTCAGATTAAAACAGGAATTAAAATTATTGGTACACTAAAAACCTACCTTTTTCCAGCAGCATTGGGATATGGTTTAAGACAAACATTATTTATTCTGATTTTCTATCAATTCTTTAAAGTAATTCCTAAAGAATTGATAGAAGCAGCTGAAGTTGATGGAGCATCACAATTAAAAATATTTATTAGAATTGCCATCCCTATGAGTTTACCTGCTTTCCTAATCTGTGGATTATATTCATTTGTATGGTACTGGAATGAAACTTCATTAGCAACTCTATATTTTGGTGGTAATTATACAACATTGTCAATGGCAGTTGCAAGCTTCAGATCACTATATAATCAACTCTTTCCAGGTGGGGCAACTGTTGGAAATGGTGCTGCTTTAGAGTCATTTAATGAAGGAATTTTATTTGCAGGTACACTTCTTTCAATACTTCCATTACTTGTCATTTACTTTGTATGTCAAAGATGGTTTATTGAAGGTGTAGATAAATCTGGAATTGCCGGAAATTAAAAGGAATAGGGAGAAATAGTTATTTAGTGATATTAAATAATAGTACGAAATTACCAAATATTAAGAAGTAAAATAATAAATTTTATATTTAAATAAGGAGGAAATTATGAAAAAGAAGATTGGTTTATTGATTTTTTTATGTGTTGTAGTGTTATCCATTGCTGGATGCCGTAAAACTACATCATCAACAAAAGCGCCTACGACTAAAACACAGTCAACAAAAGCGCCTACAACAAAGGCTCCTTCAACAGCACCAAGTTCAACTGTTCAAGGAAAGATTACATTTACCGGTGTTGAAGATATCACAATCGGTAAAGGTGAACAATTCATCCCACTACAAGGTGTAAAAGCCCACGATGCACAGGGAGTTGAAATTACTAATATTAAATATAAAGGTAATGTTAATCCAAACGCTGTAGGTGAATACTATGCAACTTATACTGCAACTGATAGTAAAGGTAATGTTGAAACAGTTACAAGAAAAGTTACAGTTATCATCGTTGACGTTGAGGGCCCTGCCTTAACTGGTGTTGCAAACACAACTATTTTAGTTGGTGCTGATTTCAACCCACTAGCAGGTGTTGCATCAATTGACGTAGTAGATGGTACAATCACAAATAGCATCGTTGTTACAGGCGAAGTAAATGCATTTGTTCCTGGTGAATATGTATTAAATTATTCAAGCAAAGATGCAGCTGGGAACGAAACAAAAGCTCTACGTACTATTGTTGTTGAAGTTGGTCCTTTTAACTTTGTAGAAGAATTAACTGCATCTCCATTTAGTGGCGGAGAAATTAATGAAACATTTGCAAATTATGCTATTGTTAGAATTAAACTTAATGTAGTGGCTGCTGGTGAAGTTACTGTTGCTATGACAAACGCAATTGGTCATGACAAATATAATTTTGAAGCAGGAGAACATGTAGTTTATGTAAGAATTAACGGTCCAGTTACTGATTCAACAGTTACAGTTACAGGAGCTGAATTTGTTTCATTATCATTTGGTTCTGCTAAAGACACAATCGCTCCAGAAGTTAAATTAAATGCTGGTAATATTATGGATGAAATCATTTATGTTCCTGCAGATAAGACTGTTGCTGAAGTATTATTATTTAGAGATGTTACAGCTAATGATAACATTGATGGTAATTTAAGAAATAGTTTAAAAGTTGATTGGGTAAATGTTGATTTAAATTCTACTGAAGAACAAATGGTTGTAATTTATGTTTTAGACTCAAGCGGTAATAAAGGACAAATTACAAGAAAAGTTGTATTTACAACAATGATTGATACTAAGATTGTTGGTGATTCAGAATTTAATGATGCAACTTATCAAAAACAATGGGGTTTAAATGGTGGAAGTACACCTGAAACATTAACTCTTGAAGTTAAAGATGGTGCCTTAGTTCATACAATCGCTGGTTCAGCTAATCCAGGTTGGGATAGTGCATTATCTCCACGTCTAGATTTCTTACCTGATGGAACATCTGTTTTAACTACAAGTACTTTGACAGAAGGTAACTGGTACTTATTAAAATTTGATGTTAAAGCACAAGTTCAACGTCAAATGACAGTACGTATTGGTTTATCAACTACTGAAGCATTAAAATGGATTGAAAACTTTGCAGGTGCTTCAAATCAATCATTCACAATCACTACTGATTGGCAAACTAACTATGTATTATTCTATGTACACGCTTCTAATTCACAAGGATATCCAACTGATGCAGAAGGTACAAAAGTTAAGATGGAATTAAAGATTGGTACATTTACTTGGGGCAGCGAAGAACAAAACAACGTTGTTTCATTTGATAACATGCAAATCTATTTATTATCAGCAGGAAATAAAGCTCCTAAATTAACTGTAAATGAATCATTACCAAAAACATTCGCAGTAGGAGAAGCTGCTCCTGTAATCGAAAATTATGTTTTAGCATTTGATGCTGAAGATAACAAAGCTGTTGCACTTGAATATAACGTAAATGCTATTGATATGACAAAAGTTGGTCAATATTCAGTTACTGTTAAAGCTACAGACTCACAAGGTGAATCAAGTGAAGTTGTACTTACATTCAACGTTATAGCTGAAAAAGATACTGAAGCTCCAGTTATTGGATCTACTCTACCTGAACAAGTAGAAGTTGGTTCAGAATTTAATATTAATGACTACATTACAATTACTGACAATGTTGATGGTAATATTGAATTATTAGCTTCAATGGTTAATATGGGTGGCTTTAATGTTAATGAACTTGGTACTTACAAGATTATTATTACTGTAAAAGATAGCTCAGGAAATGAAGCTAAATTTGAAACTAAGGTTAAAGTATATCGTCCACAAACAGTTGAATACGAAGTTGGTGATAAAGTTCTTGATTTAATCCAAGCTGGACCAGAAGCAACTAATGAAGTTGAAAATCCAGAAATTCCTGAATATCCAGGCGCATATATTTTAAGTCCTAAAGCATTTGGTTGGGCAAGTGCATCACAAGCAAGATTTGACTTATCAGGCTTAGATTTTGGTAAAGCTTATTATTTAGTTCTTACTGTTAAAGCTGAACAAGCACGTGACATTAAGATTATTATGGGACAAAATCTTGGCGTTGATCCTTGGTATACATATTTTACTGATTGCAATAATATTATCCTAAATGTTACTGAAGAATTTGTAACATTCAAAGTATTATTTAGATATGACGTAGAGTCTGTTGCTAACGGTCCTAAACTTGAATTCCAAGTTGGTAGTGTATCTAATGGTGCAAACGAAGTTGAAGGCAATAGAATTATCATTAAAGATTTCTATGTTGCTAATGCAGTTGAAAAAACAAACGACGTTGAAGTATTAGACTTATTAAATGAAACTGTTGCATCTGTTGAATCAGCTACAGCTGAAATGGTTGACGGTGTTGGCGTTATTACTGTTCCTACAATTGGTGGTTGGGCATCAGCTAACAAGGCAAAATTAACTTCAATTGATAAATTAGAATTTGGTAAAACATATAAAGTTAAAATTATTGTTAAAGGTTCATCTGATCGTCAAATTGCTTTTAGAGTTGGTCAAGGAAAAGATGGTTCATCTGATAACGTATGGATGTTAGACTTTACTACTTTAACAGCTGGTACAATTGACATTACTCAAGAATATGCTGAATATGAATTTGTATTTATATTTGACGTTGAAAAACCAGCAGGTGGATATGGAGCAGCTATGGAATTCCAATTTGGTTTACTTGATGGCGCTCAAAATGGTGATGTTATCTCTGTTAAATCATTCAAGGTTTTTGAAGTAGTTGAAGAAGAAACTGAAGTATTAGACTTATTAAATGAAACAGTTGGATCTGTTGAAGGTGCTACAGCTGAAGTAGTTGATGGCGTTGGTGTTATCACAGTTGAAACTATTGGTGGTTGGGCATCAGCTAATAAGGCAAAATTAACTTCAATTGAAAAACTAGAATTTGGTAAATCATATAAAATTGTAATTGAAGTTAAAGCTTCATCTGAACGTCAAGTTGCTTTTAGACTTGGTCAAGGAAAAGATGGTTCAGTTGATAATGTATGGATGTTAGACTTCACAGGTTCACAAAAAACAATCAGTATTTCTAATGAATTTGAAATATATGAATTTGAATTTAAATTTGATGTTGAAAAACCAGAAGGTGGATATGGTGCAGCTATGGAATTCCAATTTGGTTTACTTGATGGTGCACAAAATGGCGACATTATTTATGTTAAATCATTCAAAGTTTATGAAGTAAAAGGCGAGGAAGTTGAAGAACCAGTAGGTCCTGAAATTTTACTAACAAATGTAGAAATCACTGGATTTCAACAAGGCGGTTCTACTATGGCTTATGATGAAACTGTTGTTAATAAAGTACAAGTACTAAGTATGGGTACTGCTGCAACTCAATGGGGTCGTTTTAACATCGTTGTTCCAGAAGGAATGAAATATGTTGTTGTAAAAGTTGTTGGTTCACAAGAATTATCACTTGGTATGAAGCTTGATGTTAACACACCAACAAATAACAAGTACGATGGAAAAGAAGGCAACAAACAATATCATTCAGTAGGTGCAGAAGAAACTACATTCATATGGGATTTAGAAGCACTAGGAATGCTTGATGATCAAATGCAAAAAATTGTTTTCTGGCCTTACTCACAAACTATTACAACAGGTGAATTCTATGTTACAGAAATTTCTTTCTTAGCAGAAGCACCAGTTGCAAATGTTACTGAATAATAAAAAATAAAAAAGAAAGCTTAAGAAAAATAGATAGCAGCGCTCGCTGCTATCTATAAACTTAAGTGGTGCTAAATATGCAAATAACTAAAGTAGAATTAAAAAGTAAAAATATTGTAAATGAGATTGTATCTTTTAGAATTTATCTTGATCAAAAAATTGAGGATTTTGGTAATCCTTATGATTTAGATTTTATTAAAGTATCAGGAACTTTTTCTATAAATGGAAAGGAATATTATCGTCCTGGTTTTTTTACATGTGATTATGAAGTAAAGTATAATCCAAAATTTCAAAATAATCAAGGATATGAATGGGTTGAATTTGGGGATGAAAAATATTTTGAAGTAAATTTTTTGCCAAAGGAATCAGGCATATGGAATTATGAAATTAAATTAGAAAACAATGGTAACACCTTAATATATAAAGACCAAATCACAATTATTGGTGATAAGTCTAGAAGTAATATTGTAGATATTGATGAAGTCAATAACCGTACATTTACTTTAAATGAAAAAACTTTTATGCCTGTTGGCTTAAATTTAGCTTGGTATAATAGTACTTTTAAAAAGACAGAAGATTATGTCCGCTGGTTTAAAATATTCAAAGAACATAATTTAGAGATTGCAAGAGTATGGATGAGCAATTGGGCTTTTTCCTTACATGCTGGTAAAAAATATAATGATTTTTCAACAAGATTAAATCAAGCATCACGACTTGACCATGTCTTAAGATTAGCACAAAATAATGATATTAAAATTTATTTAACTTTACTTAATCATGGGCAGTTTTCTGAGATTGTTAATCCAAATTGGCATATAAATCCTTATAATAAAAAATTAGGTGGGATTTTAGAGAAACCTGAAGAATTTTTTACAAATGAACTTGCAAGAAAGAGTTTTAAAGATGAACTATATTATATAGTTGGTAGATATGGGTGCTATGAATCAATTTTAGCTTGGGAGTTATTTAATGAAGTTGACTGGACTGATAATTACAGTGCAAAAAATGTTAGCTTATGGCATGATGAAATGGCTAAGTATATAAAAAGTATCGATTGCTATAATCATTTAGTTACCACATCATTTAAGATGTTTGAAGGTGATGCGTATTTTCTTGATTCTATTGATTTTATTAATCCTCATTGCTATAACTTTGATTATCAAAATCTATTACTTGCGATTCCTGAAAAAACCGATTATTTATTAAATAAATATAAAAAACCTGTAGTTATGCAAGAAATAGGTATTGATTGGCGAACAGGACATGGTACATATGACTTAGACAATACAGGAATCACTATTCATCAAGCAGCCTGGGCTGGTATTATGGGTGGGGCTACTGCTGGTGGAATGCACTGGTGGTGGGATAGCTTCTTTGAAGGACACAATTTATGGTGGCGCTTAGATGGAGCCGCAAACTTTAGTAAAAAAATTGATCTTTACCATAAACCATTTACAAGAATTAAAGAGTCAACTAGTGGGTTAACACTTATGGGTTATTTATTAGAAAAAGAAATTTATGGCTATATCTTTAATGATAAATGGATTCATTCAGAATCCTTACCAGAAAAAGTTTTAAGTGCTGAATTTAATATTCCATTTGAAGATGGAAATTATGAATTATATTTATATGAGACAAAAGAAGGAAAAGTAGTAAAAAAGGAGAGTTTGTGTAGCGTTAATAATATGTTAAATCTAAAATTTCAAAATATTGATTTAGATTTAGCGTTTATAATTAAAAAAGGAGAATGAAAGTGAAAAAGTTATTATTAAGTTTATTATTAGTTACCACATTCTTGCTTGTAGGATGTAACAAGGTTACGACAAAAGTGCCTACTACCGCAAGTAAAACGACAAATACTATTACAAGTAGTAAATCTTTAACTAAACAAACTTTAGAAACACCTAAAAATCTTATGATTTCAAGTGAAGGAATCCTTACTTTTGAGGCAGTAGCTGGTGCTAAGAAATACCGTATTTCAGTCACAAGCGCTGATAGTACTAGACAATACTTTGTTGAGAACAATTATGATTTAACACTTTTTTTAGATTATGGCGAATATAAAATTAAAATTCAAGCTGTATCTGATGATATAACATCAGAATTTTCTAATGAAGTTACTTTTAAATACGAGGAAGAAAAAATGAAAGAGTTAAGTGAATTATTACTTACTGATCCTAATTATATTAGATGGAATGGCCGTAATTTTTATGATGAATCATCTAAGAAAAATTATTTTTATTACACAGCAAGTGGTTTTGAAGTTGACTTTTTCGGAACCGAATTAACTGCAAATATCTACTCAACTGCTACATCAGCACTTAAAACATGTGCTTATATTGTTGTTTTAGTTGACGGTGAGGTTTATCCTGAAGCAGGAAAAACAATTGCACTTAATAATGCTGATGGTAATTATACTTTAGCAAGTGGACTTACAGAAGGCTATCATCATGTAGAAGTATTAAAAAGAACAGAAGCAATAGATAATACAACTGCCTTAGTAAGCCTTACAACTGATAATAAATTTGTAACACCAATAGAAAATAAAAAAACTCATAATATCTTAGTTATTGGCGCTTCAGGGTCTGCTGGTTATGGTAACTTAGCTACTGATACAAACGTTGTTAAAACTCCACAAAATTCTGATGGATTAAAAGCTTTTGGCTATTTAACTGCCAGAATGTTTGATGCTAATGTTGAGATGGTTAATGCCAGTGGCTGGGGTGTAAAATATGGTTGGAATACTACTGATGGAAAAATTAATATTCCTTACGCTTTTGAAAGAGTTGGGATGTTAGTAAATGGTAGCGTGGTTAATGAACCACAAGCATATTTAAGTTATACACCAGATGTTATTATTCTTAACTTAGGTATGAATGACTTTAATGCTTTTATTAATTCAGCTGCACAATCAGCTAATAAGGCAAAGTTAACCGAAGAATATAAAGTAGCTTTCGAAGCTTTCTTAAAGAAATTACATAATATTTATCCTAATGCAATTATTGTTGAAGTTCATACACAGTCAAGCTCAGAAACACCTTATAATATTGAAATAAGTGAAAAAGTAAATACTGAAATTGGAACATTTGTTTATTCACTTACAATTCCTACAAATGGGTCTAATGGTGATGGATTAGGTGCTAATAACCATGCAAACGTTAAAACTCACATTAGAACTTCAGATATAATTGCTGAAAAAATTATGGAAGTTAAAAATTGGACAAAAGTTAGAAATAACATTGTCTTTGACGAAAATAGGGATGTTTTTAAAGAAGGATCAAATGGTGAAAATGAAGGCGGAGAAACAAATCCAGATGGATCATTTAATGTAAATGCTAATTGGGATACTGATCGCCCATCATCATTTACATTTGTAAACGAATTAGAAGGAACAAAAATATCAGTTATTGGTTTATCAAGTGGCTATGGCATGTGGTGCCGTGCTAATTTTAAACTAGATAATGGTGATTATAAAAAATTAGTTTTAAAAGTAAAAGGTGATGTTGGCTTAGGACTTGTTATTAAAGTTGATGCTAATGGTAATCCTTTTGATAGCGTAAAAGTTAACAAAACAGAAATAATACTAGATGGAACTATTCAAGAACTAGTAATTGAATTTGCAAATATTGGTACTGGCTTAACTACTGAACAAGTTAAATCATTAATCAAGATGGTAATTATGCCAGCTTCAGCTACTTTAACTGAGGGATCATTTACGGTTCTTTCTGCAGTATTGAATAAATAAATGAAAAAAGCTCTAATTATATTAATGTTGTTAACACTTTGTGGTTGTGCAAAAAAAGCGACCACAATTACTACGACAACAAAGAAAAACACAACAGTATTAAATACAACCATTAAAGAGTTAAATGCGCCGACAAACATAAAAATAACTGAAGGTATTATTACTTTTGATGAGCTTAATGGATTAAGGTATTGCGCTTATGTTATAATTGATGGTACAGAAAAAAAATATAATATTAAAAGTGGTTTTGATTTATCACTTGTATTAGATTATGGTAAATACTCACTAAAAATGACCGCTTTTGATGATGATTTAGAATCGAAAAAATCAGAGGAAATTATGTTTGAAATAATTGACGCAAATATTAAAAACAAGATTAAAGAAATAGACTTAACTAATCCTATGTATGTAAATTGGGATGGTCGTAACTATTATAATGAAAAAGCCAAGAGAAATTATTTTTACTACACAGCTAGTGGATTTAAAGTATCATTCTATGGTACAAAATTAGACGCAACTCTATATTCAAACAATGTAACGCTAGATAATTGTGTTTATATTGCAGTATTAGTTGATGGCGAGGTTTATCCAGAAGGAAAAGTAATTGCGCTTAATAAAGGCTTGACTGCTATATATACTTTAGCACAAAATTTAGATGAGGGATTTCATTCTATTCAAGTTATTAAAAGAAGTGAAGCGATTGATAATACTGCCGCTTTAATTGATTTATCTTGTGATGGTTATTTTACGACACCTAATCAAGATAATGATCGTAAAGTCTTAATTATTGGCGATTCATTTACTGCAGGTTTTGGTAACTTAACATCAAGTCCAACAGATACTAAGACAGCTCGTAATTCTGATGGTTTAAAATCATTTATGTATTTAACCGCAAGAATGTTTAATGCAGATGTTGAAGAAATTTCTTTAAGTGGTTGGGGTGTTAGATGGGGATATAATGTTCATAATGATGGAACAATTAACGTTCCATACTTATTCAATTATGTTGGTATAACAAACCAAGATCCAGTTATAATTCCTTATGCTACTACGGAGTTTGAACCAGATTTAATTTTATATTTCTTGGGCTTAAATGATTTTTATGCGAAGATTAATATTACTAATAAGGAAGTAGAAAAACAAAAATATATTAAAGAATTTCAGGAAAGTACGGAAGCTTTCTTAAGAAAACTTCATACCACTTATTCAAATGCTAAGTTTGTCTTACCGTATGATTCACTAATCAATCAATCATTACCAGGTTATTATGTAAAAGATGTGGTTAATAAGTTAAACTTAGAATTTAATGGAATCTATCATTTACTTGATTGTAGCAGTGGAATAGTTGCAAGTGATGGTTTAGGGGCAAGCAATCATCCAAGAGTTATAACAAGTATTAAGATTTCAGAAATAATTAAAGAAGAAGTAAAAAAGGTTATGGGCTGGCAAACAGTTTATAATAATATTACTGAATAAGTTGTTTTAAGTGTTATATAAAAAAATTATTTGCATTATTAATTTAACTGTGATAGAATGTTAATAGCGCCTTTTACTAAGATATTGGTACCTCAGCCGTTATCATAGTTTTAGGTAAGTTAATAATTAAGGAGGAAAATAACATGCTTACAAAAGAAGTACGTTTAGGAATTGTTAAACAATTCCAAAGAGATGAAAAAGACACAGGATCTGCAGAAGTTCAAATCGCGATTGTTTCTAAAGAAATAGAGCTTTTAAATGAACATTTAAAAGTTCATACTCACGATTTCCACTCAAAAAGAGGTCTAATGACTAAAATTGGTCGTCGTCGTGCTATGTTACAATATTTAAAAAACGAAGACATCCAAAGATATCGTAATCTCTGCGACAAGTTAGGCTTACGTCGTTAATTAAAAAATTAAAAAACACTACTTTAAGTCAAAATGAAGTGGTGTTTTTATTTATCTAAAAAAGGATGCTTTTATTGATAAAATGTAGATATAAATCTCAAATTGTGGTAAAATATATAAATGTATAAATAGAAAAGAAAAAAAAGAGGTAAACTAATGAGTGAAAAACATGTTTTTTCATATGATTTTTGTGGTAGAAAATTAGTTATCGAAAGTGGAGAACTTGCCAAGCAAGCACAAGGTGCTGCGCTTGTAAGATATGATGACACAGCTGTATTGTCTGTAACGTGCGTTGGGAAACAACCAACAACCCAAGATTTCTTCCCTTTAATGGTCATTTACCAAGAAAAATTGTATGCTGCCGGAAAAATTCCCGGGGGATTTTTAAGAAGGGAAGGTCGCCCTTCAGAACACGAAACATTAACTAGTCGTGTAATTGATAGACCTATTAGACCTTTATTTGATGAGGGTTTTAGAAATGAAGTACAAATCGTTAATACAGTTTTAAGTGCTAATCCTGATAATTCACCAGAAATGATGTCTTTATTTGGCTCAAGCCTTGTATTAGGACTTGGTGGTGTACCATTCAATGGCCCAGTTGCTGGAGTTGTTGTTGCCCGTATTAATGGTGAATTTATTTGTAATCCAACAGTTGAACAACTTGCTAATTCAGATATTGATTTAACAGTTGCTGGAACAATTGATGCGATTAATATGGTGGAAGCTGGCTCTAAAGAAGTTAGCGAAGATGATATGCTTGATGCCATCATGTTCGGTCATGAACAAATTAAGGTTCTTTGCCAAATTCAAAATGATATTATTAAAGAAATTGGTAAAGAAAAAATGGTTATTGAATTAAAGACAATTAACGAAGACGTTAGAAATTTTGTTACTCCTTTAGCTAAAGAAAGAATTGAAAAAGCAGTCTTTACTAAAGATAAACTTGAACGTCAAGCAAAAATAGATGCTGTTGTTACTGAAATAGCTGATTTAGTTAAAGAAAAATATCATAACCAAGGTTTAGATAAAGAAGAAGTAGAACTAATGGTTAAAGATGCAAAAGCTGTAATGGAAGAATTTGAAGTTAATGAAGTTAGACGCTTAATTACTGAAGATAAGATTCGTCCTGATGGCCGTAAAATTGATGAAATAAGACCACTTAATTCTCAAATTGATATTTTAGTTAGAACTCATGGTTCAGCTTTATTTACAAGAGGACAAACCCAAGCCCTTGCAATTACTACTTTAGGTGCTTTAGGTGAATCACAAATAATTGATGGTATTAATGTTGAAGATGAAAAACGCTTCATGTTACACTATAATTTTCCTTCGTTCTCAGTAGGAGAAACTGGTCGTTATGGTTCACCAGGAAGAAGAGAAATTGGTCATGGCGCATTAGGCGAAAGAGCATTACTTCAAGTATTACCATCAGAAGATGAATTTCCATATACAATCCGTGTTGTATCAGAAATTTTAGAATCAAATGGTTCTTCATCACAAGCAACAATTTGTGCTGGGACAATGAGCTTAATGGCTGCAGGTGTACCAATTAAAGCGCCAGTTGCTGGTATTGCGATGGGTCTTGTTAAGAATGGCAAAAACTATACAGTTTTAACAGACATTCAAGGCTTAGAAGATCACTTTGGCGATATGGACTTTAAAGTTGCTGGAACTAAGAATGGTATCACAGCTTTACAAATGGATATTAAGATAGATGGATTATCAAAAAACATTTTACAAGAAGCTTTAGCACAAGCTAAAAAAGGCCGTTTAGAGATTCTTGCAAATATGCTTGCAACTATTCCAGAACCACGTAAGGATGTTTCAAGTTACGCTCCAAAAGTAAAACTTATGAGAATTAATCCTGATAAGATTAGAGACGTTATTGGTTCAGGTGGAAAGACTATTACTGCAATTATCGAAGAATGTAACAATGTTAAGATTGATATCGAACAAGATGGACGCGTTACCATTATGCATGAAGATAAGTTCTTTATTGATAAAGCCATTAAGTTAATTGAAAATCTTGTTCGTGAAGCTAAAGTAGGCGACGAATTTTTAGGTAAAGTAGTAAGAATTGAAAAATTTGGCTGCTTTGTTGAAATTTGGGAAGGCCAAGAAGGCTTATGCCATATATCTCAACTAGATTATAAACGTGTTGAAAAGGTTGAAGATTTAGTTAAGATTGGTGATTATATCAATGTTAAGGTTATTGGTGTTGATGAAAAGGGTCGTGTTGACTTATCAAGAAAAGTATTACTTCCAAAGCCTAAAAAAGATGTAAGAGAAGAAACTAAAGAAGAAGTAAAGACTGAAGAAGAGTCAAAAGATAATTAAATAAATAAAAATTATTGGGAATAATACCTATACTTACTAGATGTTGTTCCCATTTTTTTATGTAAATGTATTTTTCTTTCTAATATATAAAAAAATAAAAAAACATTTGACATGTAGTAAAATAACGGGTATACTTATATGGAATGAAATCTTTAAATCAGTACGAGATACTGGTAAGATGCAGATAAACTTATAATTATACTATATTAGATATGATTAGTTTGCACTCTTACAAGTGCAAACTTTTTTAATTTTAAAGGAGGAATATTGTATGAAAGAAAAAGCAGTATTAATGGAGAAAGAAATGATTTATCGTTCAATAGCGAGAATTGCACATGAAATAATTGAACAATGTAATGGGGTTGAGAATGTTGTTTTAGTTGGAATTATTACAAGAGGAGTACCAATGGCATCAATTATCCAAGAATATATATATAAGTTCGAAGGTAAGAAGCCTTTGATTGGTAAATTAGATATTTCCTTATATCGTGATGATCTATCAGAAATTAGTGAAATGCCTAAAATAAATAAAACAGAGATTGATTTTTCTGTAAAAGATAAAGATGTCATATTATGCGATGATGTTATATATACGGGACGTACCGCTAGAGCAGCAATAGAAGCAATTCTTAAATTTGGGCGCCCTAAAACAATTAAGCTTGCTGTATTAGTAGATAGGGGTCATCGTGAGTTACCAATAAAAGCTGATTTTGTTGGTAAAAACATACCAACATCAAATGCTGAAATAGTCGATGTTAAATTTGATTGTACTGATAAAGAAACCGTTGTTAAACTATTATCTAGAGAGTAATTATTGATTGCTTTGTGTTAAAAACACTAACAATAAAATTCGTATTAGGAGGAAAATATGAAAAATGATTTACATAAGGTAGGATATCTGCCAGAGGAAAAACCAACATTTTGGAAACTAATGCTATATGCTTTACAACAAGTAATAGTAATGTTCCCAGCAACTGTAACTGTAGCATTAATAACGGGATTTCATGTTTCAACAACAATTTTTGCAAGTGGACTAGCCACTCTTTGTTTTATTTTAATTACAAAGAAAAAAATCCCCCTTTATTATGGTTCTAGTTTTGCTTATTTAACAGCAATATCTAGTATGAGTGCAGCACAAGGATTTGAAAAAATTAATGGTATTTTACCAACAGAAGCGATTCAATATGCACAATTTGGTATTATTATGTCAGGTATCGTGTCTATTATTGCTGGTATTATTGTGAGATTTTGTGGTACAAAAGCAGTTGAAAAAATTTTGCCACCAACGATTACTGGACCTGTCGCAATGATAATAGGTATTACGCTTGCTGGAAATGCTTTAGGCGATGCCATTCCTAATGTAACATTGCAAACTCCTACAACTATTTTATGGACAATTGTAGCACTTGTAACATTAATTTCAACTGTAGTTTATACGAAGTACTTAAAAGGACTTTTAGGTCAACTTCCTTTACTTTTTGGGGCATTAACCGGTTGCTTTGTTGCGTTATTAATTTTAGCTTTTTCTCATGGAGATATTAGCTTATTTAGGGTAATGCCTGAAGAATCATTAAAAGCATCACTTTGGAAACTAGGTAATGGTTCATTATTTGCTGTTCCATCTTTCTCCTTACCAAAAGTATCATGGGTAGCAGTTGCAGCGATTATGCCAATCGCCATTGCCACAATTCCTGAATCTACTGCTCATATGTATCAATTAGATATTTATGTAAAAAATGTTGCCAAAAATAAAGGGGCCAAAATGAAATATAATCTTGTTGATATGTTAGACAAAAACTTGATTGGTGATGGTATCTGCGATATGATTTCTGGAATGGTTGGTGGACCAGCTGGAACAAATTATGGTGAGAATATTAGTACAATGGCGATCACAAAAGTATTTAGTGTACCAGTTTTAATTGTTTCAGCAATTATTGCAATGGTTATTTCATTCTTTACTCCCCTTATTCAAGTAATATATGGTATTCCTCTAGCTGTTATTGGCGGACTTGAAATATATCTATTTGGGGCAATTGCCGCTCAAGGGATTGCCATTATGATTGACAAAAAAGTTGATATGTTTTCATCAAAAAATATAGCTGTTATTGCATCAATTATTATTATTGGTGTTGGTGGACAATATGCTTTTAATGGTAATATTCCTTTATTTGGTATCCAGGTTCCTTGTATTGCTGGAGCAGCAATCTTTGGAATTATCCTTAATTTGATTTTAAGTATCGGCGACAAAAAAACATTAGAAGAAAAATAAAGGATATTAATAATAAAAAGGAACTTTGATTAGTTTATCAAATCAGAGTTCCTTTTTATATTTATAATAAGTAAGAATCATTTGTTATTTTAGATTTTAATCTATAAAAAATGGAAATCGTTTTCAATAAATCTATGCTTTTCTTTATGAAAATATATGATATAATCTATTTGTAATTAAATAAAGTAACCAATATAGGCCTTCATTAAATGGCGAAGGCGTTTCTACCGTGTTGCCTAAACACGACTATTGGAAATCTATAAAATTGTACGATTTTCGTGCATCATTTTTAGTTTTTCGATAGCCATTGGTTATCGATTTTTTTTATTTTTAGGAGCAAACATGAAAAAATTAGAAGAGAGAATTATTAAAGAAGGAAAAATAATAAATAGTGATATCTTAAATGTTACAAGTTTTTTAAATCACCAAATAGATACAAATCTTCTTAAAGAGATGTCTGCTGAAGTGAAAAAAATATTTAAAGAGAGTGTAACTAAAGTCTTAACAATAGAAGCATCAGGAATTCCTTTTGCATGTGCTATAGCAATGGAATTTAACGTTCCACTTGTTGTTGCCAAAAAAGGTAAATCACTTAACTTGTCAAATAATTTAGTAGTTACTAAAGTTTATTCTTATACCCATAAGGTAGAGAATGAAATTTATCTTAATAGTGATTTTATTAAGAAAGGTGATAATGTTTTGATTGCTGATGATTTTTTAGCAAGTGGTGAAGCATTAAATGGTTTAATAGATATTGTCTTAAAATGTCAAGCAACTATTGTAGGGTGTGTAGTAGAAATTGAGAAAGAATACCAAAATGGTGGCAATGAACTTAGAAAGAAAGGTTATAAAGTTATTTCTTTGGCTAGTATTAAAGAAATGACTAATAATAAAATAATATTTAACTAAATAATGGAGAGAAGAATGAAAAAAGTAATTAAAGTATTAACTGCTATGGTCTTAATGTTTGTATTATGTTTATCAATGTCAGCTTGTAGTAAAGAAACTACAACAACATCTTTAGAACCAATTAAAAAAGAGAATATTAAAATTGGATTAATTTGCCTTCATGATGAAAGTTCAACATATGATAAAAACTTTATTGATTCAATGTATCGTGCTTTAGAAGAACTAGGTATAAAAAAAAGCCAACTAGAATTAGCAACTGGTATTGGTGAAGATGATGGCTGTTATGAAAAAGCTATTGAGCTTGCACAAACATGTGATATTGTTTTTGCTGATTCATTTGGTCATGAAGATTTTATGATTAAAGCAGCTAAAGAAAACAAAAACGTATATTTTTGTCATTCAACTGGAACAAAAGCACACACTGCTAATTTAGATAATTACTTCAATGCTTTTGCTTCAATTTATCAAGGACGTTATCTTGCAGGAATTGCTGCTGGTATGAAATTGAATGAAATGATTGCTAACAATCAAATTACAGCTGAGGAAGCAATTATTGGTTATGTTGGAGCATTTCCATATGCTGAAGTTATTTCTGGATATACAGCTTTTTATCTAGGAGCTAAAAGCGTTTGTGAAACAGCAACTATGAAAGTTAGATATACATCAGATTGGTACAATTATGATAAAGAAAAATCAGCAGCTGAAGCTTTAATTAAAACTGATAAATGCGTTTTAATTAGTCAACATGCTGACTCATATGGCGCTCCTGAAGCATGTGAAAGTTTAAATGTACCAAACGTTACTTATAATGGAACGACAGTGAATAAATGTCCAAATACTTACGTTATTTCTAGTAAAATTGATTGGACCCCATACTATGTAACAATGATTAGCGCGCGAATTAATGGTAATGCTGTTAAAGAAAAAGATTATTCAGGTAATATTGCAACAGGTTCTGTTAAACTTGATGCTGTTGGTACAGCTGCTGCAGAAGGAACACAGGCTGCAATTGATGCTGCAATTTTAAAACTTAATGCTGGAACATTACATGTATTTGATACTTCAAAATTTACTGTAAATGGTGTAACATTAACATCATATCTTGCTGATGTTGATGATTTAGGTGACTTTCAAGGTGAAACAGAAGTAATCATGAATGGTTATTTTCATGAATCAGAATATCGCTCAGCTCCATATTTTGATTTAATAATTGATGGTATTACGGAATTAAACAAAAAATAAGGCAGATAATCTTTCTGCCTTTCTGGTTTATATAACATCTTAGTTTTGTGAGGTATATATGGAAAAAAAAGAAATAAAACTAGAATTAAGAAATATTTCCAAGCATTTTAAAGGGATTTATGCTAATAAAAACGTTAATATTAACTTATATAAAGGAGAAATCTTATCTATTCTAGGTGAAAATGGTTCTGGTAAAACAACACTCATGAATGTTCTTGCTGGTATTTATACACCTGATGAGGGTGAAATATATATTGATTCTAAGTTATCTTTACTCCATTCACCAAAGGATGCATATTCATATGGTATTGGTATGGTTCATCAACACTTTAAGCTTGTTGAAGTTTTTACTGCTTTGGAAAATATCATTTTAGGTTTAAATGATAAAATTTCTCTTAAAGAAGCATCTGAAAAAGTGTTAAACATTGCTTCAAAATATGGCTTCAAAATTGATTTAAAGAAAAAGGTTCATAGTATGTCAGTTTCAGAGAAGCAAACAGTTGAAATAATTAAAGTCTTGTATCGTAATGTTGATATTTTGATTTTAGATGAACCAACGGCTGTTCTTACACCGCAAGAAATTGAAATGCTTTTTAATATTATTAGAAAAATGCGTGATGATAATAAATCTATTATTATAATCACACATAAGTTAAACGAAGTCTTATCTATTTCAGATCGTGTATCTGTTTTAAGAAAAGGCGAATATATAGGAACTTTAGAAACAAAGAATACATCAGAACGTGAACTAACAAATTATATGGTTGGGAATAAAGTTGACTCTAATTTAGAAAAGTTAAAGATAAAAGCTTCTGCCCCTATTTTGGAGATTAGAGATTTAAATGTTTTAAAAGATGACGGATCAAAAGCAATTAAGAATTTAAATTTCTTTTTACGGGGAGGGCAGATTTTAGGAGTAGCTGGAATTGCTGGATGTGGTCAAAAAGAGCTATGTGAAGCAATTGTTGGCATGCGTAACTATAATGGATCAATAACTCATTATGGTAAATCTATTACTGGATTTAGTAAGGAGAAAGTTTACGAATTAGGTATTAGGATGAGCTTTATTCCAGAAGATCGACTCGGCCTTGGATTAGCTCCAAATCTATCAATTGTTGACAATTTACTTTTGAAAAACTACAAAAATTCTAAAGGGATTTTTCTGGATCGAAAAAATGCACGTAATGATGCAGAGGAGTTAATAAAGCGTTATAACATTAAACTTCAATCACTAGACGCACCAGTAAAAAATTTAAGTGGTGGTAATATTCAAAAGATTCTTTTGGGAAGAGAAATTGGCAGTAACCCTAATGTTATCATTACCGCTTATCCTGTAAGAGGACTTGATGTTAATTCGTCTTATATGGTTTATGATCTTTTAAATCAAGAAAAAGCTAAGAACACCGCAATATTATTTGTTGGCGAGGACTTAGATGTCTTACTGGCTTTTTGTGATAAAATCATGGTTTTAAGTGATGGAGAAAGCATGGGAATTGTTCATACAAAAGATGTAACAAAAGAAGAAATAGGACTAATGATGTTGGGCCAAAAGAATTTAACAAAATTATATCCTGAAAAAAATTATGGTTTTGCAGAAGATTCCCTTCTTGATAGTTTGAAACCAAATATATCTAAATAAGAGGTAACAAAATGACTGAAGAAAAGAAAAATTATATTCCGCTATTTACAATTTTAAAAAGAGATGATCTTAATAAAAATAAAGCAATGCTCATAAGAATTTCTTCATTTGTCCTAACTTTCTTATTTGCGATGTTTCTATGCTTTTTAGTTATAAAGAGCAATTATTTTGAAATTATTAAAACACTCTTTACTGGAGCTACTATAAGACCATGGAAACTAATCATGGATTCATGTATGTTACTTGCATTTGGTATTGCTATTGTTCCTGCCTTTAAGATGAAATATTGGAATATGGGTGCAAATGGACAAGTCTTAGTTGGTGCTTTAGCTTCCATAGTTTTAATGTTTTATTTAAATACTTTTGCGGCAAAAAGTAGTTTAAATAATTGGATATTAATAATTCTTATGCTATTAGCTAGTATTGTAGCTAGTGTTATTTGGGCTGTAATTCCAGCAATTTTTAAGGTTTTATTTAATACTAATGAGACGCTATTTACTTTAATGATGAATTATATTGCTGGTGGTCTTGTTGCTTATACTAATTATGTTTTAGCAAAAGGAAAGAAGGAGTCACCAGGAATTATAAATCCAACAACAGAATCAGGATGGTTTCCTGTTGTAATTGACAAGTACTTTATTCCTATTGTAGTTATTATTATTTTGACAGTTATTATTTATTTTTATATGACTAAAACTAAACATGGTTATGAAGTAATTGTTGTAGGTGATAGTATAAATACGGCTAAATATGTTGGAATGAATACAAAGAAGATTATTATAAGGACACTAGTTTTATCAGGTGTTATTTGTGGTATAATTGGCTTTTTATATTCATCAGCTATTAACCAATCTATTAATAAAGATACCGTTGGTTCTTTAGGCTTTACCGCCGTTTTAGTTGCTTGGTTATCAAATTTTAATCCTTTAATAATGGCTTTTGTCTCATTTATTCTTGCTTTCTTAACCATTGGAACTTCAAAGGTTTCATCCCTTTATCGTCTTGGTAGCAATAATTTATCGAGCGTTTTAATTGGTCTTATTTTCTTTTCTATTTTGATTAGTGAATTTTTTATTAGATTTAAAATTGTTAAACATAAAAAGAAAAAGAAAGAAGGTAATGATTTATGCTAGTACCATTTTTATCCGCTGCTATTTCAATGGGTATTGTGTATTTATATGGTTCACTTGGAGAAACAATTATTGAAAAAAGTGGAAATCTAAATTTAGGTATTCCAGGAATAATGTCACTTGGAGCATTAGGTGGCGTAATTGGGGTTAATACGTATTTTTTAATATTTGGTGTTGATAATATAATTAAGTTCTTAATAATTATATTTGCTATTTTCTTTTCCTTTTTATTTGGAGCATTAGGCGGTTTAATTTATGCTTTACTTACTGTTACTTTTCAAGCTAATCAAAACGTTACCGGTTTAGCATTAACAACCTTTGGGGTTGGTTTTATGAAATTTGTTGGTTCAAAGATAAATCAAGTAAACTTAACAGTTGCTAGCAGGTCAATTAGTAAATTATTTGTAGGTTATGAAAGATTAGGTTGGTTTGGAAAAATATTTTTGTCACATGGGTTTTTAGTTTATTTAGCGATTATTATAGCTGTTTTATTATCTATATTTTTAAATAATACAAGAAAAGGATTATTCTTAAGAAGTATTGGTGAATCACCACAAACAGCTGATACACAGGGTATTAATGTATCCCTATATAAATATATAGCAATCCTAATTGGAAGTGGAATTGCTGGACTAGGTGGTCTTTATTATGTTTTAGACAGAAGTGGAGGTACTACTTTTGTCGAAGCATCAATTGAAGCTTTTGGGTGGATGTCTGTAGCCTTAGTAATATTTTCTCTTTGGAAGCCAATTACCTCTATTTTTGGATCAATTGTATTTGGGGGCTTATACATTTTGCCAAGCTTTATTAATGTTTCAAATATTCAACTTAAGTTATTTGAAATACTACCATACGTTGTAACTGTTATAGTCTTAATATTTACAGCAATTATTAATAATAAAAATAATCAACCACCTCAAGCACTGGGGGTTAATTATTATCGTGAAGAGAGGTAAACAAATGAATTTAAGAGATGATAATTTTCAAAGAATTACAACAAAAGAATTAGCTTTAGCCTTTATTGATGAACAAGTTAAAGAACTTAAGGAAAAAATTAAAGATAATAAGGTAATTTTAGCTTTATCGGGTGGGGTTGATTCTAGTGTTACAGCTGCTTTATTAAATAAAGCCATTGGCAAAAACCTAATATGTATTCATGTTAATCACGGTTTACTTAGAAAAAATGAAAGCGAAGAAGTAATTAGAGTGTTTAAGGATCAGTTTGATTTAAACTTAATATATGTAGACGCTGCTGATTACTTTTTAGATAAATTAAAAGATATAGACGAACCAGAAGAAAAAAGAAGGATTATTGGTAGGGAATTTATTACATGCTTTAAAGAAGAAGCAAAGAAATTTACAGGGATTAAGTATTTGGCGCAAGGTACTATCTATCCTGATATACTAGAGAGTAAAGGAATAAAAGCCCATCATAATGTTGGAGGATTACCAGAAGAATTATCTTTTGAACTAATTGAACCAGTTAAGTTTCTTTATAAGGATGAGGTTCGTCAGGTTGGACTAGCTTTAGGTTTAAGTGAGGATATGATTTTTCGTCAACCATTTCCAGGACCAGGTCTAGGAGTTAGATGCCCAGGAAAAATTTCTAAAGAACGATTAGAAATCGTTAGAGAAAGTGATGCTATATTACAAGATGAGTTTAAAAAATATGGCTTAGATAAAAAAGTATGGCAATATTTTACAGTTGTTCCAGATTACAAATCTACAGGTGTTCTAAACAATAAGCGTACATATCTATATTTTGTTGTAATTAGAGCAGTAAATTCGCTAGATGCGACAAGCGCAACATCAGTAGAGATTCCTTATGATATATTATTTAAAATAAGAGATAGAATGTTAAATGAAGTTAAGGGGATAAATCGTGTTCTATTTGATATTACCGCAAAGCCTGTTTCAACAATTGAATGGGAATAAAAGATTATTAAGTATTTCAAGAGGAAATAAAATATGAAAAAGTATCTTATATTTGATTTAGATGGGACACTAACAGATTCTGGTTTAGGTATTACAAATTCTGTAAAGTATGCTTTAGAAAAATATCATATTGAAGTGAATAATCTTAATGATTTAAACGTTTTTGTTGGTCCACCTCTAAAAGATTCCTTTTCTCTTTATTATGGTTTTAGTGAACAACAGGCATTAGAAGCTATTGGTTATTATCGTGAATATTTTCTAGATAAAGGGATGTATGAAAATAGTGTTTATCCAAATGTTTTAGAATTACTACAAAAATTAAAAAAGAACGGAAAAACTTTAGTAATTGCTACTTCTAAACCGGAACCATTTACTATTAAAATACTTAAACACTTTAATTTATTACAGTATTTTGACCTGGTCTGTGGGGCCTCATTAGATGAAACAATTGATTTAAAAAAGGAAGACATAATAAGAAATGCTTTAAAAGAATTAAATATTAATGTGCAGGATGCAATAATGATTGGTGATCGTAAGTATGATATTATTGGGGCACATAAAAATAATTTAGATTCAATTGGTGTATTATATGGGTATGGAAGTAAAGAAGAATTAATTGAGGCCAAAGTTACATATCTTGCTTCAAACACTTTGGATATTTTAAAATTTGTTTAATTCTAAGTTTTATATATAAATTTAAAAACATTGAATGATTAAAAAATAGCACTTATAGAAAGCATTTTGTGAAGATCTATTCTTCACTTTTTTGCATAAAAAAATCCAATCTATTAATACAGATTGGAGTAGTAATTTATCTTCTTGCTAAACGATAAGTAATGATATAATTTTCTGCTTCTATCGCTAAATTATTGTCATTTTTACGTTTATCGTATACTTCAATATTTTCATCTAATTCAAACAAGAAACCCATTAATTCATCAAGAATTTTATATTTATTTGTCATTTTTATAAAGCCTTTAACACCTTTTTTTTCACGCCATTTATAGACAATCTTGTTATTTTTGCTTTGATTTTTAACAAGAATCTGTAAGTGACGATGTGATGGATTTTTCTTTGATTGAATAATAAATATATAATCAATTAAAATGCGATTATAACGTTTAAAAAATTCTTTAACCAATTTCTTAGCTTTATTGCTAAGTTTTTTGAAAGTATTATTATATTTTCTCGATTTACCACATACTTCTCTAATATACTCAATATCATATTTTTTTTGTTTTTTTGTAATTTTAAACTTACCTTTAGCTTTCACAACCTGATTAGATAAAAAAACACGTTGAAATAAAAAATATAAAACAATTAATGCTACTAATATTGCTATAGTAATCAAAAGAAGTTTTTTATCAATATTTATTGATAATAACATTTATATCCACCACTTTCTCATTTTTTACTATATCCATTTTACCATGTTTCGTTAATAATTTAAATATTTTTTAAAAAAATGTTTACATTATTACAAAAATTTTGTATAATTATGTTTGGAATTTATGATAGCGGAAAGAGGTGACTCACAAATGGCAAAAACTATAGTTAGAGAAAACGAAAGTATAGAAGATGCATTAAGACGTTTTAAACGTGACGTTTCTCGTGCTGGTACGCTAGCTGAAGCTCGTAAAAGAGAATACTATTTAAAACCTAGTGTCTCAAGAAAGTTAAAACAAAGAGAAAACAAAGGCAAACGCTAATTAGAAGTACTCAAATTGAGTACTTTTTTTTATCTTTCTTCATATAATTAAGCGGTGATTATTGTGCTTGAAGAATTTAAACTTAAGATAACAATTCAAAATAATATTGTCCAAATTGAATACTATGAAGAATTAGTAAGTCTTTATAAAAGTGAAATAACCTTCAAGCGCTTTAAAGTTGTCGGTAACAACTTAATGATTACAAAAATGCATAAATATATGATTGAAATTAAGGGCATAATTAGCGGGGTGATTTTCATTGAAAGCACGAATTAAAATGAATAATAAAGAGTTTTTAAAGGTACATCAAGATTTAGAACTTGAAAATCTAATTATTACCTTAGATGATGTAATATTTGATGGAAATCATAACATAATTAACTATTTAAAAGAAAAAAATATTGAATATATCGTAATA
The DNA here is from genome assembly GCA_023410715.1 of Bacillota bacterium. GTDB lineage: Bacteria > Bacillota_I > Bacilli_A > Izemoplasmatales > UBA1188 > JAEYPN01. Next base: position 165,826 of record JAEYPN010000026.1, read on the forward strand.
TATGACATTAAAGAACACTTAATAAATCATTTAAAAAAATCATGTTTCTATTATATTGGAATCATCTTTTTTTTAATTTATTTTTGTATTTTTCCTTTTTCAATAAGTAATATACAATATAGCGGGACAAAAATTGATAAAGAAATTAAAGAGTATTTAAATCAGTATTTAAAAAAGATTGGGCCTTTTACTTTTGTAAACAAGGACATAAAAGATATCAGTCGAGATTTATCAAGTAAATACGCAAACTATGAATGGATTAATATTAATAAAATTGGGACGGTCTTATTTGTTGAAGCAAAAGAACCTTTACCAAATAAACCAATATTTGGTGATGAAAATACAAAAGGTGATTTAATCGCTAAATATAGCGGTGTAATTAAATTTTATAACATTAGGCAAGGAAGAATGCTTTATACAATTAACGATTACGTAGAAAAAGGAGACATCTTAGTTAGTGGTAACTTAGAAAGTCGTGAAGGAAATACTTATGTAAGAAGTGATGGGTATATCATAGCAGATCTTTTTGCTAACGAAACAATTAGAATTGAAAAAAACACCTGGAAAGAAGAAAGAACAGGAAATGCTTATAAACTAAAAGTAATTGATTTATGGGGTTTAAAACTTCAATTTGGTAAAAAATCAAACTACGTAAAATATGATGAAGTTAAAGGTGAAGAAAACAAACATTTTTTGAACATTTTATCTTACGATATAGTATTTTATGAAAAAAATGATATAATAATATCGTACGACAAAGACGAAGCGTATGAATGTGCACTTAATATGATATACACTAATTTCTTACTAGTAAAGAAATATGATGTAGAAAAAATTAATGATATAATTTTACTATCTAAAGAAAATGATCAATTTTTTTATACTTTTAATTTTTTAGTTAATAAAAGAATAGATATAGCAGAATTTGCAAGGAGAGATGAATTTGAATAATTACCAAAAATTAAATCTTAAATTTAATAGTAGTACCATTCAATTTATTTTAGGACCTAATGATCGTAACATTAATTTAATTGGTGATTTACTCAAGATTGGACTTTATGCAAGAAATGATGAGATATTTATTGAAAATGGGGATAGAGAATCTATTGACCATGTAGAGATGATTTTAAATTTCTTAAATGATTTAATAAATAAAAATATAATTTTTTCAGAACGAGATATTACATATGTCGTTAATGTTTTAAATTCTGATAATTATGATAGCTTATTTGCACTTTTAAGTGAGAAAAAAGAACTAATTAGGACTCAAGCTGGTAAAGATATTTATCCAAAGACTTTTAAACAAAAAAAATATATTAGCGTCCTTGAAAAGAAGGACTTAGTTTTTGCGATTGGACCAGCAGGTGTTGGTAAAACATACTTAGCTGTATGCTATGGCGTTACTAAACTTAAAGATGGCACGTTTAAAAAAATTATTTTAACAAGACCAGTAGTAGAAGCAGGAGAATCACTTGGCTTTTTACCAGGTGATTTAAAGGAAAAAATTGATCCATATTTAAGGCCTCTATATGATGCCTTATATGATACTTTAGGGGTTAAGCAAACCGAAGACTTAATTGCTAAAGGAGTTATTGAGATTGCGCCACTTGCTTATATGCGAGGAAGAACGCTTGAAAATGCCTTTATCATTTTAGATGAGGCACAAAATACAACTGTAGGCCAAATGAAGTTATTCTTATCTAGACTCGGATTTTCTTCACAAATGGTAATAACAGGTGACGTTACCCAGGTGGATTTAGCCAATAAAGTAACATCAGGTTTAGTATATACAGAAAAAATACTTGCAGGACTAAAAGAAATAGAAATTATACACTTTGCCTTAGAAGATGTTGTGAGACATCCTTTGGTAGGCAAAATTTTGGCGAGGTTCGAAAATGCTAAAGATTAATATTGTAAATAATTATAATGATGCGACAAAAGAATATAAAAAGATTATTAAGAAAGTCGTTAAAGGTGTCGTTAAAGAAGAAAAATATCGTAAGCATTCAAGTGTCAATTTTATTTTGATTAACAACGAAGAAATTCATGAAATAAATTTAAAGTATCGAAATATTGATAGACCTACAGATGTCATTAGTTTTGAAGATAATGAAGATGATACTTTAGGTGATATTTTTATTTCAATTGATAAAGTTGTAGAACAAGCAAAAGAGTATGGACACTCATTTACTCGTGAACTTGGGTTTCTTGTATGTCATGGGACATTACATTGTTTAGGGTATGACCATATTGTAGATAGTGACCGTTTAATTATGGAAGAGAAGCAAAAAAAGATATTAGATAACGTAGGATTGAAAAGGTGAGAGAAATGGAAAAAGAAGTAAAAGAACTATATTTAGCCGCAAAGGATGTAATTAAGAATTCATATAGCCCTTATTCAAACTTTAAAGTTGCATGCGCAATTTTAATGAATGATGGTAATGTTATTAAGGGCGTTAACGTTGAAAATGCCTCATATGGTTTAGCTAACTGTGCTGAAAGAACTGCAATGTTTACAGCATACACTAATGGTTATAAAGCTAGTGATTTTAAGAAATTATTAATATTATCTGAAAAAGATTATTTTATTTATCCATGTGGTGCATGTCGCCAAGTTATGGTTGAATTAATTAATCAAAATACGGAAGTAATTATTTCAACAACAGATGGGAAATTTCAACATTTAACGATCAATGATTTAATGCCATATTCATTTTCAAATGAGGATTTATAATGTTTAAATCAGGATTTGTTAGCATAATTGGTAAACCAAATGTAGGAAAATCGACATTTTTAAACAGTGTTTTAAAAATGAAACTTGTGATTACTTCTCCAAAGGCCCAAACAACAAGAAACGTGGTAACAGGAATTTATAATAATCCTGATGCTCAGATTATCTTTTTAGATACTCCTGGCATTCATGACCCAAAGAATAAACTTGATACATATATGACAAAAATGTCATATAACTCAACATTAGGTGTTGATCTAGTAATATATATGATTAATGCTTATGACACTTTTAATGAAGAAGATGAAAAAATTCTTACATCGCTTAAACAATCGTCTGTAAAGACTTTTTTGGTGATTAATAAATTAGATTTAATTAAGGACTATATACGCCTAGAAAAAGAAATTGCGCGTTTTAAAGAGGCATTTTCTTTTGATGGGGTATTCGCAATCAGCGCACTTAATGGTGATAATGTTGAAAGACTTATAAATGATATCGTTGATTCTCTTGAAGAAGGTCCAATGTATTATCCATCTGATCAAATAACTGATCGACCAGAAAAGTTCATTGTCGCAGAGCTAATTCGTGAAAAAATTTTAGCTTTAACGCATAATGAGGTTCCTCATTCTGTCATGGTCGAAATTGAAAAATTTAAGTATGATCAAAAAAAGGAACTTTTAATTATTTCTGCGGTTATTGTTGTGGAAAGAGAAAGTCAAAAATGGATTATCGTTGGCCATAATGGGCAAATGATTAAAAAGATAGGTGAAGAATCAAGACTTGAGATTGAGGCCTTTTTAGGTGAAAAAGTTTATCTAGAATTGTTTGCTAAAGTCGAAGAGAATTGGAGAAATAAGGAATATTTTTTGAAAAATTTTGGATATAAACAAGAATTAGAATAAAGTTGTCGAAACACCACAAAATAATTTTGAGGTGTTAATATGAAAGAAACATGGAAAAAATTTCTTAAGACAGGTAAAATAGATGATTATTTAAAATATAAAAGTGAAGAGTCAAAGGAGCTTTTTCCTTTTAGTGAGGTCGAGAAGAAGGATGAAAGAAGGAATTGTTCTAAAGGGAGTAGATTACAAGGAAAGTAGTAAAATTCTTTACACTTTAACTGCAAACGGCGTTGAGTCTATTTTTGCGGAAGGCGCAAAGAAAATTAAATCTTCAAAGACAGCGTTAATACAGCCATTAACGCTTATTTCATTTGAGACAACTACTAATAATCGGACCCTAATAGATGGCGAAATTTTAAATGATTTTAATAATATCAAGACAGATATTAAAAAAATGACATTGTCACTTGAAATCATGGAAATGGTTTACTATTTTAATGAGACAATTGCTAACAAAGAACTTTTATATACATTTACTAAAACAATTTTAGAAAGAACAAATGATGCAAATGATGAATATTTTTATTTTTTAGTCTTTGCTTTAAAATTATTATATTTATTAGGGGTTGCACCAACTCTCATAAAATGTTTGAAATGTTCAACAAAAGACAATCTATCATTTTCAGTTAAAAGTGGTGGAACAGTATGTGTTGACCATCTAGATCATTTTTCTAAGCGCTATGAAGTAAAAGATATTGATATTTTAAGAAAATTATACTTAACAAATATTAATGATTTAAAGGAATTTGAAATTCCCATTCATCAGAAAAAAGTCATTAGAGGAATAATTGATGAATATTACCAAGACTACTTAGGCTATGTAACTAGAAGTAGAAAGATGGTTTTTAGTGTTTTTGGATATTAAAAAAAGGTTAGAGGAAAAATTATGAGTATTAGAAAAGATTATTTACCTAAACATAAAGAAATTACTATTTATCAAGATGATGAAATGTTTAAAGTTAACACGGATACAGAAGTATTAGGAGAGTTTGTTGAGGTTTATAAGGAAGATACTGTTTTAGATATGGGAACCAATAATGGCGCCCTTTTAATTTATGCAAGTTTTTTTAGTCCTAAAAAATTGATTGGTTTAGAAATAAATAGTAAAGCCTTAGAACTTGCCAAAAGAAATTTAGAAGAAAATAATATTACAAATTATGAATTAATAAATGATAATATCAATACATACCAAGGTGATTTAGTTGATGTAATTATTTGTAATCCCCCTTATTTTAAAACAAGGATAGAAGACAGGGGATTAAATAAGTATAAATCACTTGCAAAGCATGAAAATGATTTAACTCTAGAATCATTAATTTCATCAATCAATCGTAATTTAAAAGATAATGGTACTTTATATCTCTTATTTTTAAGCTCAAGATTAAATGAAGTAATGACTGAATTAAATAAGTATCATATATGTGTTAAAACTATAAAATTTGTTTATGACATTAATAAAGAATACTCAAATGTTGTATTGATTAAAGCTGTAAAAGGCGCAAATGATGGTTTAGTTGTTTTAAAACCAGTAATTATTGACAGAAATGCAGTTTAAAGATACATTAAAATTCTTTTTTATAAAAAAAACTTGGCAATCAACAATATTTTATGATTGTTTTTTGTTTTTTTTCTAAAAAATATGCAAAAATTTCAATAAAATGACCAATTTATCGGTATAATAATAAAGGAAAACATTATATGTGTGGAGGAGTATATGAAAGTATCAATGGAGAATTTAGTAACCTTCGCTAAACAAAGCGGTTTTGTTTATCAAGGTAGTGAAATTTATGGAGGTTTAGCAAACACTTGGGACTATGGTCCAATAGGTGTTGAACTAAAAAATAATTTAAAAAAAGCATGGTGGAAAAAGTTTATTCAAGAATCACCAAATAATGTAGGTTTAGATTCTGCGATTTTACTTAATCCAAAGGTTTGGGTCGCTAGTGGTCACGTTGGGGGATTTAATGATCCATTAATGGACTGTAAGCATTGTAAAACAAGACATAGAGCTGATAAACTAATAAGTAATGCGACAAATGGTGAAGTTGACGCTGATGGTTGGACGAAAGAAGAAATGTATAATTACATTATGGAACATAAAATAACTTGTCCTGTATGTGGATCATTAAATTATACAGAAATTCGTGAATTTAATCTGATGTTTAAAACTTATCAAGGTGTTGTAGAAGATAGTAAAAGTATCGTTTATTTACGCCCTGAAACATGCCAAGGAATTTTCTTGAATTTTAAAAATGTGCAAAGAACATCAAGAAAAAAAGTTCCTTTTGGAATTGGTCAAATTGGCAAAAGTTTTAGAAATGAAATTACACCAGGTAATTTTATCTTTAGAGTAAGAGAATTTGAACAAATGGAATTAGAATTCTTTTGTAAACCAGGAACAGAAATTGAATGGTTTAATTATTTTAAAGAAGAATGTAAGAAGTTCTTAATGGGTTTAAATATTGATGCTGATGATTTAAAATTTTATGATCATCCAAAAGAAAAGTTATCACATTATTCAAATGCGACAACTGATATTCTATATAATTTCCCTTGGGGATTTGATGAATTATGGGGTATTGCTTCACGTACTAACTTTGACTTAAATGCTCATCAAACTGCTTCATCAGAAAATTTAGAATATTTAGATCCAGAAACTAATGAAAAATATTTACCATATGTTGTTGAGCCATCTTTAGGATGCGATAGATTATTCTTGGCTATTTTAAATAGTGCATATGAAGAAACAGAACGTGGTGTAGTTTTACACTTACATCCATATTTAGCACCATATAAAGCTTGTATTTTACCTTTAATTAAAAAGAATCATAGTGAAAAAGCTATGGAAGTATTTAACTTGCTTAGCAAACACTTTATGGTAACTTATGATGAAGCTGGTAAGATTGGTAAAAGATATTACCGTCAAGATAGCATTGGAACGCCATTTGCTATCACTATTGATGATGATTCATTAGCTAATAATACTGTTACTATAAGAGATAGAGACACCCAAAAACAAGATATTGTTCAAATTAGCGATTTAGTAAATTATTTAGCCGAAAAACTTTCTTATTAAAAGGAGGTATTTATGAATGACAATAATTTGTTTCAAAAGGTAATTGATAATGTTGATATTGTGGATTACATTTCTGAAACAGTTACCTTAACTCCTAAGGGTAAAAACTTTTTTGGTATTTGCCCTTTTCATAATGATAATAATCCCTCAATGTCAGTTTCAAGAGAACGTAAAATTTATCACTGCTTTAGCTGCTTAGAAGGTGGGAATGTCATTAACTTCTGTGCAAACTCAAGGCATATAAGCTATCTTGAGGCGGCTATTTATTTAGCAAACAAATATAATATTGATGTAAGTGAATTTAAAAATAATAAACAAGTACCATCAAATGATCGTTTTTATCACATTAATGAGATTGCAAAAAACTACTATATGTATGCTTTACGTAATCTAAAAGATGATTCACTAATTAAAACTTATTTAGCGAAAAGACGGATGGATATCGATATTATTAGAATGTTTAGCATTGGGTATGCGGACTCATCTTCATCGATGGGGAAAACGCTCGAGTCAAAAAACATTTTATCAACAGATTTAATTAAACTGGGATTAATTAAAAATGAGAAAGACTTGTTTTACGATCGAATCATTTTCCCGATACACGATGAATTTGGCCGTGTTGTCGCATTTAGCGGCCGCATCTACAAAGAGACAAAGGATGAACCTAAATATATTAACTCACCAGAAACGGTTGTGTTCCAAAAAAGAAATGTTTTATATAACTTACATAATGCCATAAGAAGCATCAAAGAAAAAGGATACGTTATTTTATATGAAGGCTTTATGGATGTTATCGCAGCTTATAAGGCAAGTGTCTATAATGCCGTTGCTTCAATGGGAACCAATTTAACTAAAGAACAGGTTAAATTACTTAAGAAATATATTGATAATATTGTGATCTGTTATGATGGCGACTTTGCCGGGGTTCAAGCAACCAGACAGGCGATAAAACTCTTAGAAGAAGAGAAATTTAAGATAAAAATCTTACTAATGCCTGAAGGATTAGACCCCGATGAGTATTATAACAAATATGGTAATGTACAATTTGTCAAATATTTAGAGGAAAATAAAATTGATAAAATTGATTACTACTATTTAGGTTATAAAAATAATTATGATATTAATACGCCATCAGGAAAAGAAGATTTTAAAAATGCCGTATTTAGAGAAATTAAAGATTTAAAATCGAATACGATTTATGAGACATATTTAAAAAGACTTGAAAAAGACTTAAATATTTCTTATGAATCTTTATCTGAAGATTTTAAAGTGTTTATTGGTAAAAAGGTTTTAATAAAAAAAGAACCAATTCCAGAACTAAAAATTGTTCCTAAACATATTAAAGCTGAAGATATAATTATTAATTATATGCTTTATAACAATAAATATGTAAAAATTGCAAAAGAAAACTTAGGTGAATTTTTTGCAACAAATAGTATTAATAGAAAAATAGCTTTCAAATTATTTGATTTATATGATCAAAATAAAAAAGCATCAGGTAAAGATGTTTTAAAAGAACTTGGTGTAATTAAAGATAATTTTGAAGGTTATAAATATCAAGAAGAAGAGTTTAATGACTGCATAACAGTGTTAAAGTACAAACAAATTGATGATGAAATTTCTATAATTAAAGAAAAAATCAAAAACACAAAAGATACAGATGAGTCGTTTAAATTAACTAATAAGATGATCGAACTCAAAAGGAGTAAAAATGGACAAAAATAAATTAATAGATGTATTATCGATGCTATATGACAACAGAGGATATGTATTATATAGTGAAATCAGCAAATATTTTGAAAAAGATTCAGAAGACTATGATGATGTTTTAAGTGCTTTAGAAGATAAAAATATTGAACTATTTAATTCTGCTGAAGAATATCAAAAAACTTTAGAGGAAATTGACTTTGATAGTGACAAAAATGATGAAGTGGTAGAAGAGATAAATGTTGATGAAGATGATGATTTTGAAGATGATCTTGATCACATTGAAGAACCAGATTTTATTGAAGAAGAACCTATTGAAGTAATTGACTTTGAAAATTTTGATGACTTGTTCTCCTCAAAAGTATTTGGATCAAATGTCGCTATTAAGGTTGATGACCCAGTAAGAATGTATTTAAAAGAAATTGGTCGTGTTGAACTACTTGATGGTGATAAAGAGCATGAACTTGCGATTTTAATTTCTCGTTGTCGTAAGGAAAAAGAAGAATTCAAACAAAAAATTGAAAATGGCTATACTCCTTCAGCTGAAGAAATTAACTATATTGATGAATTAACTTTAAAAGGTGAACAAGCTGAAAAAGAACTAGTTGAAGCTAACCTAAGACTAGTTGTTTCGATTGCTAAACGTTATGTTGGTCGTGGTATGCAATTCCTTGATTTGATTCAAGAGGGTAATATGGGCCTTATGAAGGCTGTTTATAAATTTGATGATACCAAAGGATTTAAGTTTTCAACATATGCAACATGGTGGATTAGACAAGCAATCACAAGAGCTATCGCTGACCAAGCAAGAACCATTAGAATTCCAGTTCATATGGTTGAAACAATTAACAAACTTGTTAGAACCCAAAGAATTTTACTACAAAAATTGAAAAGAGAGCCTACTCCTGAAGAAGTGGCTCAAGAAATGAAAATACCTGTAGAAAAAGTTTTACAAATTCAAAAAGTAGCGCAAGAACCTATTTCTCTTGAATCACCTGTTGGTGAAGAAGAGGATTCATCTTTAGGTGATTTTATTGCCGATCAAGAGACTTTAACACCTGAAGAATATACTTCTAAAGAAATGTTAAAGCGTGAACTTGATTCTGTTCTTGAAACTCTAACTGATCGTGAAGAAAAAGTTTTAAGAATGCGTTTTGGATTACTTGATGGAAGAACAAGAACTTTAGAAGAAGTTGGTAAAGCTTTTGGCGTAACAAGAGAGCGTATTAGACAAATTGAAGCTAAGGCTTTAAGAAAACTTCGTCATCCATCAAGATCGAAAAAGCTTAAAGACTTCATGAGTGGTAAATAATGTTACTTAGCAAGAGGTTAAAGAAAGCCTATGATTTAGTTTTAAAAGGTGCAAGGATTGTTGACCTTGGTTGTGACCATGGCTATTTAGGTATAACTCTTGTAAAAAATGATATTGCATCTTACGCATACTTAGTTGATGTGAATAAATCACCTCTTGAAGAAGCGAAGAAAAATGTTATAAAATATGAAGTAAGTGATAAATGTGAATGCATTTTATCAGATGGCTTAAAAAATGTAAATGGAACTTTTGATCATATCTTAATTTTAGGAATGGGTGGACTAGCTATTATAGATATTTTAAAAGCTTATAACTTAATTGTTGAAACTTTAATTTTATCGCCTCATAAGGACGTCTATGAACTTAGAAAATACTTAGAAGAGATAAATTATGAAATAACTTATGAAACATTTATAATTGATAAAAATAAGCATTATTTTATCATTAAAGCCATTCCCGGTGAAAGTAAGTCAAATGAAATCGAATTTCTTTTTGGTAAATACAATTTAACACATGAAAATGAGGAATTTTATGACTACTTAAAAAAGAAAATTAGTTATTATGAGAACTGCTTAAATAATTCACCTCATGCAAAAACACTTAAAGAAAAACTAGATCAATTTTACGAGGCAAAAAATGAATACGAAAGATATAATTAAAGTAATAGAAGATAAATATCCGGTGAATCTAGCTTATGATTGGGATAATGTAGGACTAATGATTGGTTCATATAATCTTCCAGTAAAAAAGGTTTTAATTGCACTAGACTTAACAAAAAAGGTACTAGAAGAAGCGATAAATAATAAAATTAACTTAATTATTACACATCATCCATTTATTTTTACACCAATTATGAATATTAATTTTGATACTGTTAAAGGTCATATGATTAAGGACTTAATTACTAATAAGATAACTGTTTATTCAATGCATACTAATTTTGATTGTAATCTATATGGCATGAATTATGTCTTAGCGACTAAACTCGGCTTGAAGAATCAAGAAATGTTAGATGATGAAGAAAAAATTGGAGTTATTGGTGACTTAGAAGAAGGCATTAATATAACTGATTTTATTAGGATGGTAAAAGATAAATTCAATCTTCCTGATGTTAAATACTATGGTAAGGAAGAAAAGATGATCAAAAAGGTTGGAATATCAGGTGGATCTGGATCTAAACATATTGGCGTTGCCAAAAGAAAAAACTGTGATGTTTATTTAACTGGTGATATAACTTATCATACAGCCTTAGACATCCATAGCTTAGGCTTAAATGTCATTGATATAAATCATTATGCCGAAAATGTCTTTACGTCTTATATGAAAGATTTTTTAAATAGTAATTTTTCAGATTTAGAAGTAATGACATCAGAAGTTGATGTTTGTCCTTATAAATTATTTTAAATATACAAAAAGAAGTGTTGATTATCGAACGCTTCTTTTTTTTAGTGATAAGCTATAAAAATCTTGATACAGCACAAAACATTGATGAGTAAAGACTCTGGGGAGTGGTATCTTTAATTTTTCTAAACATAGTCAGTGAATTATAATCCTCTGTATGCATCAAGAAGATCTAGATGAATCAAATGTAAATGTAAATGTAAAGTGTAAATTGTAAAAAAGAGAGTAAAGAAATTTTTTATATTTATTTAGTTAAACAATAAAATTATTGCATTTTACCTTCTTCCAATTTTTCAAATAAAAAACTTTTTTTGTTCTCCCAAAAACCATCTCTCATTTAATCATTAGAAAAACGTCTTTTTTCTCACTTATATTTTTCTTTTGGATATGGTGCTAGTATAGATATATTGACACATCCTTTACTGTTATTAATTATATCATAATTTTTTGTCTAACTAAATGTGCCTATATATATACTAGCACCACACTAGCATATGATTCAGATGGAGATAGAATTATAACGATTGTTAAGAATGAGTATATAACAAGTAATCAAACTACAAAAAATATTGAATTTAGTTATAATGAATATATGAACGTAACTGAAATAAAGGTTAATAATGTAAGAAAAAAATCATATGTATATAACTTAAAAAACGAGCTTATTAGAGAACATGATTTCACAACAGATGAACCTGTTTCATATACTATCGACGATTACGGAAATATTACAAAAAAAGTAAAGCTTATTAGAAAAGATGAATGGACAGTTACAGCAGAAACAATTAATTATACTTATGGAACTGGAATAAATAAAAACACCTTATTAAGCTATAATGGAACGCAAATAATATACGGTGATACATATAAGGGAAACCCTACTAAAATTGGAACTCATGATCTTAAATGGGAAGGAAGAAGGTTAGTTAAATATGATAACCTTAACTTCACTTATAATGAAAATGGACAAAGGGTAAGAAAAGGTAACTATAGTTATATATACGATGGTGATTTATTAATTAAACAAACAGACGGTACTAATTCATTATATTTCTTATATGATTCTTATGACTGTTTATCCGGATTTAAATACGGCAATGAAACTTTCTTCTATGTACGAGATATCTTAAATAATATTAAAGGAATTGTTGACATTAATGGTAATTATGTTGTAAAATACAATTATGATGCATATGGAAATACCTTATCAATTGAAGGATCAGCTGCAAGTACAATTGGAATCATAAATCCATTCAGATACAAAGGTTATTATTATGATATTGAGACATCACTATATTATTGTAACTCAAGATACTATAATCCTGAATGGGGAAGATGGATATAAGCAGACTCAATTGAATACTTAGATCTACAAAGTATTAATGGATTAAATTTATTTTCTTATTGTAGTAATAATCCGGTTATGTACTCAGACGGAGATGGACATAGTCCAATAGGATTCTTCACACAGCTTTTAGTTTCGGTTTATTCATATTTTGGTATGCTAATAACTTCAATTTGGGATGAAGAAGTAAGAAAAGATATGAAACGAATAAAATGGAATCCATTCAATAGTAGTGAAGAATTGGCGTCTAAATCAGAAAAGGTTACGTGGTATAAAGGAGTACCTGTTTATAGAGTTGATGGGAATTCATCTTCGTTTTGTGCAATATTCTTAACTAAATACGAATTTCAAGGATCTTCCGGTCACATTTGGACACAAGAAGAGACTTTGCGGCATGAATGGGGTCATTCTGTTCAACAATTATTATACGGGCCTATTATGTATCTTTTACGTATAGGAATACCATCAGCGTTTATTGATAACGACGACAATACGCCATGGGAAATTACAGCTGATTTAATTGGGGGAGTAAATAGACCTTATAATGAAGATCATGTAAATAAAGGGTGGCAGTATTTCAAAATAATAATGAGCTATAAAATTTATTTTTTGTGATAAGTAAAGGGGTGCTTAATAAATGAAGAATAAAGTACTTGTAACATTTTTAATGATTTTTTGTTTTATTCCAGCTTTAATAGGGTGTGAAAAAGGTGTACCTTATAGTGGAGAAGATTATGATTTGTTTTCTGTCGCATTAAATAGTTTATTGGGGGTAAGTGGATATAGCGGTAAAGGCGCTACACCAAAGATTATAATAATTGAAGAGGATAGTTATGGAAGAAAATTGTTTTCATATCAAAGTGATGGATTTGTAGCTGCATACAGTGTTCTTATATGCCAAAAATCAGATGATAATTATGCTTACTATTATCCAGATTATAATTTTATTTCAGCAGAATACAAATCTAACGTAAATGTAGAAAGCCTGTTTACAACCGAAGAAATAAATGAGTTAAAGCAACTAAACGATTGGAATAAAGAAATTGATGAGGAAAAATGCGTTAAAGTTAAAATAATTAAAGAAAAGAAAAATACAAAGATAACAAAAGAAACAGAAAAAAAATTCAGGTACTTAATGAGAGAAATTGCAACTGATACAGGATATAAAGGTGACGATACGTTATTTAGAAATGCAATTTTATGTACAACTGATGATTATGGTAGAAAATTATATTATGTTAATGGGGTTGGATACGATGCATATGGCGAAGGTGTAAGTCCTAATTCAGTTTCAAGAGATTTTCATTTGGTTGTCATATTTAATCCTGATGGCACATTTGATGAAATAAAATGCGTTATTGAGTTGACGGATTATTATAAATATCAAACACAAGTAAAAAATTTTAAAGGGTTAAATAATTGGAATCACCCATTATAAACTAGATAGTTACAAAGCAAATAATATTTATTTAAGAATAATATCTTATATGATAGTGAACTGAGTCTTATCAAGTGGACAATCAAATAATTAAAAAAATTTAATAAGATTTACTGGAAATTGGGCATAATACATGTTTTGATGAGGTGTTGTGCCAAATTTCTTTTTTAATCTTCAATTATTGTAGTTATAGATATTACAGTGATTATAAACAAGGTGGATTTAAGATATTTTTAAGTTTTTTAATTAATATTTTTAAAAATCTTTACATTGACAAAAAAAGGTAATAGTGATAATATTTAGTTAAAAAAATAGATCAAATTAAAGATATATAATGGAATTATTTGAATTTTTTCATAGTGTAAAATATTTTATATAAACATAAAAAAAGAAAATCAAAACTTTATAAATATTATTTATTATTTGTAAATATTTTATGGTTAACTGAAGGATCAGTATATGTTAATAAAAACCTAGTAGCAAAATATGCCTATGACGCGTTTGGCATACTTTTATCAATTTAGGGTCTAAAATCTCAGAACTTAGGATATAATAATCCATTCAGATACAAGGGATAATATTATTACATTGAAACGGAGCTTTATTATAATGTAAAGAGATACTATAACTCACAGTGGGGTAGATTCTCATCAGCAGATGATGTAAGTTATTTAGACCCAAGTAGTATTAATGGACTTAACTTATATGCATACTGCGGTAACAACCCTGTGATGAATGTTGATCCAAATGGAAATTTCTTTATTTCTCTAATAATATTTGGAGCATTATTAGGTGGTTGGCTAGGTGCAATAAAAGCTGCTCAAAATAATGACAATATATTAACTGGTTTTTTATTTGGAGCAATTGTTGGTGGAATCGGTGCAGCTATACTTCCTGCATCTTCAACTGGATTAGGAGCATTTGCAGCAGGTTTTGGGTTTGGATTTGGTACGGATGTATTAGAGCAAATGATTGTAGGTGGAAAATCTTTTGGAGATGTAAATTTAATTGATTCACTAAAAAGTGGAGCTATATCAGGAATCTTTAATGTGTTTTCTTTTGGAATTAAAAATAGCATATTGAATTCTCTTAATAAAAATGGTGAATTTTTAGGGGAAATTATGTCCGATATAATTTATTCTACTAACTTTGAATTAGGTTCTTTTACAACTGACAAAATAATTAATGGTTTTGGCCTTAATGGAACCTTTACAGTAAATGACTTACGTAATAAGATATTTTCTAAATCAATTTATTCAAGTTCCCATTTGTCTTTTAATTATTAAATTTTGTGAGGAGAAATATGAATAAAAAATTTTATATAGATAAGTTTTTATTACAGGGTTGGATTCTTATATTTTCTACAAGCATTATTTTTTTTGTTGTTTTTCTTATTTTAAAAATTTTAGATAAGGATGCTAATTTATACTTACAATTGGGGTTATTATCATTGTTTTTTAATATATTAATTATAAAAAGATCTTTTCAATGGGTAGAGATTGATAGGAAAGGTATATATGCCAAGTCATTATTTGGGCTGATTAAATTTTGCTCATGGGAAAATATAAATAATATTGAATTAGCTATGACACTTGAAGGCAGTAAACATACTGGACAATATTATATTATATTTTGTAATGATAATGTAAAAGAGAAATATAGACTAACTTATAACAGAAAGTATTTAAATATAAGAGTTCCATATCGAAAAGAAACAAAAAAATGTATTGAAAAATATTTTAATAAGAATATAGTAGACTTATCTTATGAAACGATTTTAAAAAGAAGAAAAAATTGATAAAAATACTTATGAAGAGAAAAGACTTTGATACTATCTTTATAAAGAAAAAATATATTTTTTGACCAAGAAATAAAATTCTTGGTTTTTTTATTTTGAACGACACATACTGTCTGGTGCTAGTATAGATATATAGACACATTTAGTTAGACAAATAATTATGATATAATTAATAACAGCAAAGGAAGTGTCTATAATGGCAAGAAGCAGTCGATATGATGATGAGTTTAAAAATATGAT
>JAEYPN010000001.1 GCA_023410715.1 Bacillota bacterium
TTTATCACGCTTTCTATACTAATATTATACCATTTTACCCTCTAAATGGCCAGAATTAGTTATCCACGGGAAAACTCACAAAAATAAAAAAAGACCATCAACAAATTTACTTTGTCAACAGTCTGAAGGGCTTGATACAATAGTGTCAAGCCCTTTTTGTTGGAATAAAAGGATATTTTCCCCGTTTCTCAAAATAGTAACACCCTACAGAGGTTTATTTTAGAACTTTTGTAGGTTTTTTTATTTTTATCTTTTAATTGTAATTAAACTATCAATTATGATAATTAACTAATAATAAATTTATATTTGTATCAGAAATATCTATTATATGAGAATGATGAGGTGATCTATTAATTATAGAGTTAGTTAATACATTGTCTTTAAATATTTATCCCTATCTCAATAATGGTTTATTAGTGGTAATTATAGTAAAGCTTGTTAGTATCTTTTTTTAATGAGTAGAAATAAATTTGATGATTTAATATCTAATTAAAAATATCCAACATCACTAATTATTAAAACTTTATACTTTTTATAAGTCTAAATTTCTATAATCAACACCCTTTGTGGCTTTATTATTATGATAGACTGCGTTTTTGCTTTTCGTTCTTGACTAATGGTACATCCTTGTGGCTTACAGTGGGAATTGTTAAAAATACCTCCTTTGTGTTTTCCGTGCTGTTTACAAAGCGTTTTGAAAAACACAGTGTAAAATTTGATGTTACAACAAAACAATAGAAATATTTCCTACAAACTTATCCTCTGCCATAATTTTCTAAAATAAACATTTTACAATGACATGAAGCATTATTTATTTTACTATCGACAAATAGCGACAAAAATAGTATAATTTTGAATGTTGTCAAAGGAGTTTAGAAATATGATATTTAATTTTTTAAGAACACTAATTGAATTAATACCAATTGATTCAAAAATTATTTCTTTAGTTATATTTGTTGCAACTTATATCAGTTTATTAGTATTTACTAATAAAAGAATGTATATTGCATTAAGTGCTGGATTAGTTTTTATCATTCTAGGTATTTTACCAATTGATAAGATTTATGAAACATTAAATCTAAATGTTTTACTACTATTATTAGGAGTTATGGGGATTGTCAGTTTATTTATTGAATCTAGAATGCCAGCATATTTAGGTGATGTTATTATTTCAAAAATGCCTAATGTTAAGTGGACAATTATTGCATTATCTTTATTTTCAGGATTAATTTCTGCTTTTGTTGATAATGTTGCTACAGTTTTGATGGTAGCTCCAATCGCAATTACAATATGTAAAAAATTAAAAATTTCACCTGTTCTAAGTATTATTGCAATTGCTATTTCATCAAACTTACAAGGTGCTGCGACATTAATTGGTGATACGACATCAATTTTATTAGCAAGTGAAGCCAAAATGAACTTCTTCGATTTCTTTATCTATAATGGCAAATTAGGAATGTTCTGGATTATTCAAGTTTCCGCTATTGCAACAATGTTCTTTTTCTTATTTATTTTTAGAAGAGAAAACGCTAAAGTTGAATCAAATAGTTTTGAAAAAGTTAATTCATATTTTCCAACAATCCTTTTAGTAGCTAATATGATTCTACTAATTATTACTTCATTTATTGATAATAAACCTGAATTAACTAATGGTTTAATTTCAGTTGTATTACTTGTTATTGGTTTAGTTTATAAATATTTCAAAACGAAAGATGCTAAATCGGTTTTAAACACAGTTAAAGAAATTGATTATGTGACTTTACTAATTCTAGCAGGAATATTCATGATCATTGGTGGAATTTCAAACGTTGGTATTATTGAAGATATTGCTAAATTAATTGCAAAATTAAGTTCAAATAAAATTGTTATTTATATTATTGTAGTTGTCATATCAATGCTTTTATCAGGTGTTATTGATAATATTCCTTATGTAGCGGCAATGTTACCAGTTATGACAAATCTAGCAGGAATTCTTAATATTAATCCAGCATTACTATATTTTGGATTAATTGCAGGAGCAACTCTTGGTGGGAATTTAACGCCAATTGGTGCGAGTGCTAATATCGCAGGATTAGGAATTCTTAAAAAAGAAGGATATGATGTCAGCGCTAAAACATTTATGAAGATTAGCGTACCATTTACTTTACTAGCAGTTGCTGTTGGTTCAATTTTAATTTATATAGTTTATTGTTAAATTTTAAAATGTAAGTTGATAAAAACTTACATTTTTTATTTATAAAGGCATATCATATATCTTATGGTTAAAAGTGCCGACTAGGAACGCGTTATAACTATATAGTGAAACACAAGTCAAGTATTGTTAGGTATGAGATGAAAGAAGTACGTAGTAAGTAAACTTGGTAACTTATAAATTTTAATATAAAAATGAATAATTACTGGTGCGGAAAAAAATGATGGTGCATAAGGGAACTTAAATAATTAATTTTTTAAATATTAATCTTTTAATATTTAAGTTTAAGATGTTATTTTAGGCCAATATACATACACTTTTACTCTCTTAAACATAGGTTATTCTGTATACTATTAAAGGAGGGAATTTAATGAATATTTATGATGTGAATACCCATGATCAAAATGATGAAAGAATTGGTAGTATGGGTATTGGATTTGGAAGGCCAGGATTTGGGCTTGGTGGATTTGGAAGACCAGGATTTGGACTTGGTGGATTTGGAAGGCCAGGATTTGGATTTGGAGGATTTGGAAGACCAGGATTTGGATTCGGGGGATTTGGAAGACCAGGATTTGGATTTGGGGGATTTGGACTACCATTTTTTACTGGACTTGCAACTGGTGCAGTTTTATCACCAGGATGGTCATATCCAGTATATCAACCATACCCAGTATATCAACCATACTCAATGTATCAACCATACATATATTAACTAGTCATAGAAAGCAACTAATAATACCCATCAATTTGTAAATTTAAATCATGTGAAATCTTGTTATAGTTAATGATTTTTTATTTGAATAAGAATCAATTTTACCAGCAGATATAGTATTTTACAGTAAACTTCATTACAAGTTACATTAGCACCATCTATAAGAGGTGCTAATGTTTGTTTATTATAATGGTGAGATAACTAAGATGTATTGTCTTGTTTAACGTTAAAATATTAAAATTAAATTAAAAAATCTTTTAATTTTTAGATAAGTTAAGAGAAACGCATATAATAGGTCATTTATTAAATAATTCAATTATTAATGATTATTAAATAATTAAAAAGCAACATTAGATTATTTTTCATCCTTACAGTAATAAGTGATATCCATATGAAAATGTCAGCATAAAAATTTTTTATTCTATACTAAAGAAGGGATTGGGTAATCATAACAAGTATTTTAGTCTTAATAAAGCTAGAATTTAGTTGTATAAAATTGCTCTTTAATAGTATCATAACAAAAGAATTTATGGTTTCTTAAATTATAAAACCAGTAATCAAACATATAATAATTTACTATGCTTTTAGTAAAAATTTTAACTTTTTGTGCTTTGAAACTTGATCTAGGTTTAGTCAAATAGTATTATAATTGGTTCTAAAAAAAATTTGCTTCAGTTAGTGTTTTTTTACACTTAATTGAGGTTTTTTTATTAATAGTTTAAATAGATAAATAAAAACAATAATCATAAAAGTCATATTAAAAATTATTAAAATTCTTATTGACATATAATACTATGCAATGTATAATATAATGCGTTAGGAGGTATAGAATGAAAATTCAATTAAAAAAGGGACTGCTAGACATTTGTGTCTTAGCATCATTGATCGAAGAAGATAGTTATGGTTATAAACTCATTCAGGACACGAAAGAGATTGTAGAAATGTCTGAATCAACCCTATATCCTATTTTGAGAAGATTAGAAGATAGTGATTTCTTAACTTCGTATACAAAAGAACACAATGGTCGTTTAAGAAAATATTATAAAATAACGAGTAAAGGTAAAAAAAATGTTGATGATTTTATAGAAGAATGGAAAGATATGAATAAAATTTATGATTTTATTAAGGAGAAAGTGAAAGATGAATAAGAAGGATTTCTTTAAGCAAATAAAGGATAATTTAGAAGGTTTTGAAAAATCAGAAATAAGTGAAATAATTATTTATTATGAGGAAATTATTGCTGATAAAATAGAAAATGGTTTGACTGAAGAAGAAGCTGTTAAAAGTTTAGGTGATGTTAAATCTATTACTAATGAAATAAAATTTAATATTGTGATGAAACGTAGTGAAAAAAAATCTACGAATTCCTTAAAGAACTTTTTAATAATTTTAGGAATTTGTTCTACACCAATTCTTTTACCATTAGGCATTACATTTGCTGTTTTATACTTTGTTTTATATCTTGTTTTATTTTCGTTAATTTTGGCATTTGGTCTTTCAGGTATATGTGCTATTATCGCTGTATTGGCACAGGGTATAATATCATTTATAAGTGGTGGGGAAATTTCTGTTATTTTAATTCAATTAGGTTTAGGACTCTCAATTGGTGCTTTTTTAATTTTACTAGCACTCTGGGTATTTAGTTTTACAAAAATATTATTAAATAATACTAACAAATTATTTCTTAAAACGATAAAGAAAAAATCAAAAAAAGGTGATGATATAAATGTTTAAGAAAACTTTAATTTTTATTTTAGTTATAGGTGTAATTCTTGTAGCCGTTGGTTTAATTATGACCGGTGGTGATTTTGAAAAAATAGTTAATGCATTTAATAGTGATAACGATTATAGTTTTAAAGAAGAAAGCGGTAGCGAAGAAGTAAAAGACTTAAATATTAAATTAGTAAGTGGAAACGTTGTTTTTCATATCTATGATGGTGAAGGATATAAACTTGATTATTATGAATCAGAATATGATACAAAAAAAATAACTTTTGAAAATAGTTGTTTAAAAATTGATAATAATGTAAAAGCAAAATTTAGATTCTTTAATATATCTTTTAACTCTAAAAAAATTTCTGCTTTCAATATTTATTTACCAAAAACATTTTGTGGTAAAGTTAATATACAAACAGTTTCTGGCGATATAACTATTAATGATTTTAACTTTAAATCATTAAATATTGAGCTTACTAGTGGTAATGCTAAACTAAGCAAAGTAATTGTGGAAGGAGATACTAATATTAATTCTTTATCAGGAGATATTAATCTTAGTAATTTTCAAACTAACTCATTAATAATAAAAGCTACAAGTGGTATTATTGATTTAAAAGATACTGTTATCAACCTAGATGCTAACTTAAAATCAACATCAGGAAGGGTAAAAATTAGTGCAAGTATAATCCCTTCTATAGTTATTCATGCTTCCAGTGGCAATGTTGAAATAATAAATGTTGAATGTGATAATGTAGATGCAAGATTATTTAGTGGTAATGCAAAAATAACGATTTATGGTAATTCAGATGAATATAAAATTGACGCTAGTGTATCATCAGGAAATATTCATTATCAAGGTAGAAAAATTGATGGAAGTTTATATGATCCAAGTGGAACCAAGTCATTAAAAGTAAAGTGTTCATCAGGAAATATTGAAATAAACTTTATTAAAAAGTAAGTATTAATTAATATAATAATTATAGATCAAACTTAAATTCTCTTCTATTATTTAAATTCTTATATCATTAAATGACTGGGAGAAAATATGGAAAATTTATAATTTAAGGATTTTTTAGAAGCAGAATTTAGTATTGGAACATGCAATTTATCGTTTTAATGTATTGTTAAAGATAAAAAGTTAACTTTTACCTAACCAAGAAAAAGTTATAAATTAAAGGTCGGTAAAACATGATCGGAAATTATTAATAATGTTACAAAAGTTATATTCATAAAGGAATATAAGCAATACATAGGCAAATTATTTTTTATTTATATGTTTAAATAATTTTTAATAAGTAGTTAAGTATATAATTTTATTAGAACAAGAGTAACTAAAAAGTAGGGATAAGTTTTACCATCTGTGGTAAAATTTGCATAAGCTAATGGTTGCTTTTTTTGTTTTTCTTGAGTAAAACCCCAATAATTTAGCTCTATTGCTTTAAATTATAATAGCTCAGATGCTAGAAAATAAAAAGCATTAATAATTATAGCAATTTTTTTATTGTAGTTTTTTATGAATAATATATAGAATGATAATAAAGATGGTAAATAACTATTCTAAGTCTATAATAGTAAAAGTACAATATTTTGCTTAATCTAATACATAAAAAGAAAATATATTAACTAGTAAATGTCGAAATATGGGCCTTTTGGTAAAAATTTACTTGTCTTTTGGAAGAGTAATCCGTATAATATTAAATATGCGAGAGGTTTATATTATGATGAATTTGATCCATAAAGTGTTTTCACTCATTGATTGGAAAATGAATACACCAACAAACTATGGTTGGTTTCATATCTTATCAATTATTTCAATGATTTTAGTTATTTTTTTAATTGCAAAATCTATAAAAAGAAATCCTGATAAGGTAGTGAAAAAAACACTTATAGGGTTTACTGTTATTACTCTTACACTTGAGGTAATGAAACAAGGTCTTTTTACGCATATGGAATCTGGATTCCAATGGTATATCTTTCCATTTCAGTTTTGTTCTACCCCAATGTATATTTCCTTAATGTGCTTACTAATTAAGAATCAAAAGATAAAAGAAGCACTTTACTCTTTCCTAGCATTCTATGGTCTTTTTGGCGGTTTTGTGGTGATGCTTTATCCTAATGATGTTTTTATTGATTGGGTTATGATTGATATTCAAACAATGATTCATCATGGTGGAATGGTCGTTTTAGGCTGTACTTTGATTTTAGCCAATAAAGTTAAATTTAATTTTAAGAGTTTATTAAAAGCAACTTATGTCTTTTTAGTACTAGTTATATTAGCATTAATTTTTGATTTTATTGCGTATAAAGCAGGTATTGATGGCTTTAATATGTTCTTCATTAGTCCATATGGTATAAATCATTTACCAGTTCTATCGATAATTCAGCAAAATCATCATTACATTGTCTTCTTATTATGTTATGTAATAGGATTTGGTTTAGCTGCTTTTATTATGCAAAAGATTGGTTATTTTCTTAATAAACTTTATAAATATTTAAGTACTTATCAAGCTAACAAACAAAAAAAATTAAATAAATAGAATAAAAATATAAATTTTAACAAAAAACTGAATTATTATTTCCAAATGAAAATTTAATTTTATTTGGAGATTTTAATATATGCATATATTTTCATAAATAACTATTCTTTTTTATAATTATTTTTAAAACCAGTAATGGTTATTATTAGATATGTCATATTAGTTCTACATTTATACAAATTTTAATTATGGAGGGATAATAAATGCGTTTTGATGGAATTGGCATTTTTGTTAATGACATGCCTAAAATGATAAAATTTTATCGAGATGTTTTAGGCTTTGAGATCAAAGAGGATGAGAATGCAGTGCATGTTATGCTAGTTAAAGATAATACATTATTTATGTTATACGGGCGTCGTGATTTTGAAAAAATGACTGCACATAAATATGAATATGTAAAAGGCTTAAACGGACATTTTGAAATTGCCTTATATGTTGATAAATTTGAAGAAGTGGATATAGAATATGCCAAAGCAATTAGTAAAGGAGCTATATCTGTTTTAAGTCCCACAACAGAGCCTTGGGGACAAAGAACATGCTATATTGCTGATCCTGAAGGAAATCTAATTGAAATAGGATCTTTTAATAAGCCATTTGAAAGATAGACTTTATATATCATACATATTAAAAGTTTATCTAAGTAATGTATTTTAATAAGATATATAAAAAGACTAAAGCAAGCAATTTTAATTTAATACTAAATATGAATATTGACTTAAGGTGGTCGTGAGCTTAATTAATTATTGTCCTAATTGTGGGGATATGCTAGTTCAAGCAATAATTGATAAAATTCATGTTAAAAAATGTGAAAAATGTCATTATATTGACTGGGATAATTGGGTTAACATTTTGTGTGTCGTTGTTGCTTATAATGAAAATAAAGAATTTTAATATTTATACTAGGATGAACAAAGACTTGTCTAGGTCGTATATAAATGCCTAATTGAAGAATTTAATTTTATAGAAAACAGTGAAATAAGTGAAGCTTTTTCTGTAAGTGATAGTATTAAGATTAATACAGAAAAACTAAGAGGTAAACTTACAGAACAACTTTTTTGGGATTTAATTAAATATAAAAAAAATTATCAATAATGAATATAAGCATAAAATTTAATTCTTAATATAGGAGTTATTAATTAATGATGTTTATTGTAGGAGTAATAGTCTAATCTATTTCTCTTTTTTTATAAAAATTAAAAAAAATCAATTAATATAAAAAACATATATTGTATAAAATACTACTTATTTCGACATTTGCATAATAAATTTAAATGTAATTTATGTGTTAAAAGATAATTTTTTCGTTTCATATAGTTAAATGTATTAGTCAACTTTAAAAAAATTTTAAATATGTTTTTTTTGTCTTTCTTTTGTGATAGAATTAATTAAACAATAACGATCATCTCTATTTAAGATAGAATTTAAATATAATTTAATATAAAAGGGAGAAAGTAATGAAAAAAATTATTGCGATTCTTATTTTGGGTACACTTATACTCTTTATTTCCTCATGTGGAATTAATGCAAAGAAGAAAGTTAATGAATTAGGCAATCTATATGAAAACAATAAAAATGAATTTGTTTTTACATCAGGAATTACTAAAGACAATAAGACTTATTGGTTTAAAGACTTGATTTCCAAGGAAGTTAAAAAAAATGGGAAAATCCTTCGTAATGAAAGGTTTTATTCTGATCAATGTTATCTTTATGGAGATTTTTATTATTTTGTTTTTAAATATTTTTCTCGTTTTAAAAAAGGTGAAAATAGCATAGAAAAATATGTTTCTGGGTATATTGATATAAATAATTTTAAAGTAAAATTATTTAAATTTTATGAAGATGGGGGAGCAGTAAACATCTTTAGATTTGGTGATATGATTGCCTTTATCGGAAATGATGAAGCTTCAATTTATGATGGTGATGAAAACATTAAGACATTTGATTTAGATGGATATGAAGGTACTAACAATTTATATAGTAAACAACTTATTCTTTGTAAAACAAATATTGAAAACACACATTATTGGATTCTAAATAATGATTTAACTGAAAGAAAATTTACTATTGAACAAAATACTTACTTGTATTATGTGGATAACGATTATTTAATAACTTCAAAAAATAATAAACATTTTGGAATATATCTTGAAAATAATAAGGATATAGAACCTTTAAAATTAGAAGAATTAGTGAAAAATAGAAGATATGTTTATGATGTTGATACTTATATGGGAAAACCATTTATTTCTAATATATTAGATGACTTTGAAGATAATTATGTAAAGAATGGATACATTGAAATTAAAAGTGGTGAATTTAATAGACTAATAAAATTAACAGAAATAAGAGAGCTAGTTCCTGAGGTTAAAAAAACAGAAGAAATATTTAATACAGAAATTAGTTTTCATGAAGTTATATGTGTAAATGATAAAGTTTATATTAGCTTAGTAAATAATGAAACATTTTTTGGGTTTTATTCGGGTAGGTCGTGCCCGCCAATTGTCTTAAAATATAATATTGAAAACGATAGTTTTGAGTACATGGGTTATTATGGTAATTCGTTTGGTAAATTACTAAAAATTATAGAAGGATAGACTATTAAAAACTGATTAATTATAGGTTTATATTAATAAATTTATAATTATTCCATTGAGAATTTTTTTAAGTAGGATAAAATATGAAAAATTATGCACAAGTTTATGTAAAAAATAGTTTAGAAGCTGCAGAATTTTATTGCAACGCCTTTAAAGCACAAATTACATTTTCAATAAAAAATAAAGATGAAACAGAATATGAACATTGTGAATTATCAGTAAATGGCGAAGGTTTTTTTAGCGCTCTTAGAAGCACAAAATCCTTGTGATATAGAATTTATTCACAAAATGAAATGGGAGACAATGACCTTTAATGCCTTTGATATGGGAAGCGAAGAAGCTGTTCATCATGCTTTTAATATCTTAAGTGGTGGTGTTATTGTTATTTATCCAATTAAGGAAGTACCTTGGAGCAAATGCTGCGCAACAGTTATTGATAAATATGGTGTTTGTTGGTGGATATCTATTTAATTAATAAAAGAATTAATAAAAAATAAATCTTATTATCTTTTTAAATAATAAGCAAGAAATTTTGATAACTAAGCAATAATACTTATCAAATAATGGAAAGAGGATAAAAGATGAAGATTGAGATAAAAAAATTGACTCCTGATAAAGCAGATGATTATATTCAGTTTTTTGATACTACACCTCATGATGATGGTATTGATGATCATAAGTGTTATTGCGTTTGTTGGGTTAGTGATGACTATGAAGGAAAAGATTTTTCAACAGTTGAAAAACGTAGGAAGCAAGCTTTTGAATATGTAAAAAACGGACTTCTTCAAGGTTATTTAGCATATAGTGATAAAAAAGTAGTTGGTTGGTGTAATGCAAATAAAAGATCTGATTGCACAAAATGTGTTTCATGGCGTTATTTCATGGATTATGTTAAGCTAGATGAATTAAAGGTAAAGTCCGTATTTTGTTTTACAATCGCTGAAGATTTTAAAAGAAAAGGAATTGCAACAGAACTTTTAAAAAGAGTCTGCCTTGATGCTAAAGAAGAAGGCTTTGATGTCGTTGAAGCTTATCCATATAAAAAAAATAGCTATCAATCATCTGATTTTGGTGGCTATATTGAAATGTATAAAAAATGTGGATTTGAGCTTTATTTAGATAGTGATAAAGGCCCTATAATGCGCAAATATTTGAATAAATAAAATTATAAAAATTAAACTGCACCCCATTTATTTGACATATAAAAAATATGTTATTATATTTTCAAAAAAGGGGTGTTTTCTTTTGCTAAGAAAAATCAAAAAATATATTTATGAATTTTAAGATAATTAAGAACAAAATAAAAAAATACCTCCAAAATAAACATACATATTTGGAGATATTTAATATTTTAATTAACTTATTTATCTACTTTAAAAGTATCATATCAAAGTATAGTCTCATAGTTATTTTTATTAGTTTTCTAATCCACTCTTGCAACAAATCATTGTAATATCTTTATCGCTTCTAACAAATACTTTATTATTTGCAGCATATGGAAGAAAGAAATAATCACCTTTTTTAATTTTTCTTTCATAATTTGTTGAGTAAACTGTTCCTTCACCATCAGATACAATCCAAATAGAAGCTGGCTCTTTTAATAAACATTCACTATTATTTATTTTGTATCGTGTCATTGTAAAACAAGATGTATCTTTATTAGAAATCAAAGATTCAATTATTACATTGTTTTCATTACTGATAACTGTTGGAATTTTATGGGCTTTTTCTACAACTTGATTTCCATATAACTTGTAATTGAAGCAACTCAAAGCAATTTCACTGTCTAAACCTAAATACATTTCTTTACTATTTAAATGATAATCACCACACCAATATTCGGGTTGAATTGTAAAATCAGTTGGTTCTTGGACTTCTAGAATTAAGCATCCAGCACCAATAGCATGAATTACACCAGCATTAACAAAATAAACATCACCTGCTTTTACAGGTATTTTGTTTACAAATGAAGTCATGATATTAGGATTAACTTCACTTTCCTCAACAGCTCTCTTGAATTCTTCTGCTGAAACTTCGCGATCAAAACCCAAATAAAGGCAAGCATTTTCACGAGTTCCTAGAATAAGCCAAGCCTCAGCTTTGCCATATGAACTATTAAAATACTTTCTAGAAAAATCTTTAGTAGGATGAACTTGCATTGGTAAACGAATAGCACTATCTAAATATTTAACTAATACTCCTAAATCCATTCTATCCCCAAGCATTTCTTTTTTATGGTTATTTATAAGTTCAGAAAAAGGGACGCCGTCTTCTGAAATAGATATACCTTCTAAAGGATCATTGTGTCCATCATTTATAGCTCTAACTTGAGAACATATCCATTCTTCTGGATAATTATTATCTTCTTTAGCATCACCTAAGAAATCGTGAAACAACATTCCTCCTTTATATACTCTGAATACTCTATTTCTTTTAAAAAAAATCGGTAAATTAAAATTCATTTTTTTGCACCTCAAAATTGTTAATATTTTATTATTTTAAAAAACAATTGCCACCATTTTATAATATAATCTTATTAATGTCAAGTTTAGAAAATACTTTTGATGTTTAATAATAGCGACAAAATGTGACATTATAAAAGGAATGTTAAATGACTTGACAAATATCTAATGGAATGATATGATATGTGCTGCATTATTCGACTATCTTAAAATTGAAATGAAAGGAGAATTAAAAGATGATAATATTTCAAAAGGGTTTTAATTTTTCTCAAGATGGCCCAGGCAATAGACTAGTTTATCATTTAAGTGGATGCAATTTACGATGCCCATGGTGTTCTAACCCAGATAGTTTTTTTGTTGAAAACGGAAAAAAATATTCTGTTGACGAAATAGTTTCTGAAGCAATAAGAAGTAAACCCATGATGTTTGATCAAGGGGGAGTGACTTTCACTGGTGGTGAAGCTACTGTTCAATTTGACGAACTAAAAGAAATATTAATAGAATTAAAAAAGAATGATATAAATACTTGTCTTGAAACTAACGGTATTTCTAGTAGATTATCGGAAATCTTTCCTTATTTAGACTTGTTAATAATGGATATAAAACATTATGATGAAATAGTTCATAAAAATGTTACTGGATTATCTAATAAAATAACTTTGGAAAACGCTGTTAAAAGATTAAAAGAAAAAGGACCTTTGTTAATAAGAATTCCCCTTATTGGAGGATTCAATAGTTCTATAGAAGATGCATATAATTTTATTAAATGTTTTGATAATCTTGGAATAAAAAATGATATTACTGTTGAACTTCTTAAGTATCATGAGTTTGGAATAAGTAAATATGCTAAACTACGACTAGATTATAAAATGGATAGTAATGCTAGAATTTCAAAAGAAGCATTTTTGGATTTTAGAAGAATTTTTATTGAAAATAATATTAAGGTAATAAATACATAAATGGAGGACATATGAAGGTATTTAATATTTATAATGATGTTGAAATTACAAAAAAAGCAAAAGAATTATTTAAAGAAGAAAGAGAAAACTATAAGGTTTTAAATGGCTGGTTTCTATCAAAAGAGATTGTAGCTGCTTTTGATTTGAATAATAAAGAAACTCATAAAGAGTTAAGAGCAGCTTATGAATTAGAAAAAGTTATCGAAAATTTACCTCTTGAGATTAGTGATAATCAAATCATAGTGGGAACCCAAAGAGATGCTTTTGCTGCTAGTTACGCTCTTATTAATCCAGCATTTAAAGTAGAAACATTTAAAGGATACTGTGATCCCTTAGATGTATATAATTATGCAACTGCAACCGATGAAGTAAGCTTAGAGCGAATAAATAAGCAACGAGAAGTAGCTTCACAGACTCCATATGTTAAAACTTTAAATAAAGTATATAGTAAGTATGAAGAATATACCGGCGAAGTAGCATTCTTCTTTGAACAAGTTACTGGACATATGATTCCTGATTTTAGATTTGCTCTTAAAAATGGAATTAAAGGCTTAATAAATCAAATTGATGAGAAATTAAATAACGAAAATCTTAATGAGAAGAAAAAAGGCAATTTATTAGCCATGAAGAAATCTCTTAATTGTTGTCTAAAGTTAGCTTTAAGATATAAAGAAATTGCTAAAGAACAATTAAAAGATAAAAGCAGTAAAAGAAAAGAAGAATTAGAATTAATAATTAACACTTTAGATAAGGTTCCTCTAAACGGAGCAGAGAATTTATATGAAGCCATCCAATCATATGTTCTTTTATGGCAAGTGATGTGTATTGAACAAGCTCCTAATCCATTTGCTTTCTCCGTTGGTAATATTGATAGGGTTTTTGAACCATATCGAGAAAAAGAAGGATTATCAAGAAAAGAAGCTGCTGCTTTATTCAAACATTTTTTAGTTTTCTTTAATGTTGGTGAAAGAAGCTGGGCTATTTCTCAAAACATTTTAATAAGTGGTAAAGATAAAAATAATAATGATTTAACTAATGAAATGTCTTATGCTATCTTAGATGCATACTATGATATGAATTTACCTCAACCAATTTTATCGGTTAAGCTCCACAATAATACACCTGAAAAATTATATGAAGAATTAGGACGTTTCTTCTTTACCCCTGGTTGCTTAACACCTTCTTTATTTAATGATGATTCATTATTCATAACATTAAGAGAAAATGGTGTAGATGAAGATGATTTAGCTGATTATTCTGTCGCTGGCTGTCAAGAACCACTTATCATGGGAAAAGAAAATGCTAATACAACTAATAGTTGGCTTAATTTGGGTAAAGTATTGGAATTAACTCTTAGTGGCGGAAAATCGTTTATTACTGGAGCTAATATTGGTCCACAAACTAATTATGATTCAGAATATATTTTAAAGAATATTCGTACTTTATTTTATGAAAATCTTAAGTGGTTTTCAGATAAAATGGCTGAGGCTGCTAATGGAGCTTCAAAAGCATTATCATTACTTCCTGTTCCTTTTCTTTCAGCATTTGAGGGCGGAATAGAAACTGCTATTGATGTAAGAGATACAGAAGAACAAGGTACAAAATATAATGGTAGTGGCTGTCTAATTCATGGCTTATCTGTTATTGCTGACTCATTTATTGCAATTGATCATTTATTAAGAGAGCGTCCTAATGATGCTGATAATTTAATTAAAGCTTGTGAAACTAATTTTAAAGGATATGAAGAATTAAAAGAATATTTAAAGAACTGTCCAAAATTTGGAAACAATATTCCTGAGGTTGATGCGGAAGCTGCTGAGATTACTAATAAAGTTTCTGACATTGTTTCTTCTTTAAAAAATTATTTAGGAAATCCATTCCATCCTGACTGGAGTTCTCCATCAACTCATTTAACATATGGATATTGGGTAGCAGCTACTCCTGATGGAAGAGGAGCTCGTGAACAATTGGGATATGGTATTGATCCATTATTTTCTACAGCTGGTAATGGTTTAGGCTTTAGAACTTTATCAACAATGAAGTTACCATTTGGTAAAATGAATGGTGGATGTGCATCGCATTTTGGAATTGATCCTAAATACTTTACAAAAGAAAGCTATGAAGAAAAAGGACTTGAGTTCTATAACAGAGTAATTAAACCATTATTCTTTAATAAAGAAAATAATATGAGAGCGCCTTTTTATCTATATGTAAATGTTACTACAGCAGAAACATTAAGAAAGGTTTTAAAAGATCCTAAAAAGTATGCTCCTAATGGTGTATATATAATGAGAATTCATGGAACATTTGTTAATTTCTTAGATTTAAGTCCAGAAATTCAAGAGGATATAATCTTAAGGTTAGATCCAAATTCTACTTTTTGTTGAGGTAAAAAATGAAGACTATTGGTCTAGATATTGGTACAACAACTATTAGTGCTGTGGTAGCTGAGAATGGAAAAGTAATTGAAAGTATTACAAAAGATAATTGTTCTTTTATAACAACATCAAATACTTTTGAACGTATTCAGTCACCAGAGATTATTAAAAAAATTGCTATTAGTGTTGTTGATGATTTAATAAATAAATATTCAGATATTGAAAAAATTGGTGTTACTGGTCAAATGCACGGAATTCTATATTTAGATTCATTGGGAAATTCAGTTAGCCCACTTTATATTTGGCAAGATGGAAGAGGTAATCAAATATATCAAAACGGCATGACTTATTCAGAATTTATGAGAAGTGTTACTGGATATAAATGTGCTACTGGTTTTGGTCTTGTTACTCATTTTTACAATATGATAAATAATTTAGTCCCAAATGAAGCAGTAGTTTTTTCAACAATTCATGACTATATTGTTATGGCGTTATCTAATAATAAAGAACCACTTGTTGATCCTAGTGATGCAGCTAGTTTTGGTTTGTTTGATGTCGAACATAAAAAATTTGATTTAAAAGCCATACAAAAATTAGGCATTGATTTTAAAATATTGCCAAAAGTAACAGAGACAAAAGCCATAGGAAGATATAAAAATATATTAGTTTATCCTGCAATAGGCGATAACCAAGCAAGCTTTATTGGGGCAACTTTATTAAACTTAGATTCTTTTCTAGCAAATGTTGGGACGGGAAGTCAAATTTCCATTTATTCAAAAGATTATAAAGTATGCGATGGTTTGGAAACTCGCCCATTCCCAAAAGCTGGATATTTATTAGTTGGTGCTCCTCTTTGTGGAGGAAGATCATATGCCTTACTAGAAAGATTCTTTCATACAACAGCTCATATGTTTGGTGTAAATAAAGATAATGTTTATGAGGAAATGGAACATTTGTTGGAAAATTCACCTATTCCTAATAATTTACCAATCTTTAATCCATTATTTCAAGGAACAAGGGATAATCCTGATTTAAAAGCTTCAATAACTAATTTATCAGTTGATAATTTTACGCCATTACACATGATTTATTCATTAATGAATGGTATGGTAGATGAATTATATGAATTATTTTTATTATATGTAAAAGATAATGAAAAACCATCATATTTTATTGGCTCTGGTAATGGATTAAGACGTAATAGATTTTTACAAGATTGCTTTAGCAAAACTTTTAAGCAAAAGCTTGAGATGTCTACTAGTCAAGAAGAAGCAGCATTAGGAGCAGCAATTTTTATAACAGATTGCAATTAAAAAATAAACATTAGAAAAGAGAATATAATGATATATACTATAAAAAACCATCAAATTATGGTCTCAATTGCTTCATTTGGTGCTGAGCTAATGTCTATAAAAGATTCCCATGGAAAAGAATATTTATGGCAAGGCTATGAAAAATATTGGAAAGATCGTTCACCAGTTCTTTTTCCTTATATTGCTAGGCTGACAGATAATAAATATTTTCTTGATGGTAAATGTTATTCAATGAAGATTCATGGTTTTGCAAACTGTAGTGAGTTTAGTGTTTCTTATCATACAAATGAAGAAATAACATTTTGTTTAAATAGCAATGAAGATACATATAAATGTTATCCACGAGTTTTTTCATTTTCTGTTACTTATAAACTGATTGGCTCACGACTTGAAATTATTTATAAAATTATAAATAAAGATGATAAAACAATGTATTTTGGTGTTGGTGGTCATCCAGGCTTTTTACTTGATGGAGATTATAATGACTATTATTTAGAGTTTAACGAAAAATGTAAGCCTATTAGAGTTGGATTTAATGAAAAATGCTTTTTAAATGGCTTAGATAAAGATTTTCCTCTAATTAATGATCAAATTCTAAAACTTGATCACAAATTGTTTGATGATGATGCCATTGTTTTATATAATAATGCTAAATCAGTATCATTAAAAAATAATAAAACAAAATATAAATTAACTGTTACATTTAATGATATGAAATATCTTGGATTGTGGCATAAACCAAACACTGATGCTCCTTATATTTGTATTGAGCCTTGGAGTTCACTCCCATCAAGAGAAGGAATAATTGAAAAATTTGAGGAACAGGAAAATTTACTTAAATTAGAAAAAGGTAATTGTTATACAAATTCATTCAGTATTGAAATAGAATAAAATAAAAAAGTTAGAAATAAGAATTCATATTTCTAACTTTTATTTTGCTTTAAATTTTAAATTGTTTTTATTTTAATATTTCATACTTATTTTTTTATTAACAAAGTTTTTATTTCAAATGGTTTAAAAGTAAGCTCAACTTTATTTCCCTTAAAGTTCATTTCACTTATGTTTTCTTCCATTAAATTGACTTCATTAACAGAAGATAAATTAAAATCAGTTAATAATGTACACTCTGTTTGTTTGTTTTCAGACTCATACAATCTTAGTATTATTCCTTCATTATCTTCGGCTTTTTTTATTGTCTCAATAATTATGTTTGCCTTATTAATTTCAAATAATGATTTAATAGAAGGAAGTTCTCCGCTTTGAGCGTTATTTATACGTTTGATATAAGGCTTATAATTAAAATCATAGGCAAGCTTATTAGTATTAGCGGTAATATGGTTTCCAGTATGTGGATATATAGCATAACTGAATGAATGATGTCCTTGATCTTGTTCTTTATCTGGATATCTACTACATTTTAAAAGTGATATTCTTATCGTATCACGTGTAGCATTATAGCCATACTTAGAATCATTAATAATTGAAAGACCAAAACCATTATCTGATAAATCAGCCCATTTATGTCCACAACATTCAAATCTTGCAAAATCCCATAATGTATTTTTATGTACTGGTCTTTCAATATAACTAAATTGAATGTCATATGCAGCGTTTTTAGCATTTACGTCAACAGGATATTCGGCTTTCACAAATAAATCATGTTCATGCCAATCAATATCATAGTCAAAATAAAGCATTTCTTTACCTTGATAAGCCATTATTTTAATATCAATTACAGAGTTATTAAATTTTCTTTTAACAGAAATAACTGAACGAACAGGTCCATTTTCAATCACATTGACTTCGCTAACATCATCAATTAAGAAACTCTTTTCTTCATAATAAGCTTGAACATTCCATGCATCGTCTTTTACACAAACATCTTCATATGCAATTATTCTATTAGCTACTTTTCCTTTTGGTAAGGTTTCTCTTTTTTCTTCTTTATTAAAAAGCGAAGTTATTTGCATTTTATCATCAAATTCAACAATAAGCTTATCGGTTTCAATTTTTTTAATAGTATTTTTAAATACTGGCATCTCGTTGTTAGTTTTTGCGACTTTAAATGTTTTATAGCCTTTAGAAGGAACATTATTAGCAATAAAAACTGTTTTATTATCAAAAGTCTTTTGACAAGAAATAATATTTCCATCAATATCAATAATTCCAGGTAGAATATCATCTACAATAACAATCGGACTTCTTTCAAAAGATAAGGTGTTAAATACTACAATACTATCAGAATCTGTATTAATATGTTTTGAAATTGAATCTATAGCAGTGTTTACCATATTTTTTCCGTTATTTTGGATTTCTTTGTAATATTTTTCAACATCAATATAAACTTCTTTTATAGAAGAACCAGGAAGAACATCATGAAATTGATTTAATAAAATCTTTTTCCAATTATCATTTATTTCTTTTTGAGGATAAGAAGTATTATCAATTAAAGAAGCAAATGAAAATAAATTTTCGATATCATGATATAGTTGTTCGCTCTTGCGGTTATTTTTCTTGGTCCTTGCTTGAGAGGTATATGTTCCACGATGAAACTCTAGATACATTTCTCCACTCCATTCTGGTAAATGGGGATTATCTATAACATCTTTTTCAAGTTTATGGAAATAATCTTTAACTGTTCCTAATTTTACTTCTGGACAGCCAGGTATTCCTTTATTATAAAGTTTAATTTCATCAATCATTTGTTGGGTTGGACCACCACCACCATCACCATATCCGAAATCATATAAAATATCATTATTCAAATCTTTTTGTTGATATCTGTTCCAGGCCCCAATAATAAATTCTGGACGAGTATCTGGATTGTAAGTTGTCATCCAATCTTTTTCTTGTTCTTTATATTCGATAGCACATCCAAAATGAGTTAGAATGGTAGTACCATCAATTCCTCGCCAATTAAATGTATCATATGGGAATTTATTATATTCATTCCACCCAATTTTTGTTGTGTAGAAATAATTGATTCCACTTTTTTTGCAAATTTGTGGCAAGTTTGCACTGTATCCAAAAACATCAGGAAGCCATAATATTTCATTGTCTTTATTAAATTCTTGCTTAAAAAATCTTTTTCCAAATAAGAATTGACGAACAAGAGATTCTCCACTGGTCATATTAGTATCAGCTTCAACCCACATTCCGCCTTCTGTTTCCCAATTGCCATTCATTACGGCAGTTTTTATTTTCTCATATATTTCTGGTTCATCTTCCTTAACAAATTCATAAAGTTGAGGTTGAGATGACATAAATAAATAATCAGGATTATTTTCAATTAAATTAATAGTTGTTGCAAAAGTTCGTGCTGCTTTATTTCTAGTTACTCGGTAAGTCCAAAGCCAAGCTACATCAATATGTGAATGTCCAGTTGCGTATAAAGTTGGTGCATGATCATTTTGATTTTTACCATATAATTCATTATTAATAATATTTAAGCACACATTCATAGAATTTATAAATAATGGTGAATCCGGATCTTGATAAAGTTCTAAAGTGTTTACGGCTTTATTCAATACTTTAATGATTTGAACACGTGATTCACTATCAGTATTCATAATTGCACATGCTCTTAGTGGAAGATCGATACTTCGATATAAATTATAAACCATTGGTCTAATGATTCTTAAAGTAGCTGACATTGTCATTTGCCCATTGAAATAAGTTCTATCACTATACGCTTTTAGATAGATATCAAATTTTTCTCCGCCTTTGGCTTCTTTTAATAGAAGGTGAGAAGGATGATTATTATCAAGTCCACAAGTGCACTTACCATTAACATACATCTCTATTTGTGGTTGTCCCCAAGGCCATTCTCTATCTAAATATGGTTGAGCAATATACCAAATTGCTTCTCCTTTAAAAGATTCTGGTATTGTAATAGTTTGTCTAAACCAAACAAATAAATCTTTTTCTCCCCACAAATCCTTATCTTTTTTGAAATGAGTCCAATCATTATTGTTTAGTGCTTCATTGTACGAACATTCTTTTGCAAGACATTCAAAATCACCAGTTGATGTCTCTTCTTTAATCATATACTCGTTTACTAATTTTTTTAAAAGGCTCTTAAATCTAATTGGTAACATCAATCTCTCGTTGTTTTTGTTACTAAAATCTCTATCAAAATGAAACATATATATCCTCCATCTTCATTAAATAGCAATAAACTACTATTATTATAACCATATTATACCTTTTTGTCGAGTGGTATATTATCTTTTAATGACATAATGACATAAATGATATATAAAAATATAACAAATAATGGTAAATATATAACGATATAATTGCAAACGTTTGCAAAAAAGTCGATATTACTATTGAAATTAAAAAAAAGCTGTGTTATAATTTGTATATAAAATGTATATTTGGAAGGGACTGGGGATTGTATGGCGTTTCATTATTTAAGAATTTATGAAGAAATTAAAAAAGATATTATTGATGGTAAGTTTAAAGTTGGTGAAAAAATACCGGCAGAAATAGAACTACAAAAAAAGTACAATGTAAGTAGAATTACTATTAAAAAAGCAATGGATAAATTGTCTGAACAATCACTTATTGAAAGATTTT
Organism: Bacillota bacterium; assembly: GCA_023410715.1. Classification (GTDB taxonomy): domain Bacteria; phylum Bacillota_I; class Bacilli_A; order Izemoplasmatales; family UBA1188; genus JAEYPN01. The sequence goes on from JAEYPN010000001.1 coordinate 21,444, forward strand.
CTGGAAAAGGAACTTTTGTTAAAAATTCCAAAAAAGCGGATAAAGAGGATAATAAAGGAAAGATAATTGGACTAGTAATGTCTGGCTTTAGTACACGTTTTGGGCAAAGATTTATTCAAGGAGTAGCTGAAGCTGCTAATAAATTAGGATATTCTCTAATATCAGCATTCTATTATAATTCAGCAGAAGAAGAAAAAGAATTAATAGAACGAATGATTTCTAATGGAGCTAAAGGCGTAATTGTTATGCCTATCCATGATGAGAATGTAATTAATACTGGAATCGTAGAAAAAGCCTTATCTAAATTTCCTATAGTACTTGCAGATAGATATTTGGATAGTATGCGTTTACCTTACGTTGGAACGGATAATATTGATGCGGCATCTATGGCTACAAAATATTTATTTAGTCTTGGCCATAAAAATATTGCTTTTATATCTCCTATTCCTACAACAACCTCTATTAAAGAAAGAGAAACAGGCTATATGAGAGCTTATGCAATGACTAATTTTAAGATAAAACAGTCTAATATTATGAGTTGCTTACAAAGTGGTATGCCAGGAAGAAACACTCCAGAGTTTTTTAGAATTGATGTTGAATGTATAAAAGAATTTTTGAAAAACAATAAGGATGTTACAGCAGTATTATGTGCTGATAGTATAACAATGGATGTTTGTGTAATAGCAGCTAAAGAATTAAACATTCGTATTCCTGAGGATTTATCTTTGATTTGTTTTGATGCATCAGAGAATAGAGTTGAATCAAATACGTTTACTTATATTCATCAACCAGAAATAGAAATGGGAAATAATGCAGTAAACATGTTGATTGAGATTATAAATGGAGCAACGGAAGTAAAAAGTATAGCGCTTCCAGCAAAACTTATTATTGGTTCTTCAACAAGAACACTAGTAAAGTAAATAAATATACGCTGTGTGGTGTAATTATGATAATTATTTTTATAAAAGATAAGGAGAGTATAATCAATAACACACATTATTGATTATGATTTATTATGAAAAAAAGTTTAATTTGTATTTTGATGTTGTTTTTTCTTTTTATGATAGCTGGTTGTAATAATACAAAAACCTCTAAATTTATTAGTGATACGAGTGATCCATCAGCGCCAAATCTTGAAGGCGTAACCATTAGATTACTAACCGAAGATACATGGGTATCAGGTTTCTCACTAAGCGATATTCTACCAAAGTTCCAACAAATTGAAAATCGTACTGGGGTTAATATAATTTGGAATACAATCCCTGGTGGAAGTGATTATAGCTCAGTTGTCCAAACAAGAATTGCGGCTGGGGGAGAAGATTGTCCAGACGTTGTACTTACGGAAACTAGCTTATCAACCTTATCCGAATTTATAGAGCAAGGGTTAATTTATAATTATAAAAATGCCTTTGATGTTTGTCCTAATATTGAACGCTTCTGGGAAAATAGAAGTGACTTAGCTGATATATTTACATTTAATGATGGTGGTATATATAATTTACTAGCTGATGTATATGATGATGAAGAAGGAATGAAAGAATATTATTCAGTTAGTGGCGATAATGCTATTTGGTATCGAGCAGATATTGCTAAAGAGCTTGGATGGGATACTTATCCAACAACAATTCAAGGGTTGCATGATTTACTTTTAGCAGTTAAAAAAGCTTATCCAAACATGGTTCCTATGCATATGTGGAACTGGGATTGTTGGGAATCAGCTAGAGTATTCACTAGTGCTTATGGACTTCACTGGAATAATGAAAACTTTGCTGATTACTTTTATCCAGATGAAAATGGAAAAGTAGTATATGAACCAACTCTTAATGCTACATATGAATTTTTAAAAGAAATGAATAAATGGTATAAAGAGGGCTTGATTGTAGTTGGTTCTTCTGAGGAACAAAAGATTGGTGCTGCAGCATCAGGTAAAACATTTTCAGGATTTTATGCTGGTGTAATTGATAGTTGTCAAGATTTATTACAAGAAACTAACCCTAATGCCTACTTCATGTATATGCCATTCCCTACTGCCGAAGGATATGATTTAACATATATGGGACGTGCAGAATATTCAAAATCTATAGTAGTAATAGATAATGGAGATGATGAACACAACAAAGCTGTTTGCCAATTCTTAGATTATGCATTTATGTCTGATTACGGAATTGCATCAGAAATTGCTGGTGTTCAAGGAGAAGGTTGGGATTGGAATGATAAAGGTGAATTTACTTTAAATGAAGTATGGCTAAATAAAGTATTAAGTGGTCAAATTTCAAGAGAATCATCTGGAGCTCGTGTTCATTTCAATGGCCCATCACTTAATAATTCAAAATTAAATTTATTATATGATCAATTAATTGAGGAATATAAGAATAAACATTCAGAAATAAATAATCCATGGACAGAAGAACAAAAAGAGAATTGGAAAACTATTAGTAAATATAATGTTGAACACTATTGTCCACAACCACCTAAATTTTTCATGACTGAAGAAGACCTAGAAAAATGGAATCGATTATCAGCTGATCTTGGCACATTTACTAGTGAAATGATTACTAAATATATTCTTGGAAGTGAAGATTTATCAAAGTTTCAAACTGCTTTTGTAGATCGTTTATATTCGAAATTACATTTACAAGAATGTATTGATTTACAACAAAAATATTATGATGATTTTTTTGCTAAGAAAAAATAGGACAATAATTTAATAGTATTTTTTGGTTTATTATTATCAAATATTTAAAAATAATAATCCATTCGTTTAAAAAATTTCTTTTTATCAAGCCGCTTGATAAAAAATAGTAAAACAATATCTCGAGGTAGCAAGTATGAAAAAATCAAATGTTGACGTAAGTATTGCTTTATCTTCAAAAAAAGAAGGTAAAAAAAGAAGACTTGAAAGTATAAAGAAAGGAATAAAACGAGATTGGCAGCTTATTCTTATTGGATTACCAGCAATTATTATTTTATTTTTATTTTCTTACTTACCAATGACTGGTGTTCTCTATAGTTTTCAAAAAGTAGGCTTAAGAAATAGTTTTTGGGATAATAAATGGGTTGGTATTAGATGGTTTAGAGAATTCTTTTCTAGTATATATGCAGGTCGTGTTATCAAAAATACTTTGATTCTTAATTTTTGGTCTTTATTAGCGGGTACTACTGCTGAGATTTGTTTAGCTTTAATATTCAATGAAGTAAAAAATGGTAAATTTAAACGTTTTGCTCAATCATGTACATATTTTCCTAATTTTATTTCAACTACTGTCGTAGTTGGTATGATGGTTACTATGTTAAATCCGCAATCAGGAATTTTAAGTAAATTAATTCAAGATGTATTCGGGATGGGCGAAATTGATTTATTTGTTCAACCGAGTATGTTTAGACCACTATATATAATTTCTGGCATGTGGCAAGGTGTAGGTTGGGGTTCAATTATTTACATGGGGGCAATTACCAATATCGATCAATCTCTTTATGAAGCAGCTTCAATTGATGGCTGTGGTCGAATTAAACGTATTTGGTATATTACTCTTCCCGGAATTAAATCAGTTATTGTAATATGCCTAATTATGCATATTGGTTCAATGATGAATATGGGAGCATCAAAGATATTGCTTATGTATTCTTCTGCAATATATGAAACATCCGATGTTATTTCAACATTTGTTTATAGACAAGGTCTAGCATCGTTTAATTATGGTTATGGTTCAGCAATAGGTTTATTTAATTCAATAACCAATTTAATTTTGTTATTATCAGCCAATTACGCAGCAAAAAAACTTACTGGCGAATCAATGCTATAAAATAGAGGTATGCACATATGAAGATTAAAAGTAAAGAAGATACGATAGTTAATATAGTATCAATAGCATTAACAACTATTTTTGCCATCATTTGTCTATATCCCATCATTTATTGCTTGAGTATGTCATTTAGTAGTGATGATGCAATAGTAAAAGGAACCGTTTGGCTTCTTCCTAGAGGTATTAATTTTGAATCATATAAATTATTATTCTCTGATAAAATGTTTTGGAGATCATTATTCAACTCAGTTATGTATACAGTCTTAGGAACTATTCTAAGTTTGTTTGGAAATCTAACTCTTGGTTATGTCCTTTCTAGGCCAAAATTTATTTTTAAAAAAGCTTTGAATATTTATATTCTTATTCCGATGTTATTTAGCGGTGGACTTATTCCAACTTTCTTAATTATTAAGTCTTTAGGTTTATATAATACGATTTGGGCTATTATTTTGCCAGGATCAGTTGGAATCTGGAATTGTATTTTAGTTAAGACTTTCTTTAAAACGACTATTTCAGACGGCGTAATTGAAGCTGCCTATATGGATGGGGCTAATCATTTTCAGATTTTAGGATATATAGTTTTACCATTATCAAAAACGATAATTGCCATTATAGGTCTATTTACAGCCGTAGGAATATGGAATGATTATTTTAATGCATTAATCTATATAACTGACAAGCAGTTATATCCCCTTCAGTTATATCTAAAAGATATTTTATCAGCGCAAACAAATATGGCAAACATATCAGGAATTTTAAACTCTAGTGATTACGTAAAAAATTTAGTAAATAGTCAACGTATTAAATATGTACTTATTATTGTATCAACTGTTCCAATAGCACTTGTTTACCCATTTGTACAAAAATATTTTGTTAAAGGTATTATGCTCGGTTCAATAAAAGAATAACTTAAAGGAGCTAATTTATGACAATAAAACGAACAGTAACTTTTTTATCATTAATTTTATTAGTAAGTGTATTTTCTGGATGTAAAAGAAAACCATTAGATACAAGTAATGTTCCTAAATCCGTCGAAGAAATTTATAAAAAATATGAGAATACTGATTTTTTATATCTTATGCTGGCTAAAAGATCGGTTAATGATAATTTAAATCATTTTTGGGAAGGTGACAGTAAAACTGGTTTTATGCTTCCAACTCATAGTGGTTATAAATTAAGTAGTAAGGATCAATTAGGACCAATATGGGAAACAGCGATGGTTTTATATGGCGTATATGATTTATGGGTTGTGACTAAAGAAGATCAATATAAATCATATTTAGTAGCACAAGCAAATTATTATAAGAATATATGTAAAGATGATCCAAAAATGTTAGAAGATCCAGTTGGTTGGCCTGGCCCAGCTACTGATGATTGTGCTTGGGCTGCAATGTTGTTTTTAAGTTTTTATGAAGTTACAAATGATTCATGGTTCACAGATCGAGTTATTAATTTGTTAGATAATTGTGTTGATCGATGGTATGATGAAAATCTTGGAGCCATGTATTACAAAGATAATGTTGATTATATGTCTTTATATGAAACAGGAATGACCTTATCATGGCTTAGACTATATGAAATTACAAATGAAACAAGATTTTATGATTTAGCTTTACGATCATATAATGGTCTGCATAAAGCATTATATTCTCAAAAAAACGGATTATATTATTGTGAAGCTAATTTATATTGGCCACTTGGTGATATGAAGAGTATTGCTGAAGGTGGAAGTACAAGTTTTATTGCTGGTAATATGGCAATGGCTACTATTGCAGCAAAATTATATAAATTAACGGGAAACCAAGATTATTTAGATAGAGTTCACGAAATTAATGCAGGATTATTAAAACGATATTATAAAGATGGTTATTTACTTGCTGATCGGGATGCATGGACTAATGGAACTTTTGCTTCATATTATGCTGGAAATGTTTTATGTCTTCCAGGAACCGAAGAGATGCAAAAAGCATTGCTTGAGAATGCTAATTCTATTATGAAAAAAGCTAGAACAAAAGATGGATACTATGATGGGTCCTGGGGTGGGCCTGCTGGAAAATCAGTTTGGTCATATAAAAATTCTCTTCCAGAACAAATAATGACTTCAGGAAGCACAGTAAGCATGATTACCGCAGCAGCTATTTTAGAAGCTAAAATAACTGACTTTGTAAGATAAGGATGTTAATAATGAAATATAAAAAAATATTGATTAGTATATGCACGTTAATGCTTGTTGTATTATTATTTGCTTGTGAAAATAATAAAACTACAACAATAACAACAGCATCTTTTACTCCAAATGATTTTGAGTGGTTAAGCGATTCTAAGGATTTTAAAGGCTGGACTGTGACTGAAGATGGCAAAACAATTAAAGCTGCTTCTAGTAGAGTTAACAATCGTATTTGGAAGCCAGTAATTGAAAATCAAAAAAGTTTTACTGTATCTTTAAATATTATTGTTGGTAAACAATCATCAGCATATATCAAAGTATTGGGCCGAATAATAGAACTTGATGCAAGAAATGGTAATGGCAATCAAGTTTATGTAAAGGGCTTAGGAAATGAAGATTGGCTAAATGCAACAAGTGGAGAATGCAGTATCACTATAACAAGAAAAAATAATGGTGATATTAATATTTCAGTTAAGGGCAAAGACAATGAAACTATAAAAAACGGCAAAACAGGGGCCTTTTCAGATACTGAAAATTTAGAAATAGGACTTTATGCAGGTACAGCAGAGTTTAAAAATTTAAGTATTGTAAATGACTTACTGGATATTAATGAATATGGCTGGGCTAGTGACTCTAATGATTTCACTGGTTGGACTTCAATAAGTAAAAATGGATTTAGCGTTAGCAAAAATAATGCTGTTAACCATCGTGTTTGGAAACCATTAATTACAAATAAAAGTGACTTTACTATTTCTCTTGACATTAATGTTGGTTTAAATTCGTCAGTTTACGTGAAAGTCTTTGGTATAACTATAGAACTTGATGCAAGACATGGTAATGGAAATCAGGTATACGTTAAAGGTATAACAAATGAAGATTGGCTTACTGCAACAGATAGAAAATGTACTATTACTATTACAAGAACAAATAGTGGTAATCTTAACTTTGCGATTAAAGGTGAAGGTAATGACGCTATAAAAACTTATGAAGTAAGTAAAAAAGAAGATAGTGAAAATTTAGAAATTGGACTTTATGAAGGTACGGCGTCTTTTGATAAAATATTATATTTAGGAATAGTAGAAATGATAATTCAAAACAATGAAAGTACAAAAAAAATGTACAGTGAGCTAGCTAAATTAGCAGTAACTGATAATATTAAAAATTGGTGGTATGGTGATAGTACTACTGGTTATATTCATCCAACTCATAGCGGATATAAATTAGACGCAAATGAAAGCGCTCCAATATGGGAAGGCGCCATGGTCTTATACAATATTTATGATTTGTATGTTCTTACTCAAAGTGATTATTATAAAAATTATTTAGTAGCTGAAGCGGCATATTACAAAAATAAATATGAAGGATTTGCCAGTGCTTTAGAAAACCCTGCAGGTAGACCTGGACCAGCTTCTGATGATTGTGCTTGGGCAGCCATGTTATATTTAATTTTTTACGAAGTTACAAATGATGAGTGGTTTATCAAAAGATGTGCAAATCTATGCATAAATACTCAAAATCGCTGGTATGACGAAGAACTTGGGGGAATTAAATATAGTGATACTAATGATTCAATGTCACTTTATGAAACAGGTCTAACCTTATCATGGATTCGACTTTATGAAATAACAAAAGAAAAGAAATATTATAATTATGCTTTAGCATCATATAATAGACTTCATGAAAAACTTTATTATGATGATGGTTTATATTATTGTGAAGTAAATAAAGATGGACCTCGTGGTGGAGTATTCCATATTAATGAGGCAGGAAGTAGTTCTTTTTTAGCTGGTAATATGGCTATGGCAACAATAGCTGCTAAGCTCTATAAAATAACAAATGATAATAAATACCTTGAAAGAGTATACGAGACTAATGCAGGAATACTTAAATGGTATAACGTAGGTGGAGTTCTACTAAATGATCGTGATGCTTGGACTGAAGGATCATATGCTTCATACTATGCTAGCAATGTATTAACATTAGATAATACTGAAGAAATAAGGGAATTATTTATGAATACAGCATTATCGATAATGACAAATGCCAGAACAGACGATGGTCGTTATGGTGGCACATGGCAAGGACCAGCCGAAGGTAGTGGTTCTAGATGGTATAGTGGAGGAAGTGTTCCTCAACAAATTATGACTTCAGGAAGTTCTGTAGCTTTTGTTACCGCAGCAGCAATACTTGAAGCTGAAATTAAGGATTTTACTAGATAAAAATATATAATAGTGAAAGAAGTTAAAGGAGAAAAAGTATGAAAAAAGCATTTATTTTCACTCTAGTTTTATTGTTGGCAATTTTTATTCCCATTAAAGCATTAGCGATATCTTCATTTGAAGATAAGGGCTGGTACACTGATGACAATGATTTTAGTGGATGGGAATTAGTAGGAGAAGGTATCAGCGCAACAAATGTTGGCGGAAAACGTGTTTGGAAAGAATTAACAAATACAAACGACTTTACTGCAACATATGTTATCGAGATTAATCCATCTTCTCGTATTTGGGTAAAAGTTTCAGGAAATGAATTCGAAATTAACCCACAAGGCGGAAACGGTAATCAAGTTTTCTTAAAGTATTTTAATGGAACAGACTGGGAAAGCAAAGATTGGTTAGCCGCTCAAGAATGTAAGCTAATTATTACAGTTGCTCGTGTTGCAGGTGGAGAATTAACATATACATTTAAAGGCGAAGGCAATGATACACCATTTGTTTTAACATTAGCTGCTAAAGAAAGCGATGCCAAAGGCGTTGAATTCAAAGTTGACGGAACTGCTAAGTGTACAAGCTTAACATTGGATTGTAAAGTTACATTCCAAGAAAAAGGTTGGAACACAGATGACGATGATTTTACAGGTTTTGAATTAGTAGGAGAAGGTATCAGCGCAACAAGTGTTGGTGGAAAACGTGTTTGGAAAGAATTAACAAACACAAACGATTTTACCGCAACATATGTTATCGAGATTAATCCATCTTCTCGTATTTGGGTAAAAGTTTTAGGAAATGAATTTGAAATTAACCCACAAGGTGGAAATGGTAATCAAGTTTTCTTAAAGTATTTTAATGGAACAGACTGGGAAGGCAAAGATTGGTTAGCTGCTCAAGAATGTAAATTAACTATCACCGTTGTTCGTGTTGAAGGCGGAGAAGTAACATATATATTTGAAGGCGTTGGCAATGATACACCAATAATTTTAACATTAGTTGCTAAAGAAAGCGATGCTAAAGGCGTTGAATTCAAGGTTGATGGAACTGCTAAGTGTACAAGCTTAACATTGGATTGTGCTGAATCTGAAGATCCAGTAGAACCTGAAAATCCTGAAGATCCAGATAGAGAAAAAACACCACTTGAAGAAGCTGGATGGGCTAACTGTGACAAAGGATATGATTTTACCGGATGGTCAATTGATGAAAATGGTAATATCTCAGGAATAAATGGTGCTATTTATCGTATTAAAAAAGAACTTATAACAAATCAAAATGATTTTACGATTACAGCAAAATATCAAATGGATGATGAGTCTTCATTATTCTTTAAAGTTATATCAGTAGAATTTGAATTAGATGCAAGACATTCAAGTACTGAACAAGTATATGTAAAAGGTATTCCTAATGGTGACTGGCTAAATGCTCAAGGCTTTGCGGGAACAATTACTATTACACGTGTAGCTGGTGGAGACATTACATTTACCGTAACTGGTAATGGAAATGAAACAATTTTATCAGGTTCTAGACCAGCTTCTAAAGCTAGTACATTCTTAGAACTTGGTTTCTATGCTGGAAAAGGAACAATATCTGACTTAGTAGTTATATCTGAAGGTGGAACAGTAAATCCTGAAGATCCTGAAAATCCAGTTAATCCAGAAGAATCACCTCTTGCAAAAGATGGTTGGAGTGTAGAAGCTGAAGGCGATGCAGAACTAGTTGAAGGTGATTTCTCAGGTTGGGAATTAATCGATGGTAAATTAAATTCATTCAAAGGAAAATGGATGGATATGGAAAATATCATTATATCTAAAAAATTGTTAACAGATGTTAATAACTTCTCATTACAATTTATTTTAGATACTGACTTCTTCTCTTCTCCATGTATTGAAATACTTGGAATACGTCTAGAATTAGACGGAAACCATGGTGATGGTAATCAAGTATTTGTTAAGAAAGATACAGTTGGTGCCGGTGGTGAGGATAGTTGGTTCTATTGTAAAGATGATATAATCTATGTTAACATATCTCGTACAAATGGCGGAAAATTACAAGTAACATTATGGGGCGAAGGAAATGTTACTCCACTTGAAATGGCTTTCGATGTTACTGAAGAGACTGATATTGTAAAATTTATCGTATTCCGTGGCGAAGCTTCAATCTTAAATTTAAATGTTGGAGCTGCAGATAAAGAACATATTAAACCTGACTTATCTGGTATAGAACCAGTAGATCCAGTAGATCCTGAAGATCCAGCTGATACAGAAAAACCAGAAAGCAATAATTTAGTTATTATAATTTCATCGATAGTTGTTGCAGTATTAGCTATAGTTTTCGTTGTTTTCTTTGTTATAAGAAGAAAGAAAGTAACTAGATAAACTTTTATAAAAGAAGAATGAGGTAAAGAAATTTATCTCATTTTTTTGTACCAAGTTTGTCTCTTTTTACTAAATAAATAAAGCTTTACTGTTATTAAAAATTAATTAGAAATTAAGTTAAACTTTGTAATAATATGCTATCATAAGAAAACAAGTAATAATCTAGTTGCCTTTTATATAATTCTCTTTATGTTTTAATATTTAATTAAAAATAAAAATTTTAATTATTTAAAGAGATTGTATAATATTTTGTGGACTTTCAAAATTGAATAATTTAAATTTGGTATAAAAAAGGGAAAACCTTAGTGTTATAATAAGTCTACCACAACATCTCAAACACAGGAGGTTTTCCCATGAATGATTTTACCACAAAAATTATAAGTTGTCTCGCAAAAGGTGAAAAAATTGATGAAACTATTAAAGAATTAATTAGATCAGAGGTTGAAAGAG
>JAEYPN010000003.1 GCA_023410715.1 Bacillota bacterium
TAAAGATTATTGGATGGGAATATGGGGAAACCATGAGTGATGATTTATCGATTAAGGCTTTGGAAAAAGCATCAAATAATCGAAGAACGCAGAAAGGGATAGTTTTTCATTCTGATAGAGGAAGAGGGTATACTTCAAATAAATATGAATTAAAACTAAAAGAGCTAGGCATTATTCATTCTTATAGTAGGAAAGGATATCTATATGATAATGCCAGCATGGAATCCTTTAATTCTATATTAAAGAAGGAATTGGTTAATCATAATGAGTATTTTAGTTTTAATGAAGCTAAAATTTTGTTATTTTAGTTTACTCTTGGCTGGTATCATAATAAAAGGATTCATGGTTCGTTAAATTATAGAACCCCTAATCAAACATATAAAAATTATCTTCTAACCTTTCAATAAAAAGTCTAACATTTTGTGTCTGAAAACTTGACCTAGGTCCAATATTTATATTAAATATAGACTTTACAATTTCTAGATTAATAATAGATTAAAAACATAAATACGAAAAACCGCTAAATTATAAGGTGCTTGTTCAATTGAAAAAGAGTATTTTAAGCAAATATGTAAGTATTATAAAAATACTTTAATAAAATTAATTTTTGAGAGGAATAATATTATGACACATAATGAGATTCAAGATTTAATTAATCGTTCTTTATTTGCAACACTTGGTTATCTAGATTCAGAAGATCAAATTCGTCTTTGCCGTGTCTTTTGCACATGGCACAAAGGCCTTGGATATCACTTGATTAGCACAAATACTAGTTCAGCCCATGTTAAAGCTTTACTAAAAAATAGTAAAGCTAGTCTTTATTTTTCTGATGATGAGACATTTGAAGGTGTAAATTTTATTGGGAAAGTAATTATTCATTTTGAACGTGAATGGAAGGAATTATTATGGCATGATCAAGATAAAATTTATTATCCAAAAGGTATAGATGATGAAGATTACTGTGTATTAGAATTTGTTGCGGATTCTGCTAGATTTTATCGCTATGATGGAAAAGGTAATTTTACAAAAGAAGAGATGGAAGCTAATGATAAAGATAAAAAGTATGAAGATAAATATAATCATTTAGTAAATAGTAATATTTAAAAATAAGCATTTGCTACTAGTAAAAATAACCTTTTTATTAAAATTGTCTATGGTAAAATATTTTTACCATAGCCTTTTTTATTTTAAGAAGCAGAAAAACTATAGATAGTAAATTTTTTAATGTAGAAATTTGCAACAAAATGATGAAAAATAAGAAGTTATGTGATATAATGTAGTTTGTAATGTTTAATAAACAAGCGTTTTCTTTTAGAAAAATCATAAAATTACAATACATTTTAGCTTTTATTTATCAATAAATAGTATTATTAGCGATTTAAAATAGTTAGAAAATTAGTGATTATTGAAATGATTAAATTACAGTAAATTTTAATATTTTTAGTATTAAGAAAAGTAGGCGTTTATATGAATACCCCCAAAAATTTTAAAAGGTTTGAATTAAAATATTTGATTACAACTGAAAACTATGAGAGAATTTTAGAATTAATGAAGGATAAGATGATCGCTGATATTCATGGAAAAAGTACAATTTGTAATATTTATTTTGATACTCCGGATTATTTATTAATTAGAAGATCACTTGATAAGCCAGTATATAAAGAAAAGCTTAGGCTTCGTTCTTATGGCTTGCCAAATGATGATACAACTGTTTTTTTAGAACTTAAGAAGAAATATTATAAGATTGTTTATAAAAGAAGAGAATGTCTTAAATATAAGGACGCGTTAGAGTTTATTAAAAACCATGAACCATTTTCTCAGGTTACAAGAGAAATTGCATATTTTATGGATTTATATCAAGGCATTAAACCAGCAATTTTTATATCATATGATAGAGAAGCTTTTTATAGTATAGATGATAAAAATTTGCGAATAACCTTTGATACAAATATTATGGGAAGAAATGAGAATGTTTCATTTGATGAAGGAATATATGGACATACCATTTTGAAAGAAGGTATGATTTTAATGGAAATAAAAGCTATTAAAGCTTTACCTTTATGGCTATGTGACTTTTTAACAGAGGAACATATATTTAGAAAATCATTTTCTAAATATGGTGATTTATATAAATATTTAAAAAGTATTAAGAATTAGGAGTGACGTGAAATGTTTGAAAATATTTTTACAACTGGAGAAGGAACAATTAATAATGTGTATTTATTTCTTCTTTGTATCGTAACATCATTATTTATTGGTTTATTATATTTGTTAGCATATAGTTTTAAATCAAGAAGCAGTAGTAGCTTTAGAGCATCTTTAGTTTTACTTCCAGCTATTGTTGCTGTCGTGATTATGATGGTTAATGGAAATATTGGCGTAGGGGTTGCCATTGCTGGGGCCTTTTCACTAGTAAAATTTAGATCAGCGCAAGGGACCGCAAAAGAAATTAGTGTAATATTCATGACGATGTGTTCAGGATTAATCATTGGTGTTGGATATATTGGATACGCAGTACTATTTACTTTAACAATGTGTTTAGTTTTAATGTTATGTAACTATACAACACTAAAAAAATCATTTGCCGATCGTGAACGTATTTTAAAAATTACAATCCCAGAAGATTTAGATTTTTATCAAATTTTTGATGAAATTTTAAGCAAATATACAACTTATTTTAAATTAATAAAAGTTAGGACAACTGACTTAGGAAGTTTATATAATATAACTTACGATTTAACACTTAAAAAGAGTGTAAATGAAAAGAATTTTCTTGATGAATTACGAATTAGAAATGGCAATTTAGAGGTTTCGTTATCACATTCAGAGAAGAATGATTTGTAGGTGAGTAAAATGAAAAAGCATATTCAATTAATTTTATTGATTATTGTAAATGTAATTTTTCTTGCAGGATGTAAAAGAATTTCAATTTCTAAAACAACAACGATAAATATCCCAAATGGTACAATTACTGATAATAATAATGTTGATGAAATTGAAGGAGATAAAGAAAAACATGATTTTAAGTTAATCTCATCAAAAGATAATTCTTATACATATAAATGCAGTGATCATGGTGAGGCCGCAGTTGTGACAATTGCTTATATTAGTGGTTCAAATAACGCTTTTATAGTAAATGAGAATACCATCATTTTTAAAAATATTTCATCAGAGAGTATTTATTCAATTTCTGGTGAATTTTATGGTAATATCATTATTGATATAACGGACGATTATAAGTTTGAACTTGAACTTAATAATTTTACTCAATATAGTTATGATGAGGTCCCAATTAAAATTTTAACTGCAGATAAAGTTAAAATTTCTGCAAAAAAAGAAACTACTAATTATATTTTTGATTCTAGAGAAAAATTATTAGAAAATGAAATATTAGGAAGCATTTACTCTGAAAGTGATTTAAGTATTCAAGGTAAAGGCACTTTATATGTAAAATCAAAAAACAATAATGGTATTAGTACAAAAAAAGATTTAGAGATTAAAAACTTAAATTTACAGGTTGACTGTAAAGATAATGCATTAAAAGGAAATGATAGTGTTCTAATTGAATCAGGAAATATAGTTTTGATTTCAAGATGTGGTGATGGAATAAAAACTACTAATACTGATATTTCATCTAAAGGTAAGCAAAGAGGAACTGTGACAATTTCTGGTGGAAGTGTTTTAATATATGCATCTTGTGATGGAATTGATGCAGCATATAACGCGATTATTAATGAGGATATAGCCGCTGTTTCTTTACAAATATTTACTGATAAATATTCAAAATATTCAGAAGAAGTAACTGATGTAACAGATTCAATTTATTATATTAAATTCTCTAATATTGCTTATAAATACTCTCTTAAATATTTTAATACCGATAATGATTATATTTGGGTTAATTCTAAGGATTATACAAGTAATGGTAATAGTTATTATTATTCATTAGCTAAGCCAAGTGGATATAAATACGTTCAGTTATTTGTTTATAATAAAGAACAAACTCAAGGTCAAGAAGATGAATATCTTTGGGCGTTTGAAGCACAAGTGGTTAACAATAACTATGATACTTTATCTTTATCATATCGTAATGATGTTTTTAAAGTAAGCTGGACAAACTATACTACCACTCAACAAGGTGGCAATTGGTTTCCAGGAGGACCAGGAATGCCTGGAATGGATGAAGGAAACAAAGATAAAGGCGATTATTCAACCAAAGGGATTAAATCTAGCAATGAAATTCTCATTAGTGGTGGATCTATTACCATTAATTCATATGATGATAGTTTACACGCGGATCTTGATAATACGCTTGAAAATGGCAGTTCATCTTTAGGGGATGTTAGCATATCTGGTGGAAATTTAGTTCTTCATAGTAATGATGATGCAATTCATGCGGATAATAAAACCAAAATTTCTGATGGTGTTATAACTATTTTAAGTAGTTATGAAGGTATTGAAGGAAAAGTAGTCGAAATTGCTGGAGGTACAGTTTCAGTGAGATCAACTGATGATGGTATTAATGGAACAGGCTTATCAGGAGAAAGTATTATTATTTCAGGTGGCTACCTATACGTTTATACTGAAGGTGGAGATGGGATTGATTCAAACAGTAAAAGCTCATATGATGGCATTTTATTTGCTGGTGGTAAATCAGTTATTATATCACTAGGCCAAGCAAATAGTAGTATTGATAGCGAAAAAGGATATAAATATACAGGTGGAAATGTTTTAGCTATTGGATTAAGTGGTGGTATGAGTGGTGAATCAACTAAATCATCGCCTAGTTTATCAACTATAGGCAAAACATCTAATTTAAATCTGCAAAAAGATAGTTATATAACTGTATCAAACTTAGTAACGATAAAGTTTCCATCTTCTGCAAATGTGCTTGCTTTATACTTAGGAAATAAGGATGTTACAATTCTTACATCATCTTCAAGCTCAGCTATATTAGATGGTAATGGTGTTTTTTGGGGTGTTAAATAAAACATCAGTTTTACTAATATTAAATAATATTTATAAATGATCATTACACTTAATGTGTGATGTTTTTTTTGCTTTGCAGAAAAATAATGTAAAAATTTAGATGATACATAATAAAAATATTGATATTTCATTGTAAATTAAGATATATTTTGCTATAATTAAAATGGAAAAAAATGACAAAAGATTTCAAGAATTTAAATAATTCAACAAAATTCATCAAATAAATCAAAAAATAAAAGGAGAAAAAAATGAAAAAAAGAAGAGAACTTATTTTATTTGCTTTTTTATTCACTGCTTTATGTTTTGTGCTTACTGGCTGTATTAAGATAAAAACAGTTGGTAAAGAAGGAATTAATTTTGAAATTGTATATGAATCCGTTAAGGAATCAGGTTATACAGGAACGCTTGAGGAATTAACTGATTCATTTAAAACTGACAACGCTTATAAGAATTCGGTTGAGAAAGGTTATACAGGTACAGAAATTGACTGGCTGGCTATCTTAATAGAATCAAAGAAAACAACAGATACCAAGATGTATGTAGGAAAAAATGGTAACTGGTTTAT
>JAEYPN010000007.1 GCA_023410715.1 Bacillota bacterium
CTCTTTCAACCTCTGATCTAATTAATTCTTTAATAGTTTCATCAATTTTTTCACCTTTTGCGAGACAACTTATAATTTTTGTGGTAAAATCATTCATGGGAAAACCTCCTGTGTTTGAGATGTTGTGATAAACTTATTATAACACTGAGGTTTTCTCTTTTTTATACCAAATTTAAATTATTCAATTTTGAAAGTCCACAAAATATTATACAATCTCGACATAACGCTGCTATAAATAATATAAAAAGTAAACATTTATATTTTAATAAAAATCTACTTATTTATTTAACTATATATTTATTTTTACAAAAAAACCGATTTTCCTTTACAAAACAAAAGTTTTAAATTATAATTTATATGTAAGATAGAAAACCAGTTTTACAAAATTGATATAAAACATAAAAAATGTAATCGTTTTTATATCAAAAAAATCTAATGGAGGAATTGAAAATGAAAAAATTAGGTTTAATTGCTTTTTTAATTACGTTATTCTCTATCTTTTTAGTTTCTTGTAGTCAATTTGGAAATAAGAAACCTTCTCAATTGGGAAAACCAGAAATTTCGTTAGAGAATGACATAGTATCTTGGCAAGCAGTAGATCATGCAGAAGCATATGATGTATATGTTAACAATAGTTTAAAAACTACTGTTACTTCTACTTCATATAAGATTACAGAAACAGCTGTTGGCGAATATAAAATAAATGTTGTAGCCAATTCAACTGAAGAATTATGGCTTGCTTCTGAAAAGTCAAATGGAGTAACTTATAAAATTACTGGAGCATTAGGAACTCCTATTGTTACTTTAAATGGTAAGACAGCTTCTTGGCAAGCAGTAGCAAATGCAACTAGTTATGAAGTGTTTGTTAACGGAGTATCAAAAGGATCACAAACAGATCTTTCCTACTCTTTAGCAGAAACTACAGTTGGATCATATGAAATCCAAGTAGTTGCAAAATCATCAAATGATTTATATATAGAATCAGAAAAATCAACAAAAGTTACAGTTGTTATTGAAAAGACACCATTAACTGTTCCAACATTAACCTTAAATGGAAATGTGGTAT
Organism: Bacillota bacterium; assembly: GCA_023410715.1. Taxonomy (GTDB): domain Bacteria; phylum Bacillota_I; class Bacilli_A; order Izemoplasmatales; family UBA1188; genus JAEYPN01. The sequence continues at coordinate 1,067 of JAEYPN010000007.1, forward strand.
CTTGGACAGCTGTAGCAAATGCCTCAAAATATGAAGTATTTGTTAATGGAACTTCTAAAGGTCAAATTACAGCAACTTCATACACGATTAATGCAACAACATTAGGTGATTATATTGTTAAAGTGTTAGCAGTATCTGGCGATGATCAACATGAAGATTCTGCTCAATCAAATTCTGTCACATATACTTTAGTGGCAACTAAATTAGCAGCTCCTCAAATTTCTATTTTTGGTAGAATTATTAGTTGGCCTGAAGTTGCAAATGCAACAGGATATGAAGTATTCGTTAATGGGGTGTCTATTGGTACTCAAGCAGGTTTAAGTTATGAATTAACTCAAACTGATATAGGCATTTACGAAGTTGAAGTTAAATCTAACTCAACTAGTGAATTATATAGTGAATCAGATAAATCAAATAAAGTATCATTCGATGTTTCAGCAACACCATTAAGTGCCCCTGTAGCAACAATTGAGGGTAACGTAGTATCTTGGCAGGCGGTTGATAATGCAACTGAATATGATGTTTATGTAAATGGAACAAAAGTATCAAGCCAAAAAACATTATCTTATACAGTAAAAGCATATCAAGTAGCTACATTTAGTGTTACAGTAGTTGCAACAACGACTAACTCAAACTATTTAGCATCTGTAGCAAGTAATGCTGTAAATTATAAATTTGCAATTGACTTAACTAAACCTGTATTATTATCAGTTAAAGACCGCGCGGGAAAAGTATTAACTTTCAAAGACGGTTCTCAATATACAGGCGCAACATTAGCTAACTTAGAATCATTCTTAGCAGTTGGTGATGATATTGATTTAGCTAATTTAAGTTCATTCTATGGTGATGCTGTTCAATTCATTCCAGCATCATTTAATCAAGATGTAGTAAATGGTAAAAACGGACAACAAATTACTAATGGAAATAATTTTTATATTAATCCAGAAGATGGTGCATTCTTCTATATTAAGACTGCTGATGGTAAATACTTAGCATTCACAAATGGTGATAGCGTTGGTAAGGGTGGAACTTGTTTTACAACTAAAGGCGTTTTAATGGAAGAAAACAATGCATTCTTATGGCAATTAATTGAGACTCCAGTTGAAGGTGAATATTTGATTAGAAATGTTGCAGCATCAATGATTTATGCAAACGCATATAACAATGGTATAAACAGCTTATGTGTTGATTCAGACAACCATCTATGGCAATTCCCATTGATTGGAAATGCAACAGATGGATATCATTATGGATTTATATTCTCATTCACACAAGTTGAAGACGCCCCTATGTCTGCTGATAAGAGAATTGAATTAGAGGGCAACAAGACAATTTATGCTGCATGGACTAATACATTCTTAAAATATGCAGGAAACATGGTTGATGGCGGTGCCTCAGTTGGTGAAGGTTGCTACGTATTCACATTTGAAAAAGTAGCAAACAATACATATAAAGATACTTATAGAATTAAAGTAGGTTCTAAGTATTTAACATATGTTTCTCAAGGTGTTATGGAATTATCTGACTTAGATGAATCTGACAATGGTCAAATCTTCGTTTTGCAAGATGCTCCAGGATTGAAGAATGGATATTTAATTTCTAATATTAAGATGGGTTACTTTGGTGACTGGTTCGTTGGATTAGATAGATTAGTTGTGTTCAAATATGAAGCATTAAATTCTTGGGGTGAACGTCAAAACATTTATGAATGGTCATATCATAACGGAGCTACATTCTTTATTGCTTCAACAGATGCTGAAGTTCAAGAATATGTTTCGCCTTTTGGACACACATGCGATCATGTTTGTCCAGAATGTGGAAAATGTACAGATGAAAGTTGCACTGATCCAGCTTGTGCTGACAAGTGTCAACGACATTCAATATTTGATAATCCAGTTTTAATTAGTGTTAAAGAAGCAGCTGACAGCGCACTAGAATTTGTAAATGGCACTGGTTCATTAGACTCATACTTAGCAGTAGGTTCAACAATAGATAAAAATAATTTAAGTGCATTATATGGTTCAGCATTACAATTCATTCCTGCTGAATTCAAAGAAACTGCTACAGGTAAAAATGCTCAACAAATTGCTGAAGGAAACGCAGCTTGGATTAATGCAAATGCAGGCAAATTCTATTTCATTAAAACTACTGATGGTAAATACTTATCAGGTTTAAATGGCGATCAAGTTGGAATGGGCGGTAAATGGTTTGTTACAAAAGGAGCACTAGACGCTGAAAACTATATGTATATGTGGCAAGTTATAGAAACAGCTACAGAAGGCGAATATTTATTAAGAAATGTTGGAATGTCAATGATAGCTGCTAATGCATGGAATGTTAATACCTATATTTGTCGTGATACTGATGGCCATATTCATCAATATAGTTTAATTGAAAACCATAACGCATTTATCTTCACATTTACACAAGTTAAAGACGCAACATTTGCAGAAGACGCAGAAGTAGAATTAGCCGGTGAAAATACAATTAAAAACCTTTGTACAAATACATACTTAAAATATGACACAAACATGGCAGATGCTGGTTCTAATTTAGTTGATGCCGGAGTATTTGAGTTTGTTAAAGTTACATTAGGAAACTTTACAAATGCTTATAGAATTAAAGTAGGTTCTAAGTATTTAACATATGTTTCTGAAGGTGTTATGGAATTATCTGACTTAGATGAAGCTGACAATGGTCAAATCTTCATATTAGAAAAATTAGCTGGTATTAAGAATGGTTATAGAATCGCAAACGTTAAGATGGGTTACTTTTGGGACTGGTTCTATGGATTAGATAGATTAGTTGTATTCAACTATGAAGCAGCAAATGCATGGAGACAACGTCAAAACATTCTTGAATGGGATTACTACACAGGCGCAACATTTATTATTGAGACTGTTGTAGCAGAGTAATATACTTAGTATAATTAAAGATAACGTATATTCTTATATACGCTATCTTTTTTTAATAAGTTAAAATGTTTGTAGACATATATATACATATATGTTATAATTAAATTGAAAAAGAAAACCGGTTTTATGAAAGGACTAAAAATATGAAGAAATTACAAGTTTTTTTATCTGCTATAACGACTTTGCTCTTATGCATATTTCTAATTGGATGTGTAGAAAAAGAAAAGATAGTTGAATTAAATAGTCCTGTTTTAACATTAGAAAATAGGACAGTTTTATGGGAATCTATTTATGGGGCTTCAAGATATGAGGTATATGTAAATGGAACTTCTGTAGGAATTGTAACTGAAACATCATATACATTAGAAACAAAAAAATTAGGTGAATATAAGATTACTGTTAAAGCTTTAACATCTGATTCTAATAAATTTTTAAATAGTAAAGTTTCTGAAGAAAAAAAGATTACTATTAAACCAGTTCAACTATCTAGTCCAATCACAACAATTAAAAATAAGGTTGTAATTTGGAATCTTGTTAACCACGCTGTAGGTTATGAAGTATATTTAAACGGAACTTTGGTATCTACTCAATCAAACAATAGTTATACAATTGCTCCAGAAGAGTATGGTATTTATTCAGTAAAAGTAAAAGCTATCGCAAATGAAGCTAATTATTCTACAAGTGAATATAGCAACGAGGTAAGTTACTCATATCAAAAGAAGAGCGTTCCTACTCCAATTGTTGAAGTAGATGGCGAAACAGTTACATGGTTTACATCGAGTAGAGCTGATCATTATGAAGTATATGTAAACGAAGTGTTTGTTGAAAACAATACAACCGGATTATATAAAGCACCTAGTGAACCGGGTTCATATAAAATTCAAGTTAGGGGTATTTCAAAAGATGAAACTTTATACAATAGTTCGGTTTTAAGTTCTGTTGCAACAGTAAAAGTATCAAAACCTGTTGATCTAAGTAAAGATATAATTGTTTATAGCAAAAACCTAGTTTTACGCTTAGAACGTTATGTTTTAGGGATTATGAGTCAAAATAATAAATATTTAACTAGTAATCCTGCTTACTTAGAAAGATTAGACTATATGGATAATTACCTATGTAACTTAGTCCAATATAAAAATGTTTCTGATATCACTCAATACGCATGGAGACTTGAAGAAGTAGAATATAGTAATGAATTTGTTTGGGTTAATAGCGCGTCAAAAGTATACCGTATTAGGTTAACTGATGGTACATACTTAACTGCATCTAAAAATAATTTAATTTCAGCTGGTGGTGATTACATTTCATCATCAGAATATGTTAAAGATGACATCTGGCAATACTGGCAATTCATACCAATTGAAGGATATAAGAATGAATACTATATAAGTAACGTTGGAAGCACTTATGACTGGAATATTAGCCAATTCTATTTAACAGATACATCAAGAGCTGATGGTGGCGCAGAATTATATACAATGACAAAAGAAAACGAATATTACTTCCACTTTGTTGTTGAAAATGTTGAAGGTGCAACATTTGCTGAAGTTAAGAACTCTGATAAGAGTGGAAAATATGTTGTTACAAACTTTAAGAATGGGAATGTATATTCAATCGGTTCTTTAGATAATTTAGTTAAGACTGATAGAACTGTTACAAATGCATTAGATACAGATATATGGGAATTAGAACGTGTCAGTGGAGAAGATTCATATTTAATTAAGTTTGCCGATGGTTCATATTTATGCATGGTTAATTATGAATTACATAAGACTTCTAATAAAGTTGATGCACATAAATTTTATTTATTAGAAGTATCAGGTGTAAAAGATTGTTACAAACTTTGTGGTGCGGAGAAAACAGACTTCTGCAAATTTATAGACACTGGTGATAACACTACAAGATTATATTGCTATAGCGATACTGAGGTTGATGGTGTTGTTACTCGTTGGTGGAATGGTATTGCTGATAGAAACTGTTTAGGCAATTACTGGATCTTTACAAAAACTAATTAAGGAGGAATTAGAAAATGAAAAAAATTATTATTTTATCAATCTTATTAGTTTTATCATTGACCTTAGTTTCATGTGAAGAAAACTCTGATAAAGAAACATTAGAAACTCCTGTATGTATTATTTCAAACAATATTGTTAGTTGGAATAAAATAACAGGTGCTACTGCTTATAAAGTATATGTTGATAACAAATTAGTAGATACTATTTCCGATACATTCTATGTACTAGAATTAGAATTTGGATCTTATCAAATTTCAATTAAAGCCATTGATACAACAAATGCTATGAAAGATTCTTCAAAGAGTAAAACAATAATATACACAAAGAATGCTGATAAAGATAGTTTGGAATTATATAAATTATTAGATGACTTCTCATGGGAATATGACAACATGATTGATGAAGCTATCGAATATGTTAGTGAAAAACAATTAAAACGTGAATTCTGGTGGAGAGATTTAGAATACACATTCTTTAATCATACAGATGATGATGGTGGATACCGTGCAGAGTTTTGGGGAAAAACACTTCGTGGAGCTGTATATACATATCAGTATAATCACGATGAAGAATTATATGACATTTTAGAAACAACAATAAAAAATATGTTAGAGTTTCAAAAGACTGAATTTGAGGGCCGTCTTTCTGGATTTACTGTTGATAACGAATTCACTGGTTGGGACATTCGTTCTCACATGTACACGCTATATGGTTTCTATTACTTCTATCAAATCTGTAAAGATGAAGAATTAAAAGAAGAAATAGTTGAATCATTAAGATTACAAGTTGATTATTTAGTTAAACGTATAGGGCCAAACGAAGGACAAGTTGAAATTTTGACAACATCTCCCGACTGGGGTGGAACAACTTCAGCTAACGTTTTAGATGGTGTCATAAAAGCTTATTTATTGGTTAAAGATCATACATATTTGGATTTTGCAAAATATATTATTGATACTGGTTTATCAACAATGAAATCTGATGAAGGTAAAACTTTAGTTGAAAGTGCCTTAGATGGTGATCCTATGTATGAATGGGGATGTCGTAAATTATATGAAGTTAACGCTTGTTTCGAAGGAGTATTAGATTACTATTTAGTTACTGGAGATGAATACTATTTAAGATTAGCAATGGGTTTTTATAAAGCTAATGCTGGTATTGAAACTACTGAAATCGGTAGTTTAGCAGTAGATGTTGAAGAAGCATGCCACTCAACAGTAGAGCAATTTAACCCGTATAATTTAGGAAGAATGAATGAAACATGTGTTCAAACTACATGGATTCGTTTCTTATTAAAGATGTTTATGGTAACTGGCAATGCTGAAATGATGGATTATTTAGAACAAGCTTATTATAATTTTGGTTTTGGTTCTATTGATTGGGAGTTTCATAATGATTGGCCTATCTTTTCATATTCACCTTTAGCAACAATGCCAAGAGATAATGTTTATTCAGGGACAGCTTTTATTGGTGAAGATTACCACTGTCAAAGTTGTTGCGTATTATCAGGTATATCTTTTATGCCTGTAGTTGTAAAATCAGCAATCTTAAAATCAACAAACGGCTTTGCAGTTAACATGTATATAGACGGAAAGATAAATACTTATACTCCAAACGGAAAAGCAATTAGCTTTGTATGTCAAACTAATTATCCAAGTTCTGGTTTTGTAAAAAATATAATTAACTTAGAAGAAAATGAGAGTATGAACATCAGTTTCAGAATTCCTAGATGGAGTAAGGTATCAACTGTTAAAGTTAATGGATCGGTAGTCGAAGGTGTTACCGCCGGATCATATGTTTCAATAAATAGAGAATGGTCTAACGGAGATACCGTAGAATTGGAGTTTGATATGAGTACATATTTAATCTATGCTTCTAAAGAATGTACTGAGAAAGATGCTGGATACAATGTTATGGTTAAACGTGGGCCACTAGTGTTTGCTAGAGATTCTCGTTTAGAAGGACAAAATATTTTTACACATTTATCATTCGATGTTGATGAAAATGGATGTTTGACTACAGAAATAGTCGATAATAGTAGTATTGAGCATGCACAATGTGAATTAAAGGTTAGATTAAATGATGGAACATACGTTCATTTAATCGATTATGGTGCAGCCGGAAAGACAATGGATGAGAACTCAATAATGAGTTTAAACATTCCAACATTTGATTATTGGAGTATTGATATGACCAGTACTTTAGTAATCAAAAACGACATTACTAAATCTCCTATGAAATTAGCATTTAGTGATAGGCATATGGTTGAAGCTGCAGCTTATGCATATACATCTGATGAGGATATTCTTGTTAACTTTGCAGTCGAGTTTGAATTACAATCAAATGGATTTTATCGTATTAAACTATTAGCAACTGGTGGCTATTTAACAGTTAGAGCTGATTGCAGAATTGGAAGCCAAGAATCTTTAGATGACGCAGCTCAATTATTTAATCTAAAACAATCTGGTATGAATAGATATAAACTTGAATTACAAGACGGAAGAGTATTGTCACTTCATGATGATGGAACGGTATATGCCACTGAAGATATTAAACATCCAAGACAATACTGGAATTTATTAGAAATTGAATATGACAAATAGTATAAAAGGAGTTTTATTCTATGAAAAAAATTACCTTAGAATTATTTACTTTATTTTTAGCTATAACCTTATTTTCTTGTGGAAAACAAAAAAAAATATCGAAACCAGATGTTAACCTATGTGATAATGTTATATCTTGGAATAAGATAGAAGGAGCAACTACTTATAAAGTAAAAATTAATGGGAAAGTAGTTGTAGAAACGGAAGAATTATCATATGAGTTTATTCCAACTGATGTTGGTTTATACTCTATTATTATTACAGCAACTAACGGGCGTGAATCTTCTGATAGTGCAAAGATTTTATATGTTTCATCAAGTATGATTATAGATAGTCCATTCATTATCATTAATGGTAATACGATATCTTGGAATGAAATTGAGAATGCTTCTAGTTATGATGTTTATGTTAATGATGAATTAAAAGCAAACGTTATTAATCCCTCATATGAGTTTGATGATACATTTAAAGGAACTAATAAAGTATATGTTAAAGCTATTTCATCTAATAATTTATATGTTAATAGTACTAAGAGCAATATTATTTACTATAACGTATCAAACAGCTTTCTAGATGCTCCTATTATTACAATTAATGAAAACATTGTAAGTTGGGATTCTGTTCAAGGAGCTTCTAGTTATAACGTTTATATAGATGGAAAACTCATAAAAAACATTACTGAAACAAACTATACTGTTTCTATTTCTAAAGTCGGTGAATATAAAGTTACTGTTGTTGCCGTTTCAAGTGATGTTATTACTTCCAATAGTAATTATAGTAATGAAGTAACATACACTAAAAATCAAACTTTATTACAAACTCCAGTTATTTCTAATATTGATGATTTAGTGAGTTGGGATGCAGTTCCTAACGCTACTTCTTATGAAGTTTATGTTGATGGTCAATTAATTGAAACAATAAATGATGTCTTATATGAAGTAGTATCAACAAATGGAAATCATGAAGTATATGTTATAGCTACATCATCAAACAGTAGTTATGCATCAAGTCTTTCAAGCAATAAATTAATAATAAATGTAAAAGAAAAAGTTTTAGCTGCTCCGGTTATTAAAGTTTTATATGATACAGTTAGCTGGGATGCGGTTGCTGGTGCTAATTCATATTTAGTTTATGTTGATTCATTAGAACCAGTTGAAGTTGAAGAAACTTCATATATTGTTTCAACTTCTTCAAGCATTAAAGTTGTAGCTAAAAATGGAACTATTAAGAGTTCTGATAGTAATACAGTTAATGTTTCAATAAAAGGTTTTGAAACTTCATCTGAAGTAGTAGCTGGTGAAACATTTACTGAAAAAATTGTTTTAGCTAATGAAGAGATTGCTAAAGTACATATTGAAGATACTAACACAGAATACGTATGGTTAACTTTCTTTGTAAAAGCTACAAAAGAAGTGACATATAGAGTGTTGTTATCTGATGAAAAGAATAAAGTATTAATTGATTGGAATAAAATTGGAGGGCAGGTTATTGGTAAATCTTATTTAAACGGCCCAACAACAGGAGAAACAACAATTGATTATGAATATGTATCTTTAAGATTAGATTTACTAGATGTTAATTTTGATGGAGAATATGATTTAACTTTTGAAACAAAAGATACAACAGGTATATTAAGTATTACTGGTATTAAGGTAACTCAAATGTTATCAGATAAATATTCAATGAAGAATAATAAACAAGAATTTGTATTTGCTGATAATGTAAAAGTTGGTGACTTTGGTATTTTAGAATCTGATATTGGTACTACACCATATTATTATTCTAACTTTGTTACTTACGGAATTCAAAAAGTATATTGGGGTAACTGGTTAACATTCAGTTATTCAAATCTAACAGCAACAACTGACCACTATAATTACAATGATGATAATAAGTATCAAGCAATGACTAGATACTTACAATTTGCTGATTTAGGCAATGCAAATAATTATCAAATTAAATTCTTATATGGTAATGATGGAAGAGAATCCCATATGTTATGGAAGTTCACTGCTTATGATCATACAACAAAACAAACTTACATATTAAAGGATTGGTTTGTATGGGCAAGTCCTTTAACAGGTGAAAACTATATTACTTTTGACTTCGATAAAGATGCTTCAAAAGCTATCAGCGGAAAAACCGTATTATTTACTATACAATGTCAAACACAAAGTGGAGAAATAGGTAATGCTAACCGCTTATTTATTCATGACGCTGAAATAACAACTTATGTTAATCCAAAATCTAGCGAACCGTGGACAGTAGCTGAAGGCGCAAATGGTTCAATATGGAACTCTACAGAAGTTGTTAAAATTGGTTCTGAGACAATGATTGGTCGTCTTGTTTTAAAAGGTAATGAAAATTCGGCAATTTTAAGTACTAAGATTGATTCATCTATCACTTCTAATGGATATATCATTTTTTATGCAAAAGCTGCTTTATCATCATCAGTTGGGGTTAGTCCATCTACAATGATGAAGTTATCAATGACAATAAACGGGCACACATACGTTTTGATTGATTGGTATAAACTTGGTGGAACATCATGTTTAATTAATAAAAATAACGCTTCAGGAAATCCAAATCAAATTATTATGAATGATTCATATGAATTATTTATGATCAGTCTTGATAACATTACATTTGACTATGCTGGGAAAGATGTAATATTTAAACTTGAGCAAAAAGATAGTTTAGATGGCAAGGAGCAAGAATTAAGCATTATTGGATTTGATATTTCAAGACACGATAGTATTGTATCTTGTAGTTCAACATATCAAGGTATGGCAAACTGGGCTACAAACTGGAACTCATATTCACCTTTTGGTGATTATCCAATTCCGGGCGGATGGTATCGAGTTTGTGCTACTAATACAGATGCATATGGTTATTATGGAACAAGTACAACAACATCATTTGAAAACTTAAAAGAAAACGACACGTTAAAGTTTAACTTTACATATGGAAACTACGGGAACTATGGATCATGTTTACAAAAGTTAATTACAATTGATCCTGAAACTGGTAAAGTATATAACTTAATAGATTGGGAATTCTTATCTTATCCAGGTGGTGGAGATATGAATTACTCTAGAACTATTGATAAAGATATTGCTAATGCTTTAGCAGGAAAAACAAGTGTTCTACTTGTTTGGCAATTTTCTAATACTAAAAAAATTGACTCTCCATCTGATAATAGACTATATTTTAGTCAAATTGGTTTTGTAATTGAATAGGAGGAATAATCATGAAAAAATTATTGTTCATTTTTGTCCTAGTATCTTTTTTAACTCTTGTATCTTGCAATAAAGAAAAAAGCACAATTTACGCTCCATCAATTGGTTCTGATAAGGATAACAATATTATCTGGACTAGTGTTAATGGTGCAACAAGCTATGACATTTATGTTAATGGTGAACTATACAAAAATGTAACAAACAATGAACTTGAAGCATTCATACAAGTAGGGAGTTATCAAATTTATGTTGTCGCAAAAGATGATTTAGGAAATGCAAGTGAAAAAAGCGCAACCATTTCTTATACAGTAAGTGAAAAGAATTATCACATTTCTACTTTACCTTCTGAATTTGATTACTTTAAACATAACAAATTAGGCTCAAAAATCTATATTGTTGATATTAGCTTATTGTCAAACGATGAAGTTTTATTATTAGAGTCTCTTCAAGGAATTTTAGTAAATAAAGGTGTTTCATTATATTTAAAGAACGAAAACAACAATTTTAACTTTTCAAATTTCTATACAAAAGTTATGACTACATCAGAAATGATTAATTATGCAAAAGAAAACTCATTAGTTAAGGGATATATTTTTACATCACAAGCTAAGCTAAATGTTGCAAAAACTGTATGTAACTACTATGAATCAGTCATTGTTACGAATAGTACATTAAGTTTTGCTCAAGGATTAACTCTAATGTTTAATGCTGATACAGATGAAATATCAACAGCTATCACTGAATCATTAAATAAAAACATTGTTGTAACATCAAATTATTATACGGATTTAGGTATTGCTAATAATTGTTTATTCACAACAGATGTTTCTATTGCTTCTTCCTATGACGTTGTCTTAGGAAATGGACCAGCTAAATTTTCCCTAAATGGTTCAGAGAAGAACTTAAGTGTTTTGGAAACAATCGAAATATTAGACGAAGTTTCAAAGGGAAAAGTTAGTACAAAGACTAATACTCATTATGTTACAGTTATTTCAAATGAATCAGCATCATACATTTCAAATTCTCGTTACATTAATTTATTGGAAGCAAATCTAGCTCCTGTTATTATGAATGGAAGAGATTACTATGTTTCTAGCGATTTATTAACAAATATTAAATGGAATAATTTATCAAATAAAGAAAAAAGCGATTATACAGCTTTAATTAACATTATGATGTCTAATATTGGCTCTGAATATCTTGTTTTAAATAAAGAAAATAAAGACGCTTTATCAAACTTAGCATATATGGATAGTGTTAAGGGGGGTATAATTAAAGGAAGCAAAGAGATTACTTGGTTAAACAATAAGCCATTTGTTGGATGCTATGAATCTTTAACAGAAGAAAACTATAAAGACCTAGCTGCAAAAGTTTCTAATTCATCAAATGACGTTAATAGCATTGATTCATATACAATTATTGATGGTTCAAAAGCCGATAAAGAAACATTAGAAAAATTCTATTCATCTTTAAATACTAATGTTACTATCTTAAGAACTGATGAATTAATGAAAACAATCCAAGCAAATGTTGACAAATATAACAAAGAAATTACATTATCAAATGATATATCAACAATCTATCTTACTCCTAACCATTTAGAATACGATATGTTTGGAATTAGGTATTCTTCACTAAGTTCCTCATTATATTTTTTATTTACAAACTCTTTATCGGGATTTGAATCTCGCACATCATCTAATACTTCAATTGGAATTAATAATGGTGTTTGTGTTATGAATTATTCAAATGGAAAAGATAAGAATTATATGTATCAAAGAATTACCTTACCTTCATGGGATTCAATCTATCTAAATGTTGATTTCCAGAGTTTTAATCGTTCTGAATGTAAACTTATTTTATATTTTCCTTCATTAGATAGATTTGTTACTTTGTTAGATTCTACAATTTACGCAAAAGCGTTAGAGAATTTTTCTTTTGACTTATGTCAATTAGGATTTGATGTTAAGGGGCTAGAAGTTGCAATTATCATTGATCAAGCATGTAGTCCTAACACATATAAGCAATTAATAGTTGATAACATAGCTATTTCAAAAACAAAAACTAGAGAAGATGTTTTTGATTCTAAATCATTAGAAATAAATGATTCTCAAACAATAAATCTAGAAGATGGTATATATACAAATGGCAAAACAATTTATAATGATGGCTTAGTACTATTTGCATCAACGAAGACAGTTTATGATGATGCTTTATCAAATATGAGTGTAAAAGTTCGCCTACCATATAATCAGAACGGTTCATACTCATTATCTTTAAATCTAACTGATGTTAACAATGCATTATATCGAGTTAGAGTATTAGATAAAACATATATTAATAACTTAGTATTACCATGGACATATATAAATGGAGATACTAATGTATCTTTTGATATCTCAAACTATATGGGACAAGATGTTATTATCTATGTTGAATTGTCAAATAAAGATTACACAGAATCATCGTTTAAAATTTCATCACTTGTTATCAATAAATCAAATACTAAATACTACTATCAAATTGGTAAAAAGGAAACATTCCAAGGAACAAGCAATGTTTGGAATCTAGAAGGCTGGGTATTAAATGATGATTGTACTTATGGCGATTTAACTAGTGAATCAGGTTATGGCTCATTAAGGCTTGATGGTTCTAATGGTGGTGTATTTAACCCTGATTTAGTAATTGCTCAAGCTAACAAATCATATCACTTAACAACAAATAATACATTATCATTTTACGCCCGTTCTGGTGGCCCAACAAACAGCACATATATTAGAGTTAGAGTATTAGATGAAAATGGCACATATCATATTGTAAAAACAACTAACTCAATAGAAGAAGGTTGGGTATTAGTTAATGGTGAACCATGGGTTAAGTATTCTTTTAACCTAAGTTCTTTTGCTAATCAAAATGTTACTATATTTATTGACCAAACAGATCATGGTAGTGGCATAGGTGAAATTGCCTTCATTGACACATTAATAATTGAATAGGAGCTATTATGATGAAAAAAATATTTATTACATTTTTGGTATTTAATTTATTTACATTTCAAAATTTAATTAGTGTTCCAAAGACATATTCCGAAGATTATTTAACAATTGAGGATATGTTTGATATTAATAATCTTTATGAAGATCATTCCGGTTGGAAATCACAACATGCATCTAGCTATGATATGAGTGAAGGAAACCTAGATGGGCAGTTTTTCTATAAGCAACAAAACATCTGTTACACAACAACAATCCTAGAAGCTGAAGGACCTGGTGTTGTCACTAGATTTTGGACTGCTGGTTATGCTGAAGACGAAGAAAGAAAAGTCCTTCATATTTATGTAGATGGGAAATTATTAGTAGAAGGAAAAGCAACTGATTTCTTTAGTGGAAAAATTGCACCATTTATTAAACCATATGTAGGTTATGGTTCTGAAACTGGTGGTGGTGTATATTGTTATGTTCCTATCGTGTTCAGTAAATCAATTAAAATTACTGCTGAATATGCGAACTATTGGAATATTGATTATACAATCTTTCCGGCAGATACAAAGGTTTTTTCAACAACAGTAACTCCTGAACCTGTATTACCATCGTGGTATAAGTCTTTATCACACGATATTAATGAAATTACTGATGGAGTTGTTTTAGAAGGAACAAAAACAATACAAGCTAATTCTTCTGTGGTATTATTTGAAGATTCAACTTCAGGCGTTGTTGAAGGATTAAATTTAGTGTTTGATAGATTGCTAACGAAAAACCTTTCGATGGAGGCATTTAGTGCTTCTGGTAGATGGATTAAAACCGGTGGTTCAATTTCTTTTGATTCATACTTGAATCCAAACAATAATGGTGCATTCTTAAAGTATCGTATCGATGCAGTGTGGTCAAATCAAGTAGTTGATGTTTTTGTTGACGATGTATTTGTAACAAGAGTTGATTCTGGAAACGGCGATACTACATATAGATATAAAGACTTATATGCTTATATTCCCTCATCATTAACAGAAGGCAAAACAAAAGTGACAGTCCGCTTAGAAGCGATAAGCGTAAGTGGTATTGATGTTCCTTTCCTTGATATTTGGTTATATTCAAAAACAGAAGAGGGGACAATTCTTTCAACTTATGTTGATTTATTAAATGGTTCAAGTGAAGTAAATGCTAATGTCAAAGTTGTTAATGAAAATGGAAACGGCACAATTAATACTAATTTAGAATCAGATGCATTTAAAATTAACTTAAATGAATATACTTATCCAGAAAACTCTGAGTCAATAAATAAAACTGTATCAGTAGCTAAAACAAATGGAACTGTTTCATTAAAGTTAAATTTAAGCAATGATTCAAATGTTATTTTAAGGAGAACTACTTTAGCGTCTTTATCTCAAAATGCTAATGTTTGGGTAAATGGCAAGAGAGTAGGAACGTGGATTACAACAGATGCTATTACTGATGGTATTTGTGAAACATATTATGAAATTAGTAAATCAAGTTTAGTAGATGGAGAAAATATAATTTCTTTTGTTTCATCAAATTTAAACTCATATGCTTCAATTGAAGCTTACCAAAATGGTTTGTTAGTAGATTCAGTTAATTTTGCAAACGATGAAACTCATTCGTTAACTGGAGCTTTTGAGTTTGTTACTGAAAAATACTCTGGGGTTTCAACTTTAAAAAAAGAATGGGAAACATTAAAAGAAGAAATTGATTCTGCTTATGATTCTTTCAAATTATTAGATAGCATTAATTTACGTGTTTATTACGGAAATGATTTAGAACCATCAATTGATGAACCATTAAGTATTTTACTTGCAGTTGGTAAATACAACTTCTATCAAACAAAGTCTATTACTCAAGGAATTGAAGATGATGGAACATGTTATTTCTATTTGCCAATGCCGTATAACAATGGTATTAGAATTGAATTGGTTTCTACAAATGAATATATGCCACTTAATTCATTTAAGTATGCATGCTCTTATTCTGAATTAGAAGATGAATACAAGGAAAATGTTCAATTATTAAAAGTTAAGACAAATCACTATGAACAAACTAAGGAAGGAGAACCTCTTGAGTGGTTAAATATAAGTGGTTCAGGAAAACTTGTTGGAATTGAAATCAATGCAACTGGTGCTAAGAGTTTTGAATATCTAGAAGGTGATGAAATTGTCTGCGTTGATGGAAACAAGAGCCACGTTTCTTACGGAACCGGGACTGAAGACATTATTAATTCAGCCTGGTATTTTGTAGCTGGTTCATTCACTCAAGCAATGCATGGTGCCCCTACAGTTGGATATAATGAAGAGGGACAAGGCAATAACTCAATGTATGCTTGGTACTTATTTAATCAATTCAACTTTAGAGATTCTATCTATGCAACAGTTGAACATGGCCCTCAAAACTTAACTCATGGAGAAAACACTTATATTACTGCATTTTATTATCATAATGATAAATCTGAAATGATTAAAGTTTGTGATATCGATATTAAGTCTGGAATAACATCTTCTGAGATATATTCAGAGATTGAAGGACGTTTAGAAGGTAACTACTCTAACGAATATGTAACATCTAGAAGAAGAATTTTAGAAGGAAAAGTAACTTATGAAGATATCTTGATTCCTAAAAACAATAACGGAATTATGATTAGGAGATTATTTAGTTTAGAAAATGTAAATCAACATGTCAAAGTTAGTGTAAATGGAAAGTATGTTGGTATTTGGTTTAATAACTATAATCGTCCTGCTGATCGAATATTACGTTATGATGATTTTATTATTCCTGCATCATATACAAATGGAAAAGATAAAATAACAATTGAGTTTGAAACATTAGAAGACTTATCATTTGATGAAGTATCGTATGAAGTATTTGCAATTGGTTATGATTTAGAAGAAATCGTTGATACTGATAATGATGGAATTGCTGACGAGTTTGATTCTGAAACTATTATCAAGGGGCAAGAAGTAATTGCTAAAGTATCATATATGGATTCTTCTTCATTAAGTGTTTCTGTTTCAAAATCATTGTTAACGGATGAAAAAATTAATGAAGTAATTTCTTTATTTGGGAATGTTAAAGTTTTAAAAACATTCCATTTAAGTTTTAAAGAAAATGACCAAGAGATAAATTTGTTTAAACAAGCAATAGTTACTTTATCTGGTTCATCATACGAAAATATTGTTGTAGTTAGAGTTGATGAAGAGATTAACGTAATTCAAGTTTATGACTTACCATATTTATCATTTAAAACAAGTAATTCTGGTGATTATCTAGTTTTATACATAAAATAAAACAAAAATATTACAAAAACGGAGCTTTTTTGTATAATTAATAATAGAAAAGGTGAGAATTTTATGGAAAACAAAAATAATATTTTTAAGAAAATAATATTTGGATCAGATGAGCCTGAAGAACTTCCTGAAAGCAGATTTAAACAATTTTTTTGGGTTATAAAGGAAAATTACGGTAAGTTATTTTTATTTAATGTTTTCACCTTTATTTTTGCTATACCTTTAGTTATTACATTTATAATAATGAGCTATGGAATGAGTCAAACTGATGATTTAAGTTTGATATTTAGGTATTATTTTTTCTTTGGATTATTATTAATTCCTTCTATCGTTTTTTTTGGAATCGGATTATCAGGATTATTTTACTCTATTAGAAAAATGATATGGGTAGAAGAGATTAATATTAAGACATATTTTTTAGGGATTAAAAATAATTATAAAAGATTTATTTTAATTTTTTTAGGGTTAGGAATTTCTTTAGAAATAAATCTAATTGATGTGTTTTATTACACAAATTTATCAATATTATCTCCTATTATCAATTACTTATTAATTGGTTTGGGTATTACGCAATTTGTTGTTATTTTAATGATGAGTCTTTATCAGATGGGTTTAGAAGTTAGATATAGCACAACCATTAAACAAATGATAAAAAACAGCTTTAAATTATCTGTTGCGAACCTATTTAAAAATATTATTTTTTTCACTATCGGTTTAATACCTTTTGTTTCTATTGTTTTCATCCCCGGAGTTATTCAAATAATAATTATTTCTATTGATTTGTTTATAGGAATAGCCTTATTTGTTTTAATTATTAGCGAATACTTATGTTATGTGTTTGACAAAGAAATTAATAACAGTTTATATCCTGAGTATTATTTAAAAGGATTAAAAAGGAATTAATTTTTTGTTTTATAAGAAATATTATTATTTATTAAAAATCGGCATTTTGGAGGTTGTTTAAATGAAATACATTAAAATTATAATGTCTATAAGTTTACTTACTTTTTCTTGTTTTCTTTATGGGTGTGAAAAAAATACCACAAATGATTCTATGGACCCGGTATCAGATACATTACTAGCACCCTTTATTAAAATAGAAGAAAACATTGTTTCATGGGATAGTGTAACTTTTTCTGATTACTATGTTGTCTATATCAATGATTCATATGAGTGTGTTACAAAGCAACAATTTTATGTGGTAGAAGATAGAATGAACGGAAACTATGAAATTAAAGTTAAAGCCTGTGATAGTTATAGATTATTTAAAACTAGCTCATTTAGCAATACTGTTAATTATTCAGTAAATAAAAAAGAGTTGAAAGTTCCTCAGGTTACAATTTCTGGTTATACGCTTAAGTGGCCGGTAGTAGAGGGAGCAGATTATTATAAGATATTCCTCGATTCAGCTTGGAAGAACACCTGGGATATTATTAAACAAGACGAATATTACGTATGTGAAATGTACTTTGATACTAGTGGAACTTATGATATTAATGTAGTTGCATATAGTAACGATTTAGAATATGAAAAAGAAAAATCAACCGATAATATTGAATATAAAATTTCAATTGACAAAATGTGGACAAGTTCAAAGATTATAGAAGATTGGATAGCATTAGGAGATGTTAGTTTAGTAAATAATAAGACACTAGTTAATTACTATGCAAATGGGATGAATGCTAGTTTATCTAACAACGTTATTGTCGACTCTAATCATCAGTTTTTGTATGTTTATTTAAACAGGGATTATTCTCAAAATAAAAAAGTTTCTGCATCTAGCATCACCGTTACAGCAAACGGTACTACTTTAGAATCACTAGTAGAGAGTAAAAGCAGCAACATTCCTGATGATGTTTTAGTTTACAGTTTATCTGACTTTATTGATCAAGTTGTAAGCATTAATATTGTTTTTAATACTAATGACATTATTAACATTAACTACATACGCTTATTTACTGAAGATAATATTTCAAAATTATTTTCTTGGGGAATTTATGATATTTGTCAAGAATGGATTGTTGAAGGCGATCACGAACAACACCTTGAGGGATTCTGTATTGAATGTTACGATGGAAGAACATCGTCACTAACTAATAGATTGGACTTATCAAATGCTAGTATTCTTCAATTTTCAGTTAGAAAGTTTACTAGAGTAGATGGTGTAGATGAAAATCCAAAATTATATGTATATGTTAACGGTGAGTTGGTTAAGCCAATGAACTTGGAACTTGATTATGCCACAGCAACTGGTGACGCATATGAAACATATCGTTTTGACTTATCTAAATATAAAGGAACATTGGCCACTGTTGTTATTTTCTCTGCAATAGGTGAGCACGCTTGTTTCGGTGATATTAGGTTAACTAAATAGCAAGATGGAGGATAAAATAATATGATTAAAGCACTTAAACAGATTAAACTATCATTAATAGTTGTTTTATCTTTATTACTAGTTTTATTACTAGTATCTTGTACAAAAGAAAAGAAAAGCACTTCAAAAAAAGAAGAAAAAAAACAGGATTTAATTGTTGATGTTATTGCTGATTATGGAGCAAAAGGAAATGGCATTGCAAGCGATAGAGCCGCAATTCAAAAAGCTATTGATGAGGTTAATTTAAATGGCGGCGGAACAGTTGTACTTACTGCTGGTCATACTTTCTTAAGTGGTAACTTATTAATGAGGAGTAATGTTAAATTATTAATTGACGATAACGCATGTTTGTTACAAAATCCGGATGTCAATGATTATATTGAAGTTAGAGGATATGACTATGGAGATGGTTTTGTTGAAATTGGTGAACATTACATTCCTTACACTGATGGCGTTAATATGATAAAAGAAGGCAAATATGCTGATATTTGGCCGGGAGTAAATGATTATTTAGAAGCTTGGCATTGGAATTACCCCTTTATTTACGCTGATAAAGGAACAGAAAATATTTGCGTTACCGGTGGAGAAAATGCAATTATAAAATTTGCTGAACATGGTGATAGCTGTAAGGGGAATATTCATATGAATGGATTTGGTTATTATCGAGTAACTAATTTTGAAGTAAGTAATCTTACAATTTATTATACAGGTCAACACTTAATGGATTACATCTGCTGTAATGAAGGTTTAGTTTATAATGTGTTTGCTGAAACTAAACGTGCAATAGGTCAATCAGAGTGCCGTATGAATGATGGTATTCACATTGATAGATGTAAAAATATTCTTGTAGAAAATTGTACTTTTGCATCAGGAGATGACTCTTTTAAGGTCGGAAGTAGTTACGGGGATATTAGAAGAGATAGATGGGCATCATCAACTGATTATCAAACAACTGAAAACATTGAGGTCAGTAATGTTAATTGCCCTGGATTATGTAGTGGTTTTGCTTTTGTAACAATTGCTGGAACTGCACCTGATATTTCTGAAGTTGAAATGAGAAATATTTACGTTCATGATTGTAATTTTGCTGGCGTAAAAGTATGGGGACAAAATACTGTTTGGCTTCCAGATAGAAGCATGTGGAATGGAGTATATACTCCTATTACAGGTTTGAGATGGGAGAATAACAATACATACTATTCATTAGAAGGTTACGTTCACCAAATCCAAGGGATTTTATACTTAGAACCAATTAGTGATTGTATTAGTGATGATCCACTAATACATTCAATGACTGAAGTAAGAAATTTTGATTTTTCATTAAAGAAGTCATATTGGTGTTTTGAAAATGAAAATGGTAGTGTTGCTATTGTTCAAAGTTACGATGATGTAAGTTATGGATATATTGGTGATTTAGATAAAGGTGTTTCAAAAATCTATGAGGGTTTATACTTGGAAAGTGGAAGCTACCAAGCAGAGTTTATGTGCAAAAACTCTAGTGGTGCTAAAGTATATCTATTTATAAGTGACCAAAAAGGAAACGTATTATATAAGAAAACAATTAATTCAAGTTCATGGGAAACATTTACTCTAGAATTTGCTTTATCTAAGACGGATAATTACCGAATTGGAATTGCTAGCGAATTAGGATCTGATGAATTTTCCTGGGCAATGATTGATAATTTTAAATTAATAAAAAAATAAAGATGGAGGTATATCATGAAAAAAATATTTAATAGTTACAAATCTTTTTTAGTTATTCCTTTTATCTTTTTTCTAATTATTTGTTTATCTTCTTGTAATGAACAAGATAAGAAAACTGAAGAAGCAAAAAAAGAAGTACTTGCTTCTCCTATTGTAAGTGTTTATGAAGATGGAACAATTACTTGGACTCGAGTTTTAAATGCTGATAAATATGAAGTATATGTTGATGGAGTAAAAGAATTAACAACAGATGGATATAGTTATGAAGTTAAGAAAAATGCGGTAGGCGATTACGAAATTGTAGTAATTGCTATTGATACTCTTGGTAAATATGGAAATAGTATTCCTAGTAAAAAAGTATATAGCATTGAAATTGAAAAACTTGCTACTCCAGTTATTTATTTTGATGGTAACAACGTTGTTTGGGATTCTATTATTAATGCAGAAAACTACAATGTATTTGTTGATAATACTATACTGGAAAATCCAATTATCAACGAAGTTGATGGAAGGGAACAACTAGATTTATCTAGTTTTGTTTCTGGTGCATATTCTGTTTCAGTACAAGCAGTATCAAAAGGCGATTATTTAAATAGTTCTTTATCTAAGCCTATTTATTACTACTCAAAAGATACGTCAAAGACTTGGAAAGCAAGTGCTATAGATTCAAATTGGTCTAAAGAGAACTCTCCTTCAATAATGCATATTTTGAGTTCTGAAATTTTTATCTGGGTGGATTATAAAGGTTCAACAAACACTTCTATTGAAAACTATGTTGAGATTCCTGAGGGAGCTAAAGCATTCTCTGTTACTGGCTATAAAACAAGTGGATATGGCGCTGTTGAATATACACTATTTATGAAACGTGCTGGGGGAGAATACGAAAGAGTCGATTATCAATTACAATCAAAAGTTAAAATGGAAAGTGAAGCTCTAACAACTTATTATTGGGAATTACCACAAAATTTTAATAATGGTAATTGTTTTATAAAAATTAAAATGGAAAGTACAGGTCCATATCAGGCACAGTCATGTATAACTGCTTTAAGTTTCGAAGAAAAAACTGAGTATGTAGAACCTACTATTCCAGTAAACGAACCAGTTGTACTTGTTAGTGTTTCACAAGAAAAGAGAATAAAATACAATAATGATTATGGATATTTAACTTATTCACTTGATAATGATTCTGATAGCGACGCTTCATTAATGTTTGTTCAAGATACAAAATATGGTGAAGGCTATTACAGAATTAAAACGCAAAATGGATTATATTTAACAGTTGCTAGAATGTTAAGAGAAAATAATGTTGTTAATGATTATATTGTTGCTACTCCTTATAATGAAGAACTTGATACTCAAGTTTGGTTTGTAAGAGCCATATCATCAATTGGAGGAGAAGATATTTTCACAATTCTTAATTATGGATGTTCATATGATGATAACGGAACAAAGAAATACCTTGTTTTAGATGTTCCTTATGCAGGGTGCGATAACTGTACTACATATTTTGATATTTCACATCCAGATTTAGAGTTTATTGTTAAAAATACAACAGGAACATTTAGCGATAAAGCCAACTATATTCAAAGTGGTAATATTAATTTTAACATAAATATTATTGCTTCATTTGTTGGTTCTAATGATGTATTTGACTTTGGTTCAGACGGATATATGAAAAACGGTAGTTTAATTAGTGATACCATTAATCTATCTGATTATTCATGGAAACTTGAGGAAGCTTTTGATGGATACTATTACGTTAAATTATCTGATGGGAAATATTTAAGTACTAAAAAGGTTGGAAATAAGTACTATGTAATTAAAGCAGATAAAGTAAATAACGACGATAATTTTTTATGGAAATTTGAAAGTAGAGGGGGAATTTTCTTCTATATTTCAAATAAATTTGTTAATACAGATAGTTACTTTTATCAATACTTGGTTAAAGATGTTGATGGTAGGATTAGTTTCTATACTGATTTAGCTACACATTATGATCAAATCATTAGAATTGCAAATATTTGTGAATAGATGATGTTTGTAAAACTAATTTCCAATTAACTTAGGTGTTTATGTATGTGTATTTCTAGATTAAATAATCGTTTTATTTAATTAATAAACAAGGTGTAAGGTTGACTCTTGAGCGGTCAACCTTACTTATTTCTAGTTTGCTTAAAAGTTCCAGACCATATAATAGTTTTATTAATTTATTTGGTGTGTTTCTAGATAATTCTATTCTTGGATAATAGTATATATTATTTATGATTAATAATTTATGTTTAACAGTGTAATTATCTATTAATGTTACTTTAGAAACAATATAACTAATAATTGTATGATTTTTTTCTATTTAGACTTTTTGATTAGAAACATAGGCATTACAATAGAAAATTTTTTTATTGTTATTAGAATCAAATTCCATTGATATAGGATTAACAAACTCTTTTCCTTTATCTGTTAATATACAAGGGAATAGTGCTTTAAAGTTATTTATTCCGATTTTACATTGAATCATATAAATATTCTTTCTATTTCATTAGGAGTTTGGGAATTAAACATAAATGCTATCATGAAATAAAAATTGGCAAAGTGTAATGTTATAAAATATTGTTCTTACTCTGATATCATGGTTTTATATATACTGTGATATAACATATAAAATGTTTATTGAGGGGTGAAAGGCTCTTATATTAAAAGATTAGTTTTCAATACTTTAATTTGATGATAATGAAAAAGCAAAGTTAAATCAAACTCACTTTAAAAGATTAGGATTTGAGTATGATAGATGGTTATTACTTTTTTTTAGAAGTAATTAATAAATTTATAGAAGATAACACTGTAGAATAATATTTGTTAATTTCCAAAGAAAATATAATTCAAGTATATAAATTTATGGATGGTAGTAATACTTTATTTCTTTTGAATTGTTTTGGTGCCCAGCCTGTTGTGGATACATAGACTTATGTAAATCTTTTAGTTAATGATAAAGTAGCTTCTTATCTAGAAAAACAAAATATATTATATCTAAGAGGATTAGTATGGAAAACTGACGCTATTTTTAGAGAGACTAAAGATCGTATTGAACTAAGAAAATCTAAATGTGCTAAAATTGTAGGGATGGAACAATCAAGCTGTTTAACTTTAGCTAAGTTTTGAGGTTTTGATTACGCAGCTTTAATCTATGGTGGCGATGATTGTGCTTATGAGGAACCGTCTAATAGAAATTTGAGAAGTAGAAATGGAATCCGCTATTATTTAGTATTTATTTGTAAAAATATAGTTGAAAAGTTATAATAGAATAAATACCAACACTTAAATGGTGTTGATTTTTTCTGCGAGAAAGATTAATATTAGTTTTTTTAGAAAAAACGGATCTATCCTACCAAGTTTTACATCTTTTTTCAAATTGTTATGTTTTGACAAAGACATGCTTGTATGGTAAAATTATAATAATTATATTGTAGTCAATAATATAATATATATATTTTCAAAATAGATTAGGTTTACGAAACAAGTCTGTTAGAAAGGAGAATTAATCATTTAAAATTTATTTGAAATGATTAAGATTTATTATGAAAAAGAAATTTTTTAAAATAGTTATTATGATAGCTATTTTAATCGTTATACTAGTGGTTTCTTTATTAAATAAGAATTTTATTTTAGAAAAAATTAATAATGAAGGATTTTTATACGTTTGTCTAAGTATTATTTGTTTGATCTTTGTGACCGTTATTGTTAATGATTTTACCCATGCAGACAACCGCGATAAAATAAATAATTTACAGGAAAAGATTAAACAATACGATATTTTATCGAAACGAATTAAAAAAAGTGAAGAGATTGCTTTGACTAACATTCCAATAGGGATGATTTTGTACGACGATAATTACATGATTGGTTATGCCAATAATTACGCCAAAGATGCCTTTTCAAATGTGTTAGTTGGTAGAAAAATAGCTTTAGTACATGAAGAATTATTAAGATTTATAATTAATAAAAGTGAAAAATTTATAATTAATGTTTATGGTCGAGAATACGATATTATTCATCTTCCAAAATATCGGTTTATTTATCTTTTTGAAGTTACTGCAAGAGAAGAAATAAAACAAAAGCTTGATGAGTATACGCCAGCAATATGTTATATCAATTTCGATAACTTAAATGGCGCTACTGAGGATTTTGATTTACAACATAAAGCCACGATAACTGCAAAATATTTAGGAGCTATTGATGAATGGTGTACTAAATATCAGATGAGCTTACATAGTATTTCTAATGAAAAAGCTGTGGTATTCTTGTATAAAAAACAATTAAGTGAACTAATGAAAAATGAGTTTGATATTATGAACAAGATTCATGATATCTCTAAAGACAATGAAGTAAGAGTAACTCTATCAGCAGGTGTTGCTTGTAACTTAGTCGATAGTAAAACACTAGCTGAAATGGCTTTAGAATCACTTGATTTAGCACTAGATCGCGGTGGTGATCAGGTAGTTGTTAATAGTTGTGATGAGCCAATTCGTTATTATGGTGGTAAATCAAATACGGTTGAAAAAAGAACAAAAGTTACAGCCCGCATTAACTCACGTATTTTAGGAGAATTAATGGAAGAAGCTGATTTTTGCTATATCATGCCACACACATCTGTTGACATTGATGCACTTGGATCTTCAATAGGTCTTGTTAATATGGCTGAAGCGCTTAGAAAGCCAGCTAAAATTGTTATTGATTTTGATAAGATTGATGGGACTGTAGAAAAAGTATTAAGCATGGCAAATACTGAATATATTAAGCTTTTGGAGTATATTGTTTCTCCGGAAGAAGCTCTAGAAAATATTAATGATAATTCATTGCTTATTCTTGTCGATCATCATGAAGAAACATTATCAATTGATAAGAGATTAATTAGTAAGACTAAAAAACGTGTGATTATAGACCATCATCGTTTATCTGAAGCAACCAATATTGAGTCACAAATGACTTATATTGAATCTTATGCTTCAAGTTCTGTTGAATTAGTTACTGAACTAATTGAATTATTTACTGAATCAGTTTCAATTTCTTCGTTTGAAGCGACAATCATGTTAGCAGGTATCATTGTCGATACTAATAACTTTATGTTTAGAACAGGTATTAGAACCTTTGAAGCCGCAGCTTTATTAAAAGAATTTGGGGCTAACTCATTTCAAGTTAAAATGATTTTAAGGGAAACATTAGAAGATGTGAAATATAAATCATATTTAATTAACTCAACAAGAATTGTAGATAGTCGTTTTGCGATTGCTTCACTTCCAAAAGAAAATAAGGTTGATAGAGTTAAATTGTCTAAATCAGCAGATGAACTTTTAGACATTGATGGAATTACAGCCTCATTTACATTGGGTTATCTTGATGATAATACTCTTGGAATTAGTGCAAGAGCCTTAGAAGGATTTAACGTTCAACAAATAATGGAACAATTTGGTGGGGGTGGGCATGTTAATAATGCTGCTACCCAGATTACTGGTGGTTTAATTGAAGAAACAACTGCAAAATTAGAAGAAATATTAAAAACGATCTACAAGGAGGAACTAACAATGAAAGTTATATTAAAGAAAGATTTAAAATCACATGGTAAGAAAGGTGATATAATTGAAGTAGCTAATGGTTATGCAAATTATTTACTAACCAGTGGTCAAGCAATTGAAGCCAACCCTGCTAACCTAAAAGCAATAGAGACAGAGAAAGAAAGATTGGCTCAACTTCAACAGAAAGAATATGAAGATGCATTAAAATTAAAAGAAGAGATTGATAAGGCATCAATTAAGGTGTATGTAAAAATTGGTGATAACGGCAAATTATTTGGTACAGTTTCTGCTAAACAAATTGCTGATGAATATAAGCGAGTTTATAATGTTGATATCGACAAGAGAAAAATTGTTATTGATGATAATATTCATGCACTTGGTACATATCATATTGAAGTTAAATTATATAAGGATGTAATTGGACACATTAATTTACAAGTACTCGAAGAAAAGTAAGAAAGAGGCCCTCATATGGAAAAGAAAATTCCACAGAATTTAGAAGCAGAACAAGCGGTATTAGGCTCAATTTTTTTGGATCCGAATAAAATAAATGAAGTATCAGAAAAATTACAAGATACAGACTTTTACTTTAATCGCCACAAATTAATTTATCAAACCATGATTTCTTTATCAAACGAAAAGGTCAATATTGACTACACTACAATTTGTGATGCGTTAGATAAAAAAGGACTGATGGAAGAGGCCGGTGGAGTTAATTATATTTCCGATTTAGTTGATAGTGTTCCAACAGCGATAAACGTTATTGATTATGCGAATATTGTCCGTGACAATGCCATCTTACGTAAAATTATAGAAACGTGTACTGATATAGTTGATAAATCATATGCTATTGATAATGTTTCTGGATTCGTTGAGCAAGTCGAAAAAAATATTTTTGCGATTACTAAAGAAAAACGTTCAAGTGAGTTTAAGAAAATATCAGAGGTATCAGAGGTAGTTTTAGAAAAAATTGAAGATACGAAGAAAAATGGAATCAATAAAGGTCTTGATACTGGATACATTGATTTAAATAATTTGATTTTAGGCTTTCAACCAACTGAACTTATGATTATTGCAGCCCGTCCTTCAGCTGGTAAAACAAGCTTTGCGTTAAATCTTGCCTTAAATGTTGCTAAACAAAAATCTAAACCTTCAGTTGCCTTTTTCTGTTTGGAAATGGGTGTTGAGCAACTTGTAATGCGTTTGCTTAGTACTGAAAGTAGTATAGATAACTTTAAATTACGGACAGGGAATTTAGAAAACAAAGAATGGGAAAGATTAAATTTTGCGGTCGATTCACTTAAAAATTTAAATATGTATTTTGACGATACAGGTGCTGTTAGAATCTCCGATATTAGAAGTAAATGTCGTAAATTAAGACAAGAAGGCAAACTTGATATTCTTTTTATTGACTATTTACAATTATTAAGTGGTAGTAGTCCAAATAGTAATCGTGTTCAAGAGGTTTCTGAAATTTCTAGAGCATTAAAAGAAATTGCCCGTGAATTAAAAATTCCAGTTGTGGCCTTGTCACAATTGTCTCGTGCAATTGAAGGTAGAGCTAATAAAAAACCAATGATGGCCGACTTAAGAGAGTCAGGGTCAATTGAACAAGATGCTGACATTATTTTATTCTTATACATAGATGAAAATGATAATACTCCAGAATTAAATAATCAAATTTCCATAAGTGTGGCTAAAAATCGTTCTGGACGTATTGGTGACTTCAAATTAATATTTAATCGTGATCGTATGACATTTAGTAATTTAAGTACTAATTATACGGATACAGATGCTCCAAATAGATAGCCTATACGGGCTATTTTTTGTGGTAAATGGAAAACTGAGATGTTTTTATTGATAATTATTAAAAATTAATATATAATAATTAAACAGGTGATAAAATGGAAAAAAGATTAAATCAGATGGAAGAACGCTATGATGAATTAAATGAGAAACTATCTTCTCCAGAAGTCGTTTCTGATGTTAAACTTATGGCAACTTTATCAAAAGAACAACGTCAATTAGAAAAAGTTGTTACACTCTATCGTCGATATAAAGATTTAAATAACCAAATAAAAGATTTAAAAATAATGATTCATGATGAAGATGTAGAAATTCGAGAAATGGCTGAAGCTGAATTATTAGATAGTGAGGATGAAGTTAAAAAGATAGAAGAAGATATTAAAATTCTTTTAATACCACGAGATCCTAACGATGAAAAAAACGTAATTATCGAAATAAGAGGAGCTGCTGGTGGCGATGAAGCTAATATTTTTGCAGGTGATCTATTTAGAATGTACAGTAAATACTGTGAAGCTAAAGGCTGGAAAATGGAAGTTTTAAATGCTGAACAATCAGAAATGGGTGGCTTTTCGCAAATCGAAGCTGTAATTTCTGGTGATACAGTTTATTCATTTTTAAAATATGAATCAGGAGCTCATCGAGTTCAAAGAGTTCCACAGACTGAGTCGCAAGGTCGTATTCATACATCAACTGCTACAGTTTTAGTTATTCCTGAAGCTGAGGATATTGATGTTGAATTAGATTTAAATGATGTTAGAATTGATACTTATTGTGCATCAGGTAATGGTGGCCAATCAGTTAATACAACCAAATCAGCTGTACGTGTTACGCACATTCCTACAGGTATTGTAGCTCAATGCCAGGATGGTAAATCACAACATGAAAATAAAGCCTCAGCTTTAAAAGTACTTAAAGCTCGTTTATTTGATATGGCCTTACAGGAAAGAAATTCTAAAGAAGAACAAGAACGTAAAATTAAAATTGGTACAGGGGATCGCTCAGAAAAAATTAGAACTTATAATTACCCACAAAATCGTGTAACTGATCACAGAATTGGTTTTACAATTCAACAACTTGACCGGATCATGGAAGGCAAGCTAGATTCAGTTATTGAAGCACTAATTGCTGAAGAACAAAAGAGAAAATTACAAGGAGAAAATCAAAACTAGGAGCGTTAACTACGCTCTTTTGTTTTAAGAGAAAAAAGCATGAAATATAGTGAAATTTTAAAAAAATATGAAAAATTATCTCATGAAAAACAAAAAGAAGTTTCAGCTTTGAAACTTTTATTAATGCATGTAACTAGTCTTTCTTCAACTGAATTAATCATTAAAATAGATGAAGAAATGGAGGAAGTCGCTGCGAATAAATTTGAAAAAGAAGCATATAAATATATATATGAAAATGTTCCTGTACAACATTTAGTTGGCTACGATTATTTCTATGGATATAAGTTTGTGGTTAATAAAGATGTGCTTATTCCACGTTATGAAACTGAAGAATTAGTTCAAAATGTTTTAATGTACTATGATGAAGTTTTTAATGGTGAAAAAGTTACGGTTGTGGATATTGGAACTGGTTCAGGAGCTATTGCGATTGCTTTAGCTAATGAAGAAGAAAACATGGATGTAACCGCAACTGATATTTCAAAAGAAGCTTTAAAAACAGCTGAAATAAATAATAAGAATAATAATGAAAAGGTCAAACTACTATGGGGTGATTTATTTTCGCCACTTGAAGGAAAAAAATTTGACATAATTGTATCTAATCCGCCATATATTCCAGAAAATGAATATGTTGATCCGTTAGTAAAAGATAACGAACCTGCTATAGCATTATTTGGTGGTAATGATGGTTTATATTTTTATCGTTTAATTCTAAAGGATGCAAAGAATTATTTGAATGATCGTTTTATCATTGCCTTTGAACATGGTTATACTATGGGAAAAGAAATCCATGATTTAGCACGGCTTTATTTTAAAAATGAAGAAATAATTTTACTTAAGGATATGCAAGGAAAAGATCGAATGACTTTCATTATAAAAAGGTAAAAAATTAATAAATTACAAAATATTAATTGACAAAACAAATAAATGTATGTATATAATTATAAATAATAGAATAGGTGATGTGTATGAACAAAAAACTTTTAATTGTGGAATCGCCAAGCAAGACAGTCACAATTAAGCAATACTTAGGTAATGAATTTGAAGTTAAATCAAGCGTTGGACATATCAGAGATTTATCAACACGAGGCTATAAAGGCCTTGGACTAGATATTGAACATGATTTTAAACCAATGTATGATACAATTCGTGAAAAAGCCAAGGTAATTAAAGAATTAAATAATGCTTGTAGTGAAGCCGATGAAATATATTTAGCAACCGACCCCGATAGAGAAGGAGAAGCTATTTCTTGGCATCTAAAAGAAGTACTTAATTTAAAGGGCAAGTATGTTAAAAGAATTGTATTTAATGAAATTACCAAAAAAGCAATTTTAAGTTCATTAGAAAACTCTCGTGATATTGATGATTTATTAGTCTCAAGTCAGGAAACAAGAAGAATTATTGATAGAATTATTGGTTTTTTATTAAGTAAATTATTACAATATAAAATAAAATCTAAGTCTGCAGGTCGCGTTCAAAGTGTGGCTTTAAAGCTCATTTGTGACCGAGAAAAAGAGATTAATGCTTTCTTAATAGAAGATTATTATGAAATAATTGCAAAATTTGCAGATTTTAAAGCTAAGTTATATAAGTATAATGATAAACAAGAACGTATTAATACACTAGAAGATGCAAACAAGATAATTGAAGGATTAAGTAAGGACTTTTTGGTTCAAAGCGTGGAAAAGAAAAATCATAGTAAACTTCCAGAACCGCCATTTATTACTTCAACCTTACAACAAGTTGCATCTATTAAACTAAATATGACTTCAAAGAAAACAATGCAAGTTGCACAAGGATTATATGAAGGTAAAGCATTGGGCAAAGAAACTGTTGGTTTAATTTCATATATGCGTACAGATTCTACAAGACTTTCAGAGGACTTTATTGACGAGTTAAAGAAATACATTAAAGAAACTTATGGCGAAAGTTATTTAGGACATTTGCATTCAAAAAATAATACCAAGAATGTCCAGGATGCTCATGAGGCAATTAGACCGACTGATATTAGAAGAACTCCAGAAAGTGTTAAAGATTATTTATCAAAGGATGAATATAATTTATATAATTTGATATATAAAAGAACTGTTGCTAGTTTGATGAAAGATGCAATTTATGAAACAACGACAGTTTTACTTAAAAATAATAATGCAATTTTTAGAGTCTCAGGAGAAACTATAGTTTATGATGGGTACCTAAAGATTTACAAAACATTTGATATAAATGAAGAAGATAACGAGAAGAACAATCTTAAAAAAGTTGCTAAAGATATGGTTCTTGAAGCTCAGCAAGTTGAAAGTGTCATGAAATCAACAGAACCACCAGCAAGGTATACTGAAGCTAAATTAATTAAAGAAATGGAAGAACTAGGAATTGGCCGTCCATCGACTTATGCCCAGACGATTTCAACTTTAAAAGAAAGACAATATGTTAAGCTTGAAAAGAAAAAGTTTATTCCAACTGAACAAGGAATTTTAACAAGTGATCAATTAGCTATTTATTTTAATAAAATCATTAATGTGGAATATACAGCACGAATGGAAAAAATGCTTGATGAAATTGCAAGTGGTGAACACTCACAAAAAGAAATAGTTCCAAAATTTTATTATTCATTTTTACCAATGCTTGAAAAAGCGGAGAAAGAAATGGAGAAAGTTAAGCCAGTTGAAACAGGTGAAATATGTCCTTTATGTGGTTCAAAAATGGTTAAAAGAACAAGTAAATACGGAACCTTTGATGCTTGTGGTAACTATCCAGAATGTAAGTATATAAAGAAAAAAGAAAAGACGCATGAAGATACTGGCATCTTATGTCCTAACTGTCATACAGGGCATATTGTGGCCAAAATAGCCCTAAAAGGCAAGAATAAAGGCAACACATTTTATGCCTGTGATAACTATCCAAAGTGTAAAACTATCATGAATGAATTGCCCGAAAACAAATAGGGAAATTTGTCGAAATTTGAAAAAAAAGCAATTATTATTGTTGACATAAAATATTTATTGTGCTAGAATATATTTGCAGTTGAGAGACTGCAAACTTATCCCTTACATAGCATGTAGACATGCTATATTGTCTACACATCCCCTTCCTTTAATCCGTCTAATTTTTAGACGGATTTTCCCTTTTTTATGGCCTTTAAAAATAAAATATGTTATAATTAAAACAAAGTTATAAAGAAGGAATTGATATTATGGGTCTATTTGATAAACTATTTGGGAAAAGTAAAGAAAAGCGTTTAAAAACAGAAAAATATAAAATAGGGATGGGAAAAACACGAGATTTTTCAATGTCTTTATTAAAAGATGTTTTGAATAAAACAAATAAAGTTGATGATTCATTATTTGATGAATTAGAAGAAATATTTATTATGGCCGATATGGGCGTTGATACAGTTGTTAAATTTATTGATGAATTAAGAATATATGTAAAAGAAAAAAATATTTCAACACCTAAAGATTTAGAAAGTGTAATTGTTGATAAAATGTTTGATCTTTATTTAAAGGGCCAAGTTGTAAATAATAACATTACTTTTGCTAAAGAAGGATTAACTGTTATTTTAGTCGTTGGCGTTAATGGGGTTGGTAAGACGACAACGATTGCTAAACTTGCTAAAATGTTAAAAGACGAAGGGAAAAAGATATTACTGGCAGCTGGTGATACATTTAGAGCCGGGGCTATTGAACAATTAGCTGAATGGGCAGATCGCGCAAAAGTAGATATTGTAAAAAAAGAAGAGAAATCAGATCCATCAAGCGTTATTTATGATGCGATAAATTATGGCAAAAAAAATGGGTACGATGTGTTAATATGTGACACAGCCGGAAGACTTCAAAATAAAACTAATTTAATGATGGAATTAGAAAAGATTAATCGTGTCATAAAAAAAGAAGTGCCTGAAGGTCCACATGAAACATTACTTGTTATTGATGCGACAACCGGACAAAATGGAATGACTCAAGCCAAAATATTTAATGAGGTAACAAATATTACCGGAATTGTTTTAACAAAAGTTGATGGTACTGCTAAAGGCGGTATTGTTTTAGCAATTAGAAACGAGATGGATATTCCAATTAAGTTTATTGGTCTTGGAGAAAAAATGGATGATTTAGAATACTTTGACATTGAAAATTATATCTATGGATTATTTGCAGGAATTTTTGGGGATGAATAACATGGAGAATTTAGAAAAGACATATTATATTTCAATGTTATTTGATTTTTATTCAGAGTTATTGACTTCTAAACAAAAAGAATATTTTGCTTATTATTACTTTGATAACTATTCTTTAAGTGAGATTGCGGAGATTTTTAAAGTAACAAGAAGTGCAGTATATGATCAAATAAAAATAACTTGTTCCCTACTTGAAGATTATGAAAAAAAATTAAATCTTTATAAAAAGTATGAAGAACAAAAACATGCATTTGAAGAAATAAAAAATCTTACAACTGATGAAAATATTTTATCAATTATAAAAAGGTTAGAAAAGGAAGAATAACATGGCATTTGAAAATTTATCTGATCGTTTACAGATGGCTTTAAGAAGAGTAACTGGTAAAACCCGTTTAACAGAAAATGATATTGAAGAAATGATGAAAGAAGTAAGGTTATCCTTACTTGAAGCAGATGTTAATTATAAAGTAGTAAAAGAGTTTACAAGTGAAGTTAAAGAACAAGCCTTAGGAGAAAAGATTTTAAAAGGACTTAATCCTGGTCAGCAAGTTGTTAAAATTGTTAGTGATGAATTAACAAAATTAATGGGTGGAAGTGACACTGGTTTAGTTGTTAATCAAAATAAAACAACAACAATTATGCTAGTTGGTTTGCAAGGTGCAGGTAAAACAACACATGCTGGTAAATTAGCTAAATATATTCGTACAAATTTTAATAAGAAACCACTTTTAATTGCTGCCGATATTTATCGTCCTGCAGCAATTGATCAATTAGTAACAATTGGTAAACAAATTGATGTCGAAGTTTTCACTTTAGGAGTGAAAGAAAAAGTTGAAACGATTGTAAAACAAGGTCTTGCATATGCTAAAGAAAAAGGATTTGACTTAGTTATTATTGATACCGCAGGTCGACTTCATATTAATGAAACACTAATGGATGAGCTTATTAATGTTAAAGAGATTGTAAATCCTGATGAGATTTTATTAACTGTTGATGCGATGACCGGCCAAGATGCTGTTACAGTAAGTGAAGCTTTTAACAAAGCTTTAGGTATTACGGGGTGTATATTAACTAAACTTGATGGTGATACTCGTGGTGGTGCCGCTTTATCAATTAAAAAAGTAACAGGTGTTCCAATTAAATTTATGGGTGTTGGAGAGAAGCTTGATCAAATTGAAGTGTTCCATCCAGAAAGAATGTCGCAACGTATTTTAGGTATGGGCGATGTCATGACTTTAATTGAAAAAGCGACAGCTTCAATTGATGAAGATGAAGCTTTAGATATGATGGAAAAAATGATGAGTGGCAAGTTTAATTATAACGATTTGCTTAAACAAATGAAAATGATTAAGCGTATGGGTTCCTTAGGTGGAATTTTAAAATTGATTCCTGGTGTTGGTAAAATGCTTAAAAATCAAGAGGTTGATGATAAAAAGCTAGTATATGTTGAATGTCTTATTTCTTCCATGACTGAAGAAGAAAGAAAAAAGCCTGAACTCATTGAAAAAAGCAGTTCTAGAAGACAAAGAATCGCCAAAGGTAGTGGTAGGACAGTAACGGAAGTCAATAGATTAATTGACAGCCTAAATCAACAAAGAGAGCAAATGAGGCGCTTATCCAGCATGGATCCACAAAAAATGGAACAAATGTCAAGGGGAATGCCAAGTGGCGCATTTAATCAAAATTCACAAGTTACTGTCAAAAAAGGTAAAGGAAAAGGCAAAGGAAGGTTTAAATTTTAGCCTTTCTTTTTTGTAAAAATTTACATTTTTTTGATGAAAATTTACATTTAATAATTAAAAAAAAATATAAGTTAGAAGTGTTGACAAGCCTAAAATATTAATATATAATGGTGGTGCATTTGGCGAAACATGTCATTGGTGTTTTGCCTTTTATTATAAAAAAATAATAAGAAAGAGCGATTGAAAATGATAAAAAATATTATAAAAAGAGATGGAAGAAAAGTCAAATTTGATATTTCAAAAATTGAAAATGCAATCACCCAAGCTTTTTTAGCTTGTGGTTATAGCGATCCAGACAAAACTCTTGATCTAGCAATCAAGGTAAGGGATAAATTAGAAGCTGAAAAGGAAACTACGCCAACGGTAGAACATATTCAAGACTACGTTGAAAAAACGCTTATTGAGGAAGGTTTTTCTGATGTGGCTAAAAAATATATTTTATATCGTGCTGACCGTTCGAAAATCAGAGAAATGAACACAAGGTTAATGAAAACCTATTATGGAATTACTTTCATTGATTCCAAAGATAATGATATTAAAAGAGAAAATGCAAACATTGATGGCGATACTGCCATGGGAACAATGCTTAAATATGGTTCAGAAGGCGCTAAGGAATTCTTTGTTAATTTTGTTTTGAATCCTAAGCACGCTAAAGCTCATCAAAATGGTGATATTCATATTCATGACCTTGACTTTTTAACATTGACTATGACTTGTTGTCAAATTGATATTATTGATTTATTTAAAGGTGGTTTTTCAACTGGACATGGTTTCTTAAGGGAACCAAATGATATTAGATCTTATGCAGCTCTTGCATGTATTGCAATTCAGGCTAACCAAAATGACCAACATGGTGGTCAAAGTGTTCCAAACTTTGATTATGGTTTAGCTCTTGGTGTTAAGAAAACATATCGAAAAACATACTTTAATCATCTTGGACAGGCATTAAATATGCTAGCTGATTTAGAAGATGCAGACGACTTTGTACAAAATTTAAGAAGAAAATATATTAATGATTTAAAGGTTGAGCCAGTTATGGATGACAATAACGGCTTTAAAGAAGTTCTAAAAAAGGAATTGTTAGAAAAATTTCCTGAAAACATTGTTATTAAATCAATGGCTTATGCAAAAAAAGAAGCATTTAAAGAAACAAAACAAGCGACTTATCAAGCAATGGAGTCATTAATTCATAATTTAAATACTATGCATTCAAGAGCCGGTGCTCAGGTTCCGTTCTCATCAATCAATTATGGAACAGATACTTCTACAGAAGGACGTTTAATAATAGAAAATATCTTACTTGCAACTGAAGCTGGTTTAGGTGGCGGTGAAACGCCAATATTCCCAATTCAAATATTTAAAATTAAAGAAGGAATAAACTATAATCCAGGCGAACCAAACTATGATTTATTTAAACTAGCTTGTCGTGTTTCAGCTAAACGTTTATTCCCTAACTTCTCATTTATTGATGCACCATTTAACTTACCATATTATAAACCAGGCAATTATAAGACTGAAATAGCTTATATGGGTTGCCGTACAAGAGTAATAGGTAATGTTTATGATCCAACAAGAGAAATTGTTACTGGCCGTGGTAACTTAAGCTTTACCTCTATTAACCTTCCAAGACTGGGAATTGAAGCACATGGTGATATTGATAAGTTCTTTACTTCTCTTGATAAGATTATGGAACTTGTTAAAAATCAACTACTTGAAAGATTAGAAATTCAATCAAAGAAAAGAGTATATAACTTCCCATTCTTAATGGGCCAAAAAGTATGGCTTGATTCTGATAAACTAGGACCAACTGATGAAGTAAGAGAAATTATTAAACATGGTTCATTATCAATTGGATTTATTGGCCTTGCTGAATGTTTAATTGCTTTAACAGGACATCATCATGGTGAGTCAGAAGAAGCTTTAGCTTTGGGATATAAGATTATTTCGCATATGCGAGAAAACACTGATAAATTTGCTAAAGAACAAAAACTAAACTTTACATTGCTAGCTACTCCAGCTGAAGGATTATCTGGAAGATTTGTTAGAATTGATAAAGAAAAATATGGCGTTATTCCAAACATCACTGATCGTGAATACTATACAAACTCATTCCATGTACCTGTATATTATCATATTAGTGCTTATGATAAGATTAAGATTGAAGCCCGTTTCCATGCTCTAACTAATGCCGGACATATTACTTATGTAGAACTAGATGGTAATCCATTTAATAACCTTGATTCATTTGAAAGCGTCATCCGTTGTATGAAGGAATCAGGTGTTGGTTATGGTTCAATTAATTTCCCACTTGACCGTGATCCAATTTGTGGATATTCAGGATTAATTAATGAAATCTGTCCACGTTGCGGACGTGAAGAAGGGAATGTTCCTTTTGAAAGAATTCGTCGTATAACCGGATATTTAGTTGGAACATTAGACCGTTTTAACAATGCAAAAAGAGCGGAAGTAAATGATCGGGTAAAGCACGGCTTTAAACATGAAAATTAGAATTTCTGGTATTGAATCGGAATCAATTGTTGATGGTCCTGGATTTCGCTATGTAGTTTTTACGCAAGGATGCTTCCATAATTGTTTAGGATGTCATAATCCTCAGACTCATGATCCATCTAAAGGGTATTTCATGGAAATTGATGATATCATAAAAGAAATGAAAAAAAATCCTTTACTAAGAGGAGTTACACTTTCTGGTGGCGAACCATTTTTACAACCAAAAGAGTGTAGTGAAATTGCAAAAAGGGTAAAAGAGTTAAAGATGAATGTCATTTGTTATACAGGATATAGATTAGAAGAACTTTTAGAACTTAAAAAAAATAATAGCGATGTTGAAGATTTACTTAATAACATTGATATCTTAATTGACGGAAGATTTATTTTAAGTGAAAGAGATTTAACTTTAAAATTTAGAGGTAGCCGTAATCAAAGAATTATTGATTTAAAGGAAACATTTAAACAAAACAAAGTTGTGGAAATATTAGATTAAAATAACAAAATAACCCTGTTCGAAGTGGACAGGGTTTTTATTTCCTTAAATGCAAAATAAAAAACATCAGTAAATCAATAAAAAATGATATCTACTAATGCTTTAATTATTTTTATTTCATTCAATATTTATATTAAAGAAATTGGATAAGTACCTAATTACGCCATCTTCAATGTTTGTTTTATCATAAATGATTTTAGCTTTAGCAAGTAAATCGGGATGACTATTTTTTAAGGCTACTCCATACTTTGCCATATTAAGCATTTCAATATCATTGTGTCCATCACCGATGGCAATAATATGATCATAATCAACATGCAAGTAATCAGCAACATATTTTAAGGCTTTACCTTTATTA
This sequence comes from Bacillota bacterium, assembly GCA_023410715.1. Classification (GTDB taxonomy): domain Bacteria; phylum Bacillota_I; class Bacilli_A; order Izemoplasmatales; family UBA1188; genus JAEYPN01. The sequence goes on from JAEYPN010000007.1 coordinate 40,020, forward strand.
GTTTCTTTTGGAAATATTTCTATAACTGAATCAAGCTCTTGCCCCATCTTCCAAACACGAGCGCCTATTTTGCCATCATAATTATGATTAACATCGTTAACAATTTTTTCACCTGTTCCACTAAAGCCAATGATGATGGAACCATTTGGGTCAGATTTTACATTTTCTCTTACATCGCCAAGATAAGTATGAGATAGCTCAGTCTCATGAAGAAGAGGCTTAATAATTGCTTCATCTTGTAAAAGATAAATATCATCATGAATTTCACAAAACATATTACGAATTAAATGTTTATTATTTTTATATATGTTAAACAGCTCTTCACGATCAATTTTGATATCAACGACTTCAAAAGTTGGATCATAAGGGTGGATAATTAAACCGCCATTATAGTTAATTAAAGGAGTCTTTAGTCCTAATTTTTCATAGACAAAAATTGAAGAACGATATGGCCTACCAGTATTTATCACAACATAATGGCCTAAATCATTTAATTTTTTTATAAAGTTTATTAAATTTTCTTTAACTGTATTAAAGTCAAATAAAATCGTTCCATCTAAATCTAAAGCAATTAAATATTTTTCCATTTTATTTTCACCATAAACATTATCTCATAATTGTCGAAAAATAGAAATTAAATTTTATATTTAATTTAAACGGGTTAATATGCTATAATTATATTAGTCTAATCAGGAGGTGAGAAAAATGATGCTTGCGTGGTTTGATATAAGTTTTAAAGGCCTACTTAATTTTGCGGTGGGGATTTTAACTGGCGCAATAATCGTTGTTTATGTTTTTTTCTTGCTTTTTATTAGTGATAATAAAAGAAAAGTTAAAATTATTAAGTCAAAATCTCGTGATAAATCAATTGTTGAAGTTAAAAACATTATTTTAGCTTCACAAGAAGATTTCAAAAATAAAACAAAAAAAGAAAAAGGTTATGTTAATACAGCACTTAGTATTTCTTTAGAAGTAATCAAAAATATATCTAAATATTATTATCCTGAATCAAAATATCCAGAGTATGAATTGTCAATTAATGAAGCGCTAGAGTTAAATCATTACATTACTAATCGTGTAGCAGAAATGATAGATAGACCAGTTGTAAGAAGAGTTAAAAGTTTAAATATTTCAACAATCGTAGACGTACTTAATAAAAAGAAAGCTATTGAAGACACTAAAATTGTAAAAACAGCAAAAAAATACAAAATTGGTAAAATAGCTTCTTTAGGAATGACCGTTTTAAATGCAGTTAACCCTGTTTATTGGGTAAAAAAAATAATCATAAATGGAGGTTCGACATTTTTAACAAAAAAAGTATGTTTAATTATTATTGCGATTGTTGGGGAAGAGACAAATAATGTATACTCAAAGAAAATCTTTAATGATTCAGTAGATTTAGGACTAGCAGAAGAAGAGTTTACTAATTTGTTAAACACAAATGAGGAGGAGGAAAATTAATGTTTGGTAAAAAGAACAAAATGGAAAAAATTGTTCCAGCTAAAAGAAGAACTTTTGATTCACGCGTTTTTATCATTCCTCAGATAGAAACCGGTGAAGAAAAAAAGACGGAAAAATTAAATGCTTTTGTATCGCCAATATATGGTAAGTCAGTTAAAGATGAGGTTGTAGCTCCTAATCAGTCAAAAAAGGGTGATATTGATAGGCTCTATGGACCATTTAGAGGTGATAAAAAATCTACTAAAGAAGATGAAATTAATAAATATGGGGAAGCTTATCCTGAGTTTCCTAAAATTAACAAACAAAAAGAAGAAAAATTTGTTCAAAAGCCAGTAGAAAATGAAACTTATGATGTAATTAATAATGTTTTAGTTAAAGATGAAGATACCTCAAAATATTATTTTAATGAAGAAAAATATTATAAAGATGATTATAAATATGAAAAAATAGAAAAAATAAATGATACAGATGATTCAGATTCAGATTATATCTTTGATAATCATGTGGTAAATGAAGATGATTTTGAAGAAGAAAAACCACAAATTAAAGAGGTCGTTAGACCGGAGATAAAAAAAGAAATTAGATCAGAAATCAATAATAAAGTACAAAAAGATGAAAAAGAAGATACAGAACCACTTCTAAATTATCGCCTTCCGCCAGTGTCAATGTTAAATAAAGCACCATTAAATAAAGAAATAGATAATACATGGATTCAAGAAAACATTGATAAATTAAATAAAACATTAGAAGAATTCAAAATCAATGGTAGTGTAACTGATTATACTAAAGGTCCAACTGTTACTAGATATGAAATTGGTTTAAGTGGAGGTGTTCCGGTTAAAAAGATCACTAACATGAAAGAAAATATTCAAATGGACTTAGCAGCTCAATCTTTAAGAATTGAAGCACCAATTCCTGGTAAATCTGCTGTAGGTATTGAAATTCCTAATAAAATTAGGGAGACAGTTTACTTTGGGGACCTAGTGACAGATAAATTTTTAAAAGAAAAAGATCCGTTACTAATTGCTTTAGGACTTGATATTGAAGGCAATCCTGTTTATACTTCTATTGATACAATGCCTCATGGACTAGTAGCTGGTAGTACTAGAAGCGGTAAATCAGTATTTATTGCTTCAATCATTATGAGTATTTTATTTAGGACACACCCAGCAGATGTTAAACTAATGTTAATTGACCCTAAAAAGGTCGATTTACAACAATTTGAAGGAATTCCACATTTAATCACACCAATCATTGATGATCCAAAAACAGCAGTTGCAGGTCTTAAATGGGCAGTTGAAGAAATGGAAAGAAGATATGATGTTTTAAAGAGCACAAGGACAGTCAATGTTAGTGATTATTATGAACGTGCTAGAAAATCATCAAACTTTGAGGCAATGCCACGCATTGTTATCATTATTGAAGAAGCAAGCGACTTATTTATTTCAGGGGGCCCTGAGATTGAAGAGAACGTATTAAAATTAACACAAAAAGCACGGGCAGCTGGTATTCATGTAATTATTGCGACGCAGCGTCCAACCGCTAAGATTATTAATGGAACAATAAAAACAAACATTCCCGCAAGATTTGCGTTTAAGGTGCCACAAACAATGGATTCTATGGTTGTCTTAGATACACCAGGCGCTGAAGAATTAATAGGTAACGGTGATATGATTTATTCACTTAATGGTGTGATGAACCGAATTCAAGCTGCGTTTGTCTCACCACAAGAAATTAACTTAGTAACTAGTTTTGTGAAATCACAAGCCAGACCAAGATATATGTTTACTCATGAAGCTGTTTTAAAAAAAGTTATGAAGGATAGTAGTGACTATATTGATGAATTGTTTGAAGATATTGCTTATTACGTTGTTAACGAAGGATATTGTTCAACAAATAAAATAATTAAACAGTTTGAAATTGGTTTTAATCGGGCTACACAAATTGTGGAAACCTTAGAAAAGTATGGAGTTGTTAGTTCCAATCTTGGAACTAAAGCACGAGAGGTGCTTGTAAGTATTGATGATTTACCTCTTTTGTTAGAAGAAATCCTAGGAGCGTAAAAAAATGGATAAACTACTAAAAAAAACGATCAGGAAAGTTATAATTGGTTCAATTGCTGGTATAGTTTTTACTGCTGGCATCATCATTAATTGGAATACACCACTTTCGATATTCTCGAATAGCAGTAATCTTTTTAATGATGGCGCAAATATTTTAAATATTATTTTGTCGATCTTAATAGTTTTGTATGTTATTTTTTTGGCTTACTCAATTATAGCAATTATTATGTGGCATAAAGAAAAGCCTCTTAAATATACAAACCGTACCTATGACTATCTTGATTTACTTACCGTTATTCCGACGTTTTTTGCCGTAGTTGTCATCGTCAATACGTTTTTATTAAGCTTTGCTAAAGTTAAAGGACCATCAATGAAGCCAACATTTAATGAGGGTGATACTTTAATTCTAACGACAATCACAAATAAAATTGAACGTGGTGATGTGATAATTGTTGAAAGCCATAAGGATTTAGAAAATAAATTATGGATTAAAAGGTTAGTTGGTTTACCAGGTGATAAGATCAAAATTGAAAATAACAAGCTTTATATAAATTCGGAGCTTGTTATAGAAAATTATGTAACATTTAGCTGTAATCCTGACTATTCGAGTTTTTGTGATGTTAATGAATTTATACTAGGAGAAAATGAATATTTTATCTTAGGTGATAACCGTAATGAATCAAAAGACAGCAGAATTATTGGTCCAATTACAAAAGAAGAAATTGTTGGAAAAGTATTATTAAAAATAAAAATATTTGGGTAGGTGATATGATGAAACAACTTCAATGGTTTCCGGGCCATATGGCCAAGGCTAGAAGGATAATTGAAGAAAAATTACCATTAGTTGATGTTGTAATTGAACTTTTGGATGCCAGAATTCCTCTTTCATCTAGAAATCCTATGATTAATGAAATCATTAAGAACAAGCCCAAGCTTATTATTTTAAATAAAAGTGACTTGGCTGATGAAAAAGCAACTAAAGAATGGGTTGAATACCTAAAAAAAGAAAGTTATACTATTAGTGTATCATCACTTGATATGAATAATTTAGATACGATTATTTTAAAAGCCAGCAAAGAAATTTTAAAAGAAAAACTACTTAATGACCAGAAAAAAGGCTTAAAAAATAAGGCAATTAGAATTATGGTTGTTGGTATACCAAATGTTGGTAAATCAACATTTATCAATAAATTAGCAAAAAGAAGTGCGCTTATAACTGGTGATAAACCAGGAGTTACTAAGCAGATGCAATACGTAAAAATATCTGATGAATTAGAATTACTTGATAATCCAGGAATTTTATGGCCTAAGTTTGAAAATGAAAACGTCGCATATAATTTAGCCCTAATTGGATCAATTAAGGATCAGATTATTCCTATTGATGATGTAGCTATCTATGGAATTAAAAAAATTAATAAATATTATCCACAGGTACTTATGGAAAGATATGGTGCCAAGTATAGTGAAGATATTTTAGAAACATATGATGCGATAGGCAGAAGAATGGGTTTGTTATTACCAAAAAATCAAATTGATTATGATAAAGTATCAATCGTATTTCTATATGATTTGAGACATAAAAAATTAGGTAGATTAACATTTGAAAGAGTTGATGAGAATGTATAAATATGAAAAAGATCTAATATCTAAAGGCTTTAGTTATATTGCCGGATGCGATGAGGTTGGTAGAGGCCCTTTAGCTGGCCCTGTGGTTTGCGCTGCGGTAATATTAAATCCAAAGTCGAGGATAAATGGGTTAGATGACTCAAAGGTTTTATCTGCTAAAAAAAGAGAACAACTAGCTAAGACAATTAAAAGAAGAGCTTTAGCTTATAGTATTGCGTATGTATATGAGGATGAAATTGACCGTATAAACATTTACCAGGCTTCAAAAAAAGGAATGATTATGGCTGTTAATAGTTTAAGTATTAAACCAGAATACATATTAACAGATGCGATGCCAATTGAAGAATTTGATATTCCAGTTCAAGCAATTATTAAAGGTGATGCTACATCAGCAAGCATTGCAGCTGCATCGATTATCGCAAAAGTTGAAAGAGATGCTTATATGGATAAGATGGATGAATTATATCCTGGATATGGATTTAGTCATAATAAGGGTTATCCAACAAAAGAACATTTTTTAGCATTAGAAAAACTTGGTGTATCAAAGATTCACAGGAAAACCTATAAGCCTGTGAATAATGAATTAAATAAGCAATTAAAGTTAGATATCTAGTGGAAAATCTATTTTTAAAATATAATATTTAAATAAAATTTTAAAAAAGTTGGTTAATTTATCAGTTATATATTTTATTTAGATGAAATTGGAGGTAACGAGTATGATTATTGATATCAATGAATTTATAAAAATAAACTTACATGATGAAGTATTTGGGGTTGAAACCGATACTGTTTATGGTCTTGGATGTTTATTAAAGAGTAAAGAAGCAGTTAAAAGAATTTATAAAATTAAAGGTCGTGAATTTAACAAACCTTTAGCTGTACTATGTGGAAATTTGGATCAAGTTAAAGAGCTTGTGAGTAATTTTAATGAAGGTGAAGAACTCGCAAAAAAATACTGGCCAGGAGCTTTAACATTGATTTTTGATAAAAAGGATGACTCCCTAAATTATATTACATCGGGTTTTTCTACTATTGGCATTAGAATTCCTAACAATGAAAAAATTAGGAAAATTATCAATACCTTTGGACCAATTGTTATGACAAGTCTTAATAAATCACATGAGAAAGAAATATTAAAATTTGAAGATGCCTTAGAGTTTAATGAAGAGCTTGATTATTTAATAATTGGTAAAGATTTAGATAATATTCCTTCGACTGTTTACGATGTCAAAAATAAAAAAACATTAAGAAATGGTAAAATATGTATAAAATAAAAAAATCTCTAAATACTATGTTTGGAGGTTTTTTTTATGCGAGTATTACTTTTAATCTTATTAATTATTTTTCTAATCGCATTATTTGGCGGAGAAGAAGCCTCAACAATACTAGATATTTTGTCAATAATAACATAAAATTATGAAAAAAATATATACTTTAATAGTGGTGATAAAAAATGTTAATTGAGAAAATTAATGAATCTAACATTGATGAGGTAAAGGATTTTTTAAAAAGAATTCCTTCGTTAAGAGACGTTGAAGATAACATTTTATTGGAGGGAATTCTTTTAAGAGATGAAAAAATTGAAGGAACAATTTCTTTTGAAATGATTGGCAACTACGCGTTAATTCGTTATTTTGTTTATAGAAAAGAAATTGATAAAGAATATATTATTAATCTCTTAAATAGTTTACTAAAAAACATTAAAACAAAAGTGTGTGCAATTATTACTAAAGAGGAATTAATGTCAATCTTCTTGGAATGCGGTTTTAAGAGTGTAAAAAATGAATACGTTTTTATAAATGAGGATTATATTTTTAAGTCAATGAAAGAGACTACATTTTTCTTGGTCCATGGTAAAACTATGATAAATGCTTAATTTTTTATTGAAAAAATAAAATTGTTTGTTATAATATTAGCGATAGAATTTAAAATATAAACCTTGGAGGATAACAATGAAAATAGCAATTGGCTCTGATAACGCTGGATACTTGTACAAAGAAGAAATTAAAAAAGTATTAGAAAAAGAAAACTACAATGTTATTGATTTAGGGCCTAACGATGACTCTCAAGTAGACTATCCTGACTATGCTTATCAAGTAAGTAAGATGGTACAAAAAGAAGAGAACACGTTAGGTATTTTAATTTGTGGGACAGGCATTGGCATGTGTATTGCTAGCAACAAAGTAAAAGGAGTAAGAGCTGCACTTGTAACAAGTGAATTTCAAGCTCAAATGTCTAAAGAACACAATAATTCAAATATTTTATGCTTAGGCGCGAGAGTAACACCTTTAGAAGATGCCTTAAGATTTGTTAAAATCTGGTTAGGTACAGAGTATAAGTTTGTAGAAAGACATTCTAGGAGAATAGATGAAATTTCAAGAATTGAGGAAAAAGAATATGAGTAAAGTCGTAGTATTTAACCACCCACTAATTGATCACAAGATGGCAAAAATTAGAAATAAAGAAACAGATACAAAAACATTTAGGGAAAACGTAAGTGAGATTGGTGAATTAATCACTTATGAAATAACAAGAGATTTACAAACTAAAGAGATTGAAGTTGAAACACCTATTTGTAAAACAACATGTAGAGTTCTTGCAAAAGAAGTGGTAATTGTTCCAATTTTAAGAGCAGGTTTAGGCATGGTTGATGGTATTCAATCAATAATTCCAACGGCTAAAATTGGACATGTTGGGATGTATCGTGATGAAGTAACTCTTGAACCAAAAGAATATTATGAAAAATTTCCTAAAGAAATTGTTGATGCAACAGTTTTAGTTGTTGATCCAATGCTTGCTACTGGTGGCTCTGCATCACATGCAATAACCGTTGTTAAAAGAAGAGGCGCTAAGGATATTCGCTATATTGGCTTAGTTGGTTGTCCTGAAGGAGTTAGAAGACTTCAACAAGATCATCCTGATGTTGATATCTATTTAGCAGTAATGGATAAAGAATTAAATGAAAATGGTTATATCGTTCCAGGTCTTGGAGACTGTGGTGACCGGTTGTTTGGAACAAAATAAGGCTTTATTTAATTTAAATGAAAACTAAAGATATTACCGTAATGGCTTTCTTTTTAAGTATAACTATTGTTTTAGAAAAGGTATTAGAAGTGCTCCCTAACGTTCAACTAACAGCCTTCTTAATTCTCTTATTTACAACTTTATATTCATTTAAAAGGAGCTTATTATTCATTTTTCTTTATGTAGTTTTAGATATACTTATTTCTGGATATTTTAATCCTTTATTTGCTTTATCAATGTATTTTGGTTGGATATGGATACCTGTTATATACAATTTCATTTTACATCGTAAAAACAATATATTTATATTAGCTATTTTTATGCTTTTGTTTGGTTTTATTTATGGATGGACTTATATTCCAGCAAATATTATAACAAATGGAATTAATGTTTTATGGCCTTATATTTTAGCGGATTTACCATATGATATAATTATGGGATTATCAAGTGCATTATCAACGTTGATTTTATTTATTCCTTTATATAAGACATTAAATGGCATGGAAATTGATGCTTAGACAAATAAATTATTGTTTTAAATAAAAATGTCTATATAAATTATGAAATATTTATGATTTTAGTAATATATACAAATATTTCTTGCAAAGTATTAAATTAAATGGTAAAATAGTATAGCCTAAAAAATACACACACTGTGGAGCAATAGCCATGAGCCAGGTAAACTCTGGTGGTAACAAGCGATGAAACAAGTGGAGGCAAAATCAAAACAAGGAGGAAATAAACAATGGGCGTTATTTCAATGAAACATTTATTAGAAGCTGGAGTTCATTTTGGACATCAAACACGTCGCTGGAACCCTAAGATGGGAAAATATATTTTTACAGCACGCCAAGGTATCCATATCATTGACTTACAAAAAACTTCTGATTGTATCGATATAGCTTATAAGGCATTAGGCGAAATCGGTAAAGATGGTGGCAAGGTTTTATTTATCGGGACTAAAAAACAGTCTCAAGAAGTAGTAAAAGAAGAAGCAGTAAGAGCAGGACAATTCTATGTTGATAAGAGATGGTTAGGTGGAACATTAACTAACTTCAAAACTATCAAAAAGAGCATCAAGAAACTTATGGATTACTATAAGATGGAAAAGGATGGTACTTTTAACGTTCTTCCTAAGAAAGAAGTAATTAAGATCCGTAAAGAAATGGATCGTTTAGAAAAATTCTTAGGTGGTATCTTAGAAATGAAAGATCTTCCTAAAGCAATCTTTATTATTGATCCAAGAAAAGAAAAAAATGCTATATTAGAAGCACGTAAATTAGGTATTCCAGTATTTGGTATTGTTGATACTAACTGTGATCCAGATGACGTTGATTTCGTTATCCCAGCTAATGACGACGCTTTAAGAGCTGTTAAATTAATCGTAGCTAAAATGGCTGATGCATTAATTGAAGTAAATAATGGTGAAATTTTAACTAGCGAAACTGAAAATGAAGAATTAAAACCAGAAGAAGTTCTTGAAGAATTAAAAAAAGTTGAAGTTGTCGAAAAAGTTGCTCATGGCAAAGATAAAAAACCTGCAAAGCCTGAAAGAAAAGCTGCTGAAAAAGTAGTTGAAAAGGTTGAAGAAGTTAAAGAAACTAAAGTTGAAGAAACAAAAGTTGAAACTCCTAAAGAAGAACCTGTATTAGTTTTAGCTAACTTAAAAGTAGCTGAATTAAGAGCCTTAGCTAAAGATAAAGGCGTAAAAGGTTATTCAACTATGGTAAAAGCTGACTTAATTGAAGCTTTAAAATAAGTTAAATTTTAAGGAGATTAACATCTCCTTTTTTAAAGAAAAATTATTAATAATCGTTGTATAACAAATGATTATATGATATTATATTATTAGAAAAAAATGGAGGTTAAACCTATGGGAATTACTGCCGAAATGGTGAAGGAATTAAGAGACAAAACTGGCGCTGGTATGATGGACTGTAAAAAAGCGTTAGTAGCTAATGATGCTGATATGGAAAAATCAGTTGAATGGCTAAGAGAAAAAGGAATTGCAAAAGCTGAAAAGAAAGTTTCAAGAATTGCAGCTGAAGGTCTAGGAGAAATCGTGATTTCTGGTAATAAAGCTGTTGTTTATGAATTAAACTGTGAAACAGACTTTGTTGCTAAAAATGATATTTTTAAAGAATTATTAGAAAAAATTGGTAATGCATTGGTAGCAAGTGATGCAACTTGTACTGATTGTGCATTAGAATTAAATGTTGAAGGAAAAACAATTTCTGAATTATTACTTGAATCAACCGCAAAAATTGGCGAAAAACTTACACTTCGTAATGTTAAAGTTTTTACTAAAAATGATAACCAAGTATTTGGTTCATATAAACATAATGGTGGAAAAATTGTTGTTTTAACAATTGCTAATGGTAATGATCAAAGTGTAGCAAAAGATATTGCTATGCATGTTGCTGCATTAGATCCTCAATACTTAGATCAAACTAAGATATCTGCTGATTTTATTGAACATGAAAAAGATATTTTGATTAAAGAAACTCAAAATGATCCTAAGGCACAAGGTAAACCACTTGAAATTATTGAAAAAATGGTTGCTGGACGTTTAAATAAAAATTTAAAAGAAATGTGCTTAGTAAATCAACTTTTTGTTAAAAATCCAGAACAAACCGTTGAACAATTCCTACAATCTAAAAAGATGTCACTAGATTCTTTTTATCGTCTTGTTGTTGGACAAGGTATTGAAAAAAAAGAAGTAGATTTTGTTACTGAAGTAATGTCACAAATAAAATAAAAAAATATGGACACTTTGTTGTGCCCATTTTTTGAAAGTAGGGAGAAAATATGAAGCGTGTAATTATTAAACTAAGCGGGGAAGCCTTTGGTGGTGAATCTGGCGTTGGAATTAATCCAATTGTTGTAGATAAAATTGCCAGAGAGATTAAAGATGCATATGATACAGGTGATGTAGAAATCGGTATTGTTGTTGGCGGAGGAAACATTTTCAGAGGCAAAATCGCTAGTGAAATGGGAATGGAAAGATCAAGCTCAGATTATATGGGTATGATTGGAACAATTATTAATGCTTTGGCTTTACAAACATCACTTGAATCACTTGGTATAGAAACAAGAACGATGACGTCGTTAAATATCCCTCAAGTTGCAGAACCATATATTAGAAGAAAAGCTATTAGTCATTTAAATAAAGGTTATGTCGTTATTTTTGGTGGCGGTACTGGAAATCCATATTTTAGTACTGATACAACAGCAGCTTTAAGAGCCGCTGAAATAGGTGCTGATATTATCTATATGGCCAAAAATGGAACTGATGGAGTATATGATAAAGATCCTAAAAAATTTAAGGATGCCAAAAAAATACCACATATAACTCATCAGGAATTATTAGAATTAAAGCTACAAGTTATGGATGCTACAGCAGCGGCTTTATGTAGTGACAATAATATTGATATAAATGTTTTTGATATGAATCAACCTGGGAATATCAAAAGAGCAATCCAAGGAGAAAATATCGGAACATTAGTAAAGAAAGAATTTTAGGAGGAGAATATGCCAGATACAATTTTATTAAATGCTGAAGAAAAGATGCAAAAAACGATTGAGGTTTTAAAAAAGGAATTTGCAAAACTAAGAACAGGAAGAGCAAATCCAAAAATGTTTGAAGAGGTAAAAGTTGAGTATTATGGTGTTCCAACACCAATTAATCAAGTTTGTAACGTTTCAGTTCCTGAAGCTAATCAAATCTATATTAAACCTTATGACAGAAGCATTTTAGCAGGAATTGAAAAAGCTATTTTTGCAGCAAACTTAGGCTTTACACCTGCCAATGATGGCGTAGGTATCAGAATTGTTTTACCATCTATGACTGAAGAGAGAAGAAAAGAAACAGTTAAAGAACTTAAGAAACAAGCTGAAGAAGGTAGAATTGCTGTCAGAAATATTCGTAAGGATGCTAATGCTGATTTACACAAACTTCAAAAAGAAAAATTGATTAGTGAAGATGAAGAAGAAGTATATTTAGAAGAAATTCAAAAAATAACAGACAAATTTATCGAACTTATTGAAAAAGAAACAAGTGCTAAAGAAGCAGACATTATGAAAATCTAGTAAAATACACCTTATTTATAAGGTGTTTTTATTTTCACTTTTATTTTTTTATATCTTAATTTTATATTTTTTTGTGAAGTATAATGTTTATTATGGTAAATATTATTTGTTTGTAGTATAATTTGATTATTGGATGTGATGTTATGAAAATTGATTTAAATAATATTCCGGCGCATATTGCGATAATCCTAGATGGAAATGGAAGATGGGCTAAAAAAAGAGGATTGCCAAGAACAGTTGGTCATAGAGCTGGAACTTTAAATATAAGAAAAATCACCTTAGCTGCTAAGGAAATTGGTATTAAAGTCTTAAGTGTATATGCTTTTAGTACAGAAAATTGGAAAAGACCAAAAGATGAAGTAAATTATCTAATGAGTCTTCCAAAAGAATTTGAAAGACAATTTGCTGATGATTTTAGAAATGCTGATGTAAAAGTGATATTTACAGGTAGGAAAGATCGCTTTTCTAAAGAAAATCAGGAAATAATTAAAAGAATCATGAATAATTCTAAGGATCGTACGGGAATTACTTTAAATATTTGTTTTGATTATGGTTCTTATGATGAAATTACAACCGCGGTAAAAAATATTGCTAGAGAAGTAAAAAATAATGAGTTAATAATTGAAAATATTACACCTGATGTTATTTCTAGTCATTTATTTACTAAAGATTTACCACAACTTGATTTGTTAATTAGAACATCAGGAGAAGAAAGATTGAGTAATTTTATGCTTTGGCAGTTAGCTTATAGTGAATTATATTTTACCAAAGTCCACTGGCCAAGTTTTAATAAAAAATGTATGATTAAAGCGATTAAAAACTATCAAAAAAGAAATCGTCGATTTGGAGGACTTAAAAAATGAAAAAAAGAACAATTACAGGAATTCTTTTGGCCGTCATTTTGTTACCAATAGTATACTTTGGTGGTTTAGTATTTGAAATATTATGTGGTTTAGCTACACTTTGTGCAGCTTATGAACTAAGAAAAATGTTTTATGCACGTAAACTTAAAAACTGGAAGTTTGCTGATTTTCTAAATGTTTTTTTATCGGTAGTAACTTATTTTGTAATTTTATATCAAAGTCTAACTAATAAATATATTTTAACTTTATTTTTATTATTGGGTTTATTTTTAGTAGCTGGTTTACTGTTAGTATTTGATAAAGAGTTTAAAGGTGATGATTTTGGTCGCTATTTAATCACGATTTTTTATTCATCAGTTGGCTTTTCAAGTATTGCAATCTTAAGAAATAAAGGATTAATGGTGATTTTAGCTTTAATTTTAATTGCAACCATGACAGATATTTTTGCATATATAATTGGAGTTTCTTTTGGAAAACATAAGTTATGCCCAGAAATTTCTCCCAAAAAATCAGTTGAAGGGGCGATTGGTGGATTATTTTTTGGTGGTATCACTGGCGGACTAGTAATGTTTTTAACTAGTTTTAAGGATGAAATTGGTTTTCATCTTAATCCATTAATATGGATTTTAGTTGCATTTACTTTATCTATCTTAGGACAAATTGGCGATTTAGTAGCTTCAAAACTAAAAAGAACTTATGATATTAAAGATTTTTCAAATATTTTTCCTGGCCACGGGGGAATATTAGATCGTTTTGATTCTTTAATTTTTATTGCATGTTCCTTGTATTTTATTGTTATTTGGGTAGAAATGTTATGAAAAATATTTATTTATTAGGTGCTACGGGTTCAATTGGGACACAAACCTTAGAAATAATAAAAAAACACCCGAAATTATATAAAATTATCACAATTACTGGTTATAATAATCTTAACCGGTTAATGGAAATAACTAAAGAATTTAAACCTCTATTTGTAGGTTTAAAGGATGAAGAAAGCGAGATAGCTTTTAAAAAAGTTTTTAAAGACGTTGAAACTGGTGTTGGTGAAGAAGGATTAATTAAAGCTGCAACCTACAATAGTAATGATGAAAATGGTTATTTATTAAATGCTTTGGTTGGCAGTATTGGTTTACTTCCTACCGTTGAAGCTATTAAGATTAAAAGAAATGTTTTATTAGCCAATAAAGAAACGCTTGTAATTGCGGGCGATAATGTTATGGCCCTAGCTAAAGAAAAGAATGTAAAGATTTTTCCAATAGATAGTGAACATTCAGCGATTTTTCAAGCTTTAAGGGTTGGATCGAAAAAAAATCTTAAAAGAATAATTATTACTGCCAGTGGTGGTGCTTTTAGAGATTATAATAAAGAAGATCTAAAAAATGTAAAACCAGCTGATGCTTTAAAACATCCTAACTGGACAATGGGGAGTAAAATTACGATTGATTCTGCGACAATGATGAATAAAGGCTTTGAGGTCATTGAAGCCCATCATCTATTTAATATTCCATATAATAGGATTGAGACAATAATTCATAAGGAAAGTATAATTCATTCGATCGTCGAATATAGTGATACTAGCATGGTGGCCATCATGAATGATCACTCAATGATTGTGCCAATAAGTTATGCGTTAAGCTATCCTAAAAGAATTAAAATGAATATAAATAGTCTGTCTTTAGAAAATTTAGGAACTTTAAATTTTGCTAAAATGGATATAGAAAAATATGATTGTTTAAGACTAGCATATAAAGCAATTAAAATGGGCGGATTAGCTTTTGCCACATTGAATGCAGCAAACGAAGTAGCTGTCCATCTGTTTTTAAATAATAAGATTGCCTTTTTAGATATTCCAAAGATTATTGAAAAGGAACTTGATGAATTAGAAAACATTGAAAAGCCAACTATTAGTGAAATAATAGCTTGCGACAAGAAAGTAAAGATGAAATTAGGAGGAACTTTATGATTTTTTGGTACATAATATTATTTATTTTTATACTTGGATTACTGATTTGTTTCCATGAGGCAGGTCATTTCTATTTTGCAAAAAGGGCGGGAATTTTATGCCATGAGTTTTCTTTTGGTATGGGTCCTTTAATTTGGCATAAGAAAAAAGGAGAAACTACTTATTCAATAAGAGCGATTCCTATTGGTGGATACGTTGCAATGGCTGGAGAGCTTGAAGAAGAATCAATTATTAAGATTGGTCAAATTATTAAATTAACTTTAAATGAAAATGGACGTGTGACGGGAATTGTTTTAGATCATAAGAATCCTAAATACACAGAATTGCCTGAAATTACTGTAGAAAAATTTGATTTACTTGGTAAAGATGGTAACGATTTATATATTAATGATTATATAGTTAACCGTGATGCCTTAGCTATTTATAACAATACAGAATTGCAAATTGCGCCATTTGATAGATTATATTCGTCAAAATCACTTTGGAAAAGAACTAAAACTGTTGTGGCTGGACCTTTAGCCAACATTTTATTAGCGATTTTAGTTTTTATAACTTTAGGCTTAATCATGGGTGTTGCTGATAAAAACAATACAACTGTAGCTAAGGTTGATAAAGATTCTCTTGTTTATGATTATTTACTTGAAGGTGATAAAATTATCGCCGTTAATGGTGAAAAAGTCGAAACATGGGATGAGATTACTGAAGAGGTAAGAAAAAATGGTTTAACTCGTGTTCATACTTTTACAGTATTAAGAGATGGAAAAGAAGTTGTTTTGGATAAAATAGTATATCAATACACTTTTGTTGGTTTTGGCTTTTCAAGCAGTAAAACCGGAGATTTTGATAAAGTAATTATTTCTAATACATTAGTTAGCAGCCCAACAGGCGACAAAAAGACTAATGCATATTTAGCTGGTCTTCGTGATGGAGATGAAATCCTATCAGTAAATGGAACAGAAATTAAAAATTGGGGAGATTTAGCTGATTATGCCAATAACTTTACACAAGGTGGAGAAGCAACTGTTATTGTCAAAAGAGGAACTGAAGAGGTTACTGTTAAATATATAAAAGAAACGGCTTATGTTTATGGCAGTCAGGTTATTGAAGCACAGGGTTTAACTGATGCAAATGGTAAAGCTATTTTATTTGTTTCGCAACTTGGCATAAGCATGCCAACTAAATTTTCGCTTGGCAAAGGTATTGTTAACGGTTTAACTTTAACTATTGAAGCTGAAAAATCAATTTTTAAAACACTTGGGGCACTTTTTAGTAGTGATCAAGTTGGGGTTAGTGATTTAGGTGGACCTCTTGGTATTTTTGATATGACAGCAACATATGCTTCACAAGGGTTAGAATCAACACTACAATTCATTGGTTTGTTAAGTGTTAACTTAGGTATTGTAAACCTATTGCCTATACCTGCTTTAGATGGTGGCCGACTTGTCTTTATTATTTATGAAGCCATAACGAAGAAGAAAGCTCCTAAAAAGCTTGAAAATATTTTAATTTCTGTAACTTTTGTGGCACTTATGGTTTTCTTTGTGTATGTTACTTATAATGATATCGTAAGATTATTTTTTAAATAAAATATAAAAGCACAACATTTTGAAGTTGTGCTTTTTTGTTATATAATATATATAGTATAAGTAAAATTAACTATATTTTAATTATATTAAATTATAAAAACCAGTTGTATAAATTGAAAAATTTGGTAAATACTATATTCCGGAATGCAAGAATTAAAAAAAGAAAAAAAATATGTAGAAAATTGTTGACAAGGCAATAAGAATTTGGTAAAATGATTAGGCTGAAGTTTTTAAGGAACTAAAGCAAAAGAAAAAAAGTTATTTTATCAGAAGAAATATCTTGACATAAGATACGAACTTGTGATAG
>JAEYPN010000009.1 GCA_023410715.1 Bacillota bacterium
TAGATAGATGATCGAATCGCTTCAGGATAATCAAAGAACGTTAATAAGTATTTATTTCCACTTAATGAGTCAATAACTTTTGGATAAGTCTTACCCCATTTTGAAATAAAGTCATTTAATAATTTTATTGCATCAGCTTTATTATTTTGTTTTCTGATTGTCTTGAAATCATCAAGAATAGCTGTTTGATCGCTTACTATAACTTTCCAAGCAATATTACGCATTAGATGAACTAAACATCTTTGAATATCAGTTTTTGATATACAGAAAGAATAGTATCTTCAATACCTTTTAGTCCATCTGTAATGAATAATAAGGGCTTCGTTAAACCTCTGGATTTAAGATCAAGTAAAAGTGTTTTAGAGGCTGAAATGGCCTCATTTGGGTTTGTTACATAACCAAGAAGTTCTTTTGAACCATCAGTTTTTATTCCTAAAGCGATATGAACATCTTCTTTGGAAACTGTATCTCTTCTTAACGGAATATAAGTCGCATCAAGATATATTACTGCGAATTCACTTTCTAACTGTTTTTGTTTAAAATTATCAACATTGGCTATAACCTGTTCTGTAATATTAAATATTGTGCCTTTACTATATTTCTTATCATAAAGAGATTCAAACTCTAAATTTCGATTTCTAGGAATAACTAGATTTAATACACCATAACTAGTATTAAGTTCTCTTTCATAAGAATTATTTCTTGAATTTGTCTTACTTAGTCCACTTTGTTCATATTTTTGATAGTTGAGTAATTTTGATAGTTCGATTTTAAGTAGGTCATTGACAGCTCTATTATACTAAAGGTTGATTCCTTTTTTTATATTTTATTTACACAAAATATTTTACACTATGTTTTTATTTTATCACTAACACATAAAAGTTATTTCAAAACAGTTTTTAGCATTTGATTTATTTGTAATCTTTTTCTTTACATAAATATATCTTATCCCTTCAACAGTATCAATTGTATCTAGAATTGCTACTAAGTGATAATAAATAAAAAAAATCAAATTATTATTTAACTTTGTATCCCTTTTAAAATTATATTTAACCTCATAAATTATAAAAGGCTCATCAGCTTTTACCCATGAAATTTGGCCCAACAACTTTATATTTCTTTATAACTTCTAGATTTTGTAAAATGATATTATTTTATTAATAATTTAATATTTTCACAACACTATTTAATTTTCAAAACTTTTCCACCCTTTATTTCATAAACAATTGGGCACATTAAACCTATATAATCATTGTGCGTAACTAAAATTATAGTTTTTCCTTCATCATTTAATTCTTTAAGTATTTGAAATATCTCTAATGACATTTTTTTATCTAAATTACCAGTAGGTTCATCACAGACTAAAACTAAAGGATCATTAATAATTGCTCTTGCAATAGATACACGCTGTTTTTCTCCACCTGATAAATTTTTTACCAAATGGTCTCTCAATTTAATAATATTTAATCTCTCTAATAGGCCATCAATATATCCTTGATAATTTTGATTATGATTAAAATATAGAAGTGGCAATTCCACATTTTCATAAACAGTTAAATTTGGTAATAAGCAATAATCTTGGAATACAAACCCAATTTTTTTATTTCTTATAACTGCTTTTTTTTTGTTAGGTATATTTTTAACATCAATACCTTCAAAGAAATATTCTCCATCTGACAACTTATCTAAAAAACCTATTATATTAAGCAGTGTCGATTTCCCAACACCTGACTCTCCCATAATTGCCACAAAATGTCCATGCTTTACTTCTATATTAATTTTATCTAAAACAATATTATTACCATATGTTTTTAATCCATTTTTTATATGTATCATAACATTACCTACTCAAATTTAAGTGCGTTTGTAATTTCTAAATTACTTGCAGCTTTTGCTGGAAAAAAACTAAATATTGATGAAATACTAATGAGCAAAAAAGAAGTTTTGATCATATCTAAAAAATTTACTACAAAATTTATTTTCATTAGTTTTAAGACACTCAAAGAACATAATATTGAAAGGCCAAAACCAACTAATATACCCAATATCGACAATATCAATGCTTCAAATAAAAATTGAAGTAAAATCTGTTGATTACTTGCACCAACTGCCTTACGAATTCCAATCTCTCTTATTCGTTCTTTAACATTAAAAAACATAGTATTCATGAGAGAAAATCCTGAAATAATAAACGAAACTATAGTAAAAGAATTGATAAGAGTAAACATTAATTTATATGTCTTTGACATACTATCAACCACTTTTTCCCTGGTAATAATTGAATCAAGAATCATATCTTGACTCCTAATAGTGAAAATTTTTTTGGTAATATAGTCTTCACTGAGTGTATTTTTTTCCTTTAGTACAATTTGTTTATTTATGTAATCCATTTGAAAGTTTTTTTTATACGTTGAAACAGGCATAAAAATAACTAAATTGTCAAATCCACTATCCTCATAGAGATATAGTTCATTAATAGTTTTACTTACGCCAATAATTGTATATATTTCCCCATGTATATTTAATGGTTTACCAACTGGGTTAGCTTTTTTAAATATTCTATACGAAGATTTTTCATCTATAATAATCACATTATCACCATTTATATCATTTAATCTAGTCCAAGATGCACCTTTAATTATACTGTTATCAAATATATTTAAATCATGGGTAAATATATTTGGTAAACCAATATCGAACAATTCATTTGTTGTTAAATACATTTGTACTCTATATGGCTGACGCAATGATTGATTTTCAAAGGAATAATCTATATACTGTAATGTGACTGGTGCTGTTTTTTCAAATGACTTATCAATTTGATTATACACGGAATTATCAAAATCGCCTATGATATAGGCTTTATTATCATGAAAATATTCGTATTTATGAAATAAATTACTAATAATTGAGCTTTTAAGTATAGATAATGTAAATAGAAGCATTGCACTTATTAAAATACCAATAATAGTTAATAAAAATCTAGTTTTAGAACTAACTATGTTTTTAAAGATTTTTTTGATCTTCATTTCTATAACCTCATATATTTAATATTTTATCATTTTATGTATTTACTTCAATATGACTATGTCACCTTCTTGCAAACCACTAATAATTTGATATTTACCTTGATAATATACACCTAAGATTATGTCTCTTTCTATTATTTGATTGTTATTAATTGTAAAAACAGTTCCTATTAATTTTTCGTTGTTATAAACATATGCTAAATACAATTCTGGAATAATTAGAACACCTTTTAAATCCCCAATATAAAAATTCGCTGTTATCGGAGTATTAATTAAAAGAAGATTTTTTTTAT
Organism: Bacillota bacterium; assembly: GCA_023410715.1. Classification (GTDB taxonomy): domain Bacteria; phylum Bacillota_I; class Bacilli_A; order Izemoplasmatales; family UBA1188; genus JAEYPN01. Next base: position 3,323 of record JAEYPN010000009.1, read on the forward strand.
TATTCTTAATTTCTATATCCACAGCTAATAAAATTTCATTATCAATTACTGTATATTTATAGTCCATCCATGTTATTACAGCAGCGTATTTTATTAATGGATTATTAAAATAAACATCAATTTTTGTACTTAAGTTAATGTGAAATGACTCTTCTATAGGAATGAATAAACGTGCTCTCATACTATCCATATGCACTAGTGTAATCACAATGTCTTCGTCATTTTCTTTAATACTTTCAACATAACCATATGTTTCACTTTTTATTTCTACTTCGCCTAATGTATATATCACAGTATTTTCATCATAAAAATTATTACTCTTAACATTAATTGAATAATATTCACTTTTTTTAATAATATATACCGTTTTATTAAATGCCTCAATATTTCCCCTAGAAGTTATAATTTGAACTAAATCATCACGCTCAATAGTATACTCTACATATTCAGCTTTTTTATTTTCTTCATCATCTTTTTTAGATTGTAAAACAGCATAGATTATTAATGCTAGTATAATAATGATTCCAATAATTAATAACACAAAAATAACTTGTTTTTTCTTCATATATGCCTCCTTATTATTAATTGACCCTGTTATCAATTAAATAATTTAAATCCAAATGTCCATTATATGCAGCAGGCAAAAGTTGATTATATGATATATTTTTATGCGTATAATAGATTTGAGGTGTTATTGTATATAGTGAATATCCATCCAATAATTTAAATTTTAATGTGATTCTTGTAACTTGACCTGGAGCAATGTTAATCTTATCAACTTTTTGATTATCTTGGTAAAACTCCGTCAGGCTAATCTCACTATTCATAAAACCAATTTGTTCTATAATAAAATCATCCATTGTATTGTTTCCCAAAAAAATCACATATGTGTCAGAAGGTAAAGTTATTGCATTATACGTTTGAAAAAAAATTGGGCCATTCATGATATTTTTATTAGAAAATTCTTCACTATCTAAAATTTCAATCACTCGATTACCAATAAAAAACTCATATGATTTTTCAAATAAATTGAAACTAAGCTTGGTAATTTCATAGATTTTTGATTCTGTCATAATCAAATTGAAATTAAATGTATATAAATATTGATTATTATGTTCTAAAATGGATATTTTACTTATATTAATATTTTCACCATTTAATTCAAAAAAATCTATATTTTTAATTTCATCAGTTTTAAATTTTAAATTTGATAAAATCATTATATTTATTGACGGAGTATTTTCTCCATTTTTCATCTCCGCAACATAATAAAAGTTTTCCTGTAAAACCCTTATTGATAATTCCTTAGTTCTCTTACTGAATAGAATAAAAAATATAATAATTAAAATTATCAATATAATAACGATTGCGCTAATAATATATAACTTCGCCTTCTTAGACATATGCTTCCTCCTAATTATTAGTGTTCATAAAACTAGTAATATTAATTAATTTATTTTAGATTAGAGTTTAAATAGTTTAATGCAGATGGATCATTGAAATCAAAATACTGTTGTCTATCAACAAATATTGGCTGAATTGCCCACCAACTATCACTAGATGACCATGGTGTTACAACATAACCATCTTCACTCCAAGTACTAGCCCAAACTACATAGTATCTGCCATGCTCTATTACGAGCCTTTGAATCCTTCCATCCACCACAATACCTAAAAACTGTTTTACACCAGGAATAGTTTGAATTTGATATTTTACAGAAGTAGAATTACTTTGACTACTAGTCTGTGAATAAGAAACATTTACCGATGCTTTAAGTACCTTTTTAAAAGCTACCTCAGCAGACCCACCAATCGATAATGTTGCTGAATATCCTACAGTAAAACTTTCTGTTACTTCATAAAAGTTAGTTGAAACTATTGCTGGGCTTGTTAAACGCTGTTGAACAAAAGGAGCAAGATTTTCATATCTATCATATATTTTATATCTATCATAACCATGAAGTCCACCATTAAAAAAGCCAGAATACTGTTCAGTTTTATATGAGGATTTATTGTGATCAGAAACTGACTTGTAATTATAAATTGATTGATAAGGTCCTGCTTCGCCATAAGTTAATCCATCATTATATGCATATGTACTGTTTGAAGCAGAAAGAATAACAATGACAAATAATAAGGCTATAATTATAAATATTTTTGAAGTTTTTATACTAATTTTTTCTTTTATCTCGTAATATCAAAATGAAGATAATACTAATAATCTTCAAAAGGACAAAATCTAGTTTTAATTTTAGACTTGTATTTTTTTTACAAACATATTTAAATTTAAATAAGTCTTAATGTTGGACCTAGGTCAAGTTTTTAGACACAAAATGTTAGACTTTTTATTGAAAGCTTAGAAGGTAATTTTTATATGTTTGATTAGGGGTTCTATAATTTAACGAACCATGAATCCTTTTATTATGATA
>JAEYPN010000018.1 GCA_023410715.1 Bacillota bacterium
GCATAGAAATATGTTATTATTGCTTTTTTTTTAATTAATAGCGCTTAAAATCATAACTATTCCAAAAGAAAAAGTACTACCTCTTGTTTTTATACAAAAAATAGTACTTTGTCAACAATCTGAAAGAGATAAGAAATTATCTCTTTTTTATTTAAAAAGAGAAGAAAATAAATTCTCCTCTCTTGTTAATTTTTTTGTTATTTATATAAATCAATATTATTAGCTTCTAGTTCTGATTCTTTCTTTATGTTTCTTATCTTGTTTTTAAAATCAAAGTTGATCGCATTAAATTGACGTTTATAAAGCTTTCTTGATTTTTTTAAATACTTCCGTTCAGCAAGAATAAAATTGTTTTTATCTCTACTTAATTCTTCCTGTTCATTTAAAGATAATTGACGAATTTCATTTAACTCAATAACATAATCTTTAAATTCACTTTTAAAATTTGCTACATTTAAATTACAACTTTCCTTGTATGTTTTATCAAGCCTATCTATGGTATTATTAAATAATTGATTGAAGTTTTTACTATTATTAGATAATAATTTTTCGTCAGTTTTATAAGATTTATCTAAAACTTTTTTAGTTTTATTATAGATAACATCATATTTTTCAATCTGTTTATCTAAATTAAAGTTCGCTTCATCATGAGATCTTGATAAATCATCAATTTGCTTAGTTGTTAAATCTTCAAGCTTTTTTATATCCTCATAAAATGTCGATGTATCATTGGTGATAGCGAGCTTATGAAGCTCTTCAAGAATATCTTTTGTCTTTATATCTAAGACGGCATTTTGTTCTTTAACCATCATTTGATATCTTTCCTTATAATCGTTATAAGACTCCAAATACTCCTCGGTCATATCAAAATTACTGTTACTATTAATAATTTCAATATTTTTTTTGGCTTCTTCATAAAGCTCTAGGCTTTGTTTAAGGGTTTTATCACGCATTGCTTGATAATTAAAGACATCAGCTAAAAAGTTTCTTTGGGCAATTTCAATCATTTTTAAATTTTCAATAATATATTTATTATTTAATAATGATTTATCAAGTGATTCAATCTGGGTTGTAAATGAATCTAAAATATCTTTAAAATCATCAATATTTATTTCACGATTCATTTCTGAATTATCAAGTGATAGTGAAGTTAAAATATCTTTGATTCTTAGTTCTCTGTCAAAATAAATTGTTTTTTTCGCTGACAAATGATTTTCAATGACTTTATTAATATTATTTTGATAGTAGTTTACTAGCTCATCAAGAATAATCAAAGAAGTAGTAAGTTTAATCTGATATTCATTTGTGGCATTTTCATAAGTTATTAAAGCTGTGTTAGATTGATTTTCAAAGGCTTTAACAATATATTCATGATTTATTAAATTATTCAATTCTTGACGAGATTTATTTTCGTTTAAATAAAGTAATTCATTTTCAAATAGAGTATTAAAATTAGAAACAATTATATCATATCTTTTTAAAGCTAAGATTAAGGTGCTTCTAAATGGATGCATTTCTTCATCAACTTTTTTATTAAATAGGGCTAAAGACATAAAAGTATGAGCTTTAGAATTAATATAATTTTTAGTAATGTTTAATAAATTATAATGATATTTAAAATCGTTTGAATCTTTCTGCATATATAAAGGTAAAACATTGAGTAAATAATTATTTTCAATTTTTACTTTCTCACTTGTATAATAATTAGTCATTAGGCTTGAAAGCATCTTTTCATAATCATTATATAAGTCGATTTGAAAATTAATATTAGCTTTTTTAATATCATAATTTAAATTAATAGCTAATTGATCAAGTGAACTTGTCATTTTATATTCAAATATTTGATTTTCTAAGTATGAATCTAAATCATTATGAATTTTTTCATTTAAGGCAAATGCAACACTATCATAGTTTTTTGTACGTAATACTTCATCTTCAATTGATGCGGAAAAAGGCATTTTTCTTAAAACATAACGGAATAATAAATGATTCTTCTTAAAAAGGGCTAATTCTTTTAAGTATTCCTTTTCATTCTTTTTAAGAAGTTCAATTGTCGAAAGATAATATATATGTTGTTCCTCTTTTACACGATTTTCAAGTTTTTTTAGAAGCTGTTTTTTTGAATAAATTTTTTCAAATAATAAGATATTTTTCTTTAAATCCTTTTTATTTTGATCGTAAAAACTTTTAATAATATCATTTTTATTTTCCAAAAGTACTTCTTCATAGTCCTTATATAAATCCTCATTACCAACTAATTCTTTAGAAATTTGTATAGAAAACTTTTGTTTTAATACCTCAGTGTTAGACTTAAATTCTTCAATAATTTTTCTTTTTCTTTCTTCAAATTTTTCTTTTAAATCATTGATACAAGAAGTAATATAATCATGATTTTGTTTGAAAATATTTGAAGCATATTCCTCAGTTTCATTAACCGATAAAGGTAGATGATCCTTTAAAAAATTTGTAATTTTATCTTGATAACTTAAATCTGAACTTGATAATTTTTTTAAAAATTTATCCTGATTCACAAAATAGGCATCATAAAGTTCCTTAGTTCTATATTCATATTTAGTAAATGATTCATCTAAATTATTATTTACAGCTTTTAATTTTTCTTTATATGAAAGAAGTGTCTGTTCAACAAGATTCATTGTCGTCGCATCATCTAAAGACAAACGGTTATAATTAAAATAAATAATATCTAGAAGAGTTTTTTGTTTGTTATAAATATTAAGGATATAAGAATCAAGCTCACTAACCATATCCTGCATATTATCCATTTCTCTAACAAATAAATCATTTTTTAAATCAATAAATTCTCTGGTATAATTAATATGCTTATCAATCTTCATTTGTGTCATTTCAAATGAATGATTATCTATTGATTTTTGTTTGGTTAAAATGACTTTACGTAATTGATTAATTTTGTGGTTAGCTTCCTTATATTTAGTATTAGCATTACGCAAAACACGAGCCTGAATATCTTCAACCTCGTTTACTAAAAATTTTAAATTGTTAGAAGTATCTTGATTATTTTGTTCAATAACTTTGATTATCTTGCGGAAGTATTCACTAATCTTCACACTTTTTTGATTAACGTAATTAGCCATAATAATCACTCCTTCTCTTTAGTATTTTCTTTATTTTGCGAATTGACAGCTGAACTAATTAAATTTGGAGTCCGATATTTTAGCTTATAACTAGGATTTAATTGATATTTGTTTAAAGTAAGTTCATCTTTTTTAACAAGTTCAGCATTAGTACTAGCGATTAAAGAAGAAGTACGTTCAAGTTCATTAACATTATCATTAAAGTTTTTATTAAAGTCTAATTTTGTTAAATAGTTTTCATAGATCTTCGCTTTAAATGTATTATTTTTCTTTTCTATTTCTTGTCTATACATTTCACGGCATTCCTTGATTCTTGTCGGATAAGTTTTCTTTAATTCAAGTTTATCAATATTTAACTGCCTTTCACGTTTTTTAGTAAAGTACTCTTGATAAGCACAATTTTGTTTAAAGATACTCTTGTATTTGTTAAGGCATTCAGTCATAATACTGTCAAAATTGTTTGTTTCATTTTGTGCAGATGTAATAGATTCAGTTACTAAATCATCATAACAAGAAACAAAGCCTAACTCCTCTTCAATATCACAAGCAACCTTTTTTATATAATTTGAAAGATGATTTGAAATACCTTTATCATTATTTTTAAAGTTTTGATCATTAGTTTGATTATTCATCAATTCAATCGCATCAATTTTTTCTAAAACAATTAAAATGTCGCGATTTAAGTTATCAATAATCGTATTCTTCCTATATAGAAAATCTTTATGTTCTCGTTTTAACTTATTTACATTATAGTCATATAATGCATTTATATTATTGGTAGTTAATTTGACTTTCTCTTTAAAAACTTCAAAACGGGCAATTTCTTCTGTTTTTTCTTTTTCAGCTTGTTTAATTAATTCAGATATTGTAAAGTTCATTGGGCAAACTTTTTCTTCAGCCTTTAAAACTTCATCTGATATGTCTTTTTTACGGTTTATTTCTGCACACCTATTGTTTTCAATAAGCGAAATAATATAATCACTATACTGGTTAAGAGTTTCTTTAATAAAATCTTTACGCATAACTTCGGTAAAATGCTTTATATTTTTAGCATAATTTAAGACAAAGAGTGCAATGTTTTTTTGATTTAAGGATCCTTTTTTTAACTTCCTTGTTAGCTGCGTAAAGTAGTTAGCATGTATTTGTGTATAACGATTTAGATAGTGATGATTATCTTTAGTAAATTTAATATTATTATCAGATGCAAGTTTAACGCGTTTTATAAGATAAGTATTAATGATGCTTTTAACGTTTTCTTCTTTACCAGTTAAGATAATTTCTAAAACTTTTTCACTTGATTTTTCTTCAAAACCATCAATATTAATAGTTAATAATGGTTTAAAGACTTCACTCATTATTTCATCATGACTTTTTAAATACATAACTAAGAAATTACGAACATCATGATATTTAGATACTCTTTCAGAAATTGCCATATCATAATCATAATAGATTCCACTTAACGCAAAATTACTTAAATCTTGAATAATATTAATATTCTTTTTCACATAGCTTATTTTTTTATTAAGATTTATATCAATATTTTCAAGACGTTTATTAAAATTAATTCTTTCAATTTGTGTAACATTTTCAACCTGTCTTAACTGCGCTTCTTTTTCCTCATTAAATTTTTTTAAGCTTGCATTATAGATTTTTTCATCTTCTCTAATCTCATTTTTTTCTTTTAAAAGAAGAAGAGCGTATTTGGATAAAGCAGCTTGTCTATTTTTCTTTGATAAATACATAATTTTTTTTATGTTATATTTGTATAACAAATCATTTAAATTCGCGTATTTGTTATCATTTAAAGTAACAATCTTTTGATTTTGTTTTAAAATTTCCACGCGATTATATGAACTAATAGTTAAAAGGTCTTTCTTTAAAGACATATCCAAAGTATTAAGCTTTAATTCTTTGGCTCTTCTTAAATTTGTAATGTTTTGTTTTATGCATTTTATTTCTAAGCCAATCTCTTCAAGTAGTTTATATTCCTCAAGATTTAACTTCAAGATACTAATATTTAGCTCTGTGGAATCATCAATTGTTAAATATTGATTTTGTAATTCCAACTGTTTTATTTCAATTATTGGTTGCATCGCTAAAATTTCAAAAGCTAAATCATCTAATTCTTTTGCAATATTTAAAGATTTATTAATTTCAGCTTGCATATTTTTTAAAACATTTAATTTAGTGTTTAAAACAGGTATATCAAATGAGTGCTTAATCTCATCAACTGGAGATATAATAGATTTAATATTATTTTTCGCGAAGGCTAAATCATGTTTAATTCCAGTAATTATATCCTTAAAATCTGGGATCATCTTTTCGTGTAAATCAAAGTTTGCTTTGTATGAATATGTATAATCAAGTTTAACTTTCTCGTTGACTAAATTTGAGCGGTTGTCTAAACGATCAATTTGAATAAGATAGTTATTTAGAATTCGCTCTTTAGCATTAAATAAAGTCGCTTCCTTTTGAAGCTCATATTTAATCTTTTGGTCAAATAAAAATTTTTCTCTTTTAATAACTTTAACCATTTTTTTATTCTTAGAAGCTTTATATTCGTTATAAGCATCATCAAGCATTTTATTCATTGATGTTAAATTATCTTGCATCTTATTTCTAAATTCTTCATGCTCATTGTTAGCTTTTAAAAGAAGTAAACGAATATATTCTCTTCTTGAATCAAGAGATTTAGAAAATTCCTCATAATTATTTTCAATGTTAGAAGAAAAAGATTTGTTGTTTTTAAGCGCATCATCAAGCTCAATTTCTTTAGTATCATTTAATTCATTTTCAAAAATTCTAATACGATTTTCCAAGCTTAAAAGAAGTTCATTTGAACTCTCATATTCTGATGGGGTAGTTTTGTAATGTTTTATGGCATCTTCCATTTTATCAATAAGTTCTTGATTAGCTATAAGAATACTTTCAGCTCTTTTGTAATGCTCATCGTTAATGTTTAAAATTGTTTCCTTAAACTTAAAAATGGAGTTAAGATGAATTTTATAATCATCATCATATTTAGCTAATAATTCTTGATTTTTAGTTTTAAATCCTTGTTCAAGCAAAAAGCGACGATATCTAAAATCTTCTTTAATTTTGTTCGCTTTATTTAAATATTTGTTCAATTCTTCTTTTTTCATATCGACTTCAGAATTATCAGAATTTTCTAAATAATTTCTTTTATTTGCATACATTTTTTCATAAGCATTAAATTCACGATATGTTTTTTCATTTAATTTTTTTATTTCCTGATATAAAGAATCAGATTCATTATTGGTATATTCGAAAATCGATTCAACGGCATTATTAAAAAGAGAAGTTTCTTTCTCAAGGTTTTCTAAAATAGCATTGATGTTTTTCTCAAAGTAAGCATTGACTTTTTCGCTATTGTAATCTAAGCATGAAAATAAAAAATCATAATCTGGTTTCATAATCTTTTGTTTTTCTTTTGCCATGCATAAAACCCCCGTGAACTTTTATATATTAATTATATATTATTTATTATTTATTAGCAAGAAATAAATATTAAAAAATAATGATTTTAATGCCATAAAACGGCTAGAATATGCGCTTCACCTTGCAAATAAAAAAAAGCCTGATCAATTATTTAATTTTTTTACTAAATCTAATTAAAAAGTTAAAAATCTGTATCTTTTTTATGCAAAATATGACAGTTGTGATATAATCTTTATGAGGTGGCAGTATGGATGAGAGAATAGTTACATTAGAAAAACTAACTGAAGATGCACAAGATGCAAGTCTTAGGCCAGAAAGACTAAGTGAATACATTGGTCAAGAAGATATTAAGGACATGCTTTCTATTTCTATTCAAGCTGCTAAAAAGAGAAATGAAACACTTGATCATACACTCTTATATGGACCTCCAGGGCTTGGTAAAACAACTTTAGCACAAGTTATTGCAAATGAAATGGGCGTTAATATAAAAATTATTTCTGGTCCAACGATTGAAAGAACCGGCGATTTAGCTGCGATTCTTACAAGCTTAGAAGCTGGAGATGTCTTATTTATTGACGAGATTCATCGCGTTCCCAAAATAGTTGAAGAGGTACTTTATTCATCAATGGAAGATTTTGTCATTGATATTGTCTTGGGAAAAGATTCCCAAGCTAAATCGATTCGCGTTGATTTACCTCCTTTTACTTTAGTTGGAGCCACAACACGTTATGGTGATTTAACAGGACCTTTACGTGATCGTTTTGGGTTAGTATTTAAATTAGATTTTTATAATGTTAAAGAATTAGAAAAAATTGCTTTAAGAACAGCTAAAATTTATGGCAATAATATTTGCGATGAAGCAGCTCATGAACTAGCTTTAAGAAGCCGTGGAACACCGAGAATTTGTAATAGATTATTTAGACGAATTCGTGATTACGCTGATATCTTAAATAATGGCAACGTTACAATTGATATTACAAGAATGGCTTTAGGAAAGCTTAATATTGATTGTGAAGGATTAGATAATAAAGATCGTGATTATTTAATGACAGTCATCACAAAATATAAAGGTGGACCAGTTGGCGTTGACAATATTAGCGCAGCTTTAAGTGAAGATACCCAAACTATTGAAGATGTATATGAACCTTTTTTAATTAAAAACGGCTATGTAAAAAGAACGACTCGTGGTAGGGTTGTGACTGAGAAAGCCTATAAACATTTAAAAATTAACTACCAAGGAAGTATATTTGATGAAAACAGATGATTTTGATTATAATTTACCACCTGAACTAATTGCACAGACACCACTTAAAGATAGATCATCTTCAAGACTTATGGTGCTTGACAAAAAAACAGGCGAAATAGAACACTCGAAATTTAATAAAATAATTGATTATCTAGAACCAAACGATGTTTTGGTTTTAAATGATACGAAGGTCATGCCAGCTAGACTTAATGGCATTAAGGAAGATACCAAGGCTGTAATTGAACTCTTACTCTTAAGAAACATTGAAGGTGACATTTACGAATGTTTATCTAAACCAGTTAAAAGGCTTAAAATTGGGACGATTATATCTTTTGGTGAGGGACTACTTAAAGCAAGTGTTATAGAAATACTTGATGAAGGGATTGTTAAAGTTAAATTTATTTATCAAGGAATTTTTTATGAAATTTTAGATCAGCTTGGAGAAATGCCTTTACCACCATATATTCATGAAAAGTTACAGGATAAGGATCGTTATCAAACTGTTTATTCTAAAGAGGTTGGTAGTGCCGCTGCACCAACAGCTGGTTTACATTTTACCAAAGAATTGCTAGAAGAAATTAAAGCAAAGGGTGTAGAAATTTGTTTTATTACCTTACATGTTGGACTTGGAACATTTAGACCTGTTAAGGTTGATGATGTTTTAAATCATAAGATGCATAGTGAATATTATCATGTAACTAAAGAAGTAGCGGATAAATTAAATGAAGCAAAGAAAAATAATAGACGAATTATTTCGGTTGGGACAACAACCACAAGGACCCTTGAAACATTACTTAAGGATAATGATGAATTTATAGAAAAGAGTGGTTATACGGATATTTTTATTTATCCAGGATTTAAATTTAAAGCAATTGATGCTTTAATTACAAATTTCCACTTGCCTAAATCAACCTTAATTATGTTAGTTTCAGCTTTTAGTACAAAAGAGATAATTTTAAATGCATATCAAGAAGCGGTTAAAGAAAAATATCGGTTTTTCTCGTTTGGCGATAGCATGTTTATAAAATAAGATATTGGAGGAAAATAAAATGAAAAAAGTAGTTGTAGAAACAAGCGCACGTCACGTGCATGTAACAAAAGAGGATTTAGAAATATTATTCGGGAAGGGACATGAATTAACAGTTAAAAAACCTTTGTCACAACCTGGTCAATTTGCGGCTGAAGAAAAAGTAACAGTTAGAGGACCAAAAAAGGAACTTGCAGGTGTTTCAATTTTAGGACCAACTAGAAAAGCAACACAAGTTGAATTATCATTAACTGATGCTAGAACTGTTGGTATAACTGCACCAATTAGAGAATCTGGGGATATAGCAGGAACTCCTGGATGCGTTATTGTTGGGCCATGTGGTGAAATTGAAATAAAAGAGGGCGTTATTGTTGCTAAAAGACACATTCATGCTACACCAGAAGATGCTTTAGAACTAGGCATAAAAGATAAAGAAATCGTTAAGGTTAAAGTTGAAACAGATGGCCGTTCTTTAATTTTTGATGATGTAGTAGTTCGTGTTAACCCAACTTTTGCTTTCTATATGCATATTGATACTGATGAATCAAATGCTGCAAGCGCAAGTGGAGTAGTTTACGGCGAAATAATTAAGTAAGAAACGGAAATTATATATGGATGCAATTAGCTTTGAATTAAAACATGTTTGTAAACAAACAGGAGCGAGATATGGAATTCTTCATACTAAGCATGGCGATTTTGAAACTCCGATATTTATGCCTGTTGGAACCCAAGCAACGGTTAAAACCTTAGATTCTGATGAAATAAAAGAGGTAAGTGATGGCTTAATTTTAGGTAACACTTATCATTTATGGCTAGCTCCTGGTGAAGATTTAATTGAAGAACATGGGGGAATTCGGGGTTTTATGAATTGGGATGGGGCCTTACTTACTGACTCTGGGGGATTTCAAGTATTTTCTTTAGAAAATTTAAGAAAAATATCTGAAGAAGGTGTAACATTTCGTCATCATAAGAATGGGTCACTTTTAAATCTTACCCCTGAAAAATCCATTAAAATTCAAAATAAGCTTGGAGCTGACATCATCATGAGCTTTGATGAATGTCCACCATTTGATGCGACATATGAATATATGAAACAGTCAGTGGAAAGAACATTACGCTGGGCTAAAAGAGGTTTAGATGCCCATGAAAGAAAAGAAGATCAAGCCTTATTTGGAATATGTCAAGGTGGGCCTTATAAAGATTTAAGAAAGTTATCAATTGATGGCTTAAAAGAAATGAATTTTCCAGGTTATAGTATTGGCGGCTTATCAATTGGTGAAAGTAAAGAAGATCTTTATGAAGTTTTAGATTATGTTAAGGATTTATTACCTGAAGATAAACCACGTTATTTAATGGGTGTTGGTTCTCCTGATGATTTAGTTGAAGGATCGATAAGAAAAGTGGATATGTTTGATTGCGTTTTACCAACAAGAATTGCTCGTCATGGTACAGCGATGACCAGTCAAGGTAAAGTTGTAATTAAAAATAACCTTTATGCCAAGGATTTTACGCCACTTGACCCTGAGTGTGACTGTAAGGTATGTAAGAAATACACTAAGAGTTATATTCGTCATCTGTTTAAAGAAGATGAAATGTTAGGACCAAGATTAGTAACTTATCATAATCTATATTTCTTAAGAAATTTAATGAAGGATATTCGTGAAGCAATTAAAAACGATCGCCTAATGGATTTTAGAAACGAATTCTTTAAAAAATACTATCATAAATAAAACAACTTTGGTTGTTTTTTTATTTGTATTCATTGTTTTTAAGTTTTCTTCATAATATTTATTGGTGATAGATATCAAAGACACACGAAAGATTTTTATAATCACAACAATTATTTCAATTATTGGCCTCATTATGGTATATAGTGCCTCAATGATTTGGGCTGAATTCAAGTATAATAGTAAATATTATTACTTAGTGCGTCAAGCGCTTTTTTTAGCGCTAGGATTTGTCATCTTTATATTTGTTAAGAATGTTGATTATCATTTTTACTTAAAATGGGCTAATCTTATTTTTTTTATTTGTTTAGGTTTATTAATTATTGTATTAATACCTGGAATTGGAGTAATAAGGGGTGGCGCACAAAGCTGGATTGGGGTTGGAACATTTGGCATCCAACCATCCGAATTTGCAAAAGTAGGCATTGCAATTTTTATATCTAAGTACTTAAGTAAATATCATGATGATATAAAGAAGTTTAAAGACTTATTAGTGATGGTTTTAATCATTTTAATATTTTTTGGTTTAATTATGTTGGAACCAGATTTTGGAACAGGAATCATCATTGTTTTAGCAATGTTCTTACTTCTTTTTGTGGCGGGAATTAAAACTAAATATATTATTATCGCTTGTGTTTTAGGTGTTGTTGGTATCACAGCTTTAATTTTAACTGCTGGATATAGAATAGAAAGAATTACCGCCTTTCTTGATCCGTTTTCTGATCCATTAGGTAGTGGTTTTCAAGCAATTCAGAGCTTATATGCTTTAGTTCCCGGCGGATTTTTTGGATATGGTTTATTTAGATCACGCCAGAAATATTATTTTTTGCCTGAGCCCCAAACAGATTTTATTTTTGCAATCTTAGTTGAAGAATTAGGTGTTTTTGGTGGAATGATTCTAATTTTCCTATTTGGTTATTTACTATACTTATGTTTAAAAATTGCCTTAAAAACAAATGATTTATTTGGCAAATTTATTACGCTTGCTTTTACGCTTTTACTTTTAGTACAAATTTCAGTTAACTTGTGTGTAGTACTCGGGATTATTCCAGTAACAGGCGTGACTTTACCGCTTCTAAGCTATGGAGGAAGTTCCTTACTTATTACGTATTTTATGTTAGGAATAATCTTAAATGTTGGCAAGAATGACTTAAAGAATATTTGATTATGATAATTATGGCAAAATTTTGACATAAAAGGACAATTGTAATGCATATAATATATTAAGATATCTTGGAGGCATTATGAAAATAGCTTTTACTGGTGGAAAGACTGGAGGTCACATTTATCCAGCTTTATCGTTTATCAAAGGTTTAGAGTCTAAACACGAAATATTTTATATTGGAAATAAAGATTCATTTGAAGAAGAAATAATGAAAAAAAATAACGTACGTTTTTATGGCATTGAAGTTGTAGGTATTGAAAGAAAATTAACTTTTAAAAATGTTAAAAACTGTATGATTTTATTTAATGCCGTAAAAAAAGCCAAACAAATCTTAAAAGAAGAAAAGCCAGATTATGTTATTGGAGTTGGTGGTTTTGTTTCATACCCAGCCTTGAAGGCTGCGAAAGATTTAAAAATTAAAATAATTTTGCATGAACAAAATCAAGTACCGGGTTTAGTTAATAAAATCTTCAGTAAAAGTGCCATGTGTACTTTAACATCTTTTCCTAAAACTTATAAGCATATAAAAGGAAAATGTCTTTATTCTGGCAATCCTAGGACTTATGAGTTTTATACTAATTCTATTAATAAACACAGGTTCAATCATAAAATGCTCGTTGTTTTTGGTTCAATGGGAAGCAGTAGTTTGATTAATTTTTTTATTAAAAATTGTCATTTACTTGAAAATAAAGGATTTGATGTATATATTGTTTTAGGCAAAAACTTTAAGGAAAAAATGACGATTAATGAGGAATATCATAACATTCATTTCTTAGAATATATTGATAATATGAAGGAATTTTTGTTAGATATTGATCTAGTTGTATCAAGAAGTGGTGCGACTACACTAAGTGAAATTATCGGATACAGAATACCGGCAATTTTAATACCTAGTCCATATGTGACTAATGATCATCAAACTAAAAATGCAATTGTTTTAAAAAACTTGGGCTCAGCCCTAGTTTATGAAGAGAAAATATTAAATAGTGAAATATTTAATGATATTATAAGATTAATGAAGTTTGGCAATGAATATTTCAAGATGTGTCAAAGCTATGAAAAGTATGAATACGTAAATAGTATTCAAGTGTTAGAAAATTTCTTAGGTGATAAAGATGGAGAGGCCAACATTTAAAGACTATACCACAATGCGTATTGGTGGTGAATTTAAGCAAATATTTTTCCCAAATACAGTTGATAAATTATGCGATTTTATCAAGCAAACCAAAGAAAAATATATTGTAATTGGCAATGGAAGTAATTTTATTCCAAGTGATGAGTATTTTGATGGCGTGGTAATATCTTTAAAAAAAATGAAGCTTGATTTAGAAATTAGTAATGATATACAAAAAGTGCCATCATCAATATCAATGCCAAAGTTAGCGAATATTTTAGCTGAAAATAATTTAGATGCATTCTTTCTTTCATCGATTCCTGGAACAATTGGTGGAGGAGTTTATATGAATGCGTCAAGCTATAATCATGCGATTAGCGATTATTTTATTAAGGGCGAATTTATTAATGAACAGGGTGAATATTTAGAGTTAACCAAAGAGGAATTACAGTTTGGTTATAGGAAAAGTTTGTTACAAGAAGAACCACTTATTTTAATTTATGCGTATTTTTCTTTCCCTAAATGTGAAAACATTCGTGAAAAAATTACTAAATATCAGGTAATAAGAAGAAGAACCCAACCACTAAATTGTTTAAATTCGGGCAGTGTTTTTAAAAACCCTGAATCAACTTATGCTTGGCAGTTAATCGATAGCTGCGGCTTAAGAGGTTTTAAAATTGGGGATGCAAAAATATCAGAAAAACACGCAAATTTTATTGTTAATGAGGGAAATGCTACTGCTCAAGATATTTTTGATTTACATAACTATGTAAAAGAAAAAGTTTTTGAAAAAACGGGAACTTTACTTGAGTCTGAATGGGTATTCTTTAATTGGTAAAAAGATAAAAAAGAGGCAATCCTCTTTTTTTATCGTAAAATTATATATTACACATTAAAAATATAGTACTACTAGAAGTAATTAAAATAAAAAGAGTAAGTATATTTATTTTGTACCTTTAATAATTTACTTTGTTTTAAAATTAAAATTAAGTAATTAAGAATTGAACAAAAAAACAAATTTACCCTTTATTTTATAAGCAAAATATAGTAAAATATATAAAGACATGTGTTTGGCCTTAAATAAGGGGGAGTTTTTTATGTTTGATGTTCAAGACAATTTCAGCCAAAAGCCAATTATCAAAGTAGTTGGTGTTGGTGGCGGTGGTGGAAATGCTGTTGATAGAATGATAGAAAATGGTGTTTCAGGTGTTGAATTTATTGTTGTAAATACCGATTCACAAGTACTTAGACGGTCACATGCTGATACAAGAATTCAGATTGGAAGATTATTAACACGTGGTTTAGGAGCTGGAGCTGATCCTGAAATTGGTGAAAAAGCCGCTTTAGAATCAGAAGATGAAATAAAAGAAGCATTAGCTGATACCGACATGGTGTTTATCACTGCTGGTATGGGTGGAGGAACTGGAACTGGTGCTGCACCAGTAATCGCAAAAATTGCGAAAGAACTTGGTTGCTTGACAATTGGAATAGTTACTAAGCCATTTAGTTTTGAAGGTCGTAAACGTTCAATTATTGCCCTTCAAGGACTTGAAAAGCTCAAACCTCATGTTGATACGTTAATTGTAATTCCAAATGATAAGTTATTAACCTTATCTAATAGAGAAACGTCATATCTTGATTCATTCCGTCAAGCTGATAATGTTTTACGTCAAGGTGTTCAAGGCATTACAGAATTAATTGATTCACCAGGTGTTATTAATGTCGACTTTGCTGATGTTAAAGCCGTTATGAAAAATAAAGGGACAGCCCTTATGGGAATTGGTGCAGCATCAGGAGAAAATAAAGCAGTTGAAGCAGCGCGCCTAGCAATTAAGAGCCCACTTCTTGAGACTTCAATTAATGGAGCCACTGATGCAATTGTTAATATTACAAGCTCTGAAAAACTTGGTTTATCAGAAATGAGCCAAATAATTGATGAAATTCAAAACTCATCAGCTACCGATATTAACTTTATCTATGGATGTGCTGTTAACAACGACTTAGGTGATGAAATTGTGGTTACAGTTATCGCTACTGGTTTTTCTGAAGATCCATTATTCAAAGATAGTGTGCTCGAAACGCCAAAAAAACCAATTAGTGTTGAACCTGAACCAGAAGCATTAAAAAATAAAGAAACTAAAAAAGTCAAAGAAAAAGAAAAAACAAAAAAATACGTTGATCAAACTGATGAAGAAAATGATGAAGAAAAACCATCTGTACCTTCATGGCTAAAAAACAGATTTAAATAATTGACTCATTAAACATGAGTCTTTTTTTAGGAGTAGCATTATGGATATTTTTACAATTCTAATTATTGGTGTAGGTTTAGCAATGGATGCTTTTAGTGTGTCAATCTCTAATGGCATTATATATAGTGGTGAGAAGGAAAAACACATTTTTGCATCCGCAATGTTTGGATTATTTCAAGGAATAATGCCAGCGATTGGGTTTTTGGCGGGATGTTTAGTAAAAGAATATATCGAAACAATTGACCATTGGGTAGCTTTAATTTTATTATTAACAATTGGTGGTAAGATGATTGCGGACTCATTTTCTCAAGAAGAAGAATGTAAGGTATTTACTTATAAAACGATATTTATTCAAGCTATTGCTACTTCAATTGATGCTTTAGCGGTTGGTATAAGCTTTGCGGCATTAGATGTTAATATTTGTTATACCTCATTAATAATTTGTGTTGTAACTTTCTTGTTTTGTATTTTTGGTTCTTTTATTGGTAAGAAAATTGGTGAAGTATTAAAAAATAAAGCCACATTATTTGGTGGAATAATTTTGATTATAATCGGTTTAAAAATATTTTTAGAACATTTATTAAGTTAGTACTAAATGTTACAAATTATTTTAATTTAATATTATATATTATAGGTGGTGATAAACTTGAAGTATTTATACTACCTATTTTTTTTATTTATTTATGTCGTAATGACTGATTATATGACCATTAATAATTCCAAATGGTATAAAAAAATTTTACTAATATGTAGTATATTTTTTATTTCTTTAATTAAAATAAAAATTATTTTTTATTTACTACTACTTTTTATTTTTTATGTTTACAATCGTCTAAAATACTATATTTATTTTGGATTTTTCATGTTTGTTAATTATTTATTTATGGGCCTATATTCTCATATTGATTTATCATATGATTTTAAGTTTTTTTTAACTTTACTAGTCTCCACCTTAGTTACTATTCTTTTCTTATTTGAGTATAAAAACTACTATTTTGAAAAAGGTTTATATTATCCAATTGATTATTTAATAGGTAAAAAAAATCATCATTTAACAGGTTATATGGATACAGGTTTACTTGCTTATGATGATTATCCAATTGTGTTTATTAAAGGAACACCAAATAAAGATGTAAAGCCTATTAAAGAGGTGTATTTAGAATCAATAAACGGATTAAATAAGTATGGTCTTTATAAACCAGATAAGTTTTATATTACAATTAGTGGAAAAAAGGAAGAAAAAGAAGTATATCTTGCTTATACAAAAGATGTGGAATTTGACAGTCTTTTAAGTATATACATTCTATAAGGGGGACAAGATGAGGTTACTATCAAAAATTTTTAATTTCTTTTTTAAAAGAAGAAAAGTACATTATTTACACAAAAACGATCAGCTTCCTGAGCCATTATCAGAAACAATGGAATTTGAGCTTTTAAATCAGGTAAAGGAAGGCTCAATTGAGGCACGAAATACCTTAATTGAACATAACTTAAGGCTAGTTGTGTATATCGCCAAAAGATTTGAAACCCCAAAAGCATCAATCGATGATTTAATTTCTATTGGCTCAATGGGATTAATAAAAGGGGTTAAAACCTTTGATTCTTCAAAGAATATTAAGCTTGCGACTTATGCATCACGTTGTATTGAAAATGAAATTTTAATGTTTTTAAGAAAAATCAGCAAAACAAGAATGGAAATAAGTTTAGATGAAACTTTAAATATTGATAATGAGGGAAATGAATTAAATTTAGCTGATTTATTATATTTAGATGAAGATGAATATGTAAATATTGAAAAGATAGAAGAAAAACGAATTATGTATTCGGCCATTAATAAATTAAATGATCGGGAAAAAGAAATCTTATCTTTAAGATTCGGCTTATTTGGTAAAGAAATGTTAACGCAAAAAGAAGTCGCTGAGTACCTAAAAATATCACAATCATACATATCTCGACTGGAAAAAAAGATTATAGCCCGCATTAAACAAGAAATGACAGCTGAATATATGAAAATAAAAAAATGATTCTAGCAAAATGTTTAAAAAGTTATCTCGAAAGAAAAACTACTTGTATGGAGGGTAATATGAGCAAAGTAGAGATAACTGGAGTTAATACTCAAGAATTAAAAACAATTGGTTATAAAGAAACAAATGATTTATTAAAACAGGTCAAGGAAGGGTCAAGCGAAGCACGTGAAAAATTAATTTGTTATAATTTAAAATTAGTTTTATCAGTGCTAAAAAAATTTAATAATCGTAAAGAACATATGGATGATTTATTCCAAATTGGTTGTATTGGTTTAATGAAGGCGATAGATAATTTTGATGATTCGCATAACGTTAGATTTTCAACCTATGCTGTTCCAATGATTATTGGCGAGATTAGGCGATATTTGAGGGATAATAGCTTAGTAAAAGTATCAAGGTCCTTAAAGGATATTGCTTATAAAACATTACAGATTAAAGAAAGGTATATTAACGAATTTCACAAGGAACCAACGACTAAAGAAATTGCAAAAGAGCTAGACATTGAAGAAATCGATGTAATACTAGCATTAGATGCAATTCAAGATCCAATCAGCATTTATACACCAGTCTATAATAGTGGTACTGATGTCATAAATCTTATTGATCAATTAGAAGATAAAAATGATACGTATGAAAAATATTCAAAAGAAAAATTAATCAAAGAGGGATTAAAGAAGTTAGACAAAAGGGATAAAGAAATAATCTATGAAAGATACTTCTTAAATAAAACACAGACAGAAATTGCTGAAGAAATCGGAATATCTCAGGCCCAAGTCTCAAGACTTGAAAAAACAGCTTTACAAAAGCTGAAAGATGAAATAAAAGTTGAATAAGTTCTTCTTTTAATAAAAAAAGCATGTTATAATTATTCTAAGGGGTGTTATGATGAAGCAGGTTTTATTAAATGAAGGAAAACTTTTGGATTCTAATGGTAACTTATGCGAATCAGGATATGCTTTAGATTTAGTGAAAGAATATGACAATAAGCAAATAAAAGCTAATCGTTTAAGAATAAAGGAATGGGATTATTATTACATTGGTAATAATGATTTTGGGGTTGCTTTAACAATTGCCGATAATTCCTATATGGCCTTATACAGTGTTAGCTTTTTGAATTTTAAGACAGGCTATAATAAAACAAGTAGTGTCATGAAGTTTATGACCAAGTTAAAAACTAACTTGCCTAAGACTTCAAAAATTGGTGATGTTAAGTTTGAAAGTAAAAATCTTACAATTTCTTTTCAAAATGATGGTGAAACAAGAACATTAAAATGTCAAATGAAAAAATTTGATAAAGACAAAGATTTTGAATGTCTAATTACTTTAAAAAATACTAATAAAGATAGTATCGTAATGATGACTCCTTTTAGTAAGCCACAACATTTTTACTATAATCAAAAGATTAATTGTTTAATTGCTCAGGGCTTTGTAAAACTAGGAAGTGAGTCATATTCATTAGATAATTCTTATGGAGTATTAGACTGGGGAAGAGGTGTTTGGACTTATAAAAACACGTGGTATTGGTCAAGTTTTTCAACAAAAATCAAAGGTGAACTAGTTGGATTTAATCTTGGGTATGGCTTTGGAGCAAATGAAAATGCGACAGAAAATATAATTTTTTATCAAGGAAAAGGGTATAAAGTTGATGAAGTTATCTTTGAGATTCCAAAAGATAAAAAAGGTAATGATGACTTTATGAACACATGGAATATAAAATCAAATGATGGTAAGGTTGATTTGAAATTTGTCCCAATTTTGGATCGTTATTCTAAAACTTCAGCTATAGTAATCGCATCAATCCAACATCAAGTATTTGGTAAATTTTCAGGAAAACTGACTATTGATGACAAAGTAATTATTCTAAAGGACCAGGTTGGTTTTGCAGAAAAAGTATTTAATAAATGGTAAAAAGAGTTTATACTCTTTTTTTTTAGATAAATACCAAAATCGTGATATAATAATACTGGAATTGAGGTAGTAAAGATATGAAAATTTTAGCAATAGGTAATAGTTTTTCAACAGATTCAACAAGGTACTTAGAAGAAATTGCATTATCTAATAATGAAGAATTTAAAGTATGGAATTTATATATTGGTGGATGTTCTTTAGAACAACATTTAGATAATTTTAAAACAGGTGCACCAAATTATAGTTTAGAAGAAAGAGATAATATATTAAGGCCAATTAGCTTACAAGAAGCGATTTTAAGCGATAATTGGGATTATATTACCATCCAACAAGCAAGTCATTATTCAGGCCAAATCAGCACATATGAACCTTTTATTGGTGAAATTATTAATTATATTAAAGACTTAGCTCCAAAATCTAAGATTGTGTTTAATAGAACCTGGGCTTATGAGATTGATTCCGATCATGGAGCATTCCCTTGGTATGATAAAGATCAAGAAAAAATGTTTAAAGCTATCTTAGATGCTACAAACATAATTACTTTAAAATATAATTTACCAATTATCCCTGTTGGCGATAATGTAGAGAAGGTTAGACGAACTAAAGAATTTGACTATAGAAATGGTGGCCTATCATTAAATCGTGATGGATTCCACCTATCATTTGATTATGGAAGATATTTAGCTGGTTTAACTTGGTATAAATTCTTTAGTGAAAAAGAGACTATTAATCCAACTTTTAAACCATCTGGTACAAACGAAGAATTAATAAAGGTAATTAAGGAAGTCGTTTTAAAATAAAATATGAACGGAGGCGTTAATCATGAAAAAAGATTATATTGCCAATGAAGTATATCTAGAAGATATTTACGACATCATTAATAGTAATTTAAGTGATGAAGAAAAAGCGAACGAACTAGAAAAGTTTCATTACTATGAAATCAGTGAAGCTTTAACGACTTTTAGTAGTGAATACAGGCAAATCTTCTATAAACTGATGTCTTTAAAAGATTTGACTAGAGTATTTGAATATGTCGATCCGACATCAGTCATTGAATACATTGATGAATTAGAATTTGATGAT
This sequence comes from Bacillota bacterium, assembly GCA_023410715.1. GTDB lineage: Bacteria > Bacillota_I > Bacilli_A > Izemoplasmatales > UBA1188 > JAEYPN01. The sequence continues at coordinate 20,122 of JAEYPN010000018.1, forward strand.
AAGAAATATGTTTTAAATGAGATGGCGTTTGATGATTTGCTAGATATTATTTTAACCATTGATGATGAAGAAAAAAGTAATCTTTATTTATCGTTTTTAGACAATAAAGAAAGAATTAAAGTTAAGAAAGTTTTAAAATATGATGATGATCAAGTTGCATCAATTATTAATACCGAATATGTTTCATTAGATAAAAACATGACGGTTAAACAAAGTATTGATAAGCTAGTTTTAGAAGCTCGTAAGACTGAGTATATTGATGATATTTATGTCTTAGAGGATGGAAAACTAGTTGGTGTTATTTCGCTTAGAGAACTAATTTCAAACGGAGATTCACCTAAGGAAATCATTAATAATATTATGATTGATAATGTTGTTAGTTTAAACATTGAAACAAAGAAAGAAGAAGCAATTAATATCTTTAGAGCTTATGACTTCTTAATGATGCCTGTTGTTAACGATGATAATCTATTATTAGGTGTTGTAACATTTGATGATATTACTGAAGCGATTGATGAGAAAACCGAATATGAAATTTCTAAGCTAGCTGGTATTAGCGAGGTAAAAATTGATATTGATAAGGAAACAACTAAATCATCAATTAAAAAAAGACTACCATGGTTAATCTTACTTTTAGTGATTGATATAATTACAGCAACGATTATTACATCATTTGAAGATACCCTTAATAAACTTCCAATCTTAGCCATTTTTATGCCAATGATTTTAAGTATGGCTGGAAACAGTGGAACCCAAAGCTTAGCAGTTATCATTAGTTTTTTTGGTAAAGAAAAAGATAATGATAAACAGATTATTAAGCGCCATATCTTTAAAGAAGCCGCTGTTGGTTTTGTGAATGGCCTTATTATTGGTGTTTTACTTTTTGGTGTTGTGTTTATTATGCGTCTAATTCAAGGTGATCATGTAAATGATATTTTACCATTTGCGTTTATTATTTCTTTATCCATTTTTAGCGCTTTAGTTTTAGCAACCATCGCAGGGACAATTATTCCGATTGTATTTAAAATGCTAAAAATAGATCCAGCAGTAGCATCTGGTCCATTAATAACTACAGTAAATGATATTGTTTCATTAACGGTGTATTTTACGCTTGCCACAACGTTTATCGCAAATTTATTATAGGGCGGTGAAATAATGAAAAAAATAAATGATAATCAGAATTTTGATTTAATCATCATTGAGACAATTAATAGTTTCTTAGATGACAGTGAAAAATTGAACACCATGCTTTTAGAATATCACCCATATGATATTATGCTTGCGGTAAGAGAATTAGATGAAGAGAGGTTTATAAAGCTAGCTAATATATTAGATAAAAAGCTTTTAGCCGACGTCTTTGAATATTTAGATGACGATGAAATCAAGGATTATTTTGATCTTTTGCCTAAAAATATCGTCATTAGCATCATTAATAATATGGAAAATGATGATGTTGTTGACTACTTTAAATACTTACTTGATGAGGATAATTTAGATGAAGAAACACTAGGTTCTCTAGCACCTAAAAAACATGAAAAGCTAAAAAAGATTTTAGAATATAGTGAAGATTCAATTGGTTCCATGATGTCAGACTCTTATTTCACATTAGATAAGACAATGAATGTTAAAGAGAGTATGAAAACTTTAACAAAAAACGCAAAGTATGCGGAATATATTGGGACAATTTATGTTTTAAACGAAAAAAAGCTTGCTGGTTTTATTACTTTAAAAAATTTAATTCAAGCACGTGCTGAAGAAATAATTTCAAACATTATGGAAGAAAGAGTAATCTCGGCTAATGCTTTAGATGACAAGGAAAATGTCGCTTTAATTATGCAGGACTATGGTTTTACATCGCTTCCTATTGTTAATAGTCAGGATGAAATGATAGGAATTGTAACTCATGATAAACTAGTCGATATTATTGCAAATTTAAATAAAGATGATTACTTACAGTTTGCGGCAGTTAATAAGGATACTTTGAAAGATGAATCGGTTTTTACCTCAGTCAAAAAAAGAATTCCTTGGTTAATAATATTACTGCTTTTAAGTACTTTAACTTCATTTTTCCTTTCACTTTTTGAAGGTGGTCTATCCGCCTCAGCTCTTCTTGCGACTCGCCTAGCTATTTATTTACCGCTTATTCTTGATATGAGTGGTAATGCAGGAACCCAAAGTTTAGCGGTTATGATAATGGCCTTAAACGAAAACAATAGCGATTTAGATAAAGCTAAGGTGAAAAAGCATTTCTTAAGAGAACTTAGAATTGGTATTATCAATGGTTTAGTAATTATGGTTTTAGTTATATTGATTGTCATGATTACTAATTTAATTGGTCATGAAATAATTGATTTAAAACTAATCGTTACAGCTATAATGACAGGTTTATCTTTGCTTGTGGCGTTAGTTATTGCAAATGTATCAGGTGCATTTATCCCTTGGTTACTTATGAAATTTAAGGTTGACCCAAGCGTAGCATCGGGTCCATTTATTACGACAATCAATGATGTTGTGACATTATTAATATATTACGGAATAGGGTTAGCTACTTTATTACCACTTTACACATAAGGAGAATTTATATGGAATTAACAGGAAAACAAAAAAGGTATTTACGTTCACTAGGGACAAGCCTTAAAGCTTCAAAACAAATCGGTAAAGAAGGAATTACTAATACAGTACTTGATGATTTAGAAAATAATATCACAAAAAATGAATTAGTTAAAATTCATGTTTTGCCAACATCAGAAATGACTAAAGAAGAAATAATTGATGTATTAAATTTTCATAAATTTACAGTTGTTCAAGCAATTGGCAGTATGATTTTAGTATATCGCCCAAATTATGAGTTAAAGGATCATATTATTTTGCCATGAAATTTTTGTTAACTAATGATGATGGATATAATCATCCAGGGATAAATCTTGTAAAAAAAGTACTTGAAAACTATGGTGAAGTAATCATTTGTGCCCCTTTATACCCACAATCAGGTAAGGCTTGTGCCATCACTATAAGACATGGATTAAAATTAACTAAAATGGCCGAAAATGTTTATGCAGTTGATGGAACCCCAGCTGACTGTGTGCGTTTAGGAAACATAACATTAGGTGATTTTGATTATGTAGTTTCTGGATGTAATGAAGGCTTTAACATTTCAACTGATACGCTTTATTCAGGGACTGTTGGGGCTGGTTTACAGGGCTTAATTGACAGAAAAAAAGTTATTTGCTTATCAGCGCATTATAAAAATTATGAAGTGGTTGAAAATGAACTTAAGAATTTATTTGAATTTATTTTTACTAATAATATAGCTTCAAATGAATATTTATTAAATGTTAATTTTCCAAGCTTTGGTTTTAAAACTGCCAAAGGAATTAAAATAACTAAAGATTTTATTAAAAGATATATCTGCTATCCCGAACAAAGACAAGATAGCTTTATAGTCATGAGAAAAGATAACGGAAACATTTTAGATAAAGAATCTGATTGCTATTTAGTTGAAGAAGGATATATTACTATTACTCCTTTACAACTTTCCTTATTTTCGCTTGATGCTTATGATAAACTAAAAAAATTAAACAATTAACGGTAAAAATAAAAAAGTATACTTTATCGATTATGGCATATAATTAGGTGGTGATTATATGCTTTTTTCATGCATTGCCTCAAAAGCGGTTATATCGCAGATGACAGGTACCTGCATAGGCCATGTGACTGATATGGATATCGATCCATTTACTTTGCAGGTTATTTTTATTAAGGTTCGGCCATTATTTAATATTTTTAACATAAGAAGATGCTTTAGATGTATTATTATTCCAATTATAAATGTTGTAAAAATTGGGGAAGATGTTATCATTGTCAACTTGTTTGAGGGACCTTGTCCTTTTTAAAAATTGACAAAAAGTTTAATGATGATATAATATTATTGCAAAGTAAACTTGGCAAAGGAGAAAGTCAAAAATAAAAATAGACGATTATACTTGATAATCGTTTTTTGGCTTAAAAGACATGAATATAGAAAAAAAATTAAAAAATAATTTAAAAGAAATTAGAGTAAGTAAAGGATTATCCCAAGAACGACTTGCTAAACTAATTGGCGTATCAAGAAATACAATTAGCTCGATTGAAACAAATATGATTTGTCCTAATACGCAATTAGCATTAATGATAGCAAGAGTCCTAGAAAAAAACTTAGAAGAGATTTTTTATTTATAAAATTGGATTTAAGGGAAAAATAAGAAATAACTGGTGAAGAAATGAACATAAAAGAAAACATTGCTGAAGTAAGAAAAAAACTAAATAATGAAGTAATTATAGCAGCGACAAAATATATAAATACTAACGAAATGAAAGAATTATTAAGTTGTGGAATTAATAATTTTGGTGAAAATCGGGTTGATAGCTTTATAAAGAAATATGAAGAATTAAAAGATGAAAAAATTGTTTGGCATTTTATAGGTCACTTACAAAGAAATAAAGTAAAACTTATTGCTAATAAGATTGAATATTTACATTCACTTGAAAGTTTATCCTTAGCTGAAGAACTAAATAAGCACTTAAAAAGTGAACTTAAATGCTTTGTTGAGGTAAATATTTCTGGTGATACGACAAAATATGGCATTAAACCTAAAAATTTGCATGAATTTCTGAAAAATTTAGAAAAATATGATAAAATAAAAATAGTTGGTCTAATGGGAATGGCCAAGAATACTTTAGACGAAGAAGAAATCATTAAAGAATTCTCGCTATTAAAATCACTTAAATCTGATTTAATGGTACTATCTATGGGGATGTCAAATGACTATCTGATAGCTCATAGACTTGGAACAGATTATGTAAGGTTAGGAAGAATTCTTTATAAATAGGAGATAAACGATGGGACTTTTAAAAAAGAAAATAGAAGATAATGCAACAAGTGAAGCTTTCAAAAAGCTAGAGTTTATTAGTGTAAATGATCAAAAAGAAGTATTAAAATTAGCCGATAAAATAATGTATGGCATTCCAATCTGCCTTAACTTTGAAGGCTGCATAATTGCTACAGCTAACGAGATGATATCATTCCTTGCTGGAGTAATTTATGCCTGTGATGGAGAAATAGTAACACTTCGCAAAGATATCTTTTTATTTGCACAAAAATCTGATATAAAGGATGGGTCTTTAAAGAAATTTATTGACCAGTATCAAGGATAATGATTTACATATATTATATTTTAAACATTTATTTTTATTTATTAATTATTTACGTTTTGCTCGGTTGGATTGATGAGGTTAGAAGATCACGTTTTTATTATTACTATGGCTTAATAACTGAACCATTTTTAAAAATATTTAGAGGTTTTATAGTTGTTGGTAATCTTGATTTTACACCAATGGTTGGATTAATCTTATATCAAGTACTATTAAATTACTTACTTAAGGTAATATAATTAAATAGTTCTTGCAATTTTTTAAAAATAATATAAAATATTATTAGATAGAAAGCGAAGATAAGGACACGATTAATCTTTAATTAATGATAGAGAGTAAACGGTTGGTGGAAGTTTATATTTAGAAGATTTAATTATCACCTTTGAGCGAAATTCTGATATTAAGAATTTACGATTGGTTATCGTTAACAAACCAAATAGCATCTCGAAAGTAGAGTGGTGGGGAGCAATCCCTCTTTACTGAAGATGTTTTTTTTATTAATAGGAGGAAAAACAATGAAAGATTACAAAGACACATTAAACATGCCTTACACAGATTTTCCGATGCGTGGTGCCTTAGGCCAAAAGGAACCAGAAATTCAAAAAGTATGGGATGAAAATAATTTGTATCAAGAAAGAATTAAATTAAATGAAGGCAAGAAAACTTTTGTTATTCATGATGGCCCACCATACGCTAATGGAAATATTCATACAGGACATGCCCTAAATAAATGCTTGAAGGATTTTGTTATTCGTTATAAGAATATGAACGGCTTTATTTGTCGTTATGTACCAGGATGGGATACTCATGGTCTTCCAATTGAAAATGCTTTAACAAAAACTGGTAATATCAACCGTAAAACTATGCCTGTTTCTGAATTTAGAGATTTATGTAAAGAGTATGCCTTAAAACAAGTTGATAATCAAAGAATACAGTTCAAGCGTTTAGGTGTTTTAGGCGAATGGGAAAATCCATATTTAACATTACGGCCTCAATATGAAGCATCACAAGTTAGAGTGTTTGCACAAATGGTAGAAAAGGGATTAATTTATAAAGGCTTAAAACCTGTTTATTGGTCTCCATCATCTGAATCAGCTTTAGCGGAAGCTGAAATTGAATATCATGATTTAAAATCACCTTCAATCTTTGTAATAATGAAGGTCGTTGATGGCAAAGATGTTTTAGATAATGAAACTTATTTAATGATTTGGACGACAACTCCTTGGACAATTCCTGCAAATCTAGCTGTTTGTGCAGGTCCAGAAATTACTTATGGTTTATATCAAGTAAATGATAAGAAAATTGTTTTAGCTTGTGATTTAGCTGAAAAAGTTTTACATGATGAGTTAGGCTTTGAATATACTTTAATTAAGCAAATTAAAGGTCATGATTTAGAACTTATTACATATAAGCATCCATTATACGAAAGAATTAGCCCAGTAATTTTAGGCGATCATGTCACAACTACTGATGGTACTGGTTTAGTTCATACCGCTCCAGGTCATGGTGAAGATGACTATAATGTTGGTGTGAAATATAATTTAGATGTCTATTGTCCAGTTGACTCACATGGTAAATTAGATGAATCAACTGGTAGATTTAAAGGCTTATTTGTGTTTGATGCGGATAAAGAAGTGGTTAATGCATTAGAAGAATGTGGCGCTTTAATGAAACTTAAATTTATTACTCATAGCTATCCTCATGACTGGCGGACTAACAAACCTATTATCTTCCGTGCTACTCCACAGTGGTTCGCATCAATAGAATCATTAAAAGAAGATATGCTTAAAGCTATTAACACAGTAAAATGGTATCCAGCTTGGGGTAATATCCGTTTATCTAATATGATTAAAGATAGAGAAGCTTGGTGTATTTCACGTCAAAGAGCTTGGGGTGTACCAATTCCAGTATTTTATAATGAGGATGGTAGTGAAATACTTGATAAGGATGTCATTTTACATGTTGCAGAAATCTTTGAAAAAGAAGGTTCAAATGCTTGGTTCAAAATGACAGCTAAAGAATTATTACCAGAAGGTTATACTAACCCTCTATCACCAAATGGTAACTTTACTAAAGAAACTGACATCATGGATGTTTGGTTCGATTCAGGTACATCGCATCATGGCGGTATGCTTAACTTTGGACTAACTTATCCAGCTGATTTATACTTAGAAGGCTCTGATCAATATCGTGGTTGGTTTAATTCATCACTTTCAACAGGTGTTGCCTCAATGGGTATCGCTCCTTATAAAACAATCGTATCTCATGGCTTTATCTTAGATAATAAAGGTAATAAGATGAGTAAATCTCTTGGTAATGTTATTGATCCAAACAAAATATGTAGTCAAATGGGCGCTGATATTTTGCGCTTATGGGTATCGTCAGTTGATTATCAACAAGATGTCCCAATTTCTGATGATTTAATGAATCAAGTCGCTGAATCTTATCGTAAGATTAGAAATACTTTTAAATTCTTACTTGGTAACTTACATGATTTCAATTATGAAAAAGACATGATTGAATATGAAAAATTAGGTGAAGTTGATAAGTATATCTTAATTAAGCTTAATGACTTGGTAAAGGTTTGTCTTGATAGCTATGAAGATTATCAATTTGATAATGTCTACAGAAAAATTAATAACTTTGTTTCCTTTGTATCTGCTTTCTATTTAGACTATATTAAAGATATTTTATACATAGAAAAAGAAAATAATGAGACAAGAAGAAGTATTCAAACTGTACTTTATAATTTACTTAGCTCACTTTTAAGGTTACTTACACCAATCATTCCTCATACTGCATCTGAAGTTTATTCATATTATCCATTAAGTAATAAAAAAGATGTTTATTTAATGGAGATGCCAAAAGTATTAGACTTAAATGAAGATGTAATCCCTAAGATGGAAAAATTTATGAATTTACGTCTTAATGTTTTACATGCTTTAGAGCAAGCTAGAAGTGAAAAAATTATTGGTAAGAGCTTAAATGCTCATTTAATTCTTTATCCAAATGCAAAAACTAAAGAATTACTTGATAGCCTTAACTTTGATTTGAAACAAGTATTCATTGTTTCTAAAATTACAGTTAAAGAAGGCGAAGGAAAATATGCTTATGATGATCTTTCAATTGATGTAGAAAAGTGCGATGGTGTAACATGTGCTCGTTGCTGGCAAATTGTTGATCATGTTCATGAGGATGAGCTTTGCGATCGTTGCGAAAAAATCGTTAATGAATAATTTTGATTTTTAGATAATTGATGTTAATTAAAAATTTTGGGGACAATATACTCTAATATGTTGTCCCTTTTTGTATGACGAGCATGTCATAAATCTAGGGTGTAAGTCCCAAGAGACGTAGTTGTCGCGAACTCAATAGCAGCTTGCAAAGCGTATATTTAAATCAAAGATTCAATTTCCAACTGAAGAATCTTTAGAAAAATATTTAGTTAGTTTATTTGATGAATACAATTTTAAAGGATTATCAAGAATATTTAAAGGTTTTGGATTAGCTTTAGGTGAACTCCAACAAAAGCTAATCGATAAATATTAAATATAAAAAATTTAAAATACTAAGGACTTTAAAATACTTAATTAAAAAGAAAGTACGCAAAATTCTTGACACTACCATTATAAAACTGAAATTAATTATTAACATATATACTTTAATATTAATTTATTCAATAATTTGACAATTTTTTCTAAAGCTCAATGCTAGGATATGATGGGGGTTTCTTTATGGAGTATATTATTCATTTTTTACGTAAACAGAATCATAATATTAGTATTAAAACAGTCATTGATTATTTTGAATCAAAAGAAATCGTAAGAATTAATTATAGTGACACACAAGCTATCTTTAATTTTTATAATGAAGCAAGCGGGATAAATTTCAGCTTTTTTATCACTAAGCGCAGTAATCTAGATGGAATTTTTATTGATGCAAGCTACTATAACTTAAATTTTTATGTATCATTTCCGGTTATTAGGTGTGAAGCTATAACTTTTTATACCTTAGATATTATTAATGAAATGTGCAAGCTATTTGACTTATATATTTATTGTAATTTCATCAGTGAAATTACAACCTTTAATATCGAAAATCATTATATGATTTGGAAAAATTTAAGATTAAAGTATCTCTTTCAAGAGAAGGACAACCTTTTTTATATGAAAAAAGAAATGATTAAACAGATTTTTACTTATCAACAAAACTATAAAAGCTATTATTTTAAAACTAAAGAAGAGCTCGTTACTTTTAACCGCTTATATTTACTAGCAGATAAGCAAAATAATATTTTAATTACTCTTGATTTTGATTCAACAAAACCTGTCTTTATTCCTAGTTTTATTGAATATATTCGTTTAACAATAGATAATAATGTTTATTTATATTCACTTGATGATTTTTTAAGTATTGCTCGATCAATATTAAGTAAAGGGCCATCAAGTGTGATTCCTGGCTATTATTTAAAAGAAAAAAACAAGAAGAAGTTAAGACAATTAATTGATTATAGGAGAAAAATATTTAATAATAAATTTGTTATTTCCGTCAAAGATTTAATGGATATATGATAAAATATTCATAGATTTTAGAAAGGATTTTTCAAAATGAGGGTATTAATTACAGGAGCGACAAGTGGCATTGGCGAAACATTTTTAGAAAAATTTATTAGCCGTGGTGATGAAGTAATAGCGGTTGGCAGAAACTTAAAAAAATTAAATGAACTTAAAGTAAAATATCAGGTAGAAACCTTAGCTATAGATTTAGCAAAAGAAGAAAATATTTATAAACTTTATGAGAATGCAAAAGATATTGATATATTAATTAATAATGCCGGATTTGGCAACTTTGGTTATTTTAGTGAAACTGATTTAACCAAAGATTTAGAAATGATTAGTGTAAATATTAAAGCTTTGCATATGCTTACTAAGCTATACTTAAGTGATTTTATAAAAAAGAACCATGGATATATCTTAAATGTCGGTTCAATCGGTGGGTTTATCCCTGGACCTTTAATGGCAACATACTATGCGACTAAGGCATATGTTGTAAGCTTAACAGAAAGTATTGCGATTGAGCTTAAAAAGATGAAAGCAAGTGTCTATATTGGTGCTTTATGTCCTGGACCAATTCAAACGCACTTTTTTGAAAATGCGAATGCGTCATTTGTAAAAAAAGGAGCTAGCAAAGAGGAAATCGTTAATTATGCCATTAAGATGATGTTTAAAGGTAAAAATATCATCATTCCTAAATTCAGCATTAAATGCAGCTATTTAGCAAATAAAATCCTACCAGAAAGTATCGTAGGAAATATGGTATATAAAATTCAAAATAGAAGAAGTCAGAGCTGACTTCTTTTTCTAAACAGGCGTAATAACTTGGTAACAATTGACAAAAGCTTAATTAAATGTTAGAATATAACCAGTTTTCAGGAGGAAATAAAATGAACAAATTGATCGACCACACATATCTTAAGGCTATTGGTAGAAAAGAAGATATCTTTAAACTTTGTAATGAAGCAAAAGAATTTAATTTTAAAAGCGTCTGCGTTAATCCTACGTGGGTTAGTTATGCCAAAGAATTATTAAAAGGATCAGATGTTTTGGTTTGTACAGTTATTGGTTTCCCTTTAGGAGCTAATACTAAGGAAGTTAAAGCTTTTGAAACTTTAGATGCAATTAAGAATGGTGCTGATGAAGTTGATATGGTAATAAATATTGGTGCAATGCTTGATGGCGAATATGATATAGTTTTAGATGAAATTAAAGCTGTAAGAAAAGCTGCAGTTGGTAAAACATTAAAAGTAATTATTGAAACTTGTTATTTAAATAAAGAACAAATTAAAAAAGCTTCAGAATTAACATTTGAAGCTCATGCTGATTTTGTTAAAACTTCAACAGGATTTGGAACAGGCGGAGCATTAGTAGAAGATGTTAAAATCATGAGTCAAGTAGCAAACGGCAAGGGTGTAAAAGCATCAGGTGGGGTTAAAACATACGAAGATGCATTAAAAATGGTTGAAGCTGGTGCTACAAGAATTGGTACAAGTAACGGAATTGCGATCGTAGAAGGCGCCAATGGTAATAACTAATGCAAGATGAAATTATGAGTTTAACTTATGAAAAAGTTAAACAAAAAGCATATAAATATCCAATTTATTTAGGATTTGGTCTTGGTATTATTGTCTTCTTATTAATGTGGCTGATGTCAAAGAAATTTGACTGGATTGTTTTAGTTGCATCACTTGTTTTAGGAAATCTTTATGTTTTTTTAGAATTCTATCAAGTTAATAAAAATTATGGAAAAACTATTGAAAATATTTATGGCTTTACTAAAAGTAAATATGACGATTTGGAATTATTTATTCCATGCTTTATGGCAAATAAAAAACAATATTATTTTCGTTCAGCTTTAATAATTAGACATGATGAACTATTTATGGAAGTATATAACCAAAAAAACAGAAAAAAATCATCATTAGATAGTATTTCTGTCGAACTTGGAAAAGATATTATTGTAAAAAATTATGAAGTAATAGATGAAAAAATTAAATTTAACGTTTTATTTGTTGATCAACCTTATGAATTTGTAATACTAAATGTAAAAGGAATCATAGAAAGAATAAAGCCGTTATTAAAAATGGAGGATAAATAATGGGAACACCACATAATATGGCAAATTTAGGAGACATTGCCAAAATTGTTTTAATGCCAGGAGACCCACTTCGTGCAGAATATATTGCTAATACATATTTAACAGATGTTGTAAAATTTAATACAGTAAGAAATATGTTTGGCTTTACAGGAAATTATAAGGGAAAAAGAATTTCAGTTATGGGTTCAGGTATGGGCATGCCAAGTATTGGTATTTATTCATATGAACTATTTAAATTTTATGATGTTGAAAAGATCGTAAGAATTGGTTCTTGCGGTGCATATACAAAGGATTTAGCATTATACGATGTAATCTTAGTTACTGAATCTTACTCAGAATCAACCTACGCAAAAGCCCAAAATGGTTTTGAAGGAAATACAACATATCCTTCTAAAGAATTAAATAATGAGCTTGAAGAGATATCTCACGTTTTAAATATTCCAATTGTTAAAGGAAAGATTCATTCATCAGATGTATTCTATCATGAAGCAAACTTTAACTTTAATGATGTTTATAAAAATCAAAAAGCAATAGCAGTTGAAATGGAATCATTTGCTTTATTCCATAACGCAAGTGTTTTAGGTAAAGAAGCTGCTTGTTTATTAACCGTATCAGATAACTTAGTAACACATGAAGAAACTACCGCTTCTGAACGTCAAACAGCTTTTAACAAGATGATGGATATTGCTTTAGGATTAGCAAAGTAAAAAGTGCTTAGGCACTTTTTTTAATAGAAAATGTTAAAAGAGAGATAATATAAATAGGTGAAAATATGGAAATAAAAACAATTCAGAAGAAAAATTACCGGCTACATTTAATTAAAAATACATTGTTTAAAACCATTGCAATTAGAATTAACTTTTTGGCTCCTTTAAAAAAAGAGACAATTACAAAAAGAGCGCTAATTTCAAGTATTTTAAAAAGTGGAACTAAGACATGTCCCACAAAAAGGGATTTAGCTAAAAAACTAGATTACTTATATGGCTCATCAATTGGAATTACTTTAAGCCAAATTGGTGCATCATCAATTATGGGATTTAATGCCTTCTATCCAAATCCTATTTTTTTAGAAGATCATTATCTTGAAAATGATATTATATCTTTATTTAAAGAAGTAATTTTTGAACCCAATATGATAAATGGTCTTTTTAATAAAAAAGCAGTTGAGATGGAAAAAAGATTACTTAAGGAACAAATAATTCTTGATAATGAAAACAAAAATCGTTATGCTTTAAAAAGATTAGTTGAAAATATGTATGATAATGATGAAACATATTTATTAAAAAACTTAGGTATTTATGAAGAAATCGATCCAATGACAATTAATGAACTTGTTAATTATTACGACCGAATGCTTGATGAAGATGTAATAGATATCTTTGTAACTGGTGATATTGATTTTGATCGTTATGAAAAGCTTATTACTGATAACTTTAATTTTAAAAATCGCGATGCAGATGATTATGATATTTTATTTAGAGAAAATTTAAAAATTAAAAATCAAGAAATAATTGAAGAAAAAGATATTAATCAAGCACGCTTATATTTAGGGTATAAGACTAGTGTTCGGGTATTTAGTGAAGAATATAGGGCTTTTGCGCTTGGAAATGAGTTGCTTGGTGGTTATGTTCATTCAAAATTATTTCAAAACGTTAGAGAAAAAAATAGCTTATGTTATTATGTATCATCAATTTATGATGAATATAAAGGAGCATTAATTATTTACTCAGGAATTGATGAAAAAGAAGCGCCTAAAGCTCTAAAACTAATGAAAGAACAAGTTGAAGATATTAAGAATGGTAATATTACAGAAGAAGAATTGCAATTAACAAAAGATATGGTTATCAGTTCTCTTTATCAAAATATGGATACTTTAACTGCACCACTAAATCGAATCTATACTTGCTTACTACTTAAAAAAGATCCCGACATTGAACAATTAGTCGAGGAAATTAAAAAAATTACAGTTTCTGATATTGTTAAAGCTTTTCAAACAGTTAATCTTGATACAGTCTACTTATTAAGGGGTGAAAACAATGGAAAGTAAATATTTCCCTTATATTAAAGAAACAATCTACTTTGAAGAACTAGATAATGGTTTAAAAGTTTATTTATACCCAAAACCAGGATTTAAAAAAAATTATGCGTTATTTATGACTAAATTTGGTTCAGTTGATACAAGATTTAAAATTAATGGTGAATTTAAAACATATCCTGCTGGTATTGCTCATTTTCTTGAACACAAATTATTTGAGTCAGAAGAAGGTGATGTTTCCTTAGCATTTTCAAAAAATGGCGCAGAAACCAATGCTTTTACCTCGTTTAACCGAACGGCATATTTATTTAATTCAACTAAAGATTTAGAAGAAAATGTGGAATTACTTCTTGATTTTGTGCAAAACCCTTATTTTACTGAAGAAACTGTTGAAAAAGAAAAAGGCATTATTAAACAAGAAATTGCAATGTATTTAGATGAACCAGATTCAGTGTCATTCTTTGGTCCAATTCATAATATGTATTTTGAAAATGCGATTAAAGAAGATATTGCTGGAAGTAGTGAATCAATAGATCAAATTACTTATGATATGTTATATGAATGCTACGAAATTTTTTATCATCCGTCAAATATGGCCATCTTTATTAGTGGTGATTTTGACCCATATCAAATGATTGAAGTGGTTAAAAATAATCAAGCAAAAAAGAATTTTACAGAAAAACCAGAAATTATTCGTTATAAATTTATTGAAAATCCTAAAGTTAAACTTGAAACAGAAAAAAGAATTATGGATGTAACTGTTCCTAAGTATTCAATAGGTATTAAGCTTAATATAACTGATGACTATGTGAGAAAAGAAATTGCTTTATCAATTTTATTTGATATGTTAATTGGTAAAAGCTCAAAGAACTTTGAATATATGCAAGAATATGAGCTAGTATCATCAGATATAAGTATGGAATTATATGTTGAAAAAGAAGCGAGCTTTGCCATTATCATCTTTGATTCAAATAAACAAGAAGAACTAGATAAATATATTAAAAATCTTTTATTGAATGTTGATAAGTCGACTTTAAACGAAGAAAACTTTACAACACTTAAAAGAAAATTTATTGGTGGATATTTAATTCAAATTGGCAGTATGGAAGTAGTTGGTAATCAATATTTAGCTTATGATATTAAAGATTTTGATTTTTTTGAATTTCTAGATGTCTTAAACTCAATTACATTAGAAGATGTAAAAGAAGCCGCATCACTTATAACTCAAGATAAGATTACGACTTTCTTTATTAATGAAAAGCAAAAATAAAAGACGAAATTTTTTTCGTCTTTCAGACTGTTGACAAAGTAAATTTGTTGATGGTCTTTTTTTATTTTTGTGAGTTTTCCCGTGGATAACTAATTCTGGCCATTTAGAGGGTAAAATGGTATAATATTAGTATAGAAAGCGTGAT
>JAEYPN010000019.1 GCA_023410715.1 Bacillota bacterium
GATTGCATAGAAATATGTTATTATTTCTTTTTTTTTAATTAATAGCGCTTAAAATCATAACTATTCCAAAAGAAAAAGTACTACCTCTTGTTTTTACACAAAAAATAGTACTTTGTCAACAATCTGAGACTTTAACTTGAATTAAAGTCTTTTTAATTTGTCTTTTTAACTTCACCGGTAATAAGTGAATATAAATAAGTGTTAACGTCCTTTTTAAAAGTCAGATTAGCAAACTCTTCATAAACCTTTAATTGTTTTGTGTAACTATCATCATCAATATTTTTGGTTTTATAATCAATAATATCAATATGATCATCATAAATAACCATTAAGTCTAAAATACCTCTTTTTAATGTTTTATCATCATAAAATTCATATTCTTTATAAATATTACCATCTTTAATATTTTCAAGAAGCTTTGATGATAAAAATCTTTTAACAATTTTTTTAATATTTTGATCAATAATAATATCATAATTCGGATTTTTAAAATCAATAACCTCTAATACTTTATGAATTTTTATTCCAAATTTTAAGTTTTCCTTTGATGAGCTTAAATTAAGCTTTTTGCTCGCTCTTTTAACTACTTCTAGATTAGATTTAACAAAGACATTTTTTACATCAAGCTTTTCTTTAACTATGGGCTCTGAATGTATCATTAATTCTTCGCTTTTTTCTAATAAATTATAGGTGTATTTTTTAAATCTTATTGTTTTATAAAAAGGTGTAATAAAGTCATAAAATGATGTTGCAGCACTTATTTTTTTAATATCATCTTCAAGTGGTTCTTCTAAAAAAGTGATAACGGGCTTTTCATTTTCCTCTAATTCTAAGTCATTAATCTTACTCTTTTCTTCAAGTGAATATTCCTCACAATCTTTCGTACGATATAAGAAAATAATTTTTTCCCTTGCTCTAGTTAGCGCCACATAAAACATTCTTATTTTTTCTGATAAATCTTCACTTATCTCTTTAAGTTTATTTAATTCCTGAGGAATTATAATTTTTGATTCATCTTCCTCATTTGGCAATACTAACCCAAAGTCTGTAACATTAAACTTACCACGTAAATCTTGACGATTAAATGTTTTATATAATCCTGCTAAATAGACAATATTAAATTCCAATCCCTTGGATTTATGAATATTCATTAGTCTAACACTATTTACAGCAGATGAAGTACTTGATAAGTTAATTTTAAGCCCATAAGAATTTATATTATCCAAGTAAATGATAAAATCATCTAACGAATAGTCCAGGCTACTCATGTTTTTAAACATCTCAATAAACACATCGAGATATTTAGAGTTTTTTTCAACGTTGCCAATTAAAATACATTTATGATATATATCCAGTTCAAAAATTACTTTAACAAAAAGAGCCGATACCGGTAAATCATTATTTTCTTTAACTATTTTCTTAAGAGTTAAAATTAGTTCATCTTCTTTAAATGTTTTATTCTTACAGATTAGATATAACTTATTATCACTATATTCTAAAACAAAAGAGCGAGCAACTGATAAAAAGGCTTTGACAAAATCAGGGCTTACATAATCATTAGTCATCACTGATTTTATAAGTTTTAATAAGTTCTTTAGCATTAATACCATATCGTTTTCAGTGATATCTTCATCATTTTCAATAAAGAGTGGAATTTGATATTCTGTAAATACTTCTAAATATTTATCAAAAGCTGATCCACGATCCATCAAAATACAAAAGTCACTAAAACAACATGGTCTTAATGATGGTTCTTCCTTACTAGTGTCTAAAACTAAATAGCCACTATTTATTTTACTAATAATATCGCGTGCAACTAAGTTTGCCTCAAAAACCATTGATTCATCCGCATTTACTTCAGGATAAATTAAAAATTCTGCATGGCTTGAAGCTTTTTTATCACCAGCATCAAGATATTTTTTATTACCATATTCAATCATATGTTCCTTAATATAATTAGCTCCACCATGATTTAAAGTAAGGAGATCCTTAAAAATAAAATTAATATCTGATAAAACTTCTTGTCGTGATCTAAAGTTTTTATTTAAATCAATAGCCATTCCGCCATGACCATTTTTATATTCTTGATATTTATTAATAAAGATTTCGCATCTAGCGTTTCTAAAACGATAAATTGATTGTTTAACATCACCAACCATATAAACATTATTATTTGCAATATACGATATAAACGCTTCTTGAAGAGATGATGTATCTTGATACTCATCAATCATAATCATTTTTAATTTATTCTTTATATCAGATCTTATATCATCATGATTTTTAACCAAGTAGAGCGCTTTTTTTGCAATATCTTGAAACTCATAAACTTGATTAGCTTTTTTAAATGATACGACTTTTTGATCTAAAATTCTTACTATTTCTATTAGTTTTTGGGAAGTAGGAATAATGTTTAAAAAATAATCATAAAATTCTTTTTTATTTTTCGGAAGGCCACTTAAAAAATCATAT
The DNA here is from genome assembly GCA_023410715.1 of Bacillota bacterium. Taxonomy (GTDB): domain Bacteria; phylum Bacillota_I; class Bacilli_A; order Izemoplasmatales; family UBA1188; genus JAEYPN01. The sequence goes on from JAEYPN010000019.1 coordinate 2,473, forward strand.
AAATTTGTCCATCTTTCTTTAACTTCATTATTTACTAATTTTTCTTCTAAAGATAATTTACTTGGCAATCTTTTAGCGTGCTTATTAGGGAATAACTTTATTAAGCTTTCATAATCTTCCGCTTTAATAAATTCTATAATTGTTGATTTAACGGCATCCTTGTAAGGTGTATCATCACTTTTACTCAAAGGTTCCTCAGTTAATTCCTCAACTAAATCAAGCAATTCATTCTTCATCTTTTTGATTTCTTTTAAGACTTGTTCAAAATAGGAAGAAATCATTTCTTCACTATAAAAATTAGTAATAAAATTATCTAAATAAGCTTCTTTATCAATCTCTAAGTCCGCTTTAAGAATAAATTTAATGATTAATTCTTTAATGCTTTTATCATCTTTAAAACAGTATTTAGCGATTATATCTAAAAATTCCTGATCGTGATTATTATATAAATCATCAAAAATTTCATCTAAAATTGTTCTTTTACGAACGGAAATAATATTTGAATCGACAATTGCGACATTAGGTGAGACATTTAACATAAAGTGATACTTTTTTACTAAAGAAAGGGCATAAGCATCAAATGTAGAGATGTCTGCTACATCAACATTTTCTGATTCTTTTAAATGTTCTTTTTCTAAGGCTTTTCTGATTCTTACTTTCATTTCATCAGCGGCTAAGTTAGTAAAGGTCAAAATTAGAAAATTACTTAATTTAAAATCATAGTTTTTAACAAAATGAATAACTCTTTCAGTTAATACTTGTGTTTTTCCTGATCCTGCTCCGGCAGAAACAATGATGTTTTTACCATATGATTCTATCGCTTTTGTCTGATCAATCGTGTATTTCATCATCGTCTTCACCTTCCTTAGGAATAATTATCCTTTTATCACTTGGTTTTTTGTAACAGATATCCTTACATGAGCAATATACACAAGGCAATTCTTCTTTTCTATAAGCTACAGGAGAAACCATAAAATTACCTTTTCTAATATTTTCAAAAGCTAATTTAATTTGTTCTTCAACTAAATCTTCTAAAATTTTAAATTCCTCTTTTTTTAGTAATTTTTTATTGTTTAACTGTAAGTTATAAATGTAATTTGATTTATTAATTAGTTTATCATTTTCATCAAATAATGTACCTAATTCTTTATCTAATCTTTTAATTCTTGTTTCATCATTTAAGGTTAAACCTTTTAAAGAATAAGCATTTTTTGATGCTAATTCTTTTTTGTTTAAACAAATATTTTGAATATAAATTCCTACATTTGTATAGTTCTTATGTTCTTTATTAATAAGGAATGAATACATTGGAAGTTGCATATCTAAACCATACTTAACTTTTACTTTATCAAACTTAAAGTCACCGGTCTTATAGTCCACAACTATATAATTCTTACCTATTTCATCAATTAATGTCTTATCAATTTTGCCAACAATATGTGATTTATCATCAAACGAATATTGAATTTCTTGTTCAGCTAACACTTTATTATAATCAGATATCTTTAAAAATTCATTATTTTTGTTAATAATGTCATTTATTTGTGGCAAAACAAGCGAAAATAAAAACCTTTCGCGTTCTGTTTTAAAATTTTTATTTATTTCTTCTTCATAGTCCTTTAAATCAATTACTTTAGAAACTGAATCCTGTAGGATTAAATGAAATAAGTTACCAAGCTTTAGTGAAAAGGTTTCTTCAAATATATCTGCTTTTAAAACTCGTTTTACAAAATAAGAAAACGGACATTTATTATATTCATTAATTTGTGTAGAAGATAAAACTAAATTTTGATCGTTATAATAATTTAATAAGCCTGTAAATTGATTATTATAAGCACAATATCTTAACACATCTTTAGAATACGTTGCTAGATACTTATTTTCTAAGCCATAGCTTCTTTTTAAATCATAATATCTCGCTACTTCTAAATGCGCAAGTTCCTCGGAATAACGAATATTATTTAATTCTTTAACTACTAATTTCATTTCTAGCTTATCAATTAATAATGATGGGTAATATTTGGTTTTATCATTCTTTTCTTTAAAAGTAATCGTTAAATTAGGAGTTTTTTCAATAAAAAGAATTAATGACTTTTCAGCCATTTCATTTTTAATCTTTGAAGTATTTTTTCCTAAGTACTCTAATTCTTCATCTGACAAAAAGCTTGTATCCTGATATACTTTAGGGTAAATTCCTAAAGAAAAACCAAGCATAAAGACATGATCATTTTCGCTTAAAATTGTTTTATCATCAATTACCTTAATTGAATTATCATAATGAAGAGTTTTTAAAGACTTATTTTTAGCTAAATATTTGATAAATAAAATCAACTCATCTTTAGATAATTTTAAATCATCAAGGTCTGTAACAATTTTAATTATTTCATCAATAACATCAAAATTATCAATTAAAACTTCATCTTTAAGTAAATTAAATGCTTCTTCTAATTCATACGCATCTAAAAGGGAAATAAACTTTTTAAAAATTGGTGAATCATTCAGTTTATTTTCATTTTTCTTTTCTAGTTTTAAATTATGATATAATGCATATTTATCAATTATTAGATCGTATTCTCTAGGATACTCAAAAAAATAAATATTATTTAAGCTAACACCACTATCAACTAGTTTACATATTTCATTAAAAGTAAAAATAACTTCTTCTTCTAAACTAACAAACTTCATCACTTCGTGATGATATTTATTATTCATTTCATCGCTTAAATATTCATAAGAGATGTTTATACTATCTAAAACCTTAGTTATTTCTTTATCTTCTTTTAGGTAACCATAAATATAGACTGTTTTATTTCTAAATAGTTCTTTAAAATATGGATCAAAATCTAGTAAACCTTGTGTATTTAACTCTTCATAAATAGAATTTAATAAATCAAGCTTTTCATTATACGGCTTAATCCCCCATAAATTATTCAATACCTCATTACTATTTTCTAGAATATAATTATATTTGTCTTTTAAATACTTAACTGCATTATATGAATAAGTGAAGTAACAGCTCTCAATTAGCTCATTTTTTGAGATGAATTTTACATGTTTAAAAGGACATTTTTCATTAAGTTCTTTAATTAAAATGTTCTTAGCATTACTTGATGTAATAATGATACAGTCGTCATTAAGTTTTAGCAAATCAATCATAAAATCAACCTCAACTTATCCCTTAGTTTATAATTTAATTCCTATATACAATATTATAACTTATTTTCTTGATTTTTTATATCTAAATAAGGTGGATACCAAAATTAAATTTTAATAAATTTTCTCTTATATCCTTTTTGCATTTTATTGAGTAAAAAAGTCATCAATCCTTTAATTAAGGTTCTTGATGACTTTTAATATTATAATACTTTATAAATCTAATTTTTCTTTATAACCGTTTTTACTTTTAATAAATATTTCTGTTTTAGCGTATTCATCAATTATAAATAGTGATAAAATAAGTTGAATAACTAAGTGACTAAGAATTGCTAAAAAGCAAAAGATCATTGTGCTTATTTGATAATCATTAAATAACAACGTTAATGAAACAAAGATAATATAGATCATATCGATAAATAAATAGATCACATTTGTTATATATAGAGCCTGATTTACTCGCTTATCAGCTATTTTTTTACAGCTAAAATAAACAGTTATGGATGATAAAATAACTAAGCCTAAGAAAAAGATGAATGTTGTAAAGTCAGCTCCACTTTCTACATCAATTTCCGAATCAATTGTCACTACACTGATTATCAATAATACAAGCGAAAGGACCTCATAAAATAAAACTCTTTTAAATAAGAACTTTTTATCAGTCTTGTTTTCATAGATAAGTGTTTTTTCAGAGCCTAATGATATTTTATTTTTTGGTGAAATTAATTGTTTAATAAATAAGATAATAAAACAAAGTGTTGAAGTTAGGCCTGAAATTAAAGCTAACATTTCGGCCCACTCTTTACCTATTAAAGCCATAAGACATGTTATAAAACACCATATACCTATAATAATGTTAGCAACAAATAAATATTTTCCTTTTTTTACATTAGGGACTTTAACTAATTTTTGATAAGTATTATCTTCACCTGGTGTATTAAAAATAAGCTCGTCCGATTTTACATTAAATATTAAACAAATTTTTTCAATTGTATTAAAATCAGGTTGGCTATTTTTTCTTTCCCAACCATTAACAGTACTAGATGAAACACCAAGTTTTATAGCTAGTTCTTTTTGAGTTAAACCTTTTTCTAGTCTTAATTTTCTTAAGTTATTACCAAAATAATTCATAAAAGCACACTTCCATTTCTTATATTAAAATATTACCATAATTTTTAAATCTTTTAAATAAAAATATAGTATAATTTAAGTGGTGATATAATGAAATATATCTTAGAAGAGATCAAAAAACATCCAAAATTAAATGAACAGGATTTAGTAAAGTTAATTTATCAACGTAACTTTGGACCTAAACATATCCTAGAGAGTCCCAAAGCCTTTGATTACTTAATGAATGAGGTAAAAGGTGAAGAATCAGGATATTTTGAAATTGGAAATAATGTAATTCGCGTGTATTTAAAGGAAATTGAGGATTACCCTCTTTTTTTTGAAAAGGTTCTTGAAAGTGCAAGAAAAATAACTGGAAATTACGATGATTATTATAAAGACATTGAAAATTTAAAACATTTTATTATAGATAACAAATTAAATTATGATATTAATTTAATTGATGAATTAAAGACCAAAGCACCACTTCACCATTCAAAAGCTTATAATGAGGCTTATGATCCTCATTATCGCATATTAGACAAAAATACTTATTTGGGAGGAAGAAATGAAGATTAAGATATGCTATATTGGTGGCGGTTCACGGATGTGGGCTAAAACATTTATGAATGACTTAGCTTTACAAAAAGACCTTGAAGGTGAAATTTTTTTATATGATATTGACCTTGAGGCTGCCAAAGTTAACGAAATTATTGGTAATAAAATATCAGCTATAGAAAATTCAGCTAAATGGGAATACCATGCAACAAAAGATATTAAAGAGGCTATGGTTAATGCCAATTTAGTTGTTATTTCTATTTTACCAGGCACATTTAAAGAAATGAGAAGTGATGTGCATACTCCAGAAAAATATGGAATATATCAATCAGTTGGTGATACTGTTGGTCCTGGAGGAATTATAAGGGCGATGCGAACTATTCCGATTTATTTTGAATTTGCTAAATATATCAAGGAATATGCTTCAAATGCTTGGGTCATTAATTTAACTAATCCAATGAGCATTTGTGTTAGGGCCTTATATGATTCATATCCTGAAATTAAAGCATTTGGTTGTTGCCACGAAGTATTTAATGCTCAGGAATTTTTAGCATGTGTTGTTAGTGAAGAACTTAAATTACCTAAACCAAGTCGTAAAGAGATTGAGATTGATGCATCAGGAATCAATCATTTTACTTTTATTTCTAAAGCGACTTTTCATGACGTCAATATCTTTAAGTTACTTGAAACATTTATGGAAAAATATTATGAAACCGGTTATTTTGAAAGAGGACCAATTGATAAATTTAAATATGATCCATTTGCTTATGGTAATAAAGTTAAAATGCATTTATTTAAAGAATATGGTGTATTAGGTGGAGCAGGCGACAGACACTTAGTTGAATTTATGAACAATAACTGGTACTTAAAAGATAGAGATACTATTAAAAGTTGGCTATTTAATTTAACTACAGTTGATTATAGAATTAAAGACCGAATGGAAAAGGTACAAAAATCACATAATGAAGCTTACGGTGACGCTTTAATTACTTTAAATAAATCAAGTGAAGAAATTGTTGATTTTATTAGAGCAATCTTTGGTTTTAAAGTTATTAAATCAAATGTTAATTTACCTAATAAAGGACAGGTAATTGGTCTATCAAATGATATAATTGTTGAAACAAATGCGACTTTTAAAGAAAATAGCGTAGAACCAATTATAGCTCTTCCTTTACCAACAAGTGTTTTAAATTTAGTTTCCCGTGAAGCCTTAAATATTGAGGAAGTTTATCAAGGAATAAAACATAAAGATTTAAAACGAATTTATAATGCATTTAAAAATGATCCACTTCTTTCTAACCTTGGTTTAGAAGAAAGTAAAGCTTTATTTAAAGAAATGATTTTTAACACTAAAGATTACTTAGAAGATTATTATAATTTGGAGGAATATTTTGAATAAAATAGATATGCATTGTGACACAATTATGGTGCTAGAACAAGAAAGCACTAAAGGAATTAAATCAAATTTGGCTAAAAACGAGAATCATATTGATATAAAAAAACTTGAGATGGGTAATTACCTGGCTCAGTGTTTTGCAATGTTTGTACCACTAAAAAATGTTAGTGATCCATTTGAAACATGCTTAAATATGATTGATCGCTTTTATTTAGAACTATCTAAAAATAGTGATAAGATTGCTATAGCTAAAAATTACGACGATATTATAAAAAATCAAAAAGAACATAAAATATCCGCTATTTTAACTGTTGAAGAAGGTGGAGTGATTAAGAAAGATTTAAGAAATTTAAGAAATCTCTATAGATTAGGGGTCAGAATGATTACCTTAACTTGGAATTATGAAAATGGAATTGGTTTTCCTAATTTTACTTATATTGATGGACAAAAACCTGATTTTAAAAAGCCAAACACTAATGATGGTTTAACAAACTTTGGTATTTCTGTCGTTGAAGAAATGAATCGTTTGGGTATTATAATTGATGTATCCCACTTATCTGATGCAGGGTTTTATGATGTTTTAAAATATTCTAAAGCACCATTTGTCGCATCTCACTCTAATGCTAGGAGCATCTGTAACCATGTAAGAAATTTAACTGATGACATGATTAAGAAGCTGGCGGATAAAGGTGGAGTAATTGGCATCAATTTTTGTAGTGCCTTTATTAATGAAAATGACGACTTTGCGACTATTGAAGATATTATTAAACATATTGATCACATTATCAAAATCGGAGGAATTAATTGTGTTGGTTTAGGTACAGATTTTGATGGAATTGATTCGAATATGGAGTTAAAAGACGCTTCTTATTTGCCTTTACTTGAGAAAGCTTTAAAAGAACATGGCTACACTAATGAAGATATCGATAAAATAATGTATCAAAACGTTTTACGAGTGCTAAAAAATGTGCTAAAATAGATAGTGGTGATAATATGATTTTACTTAAAAATATTCTTCAAGAAGGAGATCCAGTTTTAAGAAAAAAAGCAGCTGAAGTAAAGATTCCCTTAACAAAAAAAGACCAAAAAACAATCGAAGACATGATGGAGTATCTTGAGAATTCTCAAGATGAAATACTTTGCGAAAAATATGGCCTACGTGGCGGTGTGGGACTCGCTGCCCCTCAGATAGGTGTTAGTAAAAGAATATTTTGCATGCTAACTTTTGATGAAAAAAATAAAAACTTTTATAAATATGCATTTATTAATCCGTTAATAGTTGCTAATTCAATTGAAAAAACATATCTTCCTGGTGGAGAAGGCTGCCTATCTGTTGAAGAAAGCAAAAATAATACCGTACTGCGTTATTCTAAGATTAAGATTAAAGCGATGTCTTATAATTTTAAGACTAAAATTGTGGAGCCAGTTAGCCTAACTTTAACAGGTTACCCTTCGATTGTGTTTCAACATGAATATGATCATCTAAATGGTATTTTATTTGTTGATAAAATTACCACTGATGTCTTTAAGTATGAACCACTTAAATTTACTGATTAAAAATAAAATAAGCATGGCTTTTTAAAATTTAAGCCATGCTTTCATTTTTTTATTCTACGACTTCGCCAGATTTTTTTGTAAACCTAACAAATTTCTTTCCTTTATAGGTTAGAAGTCCTTCTTCTTCAGTTTTAATTGAAATATAAATGCGATGCTTTACATAACATTTAAATGGTTTATGATTTTCTCTTTCAAAAACAACATAATAAAGTTCATTCTCGATGCCCACTGTATTTTTGCTAGTTGAGCATTTTTTTATAGCAACCTTTGCATTTACTTCTTTTTCGCTAGAACGTCTGTTAATAATGCCATTTATAATTCTTGTGGCAATTATAAACACAAAAAAGCTGATAAAAAGAACTAAAAAGATTATTCCATATATTTTCATAATAAATCCTACTTTCATATTTAAGTTTAAATCCATACAAAAACATTATAACATTTTTAATCTAATTCTGAAATCATTTTTTTAGAATAACAAAAAATAATAGCCATTATATAATTATTATTTATCATAAAACATTACTTTAAACATTCATTTTTCTCCATTTTTTATCAAGAAAAAAAATATTTCATTAGATGAGTTCTTGACAAAACAAATTTTTTGTAATATTATATTAAATGCTTATGCGCTTTTAGCTCAGTTGGTAGAGCAACTGACTCTTAATCAGTGGGTCTGCGGTTCGAGTCCGTAAAGGCGCACCATTTGAATTTAAAAAGGCTAATTAATTAGCCTTTTTTTATTTTATCTAAAATCATTTATTTCCTTTTTTTCGTAAAAGTATTTTATATCCATGTTATTAGTACAACTAAGAGAACCGAAAACTGGGAAATCAAGTTCATATATTTCATGAATAATAACCTTTTCTATTAAATAATCTTTATTATATAAAATAGTTATCTCAATTAATGAAAATTTTGGATAGTCATTTGAATTTGCCATCCTTTTAATCTCTTTAGCGTATTTTTTAGTTGATTCTAATGGATCTAATTTCAGTTCAATTTTATTATCAGATATGCTATACCAAGTAATCGACTTTAAATCAATTTCATACCCGGTAAACTCATAAGGATTCGTACCATACTCATCTAAATAAGTATTAAAATCTTTAGTTTCAAATTCATTATTCCAAGTAACTGAACTAGATATTTTTTTGGCACTTCTTATATAGCAGGTACCTTCATCAATAATCATCTGTTCAGCAACCTGCTTTAAGGAACTAGTACTGATTGATTCTTTAAATAATAACTGACCATTTTTTATAATTGTTGATTCAACTTTTTGTTTATGGGTAGTTACAAAAGCAAAAGTTGAAACAATACCACTTGTATTTGTATAATAATTTTCTTGTTTAGCTAAATTATTTTTAAGATTAATAATAAGTTCTATTACCTTTTCTTTTTCTACTGAAATAAGTGATTGTTTAGTTGGTAAAGTTGTATTTTGTGTTGTTATTTTTGTTGATGTTATTTTACTACAGCTAAATAAGAAAAAAACCGTAATTATTAGTTCAGAAATCATTAAAGCCTTTTTCATTATTTAGACAAAAGTTCCTTCTTAATCTTCGTTAATTTATCAGACAAATTAATAATATATAAATGCGGATTTTCTAAACGTAAGGCTTCATCCCACAAAGTATTTAATTCACTTTGAACTTTTTCTCTTATTTCAAAAATATTTGCTGGTTCAATAACAACTTTTCCATTTTCAATAAACTTTTTTCTTACATCTAAAACTGTATAATTATTAATTTCTTTCTTTACCCATTCTTTTGATGGATGAGTCAAAACTAGTTTGCCATTAGGCATTTCTTCATCATAAACGCAGATTAAATCCGAAATTAATTTATGGTTTTTATCATATAAACGATATATTTTTTTAAAGTGTGGATTTGTTATTTTTTCAATATTATCTGATATCTTAATTTTCGGAATTATAACTCCATCTTTTTCAATAGCAACAAGCTTATATACCCCACCAAAAACTGGATTAGATTTGGCAGTAATCATATTTTCACCAACTCCAAATAAGTCAATTGGCGCACCTTGAAGTAATAATGAATTAATTAAATATTCATCTAACGCATTTGATACGACAATCTTTGTATCTATTAAGCCTGCTTCATTTAACATAAAACGAGCCTTTTTGGATAAATAAGCTAGATCACCACTATCAATTCTAATGCCCTTTAAAGATTTCCCCATAGGTTTCAATACTTCATTAAATGTTTTAATGGCATTAGGAACGCCACTATCAAGAGTATTGTAAGTATCTACTAGTAAAACACAGTTATCAGGAAAGCTTTCAGCATATGCCTTAAAAGCTAAAAGCTCTGAGTCAAATGCTTGAACAAAGCTATGAGCCATCGTTCCAAGAACTGGAACGCCATAAGTTTTGCCTGTTTCTGTACATGCTGTTCCTGTTGCCCCAGCAACAAAAGCATCTAGTGCCCCATCAACAGCGGCTTCCTCCCCTTGGGCTCTTCTTGAACCAAATTCCATTACAGAACGGCCACTAGCACTTCTTACAATTCTACTAGCTTTAGTTGTGATTAAACTAGAGCGGTTGAAAAATAAAAGAAGTGATGTTTCTACTAACTGTGCTTCAAGAAGCGGTGCTTTAATCGTAATAATTGGCTCATTAGGAAAAACAATTGTTCCATCAGGAACAGCCCACATATCCCCAGTAAATTTAATCTTTGATAATTCATTAATATATTCAGGTGTAAAGACATTTAAGTTCTTTAAATATTTAATATCTTCATTTGAAAAATGAAATTGACTTAAGTATTTTACACAATTAGAAACACCATTGGCAATAACAAAGCTCCCATTATCAGGCACAGTTCTAAAAAACAAATCAAAATAAGCAATATCTTCATGGATCTTTTTATTAAAATATCCCTGACCCATTGTTAGTTCATAAAAATCAATTAGTAAATTTTTAAATTCTCTTTGCATTAGTTTTTCTCCTTATTCTTAAAAGCAGATTCATACTTATGCCTATAGTAAAATTCCTTTAACTGCAAAGCACTTTGCATACCAACATTATTTTGTTCAATAAAAGTTAATAAATCGTCTATTAAAAGAGTTTTAATGCTAATATCCTCAAAGCTACCTAAATCTTGGGCATAAGATAACTTGACTTCTGCTTCATAGCATTCAATTACTTCATCAGATAAACCAGCACCTGTATAACTTGCTTTTTGGACTAGTTCTATTTTAACAACTTCAGCGCCAATTTCTTCTTTTAGTTCTCTTTTTGCAGCATCAAGTCCTTCTTCATTTTCATCAATTAATCCCGCAGGAACACTAAAAATATAAGAATTGATAGGATACCTAAATTCCTTGATCAAAATAACATATGTTTTATCATCCTTAACAAAATAAGGTAAAATTCTTACCGCATCAACTTTATGAATTCCTAAACACTCAAGTTCATTTTGATTTCTTCTTGAGGCAAAATTATAATGATAGTACTGACCATCTACTAAATAAGAACACTGGTACATATTTAGATATTGTAGATCTGTTTTTTTATCTACACCTATTATTTTCTTCACTTGACAATATCCTCTGTCTTTATTATTATTGCGCCATTTTCTTTCATTAAATTAAGTGAATGGTTATGTGAATCAAGAGCATTATGATTATCACTATCAAATGTATAGCAAGCATCATCAATTACATATATTTTAGTATTTTTATTTTCTTCTTTAATATATCTAAGATAGCTTAAAACAAAACCACTTACACAAATATCTGTACAGCATCCGCATACATAAACATTTCTAAACTCACGCTTTAAAAGTTCTTTAAATTCTTTAGTAATAAAGCCATTTGTTGTATTCTTTTCAATTATTTGCATCATATTTTCATATGCCTTTAATTCAGGTATCAAGTCGCTTTCTTCTGTTCCTTTTATACAATGAGGTAAAAACACCTTAAATTCTACATCTTGAATGTCATGCGAATCCTTAAAGGCAACAATATCAATTTTTTTATTTTGTGCATAATTAATTAATTCAATAATATTAGGCGTAATTTTATTTATTTTTATATCAGCTAATAAGCCAAAATTAACAAAGCCATTTACCATATCAACAATAACTAATAAATCATTCATTTTATAACCTCCTAAATAATTATATCATATAATATGATTTACTATTTTAATCATCAACCAATTAAATTAAATAATTACTTTATTTTCCATTTTTTTATGATATAATAAAAATACAAGGAGAGGAAAATAATAATGAAAAAACTTTTAATTTGCTTAACAGTTTTATTTTTTGGCTTTGGATTAACGGGATGCCAAGCAGAACCAAAATATTTTACAGTTCAAGACCTGACTATTACTCTAGATGATTCATTTGTTGAGACTAGTCAAATAGGTGTTAGTCTAGCTTTAGTTTCTAAAAAATATGTTGTTGCGATTACTACTAATAATCAATTATCTTCATATTCACTTACATCATTTGGTGATTTGCTTGAAAACAACTTTAAAGTTACCCTAGACTTTGAAGATGCAAAAACAGCTGAAGATGTAGATTTCTTATTTGCTACTTATGATAATACTGGTGGCGATTCAATTGAATACTCTTATTTATCAGCAATTTATAAGAATAATAGTGTATTCTACGTTGTAGACTTCTGCTGTGAGAAGAAAAATAATTCTGAAGAAGTAATGGCAGAATTTCTAAACTGGGCAAAAACTGTTGTATTTAATTAAAGGATATTTTTATCCTTTTTTTATTTTTATGCAAAATTCACATGAAAAACCTATTTTTTTATTATATAATAGATTTTGGTGATAAAAATGATCTATGAAGTAAAAGATAGAAAAAGGCTTAAACAGTTTATCTATTATGTTAAAGAACTATATGGCAATAATGAACTTTACGTATACCCTATTTTTAAAACTCTTTTTAAAGAACTTAAACAAGAAATTTTAATAAGTAACCGTTATACAGGCTTACTTGCTTATCGTGATAAAAAGATAGTTGGTAGAATTCTTTTCACTTATGAATTTAATAATAAAAAAAATATGAATGTATGTTATTTTTCTTTTTTTGATCAAATAAATGATGCAAAAGTTACAGAAGAACTATTTGCTTATATTTTTAATGATATGAAAAAGAATAATGTAACCTATATTGAAGGAACATTCTCACCATATGATCCTGATACAAGACGAGGGGTGTTAGTTGAAGGCTTTAACCAATCACCAACACTTTTTTGTTCATACAATTATGAATACTATAATGACTTGCTCTGCAAAATGGGATTTATTAAGGCTTTAGATACTGTTGAGTTAAATGTGGATCTAAATAAATTTGTATATTCAAAATTAATTCGTTTAGGAAACTTGGTAAAAAACAGATACGATGTTAGAGTTGATAATATGAATTATCGCAACTTAGAAAAAGATATTAATGATGTTCATGAGATTCTTCAAAGTGCCACAACAGAAATTAATTATCAGGAAGCCCCATCAATTGAACTAATAAGATCAGTTGCAAAATCGATGAAACTCTTTATTAATCCAGAATTAATAAAGATTGCTAGAGAAAATAAAACAAATAAACCAATTGGCTTTTGCTTAATTTTACCTGATTTTAATGAAGTCATTAAAAAGACAAAGGGTCGTTTTAGACCAATAAAATATTTACTATTAAGAAAAAAGATTGAACGTGTAAAAGGAACACTCCAATATATTATTCCTGAATATCAAAATACTGGCCTTCTAGGCATAATATACTTATCAGTCTATGAAACAATGCAAAAATATCATATAAATTATTTTTCAGCTGGTACAATAGTTGAATATAACCATAAATCAATTGATGCTCTTCTTCATTTTGGAGCAGAAATAAGTAAGAGATATCGTTTGTATGGAAAGGAAATATAATGATAACTGTAATTCAAACTATTTTATTTTTAGTTGCACCTTATTTATTAATTAAGAATAGGACAAATAAATTTATTAAAACCCTTGGTCCTATTGCGATTGCATATGCAGGTGGATTGTTTTTTTCACTTGTTGTTTTTATTTTAAAAAAATTAAATATAGAAGTCAACTTAATAACTGATGTCAGTGAAATTGGTTCTTATTTAGCAATTGGTATTGCAATTCCTTTACTTTTATTTAGTGTTGATTTACGTGAACTTAAAAAACTTACTAAACCAATGATTCTTGCTTTTAGTATTTTAATTGTTTCTGTAACAATTACAGTCATTACTACATATTATGCATATGGAAGAACTGTTGAAAATGGACGTGAGCTTTCAGCGATGGCTGCAGGTTTATATACTGGTGGCACACCAAATCTAAATGCAATTGGTAGTTTTTTTAGATTAGATTCTAAAGTTATTGCCCTTGCTAATCTTTCAGATATGATCGTTGGGGCAGTTTTATATGCAATTTTATTGACAATTGCTAAACCGTTCTTTAAATTATTTTTAAAAGAGAAAAAAGAAAAATATGTTCGCGAAGAAATATTGATTGATGATTATGAAAATAAAATTGAAAAAATTGATCATAAGCCTTTAGTTAAGAATTTTTTTATCGCTTTATTTATGGTTATAATTGGAGCTTTAATTGGCGTTGTTATTTGGTTTCTTGGTGGGGCTAAAGACGGACTTTTAATTGATATATTAGTTCCATCGCTTATGCTTGCAGTTACTATTTTTGGTATTGCTGGTTCATTTATAAAAAAAATAAGAAATGTTAAAGGCAATACAGTTTTAGGACAATATTTAATTTTAGTTTTTTCATTTGCTTTAGCATCTTCTGTTGATTTAGCATCAATTAATCAGGGATTTGTGAAAATCTTCTTACTATATGCCGTCATTACTTTTGGTATATTACTTGTTGATTTGATAATTTCAAAGATTTTTGATATAGATGTCGATTGTACGCTTGTCGCAATTACCGCAGGAATTTATGGCCCTGCCTTCGTTCCGGCTCTTACACAACAAATAAAGAATGATGATTTATGTGCTCCAGGATTAATTTGTGGCGCTTTAGGATATGCTATTGGTACTTTCTTAGGAATATTTATTGCTTGTGTTACACTTTTTTAAAGAATAAAATAATTTTTGTTACACTTTTGTTAAAAAAAACTTGATTTTTTATTTAAGATTTGGTATTATATATAACGGCCTTTGAATTTGGGCTTTGAACAAGGTCCTGTGGTGTAGTCGGTTAACATGTCAGTCTGTCACACTGGAGATCGCGGGTTCGAGTCCCGTCGGGACCGCCATTCACGCACTCATAGCTCAATTGGATAGAGCGTTTGACTACGGATCAAAAGGCTAGGGGTTCGACTCCTCTTGGGTGCGCCATTATATTTCGGGAAGTAGCTTAGCTTGGTAGAGCGCCTGGTTTGGGACCAGGAGGTCGCAGGTTCGAATCCTGTCTTCCCGACCATTTGATTAAATAGAGTAAGAGCGATATCTTACTCTTTATTATAAAAGCGGGCTTGTAGCCAAGCGGTAAGGCAAGGGACTGCAACTCCCTCACCTGCGGTTCAAATCCGCACGAGCCCTCCAAATGTATATCTAAGCTTGATGTAAAAATCAAGCTTTTTTTATTATCTAAAAATTTATAACAAATAAAACATAGTTTATGTTATAGTGTTTTTAACGATTTAAAATAATTAACAATTTAAAAAATTAACTAGCATTATATCAAAAACAAGAATAGATTATTTATTAAACTGAAAATTAAACTAAAAAAGTAGTTTTTTTAATTGAATATGCTAATATAGATGGCTAAACAGAAGAAATAATTAATCGTAAGTATTTCTACTTGAAAATGGTTTAAAAGAAACTAAGTATTTAATTAAAATTAGTGGAGTAACTCAAGAAATAATTATTAAAAATGGTAATTTTAGTAAAGCGAAATTTAAGGCTTCTTAGTATTTTATAGTAATTTAACACTTTGATCTAGGATTTGGAATAAAAATGAAAATAAATCAAAATTTTTACTTTTAGAGTTATTGTATAATTGAAAGGTAAAGCTATATGATAATTTCATTATTCTATATAGCGTAAATATTTAGAATTAAGTTAATAATATTTATGACAAAAAGAAATTTTATGATATACTTTAAATATAAAGATAATATAAATGAGGTTACTAAAAATGATAAAAATAATTGTTGACGGATTCGGCGGAGACCACAGTCCATTTGTAAACGTCGAAGGAACAGTAAAAGCATTAAATGAGATAAGTGATTTAGAGGTCGTTTTAACTGGCGATGAAGCTTTATTAAATGAAGAATTAAAAAAATACACTTATGATCATTCAAGGTTAAAAATAGTACACGCTCCTGAAGTGATTTTATGTGATGAAAAACCAACAGATGCCTTTAGAAAGAAAAAAGATAGCTCACTAGCTAAAGCTTATGAACTACTTAAAAATGAAGATGAAATTAAAGGCCTAGTGAGCATTGGTTCAACTGGTGCTGTTCTTGTTGGTTCAGTTTTAAAATTAGGAAGGATTAATGGCGTTAAACGTCCTGCCTTCTGTCCAATTTTACCAACAATGTCAGGTGGAATTGTTGGTATCTGTGATAGTGGAGCTAATGTTGACTGTGAGCCAATTAACCTTGTTCAGTTTGCACTAATGGGAAGTTTATATATGGAAAAAGCATATGGCATTAAAAACCCTCGGATAGCTTTACTAAATATTGGTACTGAAGAAGGGAAAGGCGACAACCTGAGAAAAGAAACATATGACTTACTAAAAGAACAAAAAGATCTAAATTTTGTTGGTAATATGGAAAGCCGCGATTTATTAACGGGAGAATATGATTTAGTCGTATGTGATGGTTTTAGTGGTAATGTTTTAATTAAATCAACTGAAGGGGCTTGCTTAGAAGTACTAACGCTTTTAAAGAAAACTTTTAAATCAAGCTTAAAGAATAAATTAGGTGCTCTACTTGTAAAAAAAGATATCATGAAAATTAAAAACATGATGGATTATAATAACTATGGCGGTGGCGTTATGCTTGGTGTAAGTAAAGTTATCGTTAAAGGTCATGGTAGTAGCAAATCTTTAGCCATTTATAATTGTATAAAACAAGCATATAAAATGGAAAAAGAAAATTTATGCGCATCAATCACAAAAGCAATTGAAGAGAAAAACAAATAAATATTAAATGAAAAAATAGAATCGCGAGAAGATTCTATTTTTTTATATTTAGTTTGATGTTATATTTTTTACCCCAATAATGGATTTGATACAAGTAAGCCATTAATTGTGGTTTTGTCATTAATTGGCCATACCATGGTCTGTCAAAATCATCTTCTACTAATAATGAATTAACTTTCTCAATATCAAACAAATCATGTAAAATTGACTTTTCATCTAATATTGCTTCTTTTAATAATTTTTTAACTTCTTCTTTATAGATTGGGCTCATTGTTTTAGGAAACGGACTTTTTTTTCGGTTTAAAATTTCTACAGGAAGTAAATCTTTAAATGCCTCTCTAAGTAAAGCTTTTTCTTGATTATTATAAAATTTATATTTAAATGGCACGTTATATAAGAATTTAATTAGACGCATATCACCAAATGGTACATAAAGTGATAAATCGGCTTCTAGAGCCATTTGACTATTGCGGTAGATGAGAGTTGGTAAGAATGAATAAACATTCAAATAATACAAAATATGCTCGTTTTTCTCTTCTTCAGTAAACTCATCAAGAAGTGGTACTTCTTTTACTAATTCATGGTAGCGATCAGTTATGTATTCTTTAATATTTAGTTTATCTTTAAGTTCTGGTTTTAATAAATCAAGTCTTACATCAAGATTTCTAAGCCATGGAAATAATTCACCTTTTGTATCGCGGTAATACCATGGATATCCGCCAAATATTTCATCACTTATTTCACCAGTAATAACGTCATGATGACGGTCTTGGATTTTATTAAGTAGTAAATAAAGAACGCTATCAACATCTGCCATACCTGGATAGTCACGAAGTTCAACCATTTTCCCTAAGACATTGGCTAACTCTTTATTATTGATAACGACAGTTTCATGATTAGTTGGATATTTTTCAAGTAAATATTTGACATATTCTTGATCGTGAGAAACTAAAAAGTCATTCCCTTTAAAGTCAGCATTACTATTTTCATAATCCATTGATATTGTATCTAACTTTCTTTTTCTTGCAATATAAGAACTAATGACACTTGAATCTAATCCACCAGAAACTAAAATTGATGGATCTTTAATATATTCTAAGGTATTATCAATTGAACTTTCAACCAAGTCTTTAGTAATTTTAACAGTTAAAGGTTGTGAATAAGTGTATTTTTCTGGAATTAACTTAAAATAAGGTTTAACTTCTAATTCGCCCTTATATGTTAAACAGTAACCCCCTCTTAATTCAAAAACGTCTTTATATACTGTCTTACCAGGCGTATGACCTGGACCCATACCAAGAAGTTCACATAATCCGATATTATCAACAATTGTTTCACCAATTAATGGTAATAAGTCACTTAATTTACTGGCAAAATATAAGTTATTATCTCTATATGCATAAAAAAATGGTTTTAAGCCTAATGGATCGCGGAAAATCTTAATTTCATTATCATGAATAATAATAACGATAAATTCACCTAATAAGTTATTAAATGCTTCATTACCTAATTCTAGGTAATATTTAAGAATAACTTCTTCATCCTTACCAGTTTTAAATATTTTTCCATGTTCCATAAGATTATTTTTAATTTCTTTCAAATTAAAAAGCTTACCTGAAAAAATGACGATATGGTCATCAACAAGTAAGCTTTTTTCACAATTAATATTATAAAAATTTGAATTAATTTGATTTTGAATTAATTCTTTTTTATTTGTTCCAAATATCATATTTTCACCTATACTAGGTTATGATATTTTTTATTTTTTGTCTGGGCTATTTTGATTTTTTATTAAATCGATAATTTCTTGAAGTAACTCAGTTTCAGTTTTTTGTGGTGTTTGAGGAACAACTTCTTCTACCACTTGAGGTTTTTCTTCTTCATTTTCAACTTTCTCATCAATTTTCTTTTTTAATCCGTCAATTTTTTCTTTTAGTTTTTTATTTACGTCATTTCGGATTAAAACCTTTAATACAAAATAAATTGAAAAGGAAATAATAATAAATTGAAAAATTGTATTAATGAAATTACCATAATTAATAATAATATCTTCAGAATAAACATATGTCCAGTCTTTAAAGCTATTTTTACCAAATAGCATCGCAACACTTGGCATAATGATATCTTTTACTAAGGAATTTACAATGGCATTAAAAGTGGAACCAATTACAACCGCAACTGCAAGATCAATAATGTTTCCTTTTTTAATAAATTCAGCATAACCTTTTAAAAAACCTCGAGCTGCTTTCTTTTTATTTTTCTTTGCCATATATATTCTCCTTAATTATTTCTTTAAATCTTTTAAAAATTCTAAAATTCTTTCCTCTTGTTCCTTCTTCATTGGTTTACAATTACTTGGTTTACCTTCACCATTATAAATTGCACGAGCAAGACCAGAACATCCTGGGAATCCACATGCACCACAGTTATAACCTGGCATTAACTCAATTAACTTCGTTAAATTTTCATCAGTTTTTACTGCAAATATCGTAGAAACAATATAAATTAAAACACCTAAGATTAGACCAATGCCTGATAACACTAACGCAGGAATTAAAATATCCATAATTATATCCTCCTATATTAAATCACTAATGTCAAAATATTCACTGACATTGTAATTTACATTAAGTGTTGTTTTTTCTACAATTGCTTTTTCTTCTTCCACTGGTTCTGGAGCTAATCCGCCGAATCTTGAGAAGATTAAAGCTAAAATTGCTGCTGTAATTAATGCAATTGGTACACCTTTAAAAGCATTAGGAACTGGAGAATAGTCAATCTTTTCTCTAAGTGTTGAGAAAATCCACATTACAAATAAGAATCCAAGTGAAATAGATGCTGAATATACAATAACTTCTAAGAAATTGTAACCTTTATCTATGCTTAAGATTGCTGTACCAAGAACGGCACAGTTAGTTGTAATTAATGGAAGATAAATACCAAGTGATTCATATAGTGATGGAGATAGTTTTTTAATAATAAACTCAGCCATTTGAACTAGTGCAGCTATAATTAGTATGAACACGATTGTTCTCATATATACCATACCTAATTTAACTAAAATTAGATTATAAACTGCATATGTAACAATAGTTGATAAAACTATTACTAAAACAACGGCTATACCCATACCAATTGCTGATTTTTTACTCTTAGATACCCCAAGGAAAGGGCAAATACCAAGGAATTGATTTAAAATTACATTTTCAATTAGAAACGCTGTAAATGCAATAGAAATAATTGATAACATTATTTAGCCTCCTTCTTGTTAGCTTTAGCATTTTTAATAGCGGCAATAGTCGCAAGAACAAAGCCAAATGTTAAGAATGCACCTGCAGGTGAAACAAATAATGAGTTTGGTTCAATGCCTAAGAAATTATAAATAGGCATTAAATTAAGTTTAAGATTACCCCAAATAGTTATTGAGCCTGCACCTAAAACTTCTCTTATTAATGAAATAATAGCTAAAGCCATTGTATATCCAAGTGCCATAGAAATACCATCGATTACTGAATCTAATGGTTTATTCTTTGAAGCATAAGCTTCAGCACGTCCTAAAATAATACAGTTAACAACGATTAAAGGAATGAACACGCCTAAAGTACTATGTAATTCAGGTAAGAATGCTTGCATAACCAAATCAACTATTGTAACTAGTGTAGCTATTACAACTATGTAAACCGGAATTCTTATTTGTTCAATTGATTCTCTTAACCATTTGCTTGAATTAATCAAAGAAATAATTAAATTTGATAATACTAGTACAAGAAGAATTGCAGCTCCCATACCTAAAGCATTTTCAATTGATTTAGTTATTGCTAAGGAAGGACATGTTCCTAAAACTGATACAAATAGTGGATTTTCTTTAATAAATCCTTTTAATAAATTTTCTTTTTTTGTCATATTATCACGCTCCAAAGCTTCTTTGAGCTTGTTTTAAAGCTAATTTTAGACCACGCTTAACAGCTTTTGAAGAGACAGTAGCACCAGTAATTCCTTCAAAATTGTCGTCTAATGAACTAAGTGGTTTAGATACCACATTAAAATCTTCATCAACAATTTTTGAACCAATTCCTTTGGTTTCTGAATGACTGATTACTTTAAGACCAGCAAGCTTTAGATCTTCTTTTTCAACAACAACAAGTAATTCAATGTTTCCACCATAGCCACCTGTTGCAGTTAATAAATAAGCATTGGCAAATACTTCGCCATTTTTCTTTATAACATATATTTCTGAAACGTTAGTATATTTTGATGTAACGTTATCAACAGTAAATTCATATTCACTACCTGAATAGAATTCTTTTAAATTAGTTTGAACCTTTTCTAATTTAGCTGCTTCAATTATTGGAGATGTTATTTTATTAGAAACAGCTAGAAGTAACCCACAAATTAATGAAAAGGCAAATAATAATAAACCTGTTTTTAGTCCTTTATTCATTTTTAGTTACCTCCTTTAACAGACTCAATGAAGATTTTAGCCATTGCTAAATTTTTCTTCAAGGCTTGAGAAGTATAAGTAGCGCCAGCAACACCTGTAAAGTTATCTAGTTCACTAGCAAATTTTTCTTCGACTGCTGGATGATCTGCACCTTGATATTGGTCATTATATTCTTCAGCATAGCTTTCAAAATCTGTTGTAGTAACATTAGTTATAACTCCATCAGTAATTGTAAATGTTGTTTTAACTTGGCCAACATAACCAGATGATTGAACTACTAAAGTATAAGTTGTATTATTCTTTTCAACAGAAACTACTTTAGCAAATTTTTTAACTGCTTCTACTGCTTCGTTTTTAAATTTTGTTTGGGCTTCTTCTAAAGGATTAGAAGCAGTACCAACAACTCTTAAAAAGTTGCCATCTTTATCTAAGACAATATCAGTTGTAACATCAGTATTATTAACTGCATATGTTACATTTGCGATAAATTCATCTAAATTATCAAAGTTTGGACGAATACTATTTAATGATGTTGTGTAAGAAGATAAATGAGGAATAAATGCTTTTACAAATACTAATGAAGATTTTAAAGCATTTGATGTCATAGTTGCACCAGTTACACCAGTAAAGTTTTCAAGTTCACCAGTAAATTTGTTTTCAACTGCAGGAGGTAAAGCTCCACTATATGACTCACTATTTTCATAAGATTCAAAACCAGCAATATATTTTGCACTTATAACAGTACTATTCTTGATTGTATATTCGATCTTTAAACCTGGATTGTATCCAATTGACTTAACAGTTACAAGCATAGTGTCATCTTTTTTCTCAACCTTAAAAATGACATTACTTAAACTGTCAATTTTGCTCTTAACTTTTGAATCTAATTCAGTAACATTAATATCTGTTGGTTGTACACCAGATACATAAGCACCTTGAAGGTTATAAACTAGATTATAAGTTTTTA
Source organism: Bacillota bacterium (assembly GCA_023410715.1). Classification (GTDB taxonomy): domain Bacteria; phylum Bacillota_I; class Bacilli_A; order Izemoplasmatales; family UBA1188; genus JAEYPN01. Next base: position 24,815 of record JAEYPN010000019.1, read on the forward strand.
AAACACCATCTTTTGTAACATCTACTGTTACATTAATTTCTTCATATTTATCTAAATTTTGTTTAACTTCTTTGATTTCACTTGTTATATTAGGAGCTGTGTAAACCTGGTATATTGAAGAAGCTCTAACAACAGTAAATGTTGAAAGTAACACAAGTAAGCATCCAAATATAATAACTGGTCTTAAAGCTGATTTTTTATAACCAATAGCTCTAACTTTAGCTGATGCAGTATCAATCATAATAACAAAAATATTACCAGCTAAGATTGCTGTTGCAACACCTTCAGGTAAAACACCAACAAATCTAAATAATACAGTTAAAATACCAACAAAGACACCATACCAAACTTTACCAAGTGGATTTCTTGGTGATGTTACAGGTTCAGTAAGCATGAATACCGCCCCAAAGAATACACCACCTGATAAGATGCTATATACTGGGAACCAAATACCAGTAACGCCATTAGTTAAACCAATTATCCATGAAAGGATAAATACTGTAGCAATATAAATAACTGGTAATTTATAATTAATAACTCTTCTTACAACTAAGTATATAAATGCAACAAGACAAGCAAGAGCACTTGTTTCACCAAAGGCACCAGGAATTGTCCCTAAGAAGAAATTAAGTAGTGAACCAAATGGTTTAACTAATACATCATATGATAATGTAGTTTGATTACCTGCTAATACTGCTAAAGGTGTAGCACCAGTAATAGCTGTAATTTTACTTAGTGATTCACCAGCATTGCTTATTACGCCAGTAAATGCAAAAGCAATTAAGATATATCCAACTAATGCTGGATTAAATACGTTATGTCCAAAACCACCAAAAAGCATTTTGGCAATAATTGTTGCAAAGAAACACCCAGTAACCAACACCCAAATTGGTGTATAAGAAGGTAATATTAATGCTAATAATATACCAGGAATAGCTGGATAAGTTACTTTTAACTTACTTACAATACCCTTGAATGTTTTAGCATCCTTGTCCATTAAGAATAGGGCAAATCCTTCAAGTATATAACATGCTAGTCCACCAACAATAACAATAATTAGTGGATATAACATTTGATAGAAATTTATTTCATCATTGATAAAAGGTTTTAAACCATTTTTATACCAACCAAATAAAATAACAGGAATTAATGCGATTAAAAAATCGCGCATCATTGTGCTTGTATTATGACCCTTTGAATCAGCAATTCTTACAAAAGGGGTTTTTCCATTTTTAAAACGACCCATTATTTACCAGCCTTTCTGACTAAATCTTTTGCTTGGACCATATAGTCTGTAATTTCAACGCGAGATGGACATACGTATGAACATAATCCACAAAGAATACAAGCATTGATATTTAAAGCACTAACTGCATCAACGTCTTTACGTATTACGGCATCTCTAATTGATGTTGGGGTTAAATAAGCAGGACAGTTCTCACTACATTTTCCACAACCTAAACAAGCAGGATTTAAACGATCATTATCTGAAATAATATAAACAACTGCACACATTGTTGCATCAACAATTAAATCATCGATTAAAATAGAGTGTCCAGTCATTGGCCCACCAGCGACACAATAAGTCTTATCTGATTCAGACGTGTATCCACCAGCTTTAGCAACTAATTCTTTAACTCTTGTACCAATTTTAACTTTAAAGTTTTGTGGTGTAGAAATACCATCACCAGTAATTGTTACAATTCTTTCAGTTTGTGGTAATGATTTTTCAATAACATCAGCCACTAAAATAGCTGTTGACGAGTTGTTTACAACAGCACCTACCTCACTTGGTAGTTTTTCATAAGTTTTTCCTGTAATTTTTTGAACTAAGTATTTTTCCCAGCCAGCAGGATAAACATCTTTTGCCAAATACAAGCTTATCTCAGGATTTTCATTTAAATATGGTTGAAATAACTCTACTAAATCATGACGATACTCTTTTAAAGCGATAACCGCTTTTTGTGCACCTGCAGCTTTAAGTAAGTATTTAACACCTTTAAATAATTTTTCTGGATTATTTAACATATTAACATAATCACATGTTAAATATGGTTCACATTCAACACCATTGATAATTAAAACTTCTTTTTGATCACATTGATATTTTACATAAGTAGGGAATCCTGCCCCACCTAGTCCAATAACTCCACACGCCTTTATTTTAGCAATGATTTCCTCACGTGTTAATTTTTCTGGATTTTCCTCTTTATTAATAGCTGGATCAACTTCATCTTTAAAATCGTTTTTTATTTCTAATGTTTCAACCATTCTTCCAGATGAATGCCACATTTTTTTTATTCCAGTAACTTCACCAGATACAGATGAGGCAACGGGAATATAAAAACGGCCTTCGCTCGTAGCTACTATTTTTCCTACATAAACATGGTCACCCGCAACAACATTTGCTTTAAGTTTGTTTGCGCCTGACACAAGGGGAATATAAACATATTCAGGATTTAAATATTCACTAACTGGCTTATTAGTTGACATTGATTTATGTCCATCTATATGTATTCCCTTAATACTTTTGAATAGCATAATTTACCTCCTTTTGTTCCTTATTATTATAACACAATATAAAAGAATGTATATTAACAATTTTCATAAAAAAAGAGAAATTTTTAAGTTTCTCTTTGATTTATCTTCAATAATTCTTTTAAGTCCCGAATCTCTTTAGAAGTTAACATCCGATATTCACCTTTTTTTAAGTGTGAATCAGAAATATTCATAATACGAATTCGCTCTAAATAAGTAACATTGTATCCAAGTTCCTTACACATTCTTCTTATTTGTCTATTGAGTCCTTGCGTTATTGTAATTTTAAATGTCGTGCTATTGACAATTTTTATCATACATTTTTTCGTTACAACTGGACGATTCTGCGCAGGATTATAAATCTTAACGCCTTTTTCCATTAAATATTTAAAATCCATATCTAAAGGTTTATCGACCATTACTAAATATTCTTTTTCATGATTGTTTTCAACTCGACAAATATCATTTACAATGTCACCATCATTAGTTAAGATGATTATTCCACAAGAGTCTTTATCAAGTCTGCCAACAGGAAAAAGACGCTCTTTAAAGCCTACAAAATCAATAATATTATTTTTCTTTTTTTCTGCTGTTGTCTCAATTCCAATTGGCTTATTTAATAATAAATAAACTTTAGTATTTACTAAATTTATCTTTTTATTATCAACTAACACAACATCTTTTGCATTAATTTCCATCCCAATCTCAGCTAATTTACCATTAACTAAAACTCGACCACTTTCAATTAAATTGTCTGCTTCTCTTCTTGAACATACGCCACATGTTTTTATATAATTATTTATTCTCATTTTGATACTCTTTCGATAATTGGATTATTTTTTCTAACAGTTTAAGATAATAAGGACTAAACTCGTTATTCATTTTTACTCTTTCAAACATTATTTTTTCCCGACTATTATCTTCTACACTAATATTACTTTCTTGCTTATATTTTTTTACTTCTTTAACTATGGCCATTCTTTTATAAAATAACTCTTCAATCTTTAAATCAAGATCATCAATCTCTTTTCTAAGTTCAAGTAGTTTATTCATATAATCTTTCAACCATTTCTCTTTCTTCTTTTGTTAGTTCAAAAACTTCTTCTTTCTCAACAATCTCTGAATCTAAATAATCAACATTTTGTCTTTTGTAATTACATACGTATTTTTTTGGTGTCTCATTATTCATGATATTTGGAATCATTAGTCTTAAGTTTGTAACTAAACCTAAATTATTAAAATCAGTTGCCCATTTAATACTTTTTAAATCTAAGATACCTTCTCTTGTCTTAAGTGGAAAATTTGTTTCAATTTTATCAACATGAGCAGAAAATATAAATACAGTTCCATCATCTATAATATCATTGATAGACCATTTAAGAAGTCCTTCAAATTTAATGTTTAAAGCATCTAAACCTGTCTCTTCTTTTATTTCTCTTTTTACGCATAAAAGCGCATTTTCCCCTTTTTCAAATTTTCCGCCAATACCATTCCAACGTCCCATCCAAGGCTTCTTTTCTCTATTTAATAATAATAGCTGATCATGGTATTGTATTAAACATAAAGTGTAATTCATATTTTCACCCCACATACAATTATACAAAAAAACTATGAAAATTGCATTTTTTTATTTTTTATTTGTTTTTATTATATTTAATTAACTTTTAGTTTTATAAAATACATTAAAATAAAAAAAATGGTTAAGCATTATTAACCATCTTTTAAAGAAACTTTATTTATTAATTTTTTTTAAATAATCGTTAATTTTAAATGCAGCATTTGCCCCATCACTGGCAGCTTTAACAATCTGATAAATTCCGCCAATCACATCACCGGCAGCGAAGATTCCTTTAATATTTGTCATATAGTTATCGTCAACTTTGATATTGCTTCCTTCCATAACGACCCCTAAAGTACGTGAAAAATCACTTGCATCAGGAGAATCTAACGCTAAAAATATTCCATCAACTTTATATTCTTGATTAGCTGTCTTAATTGTATTATCACTTATGTCTACAATTTCATCAGTAACTAGGTTAGGTAGGTCTTTTCTTGCTTCTTTTTGATTAGTAAAAACCCAAATATCATTAGTCTGATTCTTTAATACATCATATTCCGATAGCATATAATTTCCACTACCAATCAAAGCTATTTTTTTTCGTCGATAAAAAAAACCATCACAAACGGCACAATAACTAACATTTTTTGCTTTTTCAAGGCCATTTATTTTGCCTTTTGGTCTAATCTTACCCATCGCTAATAACACTGTTTTTCCTGTATATTCAGCTTTATCAGTTTTTACAGTAAAGAAATTACCTTCTTCAATGCTTAAGGCTTCTTCCTCTTTTACATCTACACCTAAATCTTTCACCTGTTTTAAACCACTATCGAGTAATTCATTTCCATTAATTGATGAAAAACCAAAGTAATTTTCAACATTTGATGCGTTAGCTAAGGCTCCCCTATCTTTAGTAATAATTACGACTTCTTTTTTGAACCTTTTGAGATAAATTGCAGCTTGGATGCCTGCAGGTCCGCTACCAATAATTATAGAGTCAAACATTAGATATCTAGCATTCTCATTAGCGTTTCTTCATCATGAACGCCAACTTCACTCTTTAAAACTTTTCCGTCTTTAAAAACAACTAAAGTAGGTATACTTCTAACGTTAAATAAACTTGCTAATTCTTCTTCTTCGTCAACATTTATTTTAACAATTTTTACTTTATCTTCAACTTTAGGGTTAAAAGATTCAAGAATTGCTCCTTGAGCACGGCATGGTGAACACCATGAAGCCCAGAAATCTACTAGTACCAGTCCTTCACTTTCTAACACTTCTTTTTTAAAGTTTTCACTTTTAATATTAATCATTATGAATCCTCCTTTTATATTTTGTTGATACTTTTATTATATCATTCTAAATTATTTTTTCCTAACAATTTGCTTTTTATGTTAAAATACTTGCGGTGATGTCGAATGTTGAAGATTTTTAAAAATATGAGTTGGTTTTTCAAAAAAAGATGGTATAGCTATTTAATAATTTTAATTTTTGTTTTTTTAATTAGCTACTTACTACTAATTCCACCAAAAATAATTGGCGATATAATAAATTTAGTTGATAAAAATCTAGTAACTAAAGAAGCAGTTTTTAAACTTGTTATCCTAGACGCAATTGTTGTACTACTTATTTATATATGTGCAATCTTCAGACGTATATTAACAACTAATTTGGATTTAAAACTTAATTTTGAACTTCGAAAGAAATTTTTAAAAAAACTTTTAGATGAAGACGAAATATTTTTTGAGGAACATCCAGTTGGTGATTTAATTGCTAGAGCTACAGGCGATATTAATTTCGTTCAAAGAGTTACTGTCGATACAATTTTATCACTAACGACACAAATTATAACTATTTCTTTATTAATTTATAGAATTACTAACTTAAATGCGAAGCTTACTCTTTATTCTATTATTCCTTTACCAATCATTTGGATCGTCATTATTGTCTTAAGACCACTTGTTAAAAGAAACTGGCGTCGGGTAAGAGAAAAGGTAAGTTTAATGAATAACGTAATATTAGAATCTGCTAGTAACGTTAAAACAATAAGAAGCTACTCACTTGAAGAAGAAAACTATAAAAAATTAAAATCATACGCTGATGATGTTTATTTAACTGAAAAGAAAAATTTAAAGGTTAACTCACTTTTTGGCCCACTTTTTCAGAGTGTTAATATGGTAAGTATTGTCATTGCCTTATGGGTCGGCGGTATTCATGTTATTAATGGATCAATGTCAATTGCTGATTTAGTTCAATTTAACTTATATTTAGGAATGTTGATTGGACCACTTGCAGATATTGGTAATACCATTACAACCTTCCAACAATCTCATGTTTCACTTGATCGTTTAAATGAAATTTATAATTCTAATATTTTAATTAAAGATATAGAAGGTGCTAAAGATTTAAAAGAACTTTTATCATTTAATTTTATTAATTTTAATTTTAAATATACAGGAAGTCAAAGAAATAATTTAACAAATATTAATTTATGCTTAAAAAAAGGTGAGACTTTAGGAATTGTTGGTAAGACAGCTTCTGGTAAATCAACTTTAATTAAGCAGTTAGTACGTCAATATCCAGTTAAAGCAAATACTTTACTTTTAAATGATTATCCAATTGATCGTTTTAAAGTTTCATCGATTAGAGAAATGATTAGCTATGTTCCACAGGAGCATACGTTATTTTCTCGTTCGGTTTTAGACAACATTAAACTCGGTAGTGTAAAAGAAAAGACTATGGATGAAATAATTGAAGCAATTAAAAAAGCTGATTTCTTAAAAGATATGCCTTATTTAAGTGAGGGATTGAATACAATTGTTGGCGAATATGGAGTAACTTTATCTGGTGGACAAAAACAACGTTTATCAATTGCTAGAGCATTTCTAAAGGATGCTGAGATTTTAATATTAGATGATTCACTATCTGCTGTTGATGGAAATACGGAAACAAATATTTTAGAAACGATAGCTAAGACAAGAAAGGGTAAAACCAACGTTATTATTGCCCACCGTTTATCAGCGGTAAAAAGGGCTGATCATATTATTGTTTTAGATGATGGAAAGATTATTGAAGAGGGAACACATCAGGAACTCATTGATCAAAATGGTTGGTATAGCGCCCAATACCGCGAACAAGAGTTAAATTTAACGGAGGCTAATCATGAAAAAGAATAAAAACATTTCATTTAGAATCATTAAATACGCTCTTAGAAGTAAGTGGCTAGTTATATCAACAATTATCATTACAGTTATCGTTTCTTATACTTCAAACATTGGCCCAATAATTTCTAAAAATATTATTGATGATTTTTTAAGTAACAAAGCTAATTTAGAGGTTACAGAACGTTTATTAGGTTTAAATAAAAACATGTGGTTTTATATATTAGCAGTTGGTTCAACAATTATCCTACGTTATATTTTAAGTATTTTATTTAGTTTAACTGCCATGAAGCTTGAACGTGATATCCGCGTTGATGCAATGAAAAAAATGGGAGAATTACCAACTACTTATTATGATTTAGAGCCTGACGGGAAAATTGTTACAAAAATAAATAACGATGCAAATGGTGTAAGATCTTTTTATTCAACAATTTTCAACCTCATACAAGCTGGGCTAAACTTAGTAGTTGTTTATTCTTCTTTAGTATATTTAAATAAAAAAATTGCTATTGCCTTATTAGTTTTAATTCCTCTTGTATATATTTGGGTGACATTCTTTAGAAAATATATTCATAACTTTAATCTCAAAATTAGAGAAAATTCCGCGCAAATAAACGCAAAAATTAACGAAATAATTACTGGTGTTAATTTGATTCAAATGTACAATCAGGAAAATCACATGTTGAATGAATATAATAATTTGGTTGTTGAAACAAACGGTTTAAAAAGAAAACTTTCGATTGTACAATCGTCATTTGGAATGGAATTAATTTATTTAGTACAAAGAATTCTTACATGCTTAGTTTTGGGTTACTTTGCTTATCTAGTCTTAGGCCCAGAAATTTTAGTCACAAGTGGAATGATTTATGCAGTAACAAATTATGTTGATAAAATTGTTCAACCTTTAAATCAAATTTTTAATAATTTAAATGGTTTAGAAGATTCAATTGTTTCAGCTTATCGAATCTTCGGCTTTATTGATGAACCTATTGATTCAAAAATTTATGATGGAGAAGATTGCTTAACGCTTGCATCAGACATTGAGTTTAAGAATGTTAATTTTTCCTATACTGGAAGTAATCTTGTCTTAAAAAATATTAACTTAAGAATTAAGAAAGGCGAGAAAATTGGGATTGTTGGTCATACGGGATCAGGGAAATCCACATTAATGAATCTTTTATTACGATTTAATGATTTTGAAGAAGGTGAAATACTTATTAATGGTCATGATATTCGGGATTATAACAAAAGATTTTATCGCAGACACTTGGGGATTGTTTTACAGACTCCGTCACTTTTCTATGGTACCATTAGAGATAATATTACGCTAGGAAATAAAGATATTCAAGATTGCGACATTGTTAAGGTTATTAAATATATTGGCGCAACCAAACTTTTAACTAAAACAGAGAACGGACTTGACACAATGATTGCTTATCACGGTGATAATTTATCAGTTGGTGAAAAACAACTAATAGCTTTTAGTCGTATCTTACTTTATAATCCTGATATATTTATTTTAGATGAAGCAACAGCAAACATTGATACTGAAACTGAATTATTACTACAAAAAGCAACAGAAATTCTTGCAAAAGAAAGAACAACGATTATCATTGCTCATCGTTTATCAACAATAAAGGATGCGGACAGGATTATCGTTATCGATAATGGTAATATAACTCATGAGGGTTCTCATCAATACTTATACGATAATTCAGATATTTATCGCAATATGTATGATGCTCAGTACAAAAACATATAAAAAGCATAATTTTTGAATTATGCTTTTTTATATTTTTTATAATTTTATCATAAATATAAATCCCATTCATTTAATGGTTTTAAAGAAAAACACGGATAGCGCTCAATTATTTCAATATTGTTACTATTAATCGTTAGCCCAATTTGATAATTTAATAAAATTATCTTTTTTACCTGATAAATATAGAATATCATTTGCTTGAAAAACATAGTTTGGATCAACAACTTCGTGTACATATCCTTCATTTTCAATTGCAATGATATTTACCCCAAATTGTCCACGTAAATTTACAGCCATAACAGTTTTATCAATAAATTTTTGAGGAACTAATATTTTGGAGATATTTACCTTTTCACTTAACTTAACAAAATCTAATGTTTTAAAGGTTTCAATTCTATAAGCTAAACGGACAGCCATATCTCTTTCAGGATATACCACTTCGGCTCCTAATTTTTCAAGTATTTCCCCATGTTCACTTGATGTTGCTTTAGAAATTACTTTAGGAATACCCATACCAACCAAATGAAGTGTTGTTAAAATTGAAGTATCAATATGTTCCCCAATACATACAACGGCTACATCACAGTTTTGGATACCTGTTTCAAGTAATGTCTGTTTCTTAAGATTAGTAACTGTATAGGCATTTTCTGTTACATCACGAAGTGAACGAACCTTTTCTTCATCTTCATCAATTACTAATAATTCTTCTCCTGCTTTTGCAAGTTCAACTGCTAAAGCATAACCAAATCGTCCAAGACCAATTATTCCATATGTTAATTTCTCATTTTTTGTTTTCATATAAATACACTCCTCTTTTAACCTATTGTTATATTGCCTTCAGGATAACGGACTAGTTCACCTCTTGAAAAATGCCATAACGTGGCAATTGTAAGAGGGCCTAAGCGCCCAATAAACATGACAATAATTGTTAATATTTTACTACCAATACTCAAATTTTGACTAATTCCTGTTGATAATCCTACTGTCGCAAATGCGCTGACCATTTCAAAAATTGCATCTATAAAAGGAACATTTGGATCCATAATAACTAAAAGATACGTAGAAACAAAGACAACCGTAATTGCGAGTATCATCACCACAACCGCTTTTTTAAATGCATCTTTGGGTATAGAATACTTAAAGGCTTTTTCTGATTCATTAGTCGCAGCGGATTTAACTCCTTGGACAATTACAAAGAACGTACTTGTTTTAATACCACCACCAGTTGATCCTGGTGAAGCTCCAATAAACATTAACCCAATCATCGTTAATAATCCAGCTGTTGAAAATTTATTTAAGGCAAATGTTGAAAATCCTGCCGTTCTAGCGGAAACGCTGTTAAAAAAAGCTCCTAACCAAGTTATATTGTTAACCGTTAGTTTTATTAAAATTGTTCCCACTACTAATAGCATAAAACTCATATATAAAACAACTTTTGTATGCATAGAAAATTTACGCCATTTAAATTTTTTGCTTATAACCTCTTTGATTACTAGGAAACCTATACCACCTAAAAATATTAATCCACTAGTTATTAACATTAATGAAACATTATCTTTATAAACTGTTAAGCTCTGAAAGCCGCCTAAGATATCAAAACCGGAATTATTAAAAGCCGCAACGGAATGAAAAAGACTGATTCCAATAGCTCTAAATGGTGAATAATCTTTTATAAATACAAAAAAACATAATACAGCTCCTATAAGTTCAATTATAACCGTCGTTATAAAAATATTTTTTATAAATTTAACGACACCCTTGCGCGAATCTAAATTCATTGCTTCTTTAATTAAATTACGATCTTTAAGATTAATTTTCTTACCAATTGCCACAATAAAGCCAACACCAATAGCTGTAACTCCAAGTCCGCCTATTTGCATCATAAGCGCTAAAAGTATTTGTCCTACTATCGTAAAAGTATCAAAAGCATCAACCATGACTAAGCCCGTTACACATACGGCGCTTGTCGCGGTATATAAGGCATCAATAAATGATAAATGAACACCATCTTTAATGCTAAACGGCATCATTAACAACCCTGAACTTATTAAAATTGTAAGAATAAAACCTTCTGCAATAATTCGAGAAGCTGGTTGCTTTTTTAATAATTTTGACATATTAATCACTTCTTTTTTGTTAATGTTTTTAAACATAGAATTATTAAATAAATATTCTAAACTTTAAACTAATACAATATATGATATCACTATTTATAATTTATTTAAAGTAAAATTATAACACTTTTTCAAGCTTTAATAAAGCTCTTTATCACTGCTTTTATGTTTATTAAACAAAAAACAGATTAACAACAATTATAAAAATGTGTAAGAGTAATCCTAGTAAAGCAATAAAAAGATTTTTTCTTTCATTACTTGTATAATAAAGAAAATTAAAAACAAAAGTAAAACCAAACATCATAATAATCGCTATAGGTTTTTTGACAAAAGTTCCACCATTAGAATTAAATTGAATCTTTACCTCTTGAGGGAAACAAAGAACACTTAAGATTGTTAATGTTATCGATGCTAATAAAATCAAAATAAAAATCATTTTTTCTTTTTTCATTACTTTCACTTACCTTCATTAGTTTATTTCCTTATTTTACTATTCATTTATATTTTATCATAAATTTAACTTTACTAGTTAAATACTATATTTTTTTTCTTAATCTTAAAATAAAAAAACTAGTTTCACTAGTTCAATTAATTGATAGTTAAAATTTCTTGTTTATTTCAAAATTAAGATAGCCAACATTATCAAGTGGCCAGCATTCTTTAATCCAGTCTTTTACTTCTTCATATAGTTTATAATCTAGTTTACTTGAGTATGTCCAAAGATAAACAAGAGCGTCATAATCTCCATTATCTATTGGATTAATATAAAGGCAGCCAACCTGCTTGTCATCTATGAAAGCCCCATAAGCATATGCCTTTTTTTCTTTAAAATCCTGGTGATGATATAATAACTCTTCTAGATTTTTTTCTTTTGATGATTCATCATATGGCCAAGTATCTTTCAAAATTTCTTTTATATGATCTTTTGCATCTGAAATGATATTATAAAAAGAATCAATCAATGATTCGTTTAAATACACTAATTTGAATGTTTTAAGCTGAATTTCTTTTGGTACATCAAAATCAATTGTTTTTTCTTTTAATTTACTCATTAATAATCTCCTGTAAACTATTTAATTATATTTGCATAAGTAAAATCAATTATCTTTTTTAAATCAGTAGTATTTATCTTAAACTGATAGCCAATATGGAAAGCAAAAAAATATATTTCATCAAATAAGGTCGCTATTTCATCTAAAACAGTATTAAATGTCTTTTTTATTCAGATCGGGCTAAAGCCTACGTAAATATATTTTGCTATATTTAATAAATCTTTTAATTTAATCATCTAAATTAATTTTTTACAAACCATCTTGCAAGCTTTCTTTAAATCTAGTTCATAGCTTATCTAAATAACGAATACATAATAGGTTTTAAATGCTCCAATTATAACTAATGTTTTTAAACCAAATAATGATCTACGTTTAAAATCTTGCAACAGTCGTTTCATTAATTTCTTCATCACTTATATACAATGCCAAATGAGAAATATTTTTACCGGCAACTCTTATCGCATTAGTTTTTACATCATTACTAATAATTTTCACCTTATTTAATAATAGTTTTTACTGTTTTTTTTTTATTATTGATACTTTTAACTTTTTGTTAAAATAATCCTTTAGCATGATAATTTAAAAGTTAAAAATTAGATATTAGAATCTTAAATTTTTTTAATAATTAGCCAATTATGCTTTTTTGTTTATCAGTTAATAAAAGCTTTTCTGGGTCTTTTAACAGCACATTATTTATCTTATTTTCTTCTAACTTGACATAATTTAATACGTTAGTTACTTTAAATTTAAAAAATAAGATTTAAACTTTTTCCCATAAAACATAGCATATCTGCGCTAAATAAAAAACTATTAGAAATCTTTTTCTTTTGCATTTCTAATTATTATCGTCACTATCAAAAAGTTCAATTATTTTTAAACACACTTTAAAGACGTTAATAAGTGCTTGATTATTTACTTTATCATATGTATCAAGTCTAGTATGATAAACTTTTTCTAGGTTGTGAGAAATTCCCGTGATACTTATTGATTTAAAGCCAGACTTTATAAACGCCGCACTATCTGTCGCTCCACACATTAAAGGCATTTTTCCTTTTTTAATTTTTACATTTTCTTCATTGGCTGCTCTTAAAATTATTCTTAAAAGATCATGATCTACATCAGTTATTCCATTTAAATCTTTAATGTTAACCATTAAATCTTTTGAATCATAAATAGTATCCAAAGAAATGATATATGTCGATAATAAATCTTCTTTTATTTTGTGCTTTTTACCCCAAGCTTTAGCGCCTCTTAATCCTGCTTCTTCTCCGCCAGTTAGAATTACTCCTATATCAGTTGATTTAAGATTAATATTTTTTTCTTTTAATGCCTTTAATAAAGCAATACTTAAAAGACATCCGGTTAAGTTATCAATTGCTCCATCAACTACTTTTTTTGGATTTCTTAAAAAAAACATATAGTAATAAAAAGGCAAAAAGATTAAGCCTATAAGCACCCAAAATATAAATGGTTTATCAAGTCCGTTTGCTTGATTAAAAATCATAAATATTGATAAAGCAAGATAATATATGGCTCCTAACATTGGAATAATTGCCATAATCTTAAAGACTAAACCACCAAAATGATAGTTTATAGGCCACTCCCAAGCCGCATCAATATGTCCATTAAAATAAATTCGCTTTGTAGCCTTTGTGTTACATTTTTTTAAAGCTGTTACATTGCTTCCAAATTTAGATGGAAACATAAAATCAATAGCTTCTACATAAAATACAAATTCAAGGACTTTTATAATCATTGATAAAATTAAGGCAATTAAAGTCAAAATTGGGTTAAAAAATATTAGAAGAATTCCCAAAATATCTAGAGCTTGCGTTATATATAGAAAGCCATAAAAAGCCCCTGGATGAAACTTATATTTTTCAATAAATGTATCTTTACAATCACATTCTTTTTTTAAAATGTTTGACAAATATAAAGCAGTTTTATTTTCGCCATCTGACCCTGGGGCACGTTTAGGTAGTTTTGTCGTGATTTCCTTAATTTCTTTATTAATAAATTCTATATACTCATCATTGTTTTTGATTAATTCGTCAATTTTTTCTTTTTCCATTTTTAACACTCTTTTACTGATTTTTATGCTTAAAATACATTAATTAGTTTGTATCAAAATTAAGAAAATATCAGTTTCATACGTCACTTAATTAATTTTTTATAAATTTGAGATTTTAATAAAATATTAATAAAAATATATTTAAAGAAATCTATAAAGCATATTTTAAGACATTTAAATTAAAACATGTTATCATAAAGGTGCAGTTAAAAGATATAATATTTTCAGAAAACTGGCAAAAATAATAAAAAAATAAAGGAGATTTTTATGAAAAACACAAATAAATTTAATGTATATTTATCAAACCTAGCAATATTAAATATCAACTTACACAACCTACACTGGAATGTAAATGGACTACAATTCAAACAAGTTCATGAGTTTACTGAAGCTCTTTACGATGACTTTAATGAAAAGCTTGATAAAGTCGCTGAAATAATTAAGATGCGTGATGAAAAGCCTTTAGTAAAGCTTACTGACTATCAAAGTAATGCAACAATTAAAGAACTTGATAAAGACGCTTTTTCATCTTTGGAGGCATTACAAATCGTTTTAGATTATTTAAATGAAATGAAGAGACTTGCAATAGAAGTTAGAGCTTTAGCTTTAGAGGAAGATGACTTCGTGACTGTTAATGAACTTGAAGATCATGTTGCAGACTATAATAAAAACATCTGGTTTATTAAATCAATGCTAGTTAAATAATAGTCTAATAATATATTAAAATAATTACAAAACCTTCTAAAAAATTTTAGAAGGTTTTTATTTTTATTCTTTATATAATAGTAAGTGAAACTATAAGTTTGCCTGCTTTTCCTTCATTTTTGACCAATTAAAAAAACCATATAAGTCATTTACCAAAAAGACAAGAAAACAAACGAGAACGGAAATATAACTCTTATTATCAAAAGAAGCGAGCAACCATAAAACAACTAGTATTACATCATTAGCTGCATAAGCAAGAGAGAAAAAATGACTACGGCGAAAAGTTAAATATACAGCAATAAAACTTGTAGTAACAGAAATTGTACTTGGAATAATGTTTGAAGTATTTAAAGCATCAAGAATAAAATAAAACACAAAAGTTGTTATAGCAGCTAGCACAAACATAAAAATTATTTCTTTTTTTCTTATCACATTAATTTCCACTTGAGATTTTTTTCCCTCATATGGATGTTTTAACCAAGAAATTAAAGCCAATAATGCCATTGGTGCCGTCATGCAAAGATAGGTAATCATTTCGCCATAGTATCTAAAAGAATATGATATTACACCATAAAGAATACCAAAAACAATAGTTAGAAACTGTCCTATTGGATTTCCCTTTGCATTGAAAATCAAGAATGTTACACCAATTAACGATGCTATTAATGTAAGAAAACTATTTTTATCAAAAATTAAAAATGATATAATGATTAAAATTACGGATGATATCCACAAGATTTTTTCAAAATTTGTAAAGTAAATAAGTATTTTTTTCATGGCTTTCTCCTAAAAAAAGCACTCATATCACATCTTCAAGGACCTAACGATGTGATATGAATGCCATGCATTCACTACCCGGTGGTAATATTTTTTCTTTAGAAATTATATCATACTCGTAATTAAAATTCAACAATAATGATTTCTTTCATTTCATATAAAGTTTAATATAATTCAACGTCTATTTCCATATATATCAAAATTAATTATTAAAACTATTCCTGCTATTATTAATGATGTGCACATAACAATTAATTGAATTATCCATAAAGTACCAAAAATAATCTCAATAAATGATTTGCTTTTATTAACGACGAAAAGCATTAAAATAAAAGTAATTAACAATATGATAATTCCGGAAATAAACCAAATCTTTCCTAATACTTCATGAAAAAAATAACACGCATCTTCATTTTTCATTAATGCTAATCTTCTATACTTATAGTTAGAACTGATTGTTTTAGAGGGATTGTTTATATAATATTTTCCAATTACAATCATAATAAGTGGTATAAAAAATAAAAGAGCCACCCTTCCTAGCCAAAATCCCATATTATCCATCCAAGACATTAACTTTTTATATAATCTTCAATAATTATTTTACTTTATTATTATAACTTTTTCAACATAATAAATAAATTTTAATTATAAAAAAAATAGAAAAGATACTGTCTTTTCTACTTAAATTCAACTTCCGTATTAATTGTCGCAACCCTACTAATTGTTTCATGAATTGTACAGTACTTAGCTGCTAATTCTATGCTTCTTTGAAATTGTGCTTGATTACTTGGATTTTTAATTATAAATTTAATAAATACTTTCTCAAGAGTAGTTGGTGGTGTATCCTTATGAGATCCACTAACCTCCATATCCACACCATCAAATGTTAATCTTTTTTTATAAACAATATCTAAAAACGTTGCATAAAGACAAGAACCTAATGCCCCAAATAATAAATTGTAAGGGTGCATAGCTTTTTTAGCAATTTCAACTTTTCCGTTACCTGTTTCCATATATCCTTGAAATTCATTATTAAATGCTAATTTTACAGTTTCTGCAATCATTATTATCACCTCGACTTGATTATATCGTAAATTGTTTTATTATGCAATTATTTTGCAATTTTTCGCCAAGGAGAGACATATCCACCTTTTAAAGCTGTAACATCATTTGTAGTAACCATCGCATCTGGATCAATATTATTAATAAAATTAATAATTTTTTCTCTACCTTTACGATTAGTATAAGTCATTAAGATTGTCCTTTCTTGATCAATACCTCTCCCATTTATCGATGTTACTCCTAGTCCAAATTCTCTAAGTTTGTCCGCAATTATCATCCCATATTCATTATTAGTAATGGTTTGAATTAAAATTTTGCCAAAAGCTAAGCGATTTTCGAGTTTTGAGCCTAAAAATACACCAATAGCATATCCTAAGCTATATACAACACCTTTTATTGGCGCATTACCAATATCATTTATAACTCCAGAAGCAATAAAAACCCACAGTAAAATCTCAAAAAAAGCTATAATCGCTCCTGGTTTACGATAGCCTTTATTCACTAAAATATGTCTCATAGTTCCCATCGATACTTCGATTGCTTTTGAAATCAAAATAATTATTAGTTCAATAACTGGAACAGCAGTAAAAAAATCAATAATAAACTCTTTCATAAAAATCTCACTTTCATATACTATATTTATTATACCATTTAGTCCTTTATAAGTCCAGTCAAGCGAGTTTAACATTTAAACTAATCATAGTTATTTTATTATTTTCTTAACTATTAAGAGAAAAGAGTTTGAATTTTTTATTTTTCCAGTTATTCATTTATGTGATTTACAATTTTATTTTTTTTAATATTAAGTTTTATCTGGTTTTACCTTTTTAATCAAAAAAGATTGACTATAATCAATCTTTTTATTAATTTATATCTATTCTTTGTTTTACTATTTAGCCGTGACAACATATTCATCATTTACGGTACTAATTTGATGAGTTTCTAGATTTACGTAATCATTTGGATTAGCTTTAAATGTTCCACCAGTGATGAAAGGGCCCATTTCTCCATAACTATATGCTCCATAATTACCTTTAAAATGACCACCGGAAATTATTACAGTTTCAGTTGGAGTTTTCTTTGTTCCTCCTGTAAAAGCAACGTCTCCTTCAAAATTACCACCAGTAATTGTTATTTTTGTTTTAGCAAAACTATCACCAAAAGTATATGAATAAATAGCTAAGTTATATTCTTCATCACTAGATTTAAGTGTTCCGCCACTTATATTTATTTCAGCTAATTTTTCAGCACCAGATGACCCTGGTAAATGAAGCCAAATTGCACGGGCACCTTCAAGAATTCCACCTGTAACATTGACTATATTATTATAAGTAGTGCTGTTTGCGTACATCCTTAGTGCAAAATTGTCTGTAGCTAGAACCTTACCACCTTTAACATTAACTATTGCATGATTATTTCCACTATTATTATCAATTGCGTATGCTGCACCACCAGAAGTCGTATTTTCAATAAGTCCACTTTCTATAATTAGTTCACCACTATTTGTTATTGTATTATTAGCATATGAAGGAAATGGATGATTTGGATCTTCATCACTCCAATCATCATCAGGATTTAAAGCTTTATTAGTAATAAGACCTGTCCCACCGCCATTTTTACTAATATCCGTTCTATCTTGAATAGTCAAAGTCCCATTATTTTTTATAAGTTCTGTTGTACTAGATAGATCAGGTTTAAAGGAAATAGTATGGCCATTTAATTCAAGAGTTTTTTTAGTATCTTTAGAAATTGTGATACCTGTTTTTGTATTGTCAACCGAAATATTATTCATTAAAACAATAATTTCTCCTTCTTGAGAAATTGCCTCTTTTAATTCTTCATAATTATTCACGATAAAATTAACAACATTATAAATTATTGTCAATGTCTTGGTTCCATAAGATATAGTTATGGTCTTTCTACCAACTGATGATGTATTAAGTTTTCCATTTACTAGTCCTGAGACATTAAGCTTGGAATCTGTAATAGGAAGATCTTTATGTTCCTCTCCGTTGGCTTTTAGATTAACAGTATATTGATTAGCATCAATATCTTCATTTAGTTTAATGTAACCTTCAGGTGCTTTACTAATTGTTAGTTCTATAATGTTAGTAGTCTTACTACTAGTATTAGTTTTACTAGATACACTTGTTTTTCTACAACCTATTAAAGTTAAAATACCAAATAAAAATATAGGTAATACAAAAATTTTTTTCATGATTATCTCCTTGTTTGTTAAATTAAGATTTAAATAAAAATTTTTATATAAATCCACATACTTAATTTAACCTAAATAAGGAGTTTTTATTCTTTAAGTATTACTTTATATCTAAATTTCTTCACACAAAAATAATAGATATTTTTACTAAAATATATAATTAGTTATTTAAATAGGTAGTGTCAAGAATTTTGTGTACTTTCTTTTTAATTAAGTATTTTAAAGTTCTTAGTGTTTTAAATTTTTTATATTTGATATTTGTCGATTAGCTTTTGTTGTAGTTCACCTAAAGCTAATCCAAA
>JAEYPN010000024.1 GCA_023410715.1 Bacillota bacterium
GATTGCATAGAAATATGTTATTATTTCTTTTTTTTTAATTAATAGCGCTTAAAATCATAACTATTCCAAAAGAAAAAGTACTACCTCTTGTTTTTACACAAAAAATAGTACTTTGTCAACAATCTGAAGGGCTTGACACTATTGTATCAAGCCCTTGCTTCTAATATGGCAAGGTTAAGTAATTTTTAATATAAATTCGCACAATTTATATTGTTTTCGCTCCATTATAACTTCTTTAGAAATAGGAATTTAGCTTCACATTTAATTTTTAGAATTACTATGGATTTACTATCTTGTTAATTGTAAAAAATCTTCTATAACAATTGATTCCTTTAAATTTGTTTCTTCGTTTTCATATGTGATTACCATATCATATAATCCAACTTCATTAATCTTATTTAAACTTTCATTGTATTTATAATCTCTTTCTATAACCTGACCTTTGAATATAATAAATTTTGAAACAACGCATGTTGCACACCATCCTTCACAAGATATTGTATCATTCTCATTTACAAATGATACTGTTGCTCCATCCAAATAACCATCAGGACTTGTATAACCAAATGTTTCACCTAAATATGTCATTTTAACATTTATTGTTAATGATGGTGCCGTATATGTAGATTTAAATAGATAAGGGAATTTAATAGTTCCATCACTAATTGTTACTTCTACTTCAAATAAATCACATGACGTTTTAATATACTGTTCTTTAAATTCATATTTTGAAGTATTCAAAACAGGGGTATCAAACAAGTTATTAGCTAAATAATAATATTTTTCATCTAATATGCCATCGTGCAAATTATCTATATTAGGCATGGTTCCATCTGTATTATATATTGATATAACCCCATCTTCATTTTCTTTAAAATAATTTAAATTTTTATAATCTGTTATTTTAATGCTATGTTTAGAATGTGTATCTATAATCATAATAAATGAAGTGCAATAATAATCCCTAGGACTTCTATCAGCAAAAGAATTTATAGCAGTTAATATTTCAATATGTCCATCATTATTAATATCTGTTATTGCAATATGATTGATACAATTTGAATTTTCGTTATTCAAATCAAAAGGAGAAATTTGATATACATCGTTATTATGTTTTATAAAATAATAAGATGATTTTGAATAATAAACTTGAAAAATATCTAAATTATATTTTTCGCTGTTTTCCTCACTAATGAAATTATATATTTCATAATCACCCCACGAAGATAAATCCCAATTATGCTCAATCATATATGATTCATATGCTGCCTTTAATTCTTCGTTATGTAAATCACTTTTTCCTGTTGGAAAGAACGTAAAATTTGCCTTTGTATTAATGACATCACTTGGTTCTTTAGTATTATTCAATAATTTATAACCTCTCCAAATAGCATATTCTCCATTACGTTCGTTTGCTTCAAATAAATATAATTCACTATCAACTTTAAATATGTAGATTCCTTGATGAAGGCCATCATTCACACTTAATTCATAGTAGTTTATATTAGTAACTTCTTTTAAATCTTCAATAGGTAAATCTTTGTAAAATGGACTTTCAAATAAATTATCAAAAAAATTATCAATATTATCTTTTTTTTCACATTCAATATTATTATATTTATTATAATCGAAATAAAATTCTTTTTCTGTAATTAAAGAAGATAAAGCGGGGTTTTCATAAATACATTCACCATAATAGTTACCATGTAAATATGTAAATGATTTACTAAAATTTAATTCTTGTTGAACTGTCTTTTTATGACCACATAATTTACATGTATATATGATTGGAGGTGGAGCAATGCTAGAAAGCACGTCAGCTCTTCCTTCATCGTATTGATGAGCATCTTCACTACCACAATCTTTTAAAATATATCCACTGCTAGTAGTATATAAAGTACTATCCTTATTAGGCATATTAAAAGTATATATTATACCTGGATAGTCCGTTGAAACTTTTGTGGTGGTAATATGTTCACCATTTAAATTAATACCTCCATGACCTCCTGATAAAAATATAATTTGTACATCCACTTCTTCTCCAGCTTCATAAGACTCATTAAGAGGCTTATATAAATAACCGAAGTCATCAATTACGGTTAATTTAAACTTATTATCAGCTGTTTCTGTTTCATTACATCCAAAACACATTAAAACACTAATAAACAATACCAAAAATGTTAAAAACTTCTTCATATAATATCCTCCCATTTTTTATTTTTCAATTGATAAGAAAATTTTAATAATTGGAAAATTTTTAAAAAATTAACTAATCAATTAATTTATAGATAAATTATATAGTAAAATCCTTAAAAAGCAATAAACCACACTAATTTAGGATGGCTCCATTGCTATAAATTTTTATTTCTTTCCATTATAAAATTTAAACGTTATAAATTTATTTCTATTGATGATGTTATTCATTATTAAATGTATATCCAACAATCTCACTTTCAGACGATGAAGATGAAAAAGTTGAATATTGTTCTTTTGTATAATAAGAGATTATGTTTTTCCAAAAATATCTTGCTACATTATTATTAGCCCAAATTGAAACTTCCCAATTACCTTTAAAACGATTAAACACCTCTATTGCTACGATTCTACCCACTCCTTTTCTTCTGTATTTTTTCATAATGAAAAACTCTGCAATATTATGAGCGTTATCTAGATTGTTATAGACGCTACATGATCTTAACAATACAAGCCCTGCCAGTTTTCCATCAACACGAACAAAAAAAGGAAACCTTCCTTCATCATTCCAATAATCATCGATTCTATCGTATCCATAGTATCCATATTCATTAATATCATCATCTGAAAACTCAGAAAAGTCATAATTTAATAATTCCATCATTTGTATAAATACAGATTTTTGTTCAATTAGTATTGGTTCTATTGATATGTTCATCTTTTTTCTCCTTTTTGTTTCGGTTATATGAATACATACACCTTTTAATAAGTTCACTTTTAATATTAACACTTACAAATAACCAGTTTTATTGGGTTTTGTAACATTAGGATTATTAATGATTTTAGATAGAACTTTAACTTGTAAAGTATTTAATAATTTATTATACATCAATAGTTACTATATATAAAGAAAAACGTTTGATGCTTGTATTTTGTTTTGTATCAGACATATACTTTCAATATATGTTAGGACAACTATTTTGATACAATTTCGTACGCTTTTAAATATTTTTTATTCTTGTTCATCTATTACTTTGGTAAGTATTTATAAAAATATATGGTTTTTTCAGTAATAGTATATAAACTTTTTGATTATTATTTACTTAAATATTTTACAAAATCATAATTACATATTATTAAAGTATATTTTTTAATTCAAGTAAATTTGATATTTGAAAATCAGGTAAAATATTCGTTTGGTTCAACTTATTTAAAGGATTATACCAAGCTGAAGTAATGCTAATATTTTTGGCACCAAGGATATCATTTTTTAAAGAATCTCCAATCATAATCGCTTCTTTGTGGCTAACATTATTATCTTTCAAGATCTTTAAAAATATTTTTGGTGATGGTTTATTTTCTCCAACCTCTTCGGAAACCACTATCTGATCTATATATTTTGAAAACGATGTTTTTAAAACCCTTGTTTTTTGTAGTTTTATAATTCCGTTTGTCGCCATACAAATTATATAATTCTTATTTTTTAGATAATTGAATATTTGGTTTGACTCTTGAATTTCAAAGACTGAATCTATTAATCCTTCCATGAATAGTTCATTAGCTAAGGTAATACTTACATTTGATATTTTTAGTTTATTAAAGAATATCTTAAACCTTTTAATTGGTATATCTAATATTTTAACATTTATATTTTCAAAATTTTTCTTAGACCAAAGTTCTGTATCTATTTTCGAAAATAATAAGTAGTCAAAATCTTTATAATCTATATTTAATCTTTTAAACATAAAATTTATAGCATATTCTTCATACTTTGAAAAATAAATTAGCGTATCATCTAAATCAAATATTACTAACCTATACATTATCGCTTCCTCACAAATACTAATATTAAATAATAATATCCTAGTTTAAAATATATTCATTTAATCTATGTTTGAAAGTTTAAGAGTCTAAAACAAGAGTATCAAGGCTATTATTTAAAACTGTGTTGTGTCCACTATTTTCTCATGTAAGTGATATTAATAAATGGCACCACATCAGATCAACTCTCTTCTCTAATAATATCGACTTATTATAATATTTGACTTCTTTAAGATCAAATATTTTTAGTTAAAATCATTTTTTATATTTTTAAATCATTAAGTAGTTCTTTAGTTAATACACCTCTTAATTGACTAATATCAATATCTTTAATATTTTTGATGTAAATAACTTCTGATACTTCATTATTTTCAATAAAGTTAGTTTTTTCAACCTTACCTTTATAGACAATCCAAATAAGTCGCTGTTCATCTTTTGTATACGTTTTAAAAAGTTCAAGATTATCAACTATCATTCCAGTCTCTTCAAAAAATTCTCTTTTAGCTGCTTGAATTAATGTTTCACCCATTTCACGGTAACCACCAGGAAATGTAATTTTACCTTCTTCTTTACCTTTTAGTCTAACCATTGTTATTTCATTGTCATTTGTGTATGCAACCACAACACATGAAATATTAACCCAATTATTCCAATCAATAAAACCACATGAACTACATTTTTTTGCTATAGTATTGTTTATACTCTGGGATGTTAATTTGCTTGCACAATATGGACAAAAATTCATTTTTTTCCTCCTAGAAGTTATATATATTAATTTTTTAAATATTGATTTCGTTTATTACTTATATCTATTATATACTATTTAATAAATGAATCTTATAATTAGTTGATTTTCGTATTTTTTTTGTTCTTTTTTGTTTTTATTAGGCTTTCGTGTTTTCATAAAACCTATAAATAATACAATATAGAAATAATAAAGATTATTCAGTTCAAATCTTTAAGTTTGTATAAAGAAAAAAAGGGATTTACTCCCTTTTTTCTACTTTATAATTGTCGATACTATTTGTATCAACACTAATGTTCTAATATGGAGCAGATGATGGGAATCGAACCCACATAGTCAGCTTGGAAGGCTGAAGTTCTACCATTGAACTACATCTGCAAGTTTTATAGCAAAAATATAATATCACAAAGTTAATTTTGTGTCAATAAAAAAATTGCGGATTATTAATTTTTCTCCGCAATTCTCATTTTTGCACTGTGAGCCCTGTTATTAATTTCTAGTTCTTCATCTGATGCAGTAATAATCTTTTTTGAAACTAACTTAAGTGGTGGAATCTCATTTGATATAATTGGTAACCCTTTAGGAATATAAATTGTTGATTTATCTTTAAATATCGTTTTACAAATTCTATCTTCTAATGAATGAAAACTAATTACTACAATTCTTCCACCTGTATCTAACAGATCAATTGCTTGATATAATGATTTTTCAAACACATCAAGCTCATTATTTACCGCAATTCTTAAAGCCTGAAAGGTTTTTTTTGCTGGATGACCTTTCTTGTTTAAATATTTCATTGGTAAAGATTTTTTAATGATATCAACTAGTTCAAAAGTTGTTTCTATCTTTTTAGTCTCCCTATACTTTTCAATACCTCTTGCAATATTTTTAGCATATTCTTCTTCACCATATTTATATAAAATGTTTTGAATATCATGAAACGAATAATTATTTACAATATCATACGCGGAAAATTCTTTAGTTTCATCCATCCTCATATCAAGAGGGGCATCATAATTATAGCTAAATCCTCTTTCAGGAATATCTAATTGAAAACTTGATACACCTAAATCATATAAAATTCCGTCTATTTTAGTTACATTTAGTTTATTTAATTCTTCTTTTAAATTAATAAAATTACTCTTAATTAAGGTAAAGTTTGACCCAATTTGTTCTAACCTTTCCTTTGCATATTCAATCGCATATTCATCTTGATCAAATGCGTATAAATGACCATTAGGAATTCTTTTCAAAATTTCACTAGCATGTCCGCCACCACCAAGCGTTGCGTCAACATAAATACCATTTTCTTTTAAGTTTAAACCATCTAACGCTTCTTGCTTTAAAACTGAAATATGTTGATACATTTTAATCACGCTCCATAACAATTATATCATATTTAAAAAAGAAAAACGCTGTTTTTCAGCGCTTCTTATTCTTTTTCTTTCTTTTCTTTAATTACTTCAACTTGTTTGCCTTTATAGAAACCGCAACTCTTGCAAACTTGATGTGCTGTTGTTAGTTCTCCACAATTTGGACAAACTACCATACCAGGTACAGAAAGTTTAAAATGTGTACGACGTTTTCTTTTTACGGCCTTGGATGTCTTACGAAAAGGAACTGCCATTTTATTTTCCTCCTAACTTTTTTAATGCTTTAAATGGGTTAATGTCTTCTTCTTCTATTTCAACTTGAGGTTCATCAAATTCAACATCTTCTTTTTTTACAATCATTGGTTTTTCTACTAATATGTTTGCCCATATAGCTTCATCTAAATTAATCGTCTGTCCATCAATTAAATAAACATCATCATTAATTCGTGAATCAGTGAAAAGCAAAGAAACATCAAATTTTAAAGGAACTTTTACTTTTTCCAAAGTAATTGCACAAGCCATATAAAGATTAACATTAATGTTTAAATCAAAAATATATTCAGTATCATTATTTGCCAAAGTGTAATGGCCATAAACATGACATGGATCAACATCTAAGATTTCTTCATCAATTTTATAGCTAAAATCAATTACTTCATTAATTTCATTATTAACATAACTGTTTTTCTTTAAGGCTTGAATTGTAAACTTCATAATATCACCTCAAATAAAGCATATAAATTATACTAATTTTTGCATTAAAAGTCAATATAAAAAAACAATAACTTTTTTTAATTTAAATTTAACGCTTTTTTTTACTGAATTTTTTTGTCACTTGCTTTTTTTAGTAAAATAAGGGATAATATAGCTGGTGATGACGATGAAAGCAATTGGAATTGTTGTAGAGTATAATCCATTTCATAATGGCCATATGTACCAAATTAATGAAGCCAGAAAAGTAACCAAAGCTGAATGCGTTATTGCAGTAATGAGCCCTAATTTTGTGATGCGTGGGGAGCCTGCAATTCTTGATAAATTTGAAAGAACGGAAATTGCTTTAAATAATGGAATTGATATTGTTTTGGAATTACCAACAGTATTTGCGATTCAAGCTTCTGATATTTTTGCTAGTAAAGCCATTGATATCTTAAATACTATGGAAATCGAATGTTTATGCTTTGGAGCAGAAACCGACGATTTAAAAATATTACAGAATATCGCTGATACTTTTGAAAAAGAAGAGTATCTTTTAGCTTTAAAAAAGTATTTAAAAATTGGGTTATCATTTCAAGCAGCGAGTAAAAAAGCAATTAACGATGTCTTACCTGATGCTAGCTCAATTATTACAATGCCAAATAATATTTTAGCAATTCAGTATTTAAGACATTTAAAAAAACTAAGTAGAAAAATTAAACCAGTTTTAATTAAACGGGTTGGTAATGAATATTATGATGAACATATTAATATAGGCGATATCCAATCAGCTACAGCTATAAGAAAATTAATGATAAATAATGAAGACTTTTCTACTTACGTTCCTAAATATGCTAATTATCAAGGATTTGTTTCGCTTAAGGACTTTTTCCCCTTTATTGCATATAAAATATACTCTTCTTCAAAAGAAGATTTAAAAGAGATTTTTGGCGTTTCAGAGGGACTTGAAAATTCATTGAAAGATAAAAAAATATATCAGGATATTGATGATTTTTTTAATACGTTTAAATCAAAAAGATATACAGAATCACGACTAAAAAGGCTTTTACTTTGTATTCTTTTAAACATAAAGAAATCAGATGTACAAAATAAAAGCATTGAATATATAAAAGTTTTAGGTTTTAATAAAATTGGACAACAATATTTAAATTGGGTAAAAAAAACAATTACCTTACCTATTTTAACTAAAGTTCATCGTGATGAACCTAAGATGCATCAAAAAGAAATTTTATACTCTAAAATTTATTCGCTAGTAAGCAGAAAAAATACATATTATCGTGAATATTATCAGCCAATAATTATTAAGCAAGATTAAATAATCTTGCTTATTTTTTTAATTGGGCGTAACACATCGCTTCTTTGTATCTACTATTACTTGCTAAATGTTTTGATATTTCACTGCGAATTGTGGCTATTTCAAAGGGCGTTCCTTCTTTTTCCACAACACTTAGGGTCTTTTCAATTAGAAAGTACCTTGTAATATCATTTTTTTCACTTTTAATAAACAATTCTACAAATGCTTTAAAGATATTATCTTTGACTTCTAAATTAGTCAATTCATTAAAGATTAAGGTATAATCATCACACATTTCCTTAGCTATTAAGCACTTAAAAATAAGTGTCAAGGGATAATATATTGAAGAATTTGATACATTATTTAGATATTTTAGAGAATTTATATAATCGTTTATATAAAAGTATGAACAGCCAATATAAAAATAAATTTTTAACATGTCTTTGAAATAATTAGCATCACACCTTTGACCCATTTCGATAACTTCTTGATATTCACCGGTTTCAAATGATAAAATCATCATTTTAAGTTGAATATCTGCTAATCTTTGTAAGTTATTCGCTTCAACATAATAGTTTTTAAGGTCATTATAGTACATTGAAGCTTTGATAGTTTTCAGTGTTTCTGCGTAATAATTAAATTTACATTCAAGAATTAAAAAGAAAAGCTTTTTTTCAGAAATGGCTAAGTTAAATACTAAATCTAACAAAGATAAAGCTTGGTTATATTCTTTTTTATGCAACAAATAAGTAGCAGTAAATAAATAAAATAGTTCAAAGACTAAATTAGCCATATTTGTAGCTGATGAAATATTGTCACTAATTATTTTTTCACAATCATTATAATTTTCAATTAATAAATTATAACCAAGAATTATAACTTGATATAATAACGTGTTTTTAAATTGATTTATATCTCTTATTAATTCTAAATAATCATCAACTTTCTTTGAAAAATAATATTCAATCACTTTTGATATAATTCGGTCTTGATCATACATAACAGTAATACCTTCGTAAGACAAATCCATCTTTTCCATGATAAAGGCAAGACTTTCTTTATTTGGAATTATTTTGTTATTTTCAATTTTTGATAAGTAGCTTATACTACATATTCCATTACAAATATATTCCTGTGTTGCGTTCATTTCTTCTCGCCTTTTTCTTATTGTTGTACCAATTTCTTGAAAGTTTATACTTTCTCTTTTTCTTTTTCTCCTTTTTTCAATTGTTGTAACTAATATATCTATGTTCATTTCTACATCTCCTTGCCAAAATTTTACAATATATTTTAAATATATTCCATAAATTTATATTGAAAAAAATATCTTTATAATCAACCTATTTTTCTCGATAAATTACCATTGCTGAAAAACTATACACTTGACCTTTTCCATCTGACATCATTGACATTTGATATTTAACATCTACAATCTCACTTTCCTTATAGTCTTCTAGAAAATCATTCAATGCATCTTCTAAATCAAGTTCATGTTCACAATCAAAAAGTTTTACTTTAATCATCTTATTTTCCTCCTTTTTATATATCCAATATTAATTATTTCCTTTTTTTGGAATTTTATGATAAAAAAAGAATTCCTATTCAAGCGAATTCTTCTTGCATATATCATTAAAAGGGCATTGATTGCATTCTGGTTTGAGTGCTTTGCATAAATATCGACCGAAGAAAATCAGTTTATGATGCATATCAGTCCATTCTTTCTCTTTAAAAAATTTTTTTAACTTTTTTTCTGTTTCTAATATTGTATCATCTTTTTTAGTAATTCCTAACCTTTTTGAAACACGATAAACATGAGTATCAACAGCCATTCGTGGTTCACAATACCACTCACTTAAGAATACATTTATTGTCTTTCTACCAAGGCCTGTAATATTTGATAAAATTTTCTCATCATTAGGCACAATACTTAAATCATTCTCGACCATGAATGTTGCAACATTCTTAATTGACTTAGCTTTGTTATTAAAAAGCCCTAATCGTTTTATATCATTTGCTAGTTCCAAAATTGAAACTTTATAAATATCATTAAAGCTTTTGTACTTACAAAATAAATCTTTAGTCACAATATTAACCGCCTTATCAGTTGTTTGTGCTGATAAAATAATCGCAATTATTAACTCAAAATCATTTTTATATTCTAATTCACAATGAGCATTTGGAAAAAGTAAATTTAAATTACTTACTATTAAATCATGTTTTTTTATCTTTTCCATGTCTTCTTTAACTCTTCTATCGCTGGCGGTAAGTTTTTATCATATTTAATTTCATTGTCCTGACGCACACGTTTTTGAATTAGAATGGCGTCTACGTAATTTAAAGTAAGTTTTTGAACCTTCACGGCATCAAGCATTGCTGATTTAATTTCATCAAATGAGAACTTATCTTCAGTCAACCATTTAGTAATTATTTCAATTTCTAAAGGTGAAATTTGTTTTTTAAATTCATTTTCAAACAATTCAACAATATTTTCTTCCACCGTTTTAACTTGCTGAGCTTTCATAGCTTTATAATCATCTAAGTATGCCATGTATATTTTTTCAATCAATGGTGTCAAATGGAATATTTCAGTTTGTCGGCCGTTTTTGTTTGTTTCAATTTCAATTACTAAGTATCCTTCCTTGATCAATGATTCAAGGCAATCATTTAATTCTTCAGAACTTAAATTAACCCTACCTAGTAGTTTACTTGTTTTAAGCATTAAAGCTCCTTCATCAAGCAAATTATTTAATTCAATAAGTACTAAAACTTCAGATTCATTAATTTTAAGTCTCTTATAGTTTTTTAATAATAGTTCATTAAAGTTAATTATTTTTTGCCTAACAAGCTTTAGAAAAAATTGAAAATCCATAATCAACACCTCGTGTTAATTATACCACATTTGTTATAAAACCGACAAATTATTTATGATATTATGATAATCCTTAAGTGATGTAGAAATAATTAGTCGATCATTCTTACTGATTAAATCTAGTGATTTTAAAAATCCTACTAAAAATGCATCCCTGGATAAAATCTCATGTTTAATTGTTAACCTCTCACCGCTATTATTAATAATTATCTCATGCGATGCAATTTGATGATTTACTCTGACAGACTGAATATCCGCATAATTAAAATTTAATATATTAGCAAAATCCTTAGCTGTTCCACTTGGCGCATCTTTTTTCTTTTTGTGATGTGTTTCAATTAAGTCAATATCTAAAAAATCATCCTTAAAAGTTTCAATTATTTTATACATAACGCTAGCTAAAAGTGCAAAATTTGGGCAAATAATCATTGATACTTTATTTTTTATTGCTAATTGTTTTAGCTCTTCTGTTTCCTCTTTAGTCATACCTGTTGTGCCACATAATACTTTAATATTATGTTCCAAAGCCCACTTAATATTTTCATACGCTGCTTCTCTAGCTGAAAAATCTATTAAAACATCACAAGTTTCAAATTCACTTAGCTTGCTTTTAATATTTACTGTGGAAAAATTTTTATTATCATCAATCCCCCCAATAACCTTTATGTTTTCACGCAAGCTTAAAACTTTAAAGACATAGGTACCCATACGTCCAAAAATACCAGAAATTACTACTTCCATTTTTCCCCCTAAAAAATAAAAAAAACCTAGTTAATACTATGTTTTTTCTTATATATTTAGACTATTTTTTCACTAATTTGCTTAATGCATCTTTAGCAGCATTGTGCTCCGCTTCTTTTTTTGATTTCCCTTCACCTTTACCAAAAGTAATATTATCATCTAAAATTACTTTCACGACAAATAATTTGTCATGTGAAGGCCCAGTTTCCGAGATAATCTGATATTCTAATGTTCTTTTATCAGACTGAACTAATTCTTGTAACTGTGATTTATAATCGATAACCTCATCATTGCTAAAATTTAAATTAGGATAAGCAATTTTTCTTAAAATACTTTCACAATAATTAATTCCTAAATCAATAAATACAGCCCCAATAAATGCTTCAAATGTATCAGCTAATATTGCATTTCTTGATCTCGCGCCGCTTTTTTCTTCACCTTTACCTAAGAAAAGGTAGTCTCCAAGATTAAAAACACGCGCATATGAAGCAAGGGAAGCTTCGCAAACTGCTTGGGCTCTTCTTTTAGTTAATTCCCCTTCTTGTAAATTAGGAAAATGTAAATATAAATATTTCCCAACCAAAAGATCCACAACCGCATCACCAACAAATTCTAATCTTTCATTGCTATAACTTAACCCGTTTTCATTTGAAAACGAAGAGTGTGTTAAGCATTCTAATAGTAATTGTTGATTGTTTAATTTTATATTAAAATATGCCTCTAATTCATTTGGCTTTTTCATTTTATCACCACATTCATATATTATTTACTTTATTCTACCATAATAAAATTAAAAATCAAATATAATCATTGAATTATCATATAATATATAAAAATTCCTTTATTACCTAATTATTATGGAAAAATATGGATTTATCTAGATTTTATTAATTATATTTTATTATAAAGGCATATTTATTTTTAATCCAAACTTTCTTCTTTTAAGGCCTTATTTGTATATTTAATCAAGAATTCATACTCCCTATTATTTGAACTTACAATTTCGCTTGCATCAATTAATGCGGCATCCAAAATATTTTTATCTTTAATTAACGAAGCATATTTAAAATTAGGTATTCCTGATTGATTCTTGCCTAAAAGATCACCAGGACCACGAAGTTCTAAGTCTGCTTCTGCAATTAAAAAGCCATCAGTTGTTTCTTCTAAGACATTTAATCGTTCACTCACATAAACTTCATCCGTAATTAAGAAACAAAAACTTTGCATATCGCAACGGCCAACCCTGCCACGCAACTGATGAAGTTGTGATAAACCAAAGCGGTTAGCATCTAAAATAATGATAACTGTAGCATTTTCAATATTTACTCCAACTTCAATAACAGTAGTTGAAACTAAAATATTAATATTATTATTATAAAAATCTTCTAAGACTTTTGCTTTTTCATTTAAGTCCATTTTACCATGAAGGTATGAAACATTAAAGTCTTTATAATAGGTTTTCAATTCATCATATGTATTATAAACACTAGCTGAGTCACTTTCGTCCTCAATCATTGGGGTTACAACATAAATCTGGTGTTTCAGTTTTAATTCCTCTAAAACAAATTCTTTTACTTTATCATAATCTTTATAAGGATAAGCTTTAGTAATAACTTTCTTTCGCCCTCTTGGCATCGTATGAATTGTTGAAACATCCATATCCCCAAAAATAGAAATTGCAAGTGTTCTTGGAATTGGGGTCGCTGACATGAATAAAACATCAGGATTATTTCCTTTTTCTCTCAAGCTCTTTCTTTGCTCCACACCAAAACGATGTTGCTCATCTGTAATGATTAATGAAAGATTTTTAAATTCCACATCATCGCTAATTAATGAATGGGTCCCTATTATAATATCTATCTTACCATTTTTAAGTTTCTCTTTAATTTCTTTTTTATCTTTAGCTTTGGTCGATGAAGACAAATAAGCAATTTCAA
This sequence comes from Bacillota bacterium, assembly GCA_023410715.1. GTDB lineage: Bacteria > Bacillota_I > Bacilli_A > Izemoplasmatales > UBA1188 > JAEYPN01. The sequence continues at coordinate 13,688 of JAEYPN010000024.1, forward strand.
CATTAAACATCCTAAGCGCTGATAAAAATGTTTGATAATGTTGCATCGCTAAGATCTCTGTAGGAGCCATAAGTGCTACTTGAGATGAAGCCGTAACCGCTGCAAAAGATGCTAAAATAGCTACTACTGTCTTTCCACTTCCAACATCACCTTGAAGCAAACGATTCATTCGTTTATTACTTCTTAAATCATTAAAAATATCGTTTGTAGATTTTTTTTGATCATCTGTTAATTCAAAAGGAAACGAATCAATTAAAAGTTTAATTAAACTTAAATCATATTTTTTTGGTTCCTTTTTTAAATTTTGATTTCTATATTTAATCATTTGAATCTTAAGTTCAAATTTCAATAATTCTTCATATTTATTCTTTCTTAAGACCTGATTATAGTCACTCATATCTTTAGGATTATGGGCCAAAAAATATTGAGTCTTTCGATCAATTAAATGATATTTATTTAAAAGAGATTTAGGAAGAAATTCATTATATATCTCATTTTGATTTAATATTTCTAGAGCAATCTTTTGGAAAATGCGATTGCCAATTCCTTCAATTGGATAAATTGGTTCAATTCCTTCTTTATATGTATCAATTGGATATACTTTAGAAGCTACAAATGTTCGATATTTCTTTTCATATTTACCAATTAGCACAACTTCCTTACCAATTTCAATAAACTTGGTAATATAGACTAAATTAAAACAATTAACTTTAATATTTTTATTTTCAACTAAAGCTAGAAATGTGACCATTTTAACATTATTTTTTAAATTAACAATTGAAGCTTCCTCAGTAACAACTCCCTTAACATTAAGAATGCCCTGGTCTTCTAAAGAGGAAATTTTAAATGTTTCATAAGAAACAGGAAGTGTATTTAATACATCTTTAGTCGTAAATATATTATTTTCATGTAATTTTTTTAAAACATTGGGTCCCACGCCTTTTATTTTACTTAACTCAATCATGATGTAATAAATTCACCTCTTCTCTTATTATTTTTTAGTAATAAAGTATTTATATATATTATAGCATATAAAAGAAAAAAGAACTCAGCCGAGTTCTTTCTAAATTTTCTTCTTTATTCAACTGCTAAAATATATGAATATAATTCTTGTTCACCAGCAATAGCTTCAATTTCAATATTAAACTCTTCTTCAGCAAAGCTAATAACTTTTTCTAATTCATCTTGGTCAACATGAGCGCCATACATAATTGTCACAATTTCATCATCTTCATTAATAATTGACGCTAACAATTCTTTAACAGTTTCTAAACGGTCTTTATTATTTCCAACAATATCACCATTTAATATTGCTATATAATCATCTTTCTTTATATCTAGGCTATCTGTTTTAGTATCTCTTATAGCATAAGTAACCTCACCAGTTTTAACATGCTTAATATGTTCGCTCATTTCATCCAGATTTTCTTCTAGTGAATTAGTCACATCAAACATCATTAAAGAAGCATATCCTTGAGATATGGTCTTAGCTGGTAAAACACTAACCTTTTTATCTTCTATTAATTTAGCAGCAGTTTGAGCGCTTAAGAACACATTTTTATTATTAGGGATAATAATGATGTTTTCAGCATTAACGGCTTCGCAGGCATTAACAAACTCTTCAGTAGCTGGATTCATCGTCTGGCCACCTTCAATTATATAGTCGCAACCCATTTCAATAAACGTATCTTTTAACCCTGTACCATTTACAACGGCAATAATTCCATATTTTTTCTTAGGTTCAGCTATTTTCCCATGATCATGACCGCAATTACAGTCATCATCATTTTGTTCTTGGTGTAATACTACTTCCGTATGTTGTAAAGTCATATTCTCAATTTTTATGTTAGCAAACGAACCATTCATTTGGGCTAAGTTTAAAACATCACCTGGTTGCATTGTATGAATATGAACTTTTAAAATTGAGTCATCTTGAACAACAACCAAAGAATTACCAAGTTTAGAAATCATAGTAACAAAATTATCTTTTTCAAAAGTATGAAAATCTGTTAATTGCATAATAAATTCTGTACAATATCCATAATCAGTATCAGAGTCTGTTATAAAGTTTGCGGCTGCTGTTGATTGGTATGGGTTCCCGGCATTAGTATCTTTATAGAATACACCATTTAAAGCGTCAACCATTCCGCTTACGATCTCTAAGTATCCTGCTCCACCTGAGTCTACAACACCAACCTGTTTTAAAATAGGCAATAAATCAGGTGTTCTTTCAAGTGATAAACGAATTTCCTTAATATACTCATTAAAAAGTTTTTCAACGCTCATATCATCTTTCACTAAAGCATTTATATAGTTAGCTGAGTCTTTAGCAACTGTTAAAATTGTTCCTTCAACAGGGTTCATAACTGCTGAATAAGCTTGTTCATATCCTGAGATAAGAGCTTTAGCAAATTGTGAGCATGTAGCTTCTTTTAATCCAGCAAGTCCCTTTGCTAGGCCACTAAATAATTGAGATAAAATTACTCCAGAGTTTCCTCTTGCTCCCATAAGTAATCCGCGAGCTAGTGTTTTTGCTACGCTTCCTAATGGTTCATTATCATCTAACTTTTGAATTTCTTTAGCTCCTGAAGACATTGTCGCTGACATATTGCTTCCTGTATCACCATCTGGAACGGGGAATACATTTAAATCATCTATTTTTTTACTATTATTTCGTAAGTTAATTGCGCCATTTATTACTAAACTTTTAAAAAGCTTACCATCAATTACATTGTTTTTCATATTTCCTCCATATATAAATTGTGTTCAATGAACGTGAAAAAATTCACAAAAAATCCACAACACAATAATATTAACACATTGTGTAAAAAAATGCAAGTTTTTATTAATATGCCTTAATTTTGTTAAACTTTCATTTATAATATAACAAATATTCTTTACTTAAAAAAAAGCAAAAAAAATGTTGCTTTTATAATTTGTTTATGTTACAATAGTAAATGCTGAAAAACTTTAGAGAAATGGAGTGATAGTATGTCAAAACAATGCGCAATCACTGGAAAAAAATTCATGTCAGGTAATAAACGTTCACACTCGTTACGTGCAACAAGACGCGTATGGAAAGCTAATTTGCAAAAAATTCGTATTGTCAACGAAAAAGGTGAAGTTGAGAGAGTATACGTTTCTGCTAGAGCTTTAAAAAAAGGCAATGTAACCAGAGCATAATTTACCGATAATTAACCACATATGTGGTTTTTTTATTATTTAAAAACATGTTAATTTTATAAGGGTACTAATCTAGTACCCTTTTTTATGCTTTATTTATACAAAAAACTCTAAGAAATTTATATTTTAAATCTCTTAGAGTTTATTTTTTTTATTTAGGTGATTTTTTTAATAAAACATCAAATTGTATTTCTGCACCATTACGTAACACTGTCATTACAATAGTATTTCCTGTTCGATATTTTGAGAAAAAGCTAATAAATGAATTAGTGTTCTCAATTGTATAGTCATCAATTTTAATAATAATGTCGCCAGGCAAAACTTTACCATCACAACTCGAATTTGCCATAACACTTTGAACATAGAATCCCTTTTTAACACTACTTGGAATTGCAAGTGTTCCAGCTGGAGTTGTAGAAATATCGACAAATGTAATTCCTAGTGTTGGCTTACCATTATATGATCCTGTTTCTTCAATCTCATAGATTACATCCTTAACAAGATTAATTGGTATAGAAAAACCCATACCTTCTATATCAGTCGCTGCGTATTTTATAACATTTACTCCAACGACTTTACCATCAAGATCAACTAAAGCTCCACCACTGTTTCCTGGGTTAATTGCTGCATCATGTTGAATGTATGGTACAAACATATCTCTTACATCATCTGAATCGACATCGATATATCTTTTTAATCCTGAAATCATTCCAAATGTTACTGAACTAAAGAAGTTGGTTCCCTTAGGATTACCGACAGCTAGTACGAATTCACCAATATTTAAGTCTTCAGAATCCCCTAAGGTAGCTACATCAAACGTTCTAGTTGAGGTAAATTTTAAAACAGCAATGTCTACAAGTTCATCCGATCCTATTAGTTCTAGATCTAAGTATGTCTCGTCCTTAAAATTCACCTGGAAGTAATTTCCTTCATCAATAACATGATGATTAGTAAATAAGTAATAAACATTACCAGCTTTTTTATAAATAACTCCTGAACCTGTCGAAATACCTTTTGTTTCTCCACTTTCAGTTTTTGTATATGTTGACACTCCCACTGAGAAGCCTAATTTATTGTTTACAACATTATAAATTGTTGACTGAATTGAATCCATTACTAATGTCTCGTCATTAGCAATTTCCTCGCGCATATCATTTAATAATTGATTATATATTTCATTATATACCTTTTCATAAATTTGACTATAAATTTCTGATACAATTTTTGATGTATCAATAGGTTCTTGTGTTGAAGATGTCTTAGCTAAAGTAAGGGTTGTTTTTTCAGTGCTTTTAGATGTTTGAAAAGTAATTTTGGGAAATGTTAGTCCACATCCAACCAGCACAAAGGTTGATACAATACAAAGTAAAAATAGTGCAATTTTTTTCATTTTAAATTCCTCCATTCTTGGTAATATTATTATATGCTAATATCTATTTTTTTTCAATTTATTTCACAAATTCGTCAAATTTAATTCAATAATCATTAAAATAATAAAAAAAACAAAGTGTTACCTTTGCTTTTTCTTAAACATCGATCGAAAAAATGTTACAATACCTGAAATAAACTTTGGAAGTTTTATTACATAAAAACGCATTTTTAATCAACCCCAATAAATTATATGTAATAGCGTATATATATATACTATTTTTCTAATCTATCGATTAAGTTGTTTCTATCACTTACATTAAATAAATATGATCCGCAAACAATAATATCGCAGCCAACATTTTTTACAATTTGACTTGTTTCTTCATTAATGCCACCATCACAACTAATTAGATAGTGGTATTTTTTTTCTTTTCTTTTTTCATCTAAATATTCTATTTTAGATACTGCGCTATTTAAAAACATTTGTCCACCAAATCCAGGTTCAACACTCATGATTAAAATTAAGTCTAAATCGTTAAGATATGGTTCTAAGACTTTAACACTAGTATTAGGTTTTATAGATAAACCAACTTTTACGTGTTGTTTCTTAATTTCTTCAATGGCTTCTTTAACATTATCCACAGCTTCAAAGTGAATTGTAATATAATCACTTCCAGCATTTTTAAAATCTTTTATGTATTTAAGTGGATTAGAAATCATTAAATGGGTATCAAATATTTGTGGACTAACATTTCTTAACTTCTTAATGACTGGTGCTCCAAACGTAATATTTGGTACAAAAGATCCATCCATTACATCGAGATGTAAATAGGTCGCATTAGACACTGATAAAATCTCTTTTTCTAAATTTGCAAAATCAGCTGCTAAAATTGATGGGCTTACTTTCATAATTTCCCTCCATAAATTACTTTCTTATCTTTTAATTCCTGATATATTTTTAAATAATTATTATAACGTGATTTCAAAATATTACCATTTTCAAGTTCTTTTTTTATCTCACATTTTGGCTCATTTACGTGGTTACATCCTAAATATTTGCATTTTTCAGCTAAAGAGATAAAATCTGGATAATAGTTTTTTAAATCTTCTTTTTCTAAATCATTAAATTCTAGTTTTGAAAAACCAGGTGTATCTGCAATTAAACCTCTTTCGTATTCAATTAGTTCAACATGTCTAGTTGTGTGTTTGCCTCTTCCTAAAGCTTTAGAAATATCGTCAGTCGCAAGTGATAGTTCTGGATTTAAAGCATTCAGTAAGCTACTTTTCCCAGCGCCTGTTTGACCAGCTAACACACTTACTTTCCCTCTTAATTCATCTTTAATTATATCTAAATTTTCTAGTGTTATTTTTGAATAGAAAAATACTTTAAAATACTTTTCATAATAAGATAGTTTTTCCTTTAAGTCATTTAATTCTGCTTCTTCAAGTAAATCAATCTTCGTCACTATGATGATTGGCTTAATATTTTCTTTTAGAATTAGTACCAAAAAACGATCTAATAAATCAAAACTAAAAAGCGGTCTATTTGCGGCATTTATTAAAATGGCTTGGTCCACATTAGCTATTTGTGGTCTTGTTAGATCATTCTTTCGAGAAGAAATTTTAGTAATTACATTAGGTTCAAATTCAACGTTATCTCCAACCTTAGGGCTCAAATCCTTATACCTAAAAATGCCTAATGGTTTTAAAACATACTTTTTTAAGTCCTCTCCTAATACAGTGTAATTACCACCTATTAATTTTATTATTTTACCAAGCAAAATACCACCTCATATATATTATACAATATTATTTTAAAAATTTGCTTAAAATAATTTATAATTTAAGGTAAAAAAAAGGCAAAGATTCTTTGCCTTTAGTCACCAAAACAAATACCAATAGCTTTAGCAGATTTAACCATATCATCATTAACTGAGACATTCTTTGCGCCGCCCTTGCTAGTTTCTCCAGATTCACCATTACCTACTACTGCAGTAATTGGAACTGAAGACATCTTTGTATTATTTAATGTAACCATACGACCAAATTCGCCGTTATTAACCATATCGCATGCAAATGCACCATATTTAGTTCCTAACACGCGGTCGGTACAGTTAGTATTTCCACCTCTTTGAATATATGCTAAGTTGGTAGAACGAACTTCTTGACCTGTTGAAAGTCTTTTTTCTATTTCCATTGCTAGAACTTCACCAACGCCACCTAAACGAACTGAGTCTGGTGAATTTTCAACAATCTTCTTAATAATAACATCTCCACCAACTGGTTTAGCACCTTCAGAAATGCAAATGATTGTATTTTTTAAACCATTATTATATCTATCAGTTATAAATTTTACAACTTTATTGATATCATATGGAATTTCAGGTAATAAGATAACATCGGCTGCACCAGCAATTCCACCTTCTAAGGCTAACCAACCTGCATGGCGACCCATAACCTCTAAAATCATAACACGATCATGACTGAATGCTGTTGTATGTAAGCAGTCTAGTCCATGTTGAATTGTATCAATTGCAGTTGAATAACCGAATGTAACATCAGTTTGTGGAACGTCATTATCAATTGTTTTTGGAACGCCAACAACGTTTACGCCCTTTCTTGCAAAGTCACGAGCTGAAGTTAAAGTTCCATCTCCACCAACAATAACTAATGCATCAACATTGTGTTTTTTTAAATTTTCAATAGCTACGTCAGATACATCACTATATACTGCTTCACCTTTTTCATTTATTTGACGATAATTGAATAAATTATCGCGATTTGAGTTCTTTAGAATTGTCCCACCAAGTCCTAAAATACCATCAACTTTATCTAAATTTAGTTCAATATAATTGTCTTTATATAATCCATAATATCCACCAATGAATCCAATTACTTCCCAATTATATTTTATGATTGCTGTTTTAGTTACGGCGCGAATTACGGCATTTAAGCCTGAACAATCGCCTCCGCCTGTCAAAATTGCAATTTTTTTAATATCTGCCATATATATTTCCTCCATGGATTTTTACCTTAACTAGAATACCATTTTTATAAAGTTTAGTCAACATTTTTTAAACGAAGTTGACCACATGCTGCGTCTATATCCCTACCATGTTCTTTCCTTAATGTGACATTTATCCCGTTCTTTTTTAAAATATCATAAAATTCGCTGCTTTTAGTCTTGGATATGGATTTAAATCCAAATTCCTTTACTTCATTATAAGGAATCAAATTGACATAAGCATTAATTCCTTTAATTAATTTAGCAAGCTCAAGCGCATGTTCTTTTTTACTATTTACTTCATCAATTAAAATATACTCAAAAGTTACTCTTCTGCCTGTTTCCTTAAAATAATCTTTGACTGCTTTCATTAAATCATTAATCGGATATTTTTTATTAATAGGCATCAGTTTATTTCTAATTTCATCATTTGGGGCATGAAGCGATATAGCTAAGTTTGTTTGTAATCCTTCCTTGCTATAATCATAAATTCTTGGAATTAATCCTGATGTTGAAACAGTAATGTGCCTTGAACCAATTTCTAAACTCATACCATGATTAATAATTTTAATAAATGTCATTAAATTATCATAATTATCAAAAGGTTCACCAGTTCCCATTACCACAACATGCGTGATTTTTAAGCTTAAATCATTTTCAACTGTTAAGATCTGTTCAACCATTTCTGATGGTTCAAGTGAACGGACCTTTTTCTTAAGTCCTGATGCACAGAATGCACATCCCATGTTACATCCAACTTGGGTAGTTACACATAAAGATTTACCATACTCTTGATTCATTAATACCGTTTCAATAGAGTACCCATCCTTTAATCTAAGTAAATACTTCGTAGTGCCATCATGAGAAACCTGTTTAGTAATAATACTTAAGCAATCTAACGTAAAGTTTTCGTTTAAAAACTTTCTTAAATCTTTACTGATATTACTAATTTCTTCAAAATCCTTAGCCCTTTTTTTATAAATACCTTCAAATATTTGTGTTGCATTATATCGTTTAAAGCCATTTTCGAGTAAAATTTCTTCTAAGCTTTTTAACTCTAAATCAAAAATACTTTTCATTATTGTCTTAACGTTACATCTAACTCGTCTTTTAAATGTTTTAAAATCTTATTAATCATTTGATCGACTTCTGCGCTTTCCAAAGTTTTATTAAAATCTTGGAAGGTTAAACTATAAGCAATTGAATAAGTTTCGCTTGTTTTACTCTTTTGGTAAACGTCAAAAACATTTAAATCAACTAGTGTTTTTTTAGAAGCTTTCTTTATAACATCAGTAATCATCTGACTAGTAATAGTTTTTCCAGCAACTAAAGCTAAGTCACGAACGATATAAGGATATTTAGGTATTTCATTCATTAGAGAAAGTTTTTGTTGAGCACGGTACAAGCTATTTATAGCAAATTCAAACACAAACACGTTTTTAACTTCTTTTTCATTTTCATAAACTGGATGAAGTTTTCCAATAAATCCTAGGTATATATTATTTGCGTATATTTCTGCTTGTACACCTGGATGTAGGTTTGTAAACAACTTGTTTGGTACTTTATATTCAACATTATTTATTGACAGTTTGCCTAATAATTCATTAATTAAGCCTTTAACGTAGAAGAAATCTATTGCTTCTTTCTTTCCTTGCCATAAAGTACTTGAAGCAAAGCCTGACAGTGCGCAAGCAACCATTTCTTTTTCTTCGCCCTTAAAATATACATTACCAATTTCAAATATTTGAATATCATCTAATTTTCTTAACTGATTGTATTTAACAACGCTAATTAAAGAAGGAATTAAAGAATGACGTAGTGCTTTTCTTTCTTCAATTATCGGATTGGCTACTCTAATAACTTCCTTTTCTTCTTGATCAAATTCTAATGCCTCTTTATTTGATACTAAGGAATATGTCATAACTTCATTTAAATTATGACTTAAGTTGTTTCTTAACTGACGCAAAAATAATTGTTCGCTTGTCAAGTAACCATTATTTATCGTTCTTGGAAAATCAAGAGGTATTCTTTCATAACCATTTATTCTTACAATTTCTTCAATGATATCTTGATAAGTATTTATATCACTTCTTCTTGTTGGTGCATAAACCTTAAAATTCTCGTCATTTGTTTCATACTTAAATGACAAACGATTTAAAACATCTTCGATATCTTCTTTAGTATACTCATTTCCTGTAACATTTTTAATTTTTGTTAAAGAAAGTTCAATTTCTTTATCACATAAATCAACACTATTTACATAAGATAAGCCTTTAAGAACCTTGGCATCAGCTAGTTCAACCATCATAGTAATAGCTAGATCTAATGCATAGTTAGTTCTATTTGGATCAACACCTCTTTCAAAACGCATTGATGATTCACTACGTAAATCAAGACGTTTAGATGTTTTTCTAATTTGAATATTATCAAATATTGCTGATTCAATCATGACATGATTTGTAGTATCAGTAATCTCTGAATCTAGTCCACCCATAATACCACCTAAACAAGTTGGATTAACACCATCTGTAATTAAGATATCTCCATTAACAAGTGTTCTTTCAACATTATCAAGGGTTATAAACTTTTCACCATCAATAGCTTCTCTTACTACTACCTCATGTTTCATAAACTTATCAGCATCGAAGGCATGAAGTGGTTGTCCTGTATACATTAATACATAGTTAGTAATGTCAACAATATTATTAATTGGTCTAATACCTGCGGCAATAAGAATTCCCTTTAACCATTCAGGTGATTCATTAATCTTTACTCCTGTTAACATTCTAGCATAATATGCTTTACAAAGTTTAGTATCTAATGTAATTTTTATATCATTTACTTCTTTTAGTTCTTCATAATGTGGTTTAGTAAAATGGATGTTAGTATTTAGTAAAGCTTTTGTATCATATGCAACCCCCATCATTGAAAGTAATTCACCCCTATTTGGGGTTAAATCAAGTTCAATAATATCTGTGTCAAGATTTAAGCAGGCTAGAGGGTCACTGCCAACTATTGAATCATCTGGTAAGACATGAATTCCATCCTCGTTATGATATTTTTTTTCAATTCCAAGTTCATCAAGTGAACAAACCATACCGCATGATTCAACGCCTCTAATTTTTGATTTTTTAATCTTAAAATTACCAGGAAGAACAGCACCTTCTAAAGCAACAATAACTTTTTGGCCTGCTTCAATATTTGGTGCGCCACATACGATATTTAACACTTCATTACCAACGTTAATTTTGGTAACATGAAGATGATCTGAATCAGGATGAGGATAACATTCTTCAACATATCCAACCTTTAAATTTGTCGCACTTACAAGTGGATAAACACTCTCAACTTCCTGACTCATTAATGAAAATTTATTTGCTAATTCTTTACTTGTTACATTAACATCAACAAGTTCTTTTAACCATTTAACCGGTACTCTCATTTTAATACCTCCCTATTTAAATTGCTTATTGAAGCGTAAATCATTGATGTAGAAATTTCTAATATCATCAATTCCATAACGCAACATCGCAACTCTTTCAATTCCTAAACCAAATGCAAATCCTTGCCATTTTTTAGGATCATAACCAGACATTGTTAAAACATTGTCATTAACCATACCCGCACCTAGAATTTCAATCCAACCGGTATTTTTACAAAGTGAACAACCTTTTCCCCCACATTTAAAGCATGAAACATCAACTTCGACTGATGGTTCAGTGAATGGGAAATATGATGGTCTTAAACGAATTTCTCTTTCTTCGCCAAACATCCTTTTAGAAATTTCAAGAAGTGTTCCTTTAAGAGAAGCTAAAGTTACATCCTTATCGACGACTAATCCTTCAAGCTGTGTAAATTGATGTGAATGTGTTGCATCATCATCATCTCTTCTATAAACCTTACCAGGACAAATAATCTTAATAGGTTTTTCACCGCCATACTTAAGCATTGTACGAGCTTGAACTGCTGATGTTTGTGTCCTAAGCAACTCTTCATTTGTAATATATAAAGTATCTTGCATATCACGTGCTGGATGATTCTTTGGCAAATTTAATCTTTCAAAATTAAACTCATCTGACTCAACTTCAGGGCCAGACATTACAGAATATCCCATACCAACAAACATATCTTCTAATTCTTCAATAGTTTGAGTAAGTAAATTCTTGTTTCCTAAGTTTACTGCCTTGCCAGGAAGTGACACATCAACCTTTTCACTTGCTAATTTTTCTTGAATTTCTAATTCTTCAATATTCTTTTTCTTTTCATTGGCTAGATCTTCAATGTATTTTTTAGCGTCGTTAATAAGCTTGCCAACATTTGGTCTTTCTTCTGGACTTAAGTCTTTCATGCCAATCATAATTTCTTGGAAGGCACTCTTTTTTCCTAAATATTGCGCTTTTAATTCTAATAAGTCTTGCATTTTAATTTTTGAATCACTAATTTTTTCTTCAAATTCTTTTTTTATTTGTTCTAGCTTTTCGGTAATCATCTTTATAACCGTATTAAATCAGCTTTAATGATTAAATACTTTTTCCTTTCTTTATCATTATTTATTTCTAAATTATCTTGTAAATTAACCTCTTAATAAAAAAATCGTCCTTAAAAAATATAAGGACGAAATAAATTTCCGCGGTACCACCTTTGTTCAATACAGCACTCATAAGGGATAACGGTTTGCGCCGGAGATGATTAGTCTCACTCCAAGAACGAATTCATAAGAATATTATTAATACCTTCCACCAATTTGGTATTTTCTCTAAAATAATATTTTCTTACTACTACTTTCTTATCTTCGTGTTAATTTCATGAATATTATAAACTACAAAAGCGATTTATGCAAGAGTTATTTAGAACCCGCATTGATTTTCATAAACATCATAAACACGGTTTTCTTCGCTTGTTGTATAGCATGGATAGTATACATGACGACGAGTTAAATGGTTGATTATATGAGTATGGAGGTTACATACGTGAGGAACTTCACATTCAAAGCATCTATTAATTACTCGTGAGTCACAAGCAGGTTCGCCTGGATGGCATTGGCACTTACATGTATGACGTTGTTGTTGCATAAAATTTTCATCAATATTAGGCATATTTCCTTGGAAATTTTGCCAAAAACCTTCGCCTATATTAGGATTAACTCCTTGGAAAGGCTGATTTAAATTTTCGCCCATGTTTTGGTTGTAACCTGGAAATGGTTGTTGGTTTTGATAGTTAAATTGCATTATCTTCACCACCTTTCATAATATTATATTGAAATATTAATAAGTGGCTTGTGCAAAAGCATAAAAAAAATGAAACAAATGTTTCATCTTTTTCTATTATATAAAATTGCGACTAATCTTAATATTTCCACATATAGCCAAACAACAGTTACCATTAAAGATAAAGCTAAAGTCCATTCGTATTCTTTCGATACATTCTGCTCGACACAATTACCAATATTGGCAAAATCAATCGTTAAATATAGTGATGCAACAACTGCAGATAAAATGCAAACACCAATATATAATCCTAAGCTATTTGCAAGAAAATTAATTCCAAATAAACTTAAAATAAAAAGTACTAATGACCCAACAACCATCGTAATTAGTGTGGTATAAAGAAATGATCTAAAGCCCGCTGTAACTCTAATAATCTTTGTTGAATAAAGTAAAGCCATTGTCATGACAACTGCTAAGGTCATAAATAGTGCAACTGGAACGATGAAATCACCAAATGCTAATACATAAATAGCCGATACTAGACCTAAGGTAACTCCTTCAGCTAAAGCATAAATTATCGAGCAAATTAGTGATGCTCTAACATTTATTGTCCCGACGATTACGGCAATAAATGCAGCTATGACTGAAATAATTACTAGTGGAGTTGAAACAACACTATAATTAATAAAGTTTATGGCTATTAGTGTTCCACTAAAAAGTGCTAAACATACAAGTAAGAATGTTTTGGTTGCGACTCCTTGATATGTAACACTCTCAGCCATATCAAATGATTCTGATCGCATTACGTTGCGATAGACTGGGTTTGATGAACGAAATCTCATTTTATAACCTCCTTGTTATTATTATTATATCACAAATTCTTAAAATAAATGGTGAATAATGAATGAATTTTCATTTTAAAACTCTAAATCAAATCTAATTTGACTATCCTCCGGTAAATCTTTAAACGCACCAAGAGAATCAAGTTTTTCAAAAATTTTCGTTGATACTTTTGCTCTTTGTTTGAAGTCCTCTTTAGTTAAGAAAGGACGTTCATTTCTAGCATTAACGATAGAGAAAGCTCCAGAATCTCCTAGTGAATCTAAAACAATAAATGGTAGAATTAAAGATTTTTTATCTTCTGAAACCATGAAATCTTTAGCTTCTGATTTTTCAATATCTATTGGTTTAAACGAGAAACCACGTAAATGCATTTCTAAAGCTATTTGTAAAACTGTAACTAAATCTGATTCTTTTTCAGTTGCGAGCTTTCCTTTTTCCTGTATTTCTTCAATCTTTCTTATTATGCCATCTTTACCACCCATAAATGCATCAACATCAAAACTAACTGCTCTTTTTGATAAGTATGCAGAATAGAAGTAAATAGGTCTGTATAATTTAAACCAAGCAATACGCATGGCCATAATAACATATGCGGTCGCATGAGCTTTAGGGAACATGTACTGAATTTTACTACAAGACCAAATGTACCATTTAGGAATCTTATATTCATTCATAATTTCTGCATATTTTTCCCATTTTGCTTTATCTTTTAAGGCTTTACCTTTTCTAACAAACTCCATAATTTCAAAGGCAATATTATTTGGCATACCATAAGAAATTAAGTCAACCATAATATCATCACGACAACCAATAATATCCTTAAAATCAATTTTAGGTAATTCTTTATTTTTTCCTGATACTAAGTCTTGTGCGTTACTAAACCATACATCAGTACCATGGCTTAATCCAGATATCTTTACAAGTTCCGCAAATGTTTGTGGCTTTGTTTCAGTAAGCATACCTCTAACAAAGTCTGTACCAAACTCAGGAACCCCAAAGCTTACAACTTCACTATTAATTTCTTCTTTTTTAATACCTATTATATCGGTTGAAGATAACAACTGATATACATTTTTATCATTAACAGGAATATCTTTGGCTTTTGTAAAAGGAAAATCTAGTGGATCTTTTTCGACAAAGGTCATTAGATATTTAATTACGGTTGGATCATCATGACCTAACACATCAAGTTTAAATAAGTTATTCTCAAATGAATGATAATCAAAATGGGTTGTCCGCCATGAAGTATCCTTTGAATCTCCTGGATATTGGACTGGTGTAACCTCATATATTTGATGGTTGTTTGGCACAACGACAATTCCACCTGGATGCTGTCCTGAAGTTCTTTTTGATCCTTCTATTTGCATAGCTAAACGCTCTTTTTCAGCTCGTCTTAGAGTAATTGGTTCAAGTCCTTCTTTAATTAGTTTTTCATTCTTTAAATTAACATAATCTGTTACCATCGCAAAGGCAGTTTTAGCAGCACATGTACCAATGGTTCCAGCTCTAAAAGCATAATTATTACCGAATAATTCCCTAATATAGTTATGAACAACTCCTTGATACTCACCAGAGAAGTTTAAGTCGATATCAGGAACCTTATCGCCCTTGAAGCCTAAGAAGGTTTCAAATGGAATATCATGTCCATCGCGTCTTAGAAGTTCACCACAAACTGGACAATACTCATCAGGTAAGTCAAAGCCTGATTCAACTGTATCTAAGATTGTTTGAAGTTTTATTTCATCGCTTTTAACTCCATAACGTCTTTTTTCTTCTTCTGTCATCTTAAAGGAAGAAAAACGACATTTTGGACAAACATAGTGAGGTGGAAGTGGGTTTACTTCTGTAATATCAAGGAAGGTCGCAACGATACTTGAACCTACTGAACCACGTGACCCAACTAGATATCCATCATCATTAGATTTTTTAACTAATAAGTGAGAAATAAAATAAATAGTTGAATATTTATATAATTTAATGGCGTTCATTTCTTTATCTAAGCGATCTTTAACAATCCCCGGTAATAAATCACCATAAAGCTTTTCCGCCCGTTCTTTAACCATCGCTTCAACCTTACGTTCAATACTTGGAATACCTCGTGATGATAAAAAGTCATCAGTTGGAGCATACATACTAGGTTTGAATGCTTTAACATATTCGATGTTATCAGCTAAGATATTTGTGTTAGTTACAACAATTTCATATGCTAAATTATCACCTAAAAAGTCAAATTGAGCAAGCATTTCTTCAGTGGTCATGAAATACTCACTTGGCACGACGCTTCCTGATAAATAATGTTTACCACCACCAACGATAGGAGACTGAACTAATACTTCTCTATAAATTGTGTCTTCTTTTTTCAGTTGATGCACATCACCCGTTGCAACAACTAAAATACCATATTCTTTGGCAAGACGAATAATTTTTTTATAGGTTGTTTGAAGTTGATATTTATAGTTTGACATTGATTCTTTGTAATATTCAAATGATGATAACGGCTGTAGTTCAATATAATCATAAAATGTAATAATTTTTCTTAAATCCTCTTCACTCTTATTTAAGGCAATCTCAAAAAAGTATGAATTACGACATCCCGTACCAACCAAAATTCCTTCATGATTTTTAAGCAATTGTGATTTTAGTAACTTTGGTTCCTTATAAAAATAAGTTGTTGAGGCATCTGATAAAAGTTTAAATAAATTATATAATCCTTTATCTGTCTTAACTAACAAATTAATATGATTTGGATATGGATATTTAAATGATTTCTTCTTGTCAATCATTAAATTAATATGATTGTGTTTTTTTATTCCAAGCTCTTTTAGTTTGGCTATTTCATGTAAAAATATTTCTGATGTAGCTTTGGCATCATAAACAGCTCTATGATGTTGTGAAAGCTCAACTTTTAACATTTTAGATAAAGTTGCTAGTCCATAACGATCACGGTCTGGATATAAAACCTTAGCTAAAACTAAAGTGTCAATAGTTGGATTATTTCCATAAGGAATATTATTTCTCTTAAAACTTTCAATAATATGATCGACGTCAAATGAAGCGTTGTGACCAACTAAAATTGTTCCTTCTATAAATTTTGCAAATTTACGTAAAACAATGTCTTCAGTATCAGCTTCTTTAACATCGCTATCAAAAATATGTGTTAATCTAGAAGTTGTCTCAGAAATTGGTTGTTTAGGATTGATGAATGTCGAAAACTCATCAATAACTTGTCCAGCTTTAATTTTTACTGCACCAATTTCAATAATTTTTTCAAAGTTCACAGATAAACCAGTAGTTTCTATATCGAAGACAACATAAGTAGCTTCAGATAATAAGATATCTTTTTCATTTCTTGTAATATAAATACTATCATCATCGACAAAAGTAATCTCAAGTCCATAAATAGGTTTAATAGGTGGCGTAGTTGAGCCTTTGGGAGGCTCTGTTAAATGAAACAAATCAGGGAAAGCTTGAACTGATCCATGGTCAGTAACCGCAATAGCTTTATGACCCCAGGCAATTGCTCTTTCGACATAATCAGCCATATCATTAACCCCGTCCTGCGATGACATCTTGGTATGTAGGTGTAGCTCTACTCGCTTTTCACTCATGTTATCAAGACGTTCATCTCTTTTAAAAGGGGTTGGTGCAAAGCTCATATTAGTAACTGTTAAAACGACCTCATTATAAAATTCGTTATAATCCGCATATGCTTGCATTTTAACTTTATAACCAACTTTAAGTTGGTCCATAAACTCGACTTCCTCTTTCGTACGAGCCCTCTTTTGACACTGAATAGAATCCGTTCCATCGTAGATAATCATGTTATATCTCTTACTATTTTTATCAATCGTCTTTGATTCAATTACTACAATTGTTCCTTCAATATAAAAATTAGCTTTATCATATTTAGCTTTAAATTCCTGAAAATCATAATTAGTAATTGGAATATCTTTAATCTTTACAGGAAGACCATTTAATTCTCTATTTGCATATAAATAATCATACTTTACTTCATTTTGCATCTTTTTCATTTCTTCTAAAGTAAAGCGATCATTTTCTCTAAAAATCTGATGACTTATTGACTCATTTTCATTCTGGCGAACAATAATTTCTGAATTAATACCACTCTTAATTAAAATATCCTGGATTTCTTTTTTGTTTACCATCATAAATCCATCATCTGAAGCGACAGTAACTACAATTTGATTAGTGTTATCATCATAATGCTTTTCATAATTATGAACGCACAAAAAACGAGGATTATCTAAAGAAATTTCATTGACGATATAGTTAAAATAATCCATAATTAATTTCTGATTAGTACTATCATAGATTACTTGATAATTAATTTCATCAATATTTGGTAATTTCTTTTTAAATATTTCCAGTTCTTTTGTAAACTCAAAAAATATTTTTGGAGACACCATTTCCTTGCCATGAAAAATAAAACACATTACGTGTTTGCTTTTTTCGATTCGTGCTTCAACAAGTTCGAGTTTTTCATATAAATCATCATCGACATAGCCGATTACATTTACTATTCGATCTAAATTTTTCATATTTCACCTCTAACACATTTTAATTATAACATAATATAATTATTTAAAAAACTTTTTTAAATAACAATTAAGGAATAAAAAAATCTATAAGGTTTTACCTCATAGAATTTTTATTTTTCTTCATTTTCAAATTCGATATGAACTTTATCTTGAGCAATTTCTTCTAAAGCAACACCAACTGGTTTAGCGCATTTAACGTCAACAGATGTAAACCCATCCTGTTGAATTATTTTTGCCCTCTTAGCTGCTGTGTATGCTAATTTATATTTAGAATCAATCTTAGTCAAAAGTTCATCGATTGAAGGATATCTTAATCCTTCTTTATTCTTTTCCGCCATTATTTGCCCTCCAACATTTCATAATATTTGTTTATACTTCTTTTAGTCTTTGCATGTTCTGCGCGAATTATAGCCACAATCCGATCAGCTGCATTTTCTACCGAGTCATTTACTACAATATAATCATATTTATATGCAAGTTTAAATTCTCTTTCAGCCTTTTCAATTCGTTTTCTAATTGTTTCTAAGTCTTCGGTCCCGCGCGATCTTAATCTCTCAAATAAGGCATCTTTTGTTGGTGGCACAATAAAAATTGTGATGGCATCAACCATTTTTTCTCTTACTTGTTGTGCCCCTTGAACTTCGATTTCCATTATTACTTCTTTTCCCTCATTTAATTGCTTTTCAATTTTATCCAGAGGGGTTCCATAATAATTTCCCACAAATTCAGCATATTCCAAAAATTTTCCTTCTTTAATTCTCTTTTCAAACTCTTCCCTTGAGACGAAATAATAATCTACGCCTTCCACTTCTCCTGGACGCATTGGCCTGGTAGTCATTGATACTGAATACACGAAATTATGTCCAGTGATATTCATCAACGTTTTTCTGACTGTTCCTTTACCGACGCCTGATGGACCACTTAAAACTACCAATAATCCACGATCATTTAGCTTCAAGATTTCACCTCGCTATAAATTATATATACAATATAATACCATATAATTAGTGTTTTTCAACATTTGAAAATGCTTTTTTCTAATTAAATTATTTTTTTAGCGTAATTTTAAAAAATATTTTATTTATTTATATATAAATTTATCTATATTTCTTTTTAATTTTTAATTAAGTCGAGATAAATCATCTTTGGTTTTAAGTTAAAAAATGATATAATCTTTATGGTGATCATTATGGGCTTAGATGCTTTATTTTTAACAAAACTAAAAGATGAACTAAAAAACAAACTAGAAACTGGTAAGATTTCTAAAATATATCAATTCAATAAAACGGATTTTCTATTTGATATTCGCTGTTTTAAAAATAATTATTCTTTGCATTTATCTGTTGATCCTACATATCCAAAACTTTATCTAACAAGCGAAAAATTTGATAAGCCTTATGCACCACCTGGGTTTTGTATGCTGCTTAGAAAATATTTAGAAAGTGGAACAATTGAAGAAATTAGTCTTTTAAATAATGACAGAATTGTCGCTTTTAAGATTTCAAAGATAAATGAATTAGAAGACACTTCTTATAAATATTTAATTGTTGAACTTTTTGGTCGTCGGTCAAATTTAATTCTTTTAGATGATGATATGACAATTCTTGATTGTATCAAACATTTATCGCCTTTTGAATCAACAAGGACAATTACAACTGGCGCAAAATACACATACCCAGATCAGGATAAGATTCCTTTTAATGATTATGAACAAATAAAAAATATAGATTTAAATAATATGACCGAACAATATTTATTTGATCATATTTCTGGTCTTTCTAAACCATTTATTAGCTATATAGTAAAAAATTATCAACTAACTAATTCATTTATTGATTATTATCAAAGTTTAATAAACAAATATCAGCCTTCTATATCATCTGATTTTAAAGACTTCTATTATTTTGATGTATTTAATTCTTCACTATATTTCTCTAATTTAAATGAAATGCTAGATAGGTTTTATCTAGAAATAACCAAACGTTCTTTAATTAGCAAAGCTTATCAACCAGTTTACACTGTTGTTAAGAGAAATTATGATCATTTAAACAAGAAACTTTTGAAAATAAATTCAGATATTAATCAGGCTCAAAACTATGATGAATTAAGAGTAATGGGTGAGCTTCTTATATCAAACATTAATGCCCCATCAAATAGTAGAGCAATTAGTGTTTTTAATTACTATACAAACCAAGATATAGAGATTATAATTGACCAATCATTAAGCATTAAGCAAAATGCTAATAAGTATTTTAAAAAATATAAAAAACTAAAAATTAGTTTAGAATACTTAGCTAAAGAAAAAGCTAAGTGTGAAAACGAAAAACGTTATTTTGAAAGCCTATTATCGCAGCTTGAGAAAGCTTCGCTAAATGATGTTTTAGAAATGGAAATTGAACTTATTAATTTAGGCTATATGCCTAAAAAAGTTAAGAAACAAAAAATAATTAAACTTAATTATGATGTTTATCAAAATGATGAAGGTGTCTTATTCTATGTTGGAAAAAATAACATGCAAAATGACTTTTTAACTAATAAATTTGCTAAACCATTTGATATGTGGTTTCATATAAAAAATGCCCCTGGTTCTCATGTGATACTTAGAGGTGAACTAAATGAGAAATCGATTAGACAAGCTGCAAATCTAGCTGCGTTATTCTCATCTTATTCATCATCTACTAGCGTCGCAGTTGATTATACTGAAGTCAAAAATATTAAAAAGATTCCTGGTCAATTGGGATGCTTTGTCACATATTCAACAAATAAGACAATTTATATTGATCCAGATATTTCATTAGTAAATAATGATTTAAAAAAAGGTAAATAAAAAATGGCACGAATTTAAAAATCGTGCCATTATTTTTTATCTTTAGTCCGCTTTTTTAGTAGTACTACTTGAAGATACTGGTTTTTTAGTTGTTGTCGTTGTTGTTTTATTAAACTCTGTTGTCGCATCAGTATTAATTGTTGCAATCGCGCGATTTAAAGTTTCTGGATAATGTGAGACAAATCCATCAACACCATTTATTAATAACTTTTTCATCATTTCTTGAGTCTCAGAAATTTTTGCATTTCTTTCATCATTTGTTAAGTTATAATCCACATCACTATTTGAAATATCCACAATTACTGAAACATTTAACTTATGAAGACGACTAACTACCTTCTTATTATATAGTTTATCAATCTCTGATTTTTCATTTAAAACTAAAACTGGATGTTTAACATTATAGAATTTCGCAGTGTTTCTTGAAATACGATTTATAAATTTTGTTGCTTCAGCTTCAGTGTATGTTCTATTTAGTTTAGAATAATTTGCATTATTATCAATAATATCTGCCACTTTATCTGATGGATTATAAATCAAAATTCTTGTTGCAGATGAAGATAAGCCACTTAATAAATCTAAAATTACTTTAATATCTTCTTCTTCAGTTTCGCTTATTTCCACAAAATATTTTAATCCAGAAAAATCAGTTTTATATGTTCTTTCAAATTCTAAAACTTGACAAGATGTTAACCCAAAATCATATGTTCCATCTGTATAAGGATTAGTTCCATCGCTATTTAAATGTCCTTTACAAATGTTAAAGTTTTGAAGTTCCAATAACGTGTAATCTTTTACTGTCTTATTTTTTTGTTCATCTAAACGAGTTAATTCATATAAGTTGCCACCATCATTAATAACTACTGAATTATTTTTCGTTACAGCTAGTGGAACTTTAGTATAGCGGTATGTATATGTTTTACCAGTAAAGTAAATTGATGAATTATCTATATCTTTTAGAGCTTCCTTAGTAAAAGCAGCTTTAGTTTTAACCTCTGTTCCACCATATTTAGTAATATCATAAATATTTCCAGCAACAACATTAATCGGTATGATCTTTGTTGCGGTTGTAGCATTTTGAGCTTGATCAGCTCTTAAAAAGTTATTTGTGCTTTTAAACTTTTTAGTTGGGACTATGGAAATTGCGACTACGATAAATAATACAGTTAAAATTATTAAAAAGCTTTTTTTAACAACTCTTACTGTTTTATCATAATTACCAGTACTATTTGTCTTCATCTTCTCACCTATTTTTTATTATTTATTACATCTTTAATTAAGCTTACAAATTCGTCTAAAGTTACAGTAACTTGTTCTTGTGAACCATATTTTCTATATGTTACTAGGTTCCCTTCTTTTTCTTTATCTCCTAAAACTAATTGATATGGAATTTTTAAAGTTTGTGCTTCACGGATCTTATAAGAAAGTTTTTCATCACGTAAGTCATCTTCAACACGAATACCGTTATCCATTAATAATTTCATAACTATATTAGAATATTCACCATGAAATTCATTGTTTACAGGAATAACTTTTACTTGAACTGGAGCTAGCCAAGTAGGGAAGGCACCAGCGTAGTGTTCAATTAAGATACCAATAAATCTTTCGATTGAACCAAATAAGGCACGGTGTAACATAACTGGTCTTTTCTTTTCGCCATTTGCGTCAATGTATGTTAAGTCAAATCTTTCAGGTAAATTCATATCTAATTGAATTGTTCCACATTGCCAAATACGATTCATGGAATCACGAAGCTTAAAATCTAGTTTTGGACCATAGAAAGCTCCATCACCAGGATTAACTTTGTATGTTTTGCCAATTGATTCACAAGCTTGTGCTAAAGCTTTTTCAGCTTTATCCCAAACTTCGATTGTACCAATATATTTATCTAGTGGTCTTGTTGATAACTCAATATGGTATGATAAGCCAAATATTGAATACATATATTCATATAATTTAATTAATTTACCTACTTCTTCAACAATTTGGTTTTCCGTCATAAAGATATGTGCATCATCTTGAGTAAAATTACGAACTCTAAATAAACCATTTAAAGCGCCGCTTGCTTCATGACGATGAACAAGTCCTAATTCTCCAACCTTAAGTGGAAAATCTTTGTAAGAATGGATTGAATGTTTGTAAACAAGCATTCCACCAGGACAGTTCATTGGCTTAATAGCAAATTCATTATCATCAATCTTTGATGTATACATATTCTCGCGATAATTTGACCAGTGTCCACTTATTTCCCATAACTCTTTATTTAACATAATTGGAGTTTGAATTAATTGATATCCTTCTTTTAAATGAACTTTATACCAGAAACTTTCTAACTCACGGCGTAAAATCATGCCTTTTGGTAACCAGAATGGGAATCCTGGTCCAAATTCTGATAACATGAATAAGTCTAATTCTTTTCCAAGTCTTCTATGATCGCGTTTTTTTCTTTCTTCAAGATTTTTTAAATGGTTTTCTAATTCTTCTTTGCTAAAGAAGCTTACACCATAAATACGTTGAAGTTGGTTTCTTGTCGCATCACCACGCCAGTAAGCACCGGCAATTGATAAAAGCTTAACAAATTGTATAAACTTTGTATTAGGCAAATGTGGTCCACGACATAAATCCATAAAATTACCTTGTGTATAATATGAAATATCTTCACCTTCAGGTAATTCAGAAATTAATTCAACCTTATATTCATCATTTTTGAATAATTCTAAAGCTTCAACTTTAGTTGCTCTATGACGCTTAATTTCATGAGCTCCTTGTGCAATTCTAATCATTTCTTTTTCAATCTTACTTAAATCAGCCTCAGTAAGTTGTACTCCACCTAAATCGATGTCATAATAAAAGCCTTCTTCAATAGCAGGTCCAACTCCAAATTTTGCATTTGGATATAAACTTTTTACAGCTTGGGCTAATAAGTGAGCAGTTGAATGGTTAAGAATTTGAAAAGCTTCAGGTGATTCCTTAGTAATGATTTCTAAATTAACATCCTCATTAATCACATAATCACTATCAACTAGCTTTTCAAAATTTATCTTGCCTGCTAAGCATTTTTTCTTAAGTGAAACACTTAATTCTTCAGCAATTTCTATTACTGATTTTGCTTCATTAAATTCTTTTTTAAAACCGTCTTTAAATGTAACAATCATTGTTATTACCTCTTTCTATAAAAAAATCGTCCTTATTAAAAGGACGAAATAGTTCCGTGGTGCCACCTTAATTCTAGAGATCTTCTCTAGCTCTAAACGTTAACGCCGTCCTACGTAGTAGTTTTTTTACTATGCTCCAAGAGAGTAACTATTAAACATCCTTAAGTAGCTTACACCGTCCTACTCTCGCTTTGAATTTAAATTTAATAATCATATTCTTTTCATTGCTTATATTACTATTATATAGTAAAAATAAATTTTGTCAATATAAAAGATTTAGGCTTGCTTGTTTAAACTAAGATAAACAAAAAATAAATCTTTATTCTTTAATTAAAAATTTTGGGGTCTAACTGGTTTTTTTGTTAGTTCAAATTCTACGGTTAAGTCTTTGATTCTTTCGTATATTCTAAGTGACCTAACGGTCTCTTCTTTACTACCATCACGCCGATACTGATTACGTAAATCATCAATTGATAAATTTGATGAAAAGAAGGTTGGAAGTTCTTCTAAAAGACGATATTGTAGAATAGGTCCTAAAACCTCATCTCTAATATATTGACTAATAGATTCACCACCAATATCATCAAGCATTAAAATTTCTATTTCCTTAAGCTGTTGAATCATTTCTTCTAAGTTACCCTTATCAATACACGATTTTAATTCGCGCGATAAATCCGGGTAATAGGCGAACATAACTTTATGTCCTTTTTTCGTTAGTTCGTTACATAAAGCTGCTAAAATATACGTTTTACCTGTACCATACATTCCCGATATATAAATACCCTTCATCGGTTCTTCTTTTGAATAAAAAGCCAAGAATCTTGTTAAATATTTATTTATTTCTTTTCTTTCTTCATTTATTAAGTATAGATCATCAAATGAAGCATTCAAGACCTTTTTGGGAATATATAATGAATTCAAGTTTTCGTTAGTCGCTTCTTTTTTTACAATTTGGCTTAAATACTGACAAGGATAATAAAGAATTTTTACCCTATCATTTGATAGTGCAAGTTCTGATGAATAACCCTTATTGGCATTTTTACAGTTTTGAAGACCTAGACATTCTTTACAATTTTCTTTTTCTTCAAGAAATAGTAAAAAGCGATTAACTGCTTCTTCGATTTGATAACCATTTAAATCATTATTGGCTACAAATGATTTGATATCTTCATTTTCTAATAACTCATCAATTTGTTCATCAATTTTTTTTAAATTGTTATTAAGTTTTATATTTGTATCAAATTTGATCATTTTCTCACCCTTACTCTTCGTTTATTGATTTCAAATAGTCATCAAGCCAAGAAACTTTTATCTCATCTTTGTTTTCTTTATTATCTTTATTATAATTTTTTAATTCCTTATATGCTTTTTTCTCATCATGAGCTTTTTGATTTCGATCAATAAAAGCCATTGCTTTTTCAGCAGTGTCGATTCCATCATTTATCCATGACATCGCAACTTTTTCAAAATAGTTATAAGTTGGCATTTTACCATCTTTGTTAATAAAAACATAGGTTAATAAAACATTAATTACTTCAAGTGGTAATTTGATTTCAAGATTCAAACGTTCAACAATTCTCAAATCTGCTTGGGATACAAATCCATTTGAAAGAGTATATAATAGCTCCTTAGGTGTTACTGTTTTAAAGTATGAGATTTGATCGAGTGAATTTAAATATTTTGTTCTCTCTAGTGTCGGTTTACTATCTTTGATAATTACAACCTGCTCTTTTAAATAACTATTCCAACGACGAACATTCTTTTTTAATACCTCTTCACTTATTTTACGACTATCATCTAAAGATTCAAAATATGCTTTAGCCATTGTTAATGGATCAAGATCATAAATATAAGCAAGATTAGTGACTAATTCTTTTTCTTCTTTTTTAAATGTTTGATCATTAGCATCTATTGTCTCTAAAAATAGCCTAAAATCAAATCTAGTATTTTGTAATTCAAGATAGCTCGCTGATTTAATTTCATCAGGATATTCAAACATATCATTGTTTTCAGTAATAGTAATGTTTCCATATACCTGATCAAATGATTTGGTAATCTCTTTAATTCCTTTGTTACTAAAGCCCTTAATTTCAAATAATTTTTTAAGTATTGTTATATTGTCTCTACTTAATAATCTTTCTAAGTAAACACCGAGTAAGCTTTGGAAGAAGCTCTTTGGAGTTAAAGGTTTTTTAAGCTCATAAATAAGTAATCCTTCTTTAACATATGTTCTAATAAGGCAAACTCCTTCTAAGCTTTCTCTTGCTTTTTCAACATCATTAATTTTAATATTCAGAATATCAATTATTCTTTTATGAAGTAATTCCTCCGTCATTAGTTTTTCATCCATTATGCGATACAAAAACTCATATAACGTATAGGCATTACTACCAATAATAGGAAGATAAAGCAACGACAAAACACGGTGATCTAAATCACTTAAATAATTATTAGCGGTTACGATAAACCGGTCTGTAGAACGAAGTTCTCCCATAATACTCTCCATTTTTTAATACTGTAATTCTTTTCTCTTTAACTTTGAATCTAAATAGGCATAAATTTTTTCAATTATTTTTTTAGGCTTATTCATTCCAATAAAACCAAAATAATTACATTTAATGTCGACTGAAGTTTTAAGTGGATTCATTTCTAAAGCTGTAATTATTAAATCAAAGCCATTGCCAATTAAATACATCTCGCCATAATTTTTATTTGTTTGTTTTAATTCCATCGAAAGGTGGGTAGTTAAACTTTTAATCACTTTTTCAACATCATTAAAATTATTACTATAATAACGTGTTCTTAAAGCGATATCACGATGCAAGTCGCGTGTTTCTTCTGTAGTTGAAAAAAATCCCATAAATACTACTCCTTTATTTTCTTAATTATTTTTCGTAATTCATCTTCTAAATCTTCAATTGAATCATTGTTACAAATGACAAAATCCGATAATGCTTCTTTTCTTGCTAAACTCATCTGGGCTTTAATTCTTTTTAAAGCTTCTTCATCTGTTAATGAATTTCTGTTTTTGAGACGCGTAATTTGTAATTCTTCTTTTGACGAAATACAAATCACATAATCAATAAGTTTCTCAAAATGCGATTCAAAAAGCAGTGGAACTACTATAACCATTATATCATTATTATTAGAATTTTCTTTAATAATTTCAAAAATCTTCTTGATAACAATCGGATGTGTAATTTTATTTAGTATCAAGAGTTTTTTCTTATCATTAAAGACAATGTCTCCAAGTTTTTTAAAATTAACTTCATTATTTTCCATTACTTCAGGAAAAAATTCGCTAATTTTTTTCTTCATTAACTCTGATTCTTCACACAAATTTTTATAGATGATATCTGCATCAAGCGCAAATATTTTATCCTCGGTCACAATTTTATAAGCTTCTGATTTACCAGTAGCAATACCTCCGGTAATTCCAATTAAAAGCGGATATTTTTTTCTCTTCTGGCATTTAGGACAATAATATGTTCCCCGTCCTCCAACTTCAACTTTTCTAATCTTTGTCAAGCAATTTGGGCATGGTTCACCATCTTTAGTATGAACTAAAAGTTCTTGTTGAAAACGTCCTGTTACACCTAAAGATGAAGTATAGCTTCTAATTGTTGTTCCGCCAAGATAAATGGCCTTATTTAGCACTTTTTTAGATGATTCAACTATTTTTAAGGCATCATCATAATCTAGATTTAATGCTGGTTCATGGGGATTAATTTTACTTAAGAACAAGACCTCATCTACATAGATATTACCAAGACCTGATACAATTTCTTGATTTAATAACAAAGTTTTAATCGGTATATTTTTATCTTTTAGCTTTGAAAGCAAATATTCAACCGTAAATTCTTCATCAATTGCATCGAGAATTAGTTTATCAAGTGGTTCCAAATTATAAATATCCAAATCTTTTTTATATAAATAAAGTGTCCCAAATTTTCTCGTATCATTATAGCGTAATTCATCATCTTTAAATTTAAAAATGATATGATCGTGTTTTCCTAATAAATCATCATGCTTTAAGAAAAAATATTTTCCTTCCATCCGTAAATGACTGATTAAGAAATAATGATCTAAGACAAAAATTAAATACTTTCCTTTTCTTAAAACATCATTAAATGTTTCACCAATTAGGTCTTTTTTAAAGTTTTCCTCACTAACATTTTTAATAATTTTGCCATAACGAATTTCAATATCTTCAATTTTTTTCCCAATTATTAAGTTTTTTAAGGTGTTACGAACCGTTTCTACTTCTGGTAATTCTGGCATATTTATCACTTCGTTTCAAATAAATTTTTACCACTATTCATTGACACTAATAATGGTACTCTTAGTTTTACTGCTTCTTCCATTGTTTCTTTTAATATTTTTTCCATAACTTGTAACTCATCTTGTTTTACATTTAAGACAAGTTCGTCATGAATTTGTAATATAATACGTGATTTTAACATTAGTTCATCAATCTTTTTATCAAGCTTGACCATCGCAATTTTAATGATATCAGCCGCACTTCCCTGGATTGGCGCATTCATTGCGGTCCTTTTCGCAAACTCTTTTTGCATATAATTTTTACTATTTATTTCTGGAATATAACGGCGCCTGTCAAAAATAGTTTTAACGTACCCATGTTCTTTTGCAAAGTCAATTTGTTCATCCATAAATTTTTTAATTTCTGGAAAATGTTCATTATAATCTTTAATAAAGAATTCTGCTTCCTTTGGACTAATCTTAATGTCTTCTGATAATCCCCAAGCGCTCATCCCATATATAATTCCAAAGTTAACCGATTTAGCTTTTCTTCTTTCATCACTAGTAACTTCATCTTTATGTAAAATAATTTTTGCGGTAGCTTTATGAATATCTTCACCACTTAAAAACGCATGAATCATATTTTCTTCATTTGCCATTGAGGCTAATACTCTTAGTTCAATTTGGGAGTAATCGGCCGCAAGTAGAATTGAATCATATTCTGCAATAAAGGTTTTTCTAAAAGCTCGTCCTTCTTCATAACGAATTGGAATGTTTTGAAGATTTGGTTCAACGCTTGATAAACGTCCGGTATTTGTAAGTGTTTGATTATAAATTGTATGGACTTTACCATCATTTTTAATATTCATTGCACTTTCAATTCCAAGCGCATATGTACTATAAAGCTTCGCAATCATTCTATATCTTAGAACTAAAGAAATGATTGGATGAACATCTATAAGTGATTCTAAAACATCCTGACTTGTTGAAAAACCAGTCTTAGTTTTCTTACCTGTATCAAGATTTAAATCATTAAACAAGACGTCCCCTAACTGTTTTGGACTTTGAATATTAAATTTTTTGCCTGCCAACTCGCATATTTTTTCTTCTAAAGTTGCAAGTTCATTTTCTAAACTTATCTTAAAAGTTTTTAAGTATTCTTTATCCACTCTAATACCCTCAACTTCCATTTTTGCTAAAGTTTTAGAAAGAGGGATTTCAATATCTTTAAAAAGTGAAAGCTGATTATTTTCTTTTAACTTTTCATATACTTTCTCATAAATTTTATTTATGGTATTAGCTTTTTTAGCCGCATGCATTGCGTATATATTTAAATCAGGTAAATGATATTTAGCTCCTTTACCGTAAATTTCTTCTTCATAATTTACACTAGAATTATTAAATGATTGTGCTAGTATTCTAAAAGAATCCTTAGTTAATTCAGGATTAATTAGGTATCCTGCAAGTAATAAATCAAAATTAATGCCATCTATATCAAAGCCATCCCACATTAAAGAGGCAGCCATTTGTTTGTAGTTGTATACTCGCTTTTTTATATTTTTATTTGACAAAAATACCTGTAAATCAATAGATGAATAAATTAAATCATAAGGAATAAAGAAATTTCCTTTTTTATTAGTTAGTCCAAATCCAAGCTTCTCAGCGGTATGATAATTATCACCAAATATTTCTAAGACAATCGCACTATCATCAAGTAATATATCATCAAAATCATAAACATCTTTAATAATTTTAAAATTAAATTCTTCATCCTTGATTTCACTAAAATCCATTTTTCTAATTAGTGAATGAAATTCTAACTCCTTAAGTAAATCCAATAGTTTTGACTGATTATATGGTTTTATTTTTAAATCATCAACAATTAGATTTAAATCAAAATCTGTAATAATTGTTGCTAATTTCTTACTAAAATATGCATCATCTTTACCGTTTTTAATCTTCTCTTGAAGTTTTCCCTTAAGATCATCTACGTGAGCATAAATATTATCTAAATCACTATATTCTTCAATTAAAGTAATGGCAGTTTTTTCGCCAACTCCAGCTATTCCTTTTATATTGTCGGAAGTATCCCCAACAAGTGCCTTAAAATCCGGAACTTGGTTTGGATATACACCATGAATCTCTTTAACCTTATTAGAATCAAATAAAATGATATCTGATTTTTTGGAAACCAACTGAAATGTTTTTTCATCTATTAGTTGCATTAAATCAAAATCATTACTTACAATGTGAATTTCTTCAAACTCATTTTTATATTTTTTGCATGCACAGCCGATGATATCATCAGCCTCATAATCCGTTAAACTTAAATGATTAACATTCAGATCATCTAATAGTTTAAACAAATAAGGAATCTGAACAATAAGTTCTTCAGGTATTGGTTTCCTCGTTCCCTTATAGTCCTCATATTCTTTATGCCTAATCGTTTGTTTACCCTTATCAAAGGCAACTAACACGTGAGTATAGTCTTTTTTTAGAAGTAGAAATAAAATGTTTGTAAAGCCATATAGCATATTTGTATATAACCCTTTAGAATTTTTCATTAAGTTACCTAGTGCTGCTGTTGCATGGTAGGCTCTAAACATCACATTATTTCCATCTATTAAAAGTAGTTTGCTCATGTATTTTACCTCATCTTTTTTATGTATTCTTTAGTTTTATTATATCCTTCTTCAATCAGTTCTTCAATTTTTTCATTCCCGATGTCAAAGCTAGTTGCTGTAACGTTCGATACATTGATTTTAATAACATTCTTCTTATCCACATCGTGGCTATTTGGTCCGCTTTTTAAAAGCGTGTCAAAAAGCGCACTAACATACTGAATTAAACTCTTAGTTGATGTTGGTTCTTTACCAACAAGCAATAGCCCTAAAGAATCTGAAAAAATATCTAATGGAAAATTATCAACAATTCCCCCATCCACAAAATAGTGTCCTAAGAACTGAACCGGCATAAAATAAAACGGTAATGCTGAAGACATTGTGACAGCTAATGCAACTGAAAAATTTTCCACTGAAACATTGTATTTATATAAATCATCTGGCAAAATAATCATTTGTCTACTAGTAATATCAGCAGTTATAATCTTCAAAACTTTCCCTTTTAATTCTAAATCTTTAAAAGTACAAATATTTTTCCTTTTTAGTAATTCATCGACTAAAGAGTAAAAGTTTTCAATATTATAAAGTCCTTTATTATCAATTAAGGAAATAGCTGAATTAACTGGCGACAAAATATTTTTTTTCTTGGTTCCACCTAAGCATCTTAAATTTGTATTATTTAAAATTTTTCTTAGCTCATCGCTTTTATACCCTGCAGCACATAATGCCGCAAAGAACGAGCCAATGCTCGTACCTGCAAATCTATCGAAGGAAATCCCCGCTTCTTCAAAAGCCTTTAAGGCACCTATATATGCAATGCCTTTTACTCCTCCGCCAGAAAAAACGATGCTTTTACCCATAGCTAATCACCTAAGATTAGTATATGCATTTTTTTTATTTTTGTATATTATTTAATAAATATATCGATTTTAGGCCTCTAAAAATTAAATAATCATCACGGATAACTTTCTCTTTTAATAGTGGCTCAACTAATTTTGCTAAACCACCTGTAATAATTATTTTTAAATACTTATTACCAACTTCTTCTTTTATTCTTTCAATCATGCCATCAATCATTGCTGAGTGTCCATATACCAAACCAGATTTCATTGCGGTTATAGTATTAGAACCCAAAACTGAGCTTGGCGTTTCTAGTGTCATTTCAAGAAGTAGCGATGTACGACTAATTAGTGATTTCTTTCCTGTTTCCATACCTGGGGCAATTGCTACACCTTTTAAACTTTTATTTTCAATATAGATAAACTTTGTAGCTGTTCCTAAATCAATTACTAAACAAGTATCACTATAAGTACTTACTGCTCCAACGGTATCACAAATTAAATCTGAGCCAACTTCTTTAGGATTATCTGCTTTAATTTTAATTCCCGTCTTAATGCCAGGAGTTATGTAGGTTGGATTGATATTGAATCTGCTGGTAAAATATTCGCAAAAAGCGTTATTAATCTCCGGTACTACCGAAGAAATAATAACAGCTTCTAGGTTATTAAAATATTGATCAAGGAAAAACGCATATTCATCAGCCGATGCATCTTTTTTTGTTTTAATTCTATACATCTTCTCATTATCAAGAAAGCTGATGACAATATTGGTATTTCCAATATCGATGAAACTAATCATTGTGGACCTCCAAATTGCCTTTATATGCTTTCATGATGAATGGGCCAACAACCGTTCCGATAACCGCTTCTAATGCACCGTTTATTAAGAAAGCCATTACTACAACCATCCATATGTTATCAATGAATGGGTAAGTGCCATTAACTGCACTTATTGTGTCAATAAACCACATAGGTTTAA
This sequence comes from Bacillota bacterium, assembly GCA_023410715.1. Lineage (GTDB taxonomy): Bacteria > Bacillota_I > Bacilli_A > Izemoplasmatales > UBA1188 > JAEYPN01. The sequence goes on from JAEYPN010000024.1 coordinate 46,536, forward strand.
TAATCGCAAACATTACACACACAATTAAGGTATGAAATAATGTCGCAAGTAGATATGTTAAGGCATATCTTAAATGATTATTTTTAACAATTTGCATTCCACGGAATGTATAGTATGTCGCTACTCCAAAAAGTATTCTTGGTAAAATAGATATAAGCGGATTCAAAAACATAGGATCAGCAATTGTTCCAGGCATCGTCGCTCTAATTAAAGAGAAAACACCGAACATTAGCGATAACCAAATACCGCCTTTTAATCCTAAAATAATTGTTCCCGTAATTACGACAAGTGGGATTGTTGTAATTGAAAAAATACCAATTGTAATGTAACCTATAAAAGGTACAAATGTCATTAATATAATTAATGATGTGAATATGGCTAGATATGCCATTTCTTTTATTTTTTTATTCATTTTTCTCCTTTATATGAGCTCATTCGAGTCTCATTATTTATTATTTATTTTATTTATTTTTATTTAATTGCAATCAAACGACAAATTTTTTCGCCTTGTTCAATGTGCTTTTCTTCATATTCTGTTCTAACATTAAAAGCATTTAATGATTCCAAATCATAAGTAATATCAGAAATAAAATACCCATTATTTTGAAATGACTCAACTGAATAATTAAAAAGATTTAAATTATCTGTTTTAAAGATTAATTCACCTTCATTTGCTAAGATTTCGTAATAAATATCTAGAAAATTTGGACTGGTTAATCGTCTATTCTCATGTCGAGATTTAGGCCATGGGTCAGAAAAATTTAAATAAATTTTATCAACTTCACGAGCACCAAAAATATTTTTTAAATTAGTCGCATCATATAATATAAAATATAAATTAGGTATCTTTTCTTCTACCTTAACAATTGCTCGGCATAAAACACTATCATATTTTTCGATAGCTACAAAATTAATGTTTGGAAATTTTTGTGCCATTTCAATAATAAATTTACCTTTTCCAGAACCGATTTCAATATGTAATGGATTTTCGTTTTTAAAAACTTCTTCTTTCCATTTTCCTTGATAATCTTCAGGATTAAAAATCATTGAATCACTATGATTATTTAATATTTCACTAGCATTTTTTACTTTTCTTAAACGCATAAATTCTTCATTGCCTCATAATATATATCCATAGCTTTAAGTAGTGATTCAATTGAAACTTTCTCGTTTCTTTGATGAGCTTCATCTATCGTTCCAGGAAATTGCATACCAAACGCAACAGCATTTGAAAAATGACGCGCATATGTTCCTCCACCAATAGAAATAGGACCATTGTTAAAATCATTTGTATATTTTTGGTATGCACTTAAAAGTGTCTTTACTAGGAATGAATTTCTATCAACATATAAATATGGTGAATTACTATATTCAATAAACTCATAACCTAATTCTAAAGCTAATGCTTTCAATTCTTTCATTTTTTCTTCATAGTTAAAATTCTTTGGGTAACGAATGTTAGAAGCTACAAAGAATTCACCATCACCATATGTGAATAAGGCTGGATTAATCGTTAAATCTTTCATTTCATCATCATAACAATTTATATTTAATTTATGTCCAAAATCATCAAAAGTAAAATATTTTTCAACAAATTTTAAATAATCGTTATCAATATATTTATTTAAAAATTTAACTAATAAAGAAGCGGCATTAACTCCTAAGAACGGCATTGATCCATGGGCAGTCTTCCCAATAATAGTATATTCATTTCCTACTACTTTGCCAGTAACTTTTTCTTCTTCTAAGAACATTTTAAATTTATCTTCTAAATCAATTGATATTTTTGCAGTTGCTTCATCTGGAACAACATTAAGTCTAATACCAGATTTAAAACTAATTAAGCCATTATCTAAACATCTACCTTTAAAACCAAAACTAGCTATTCCTTTTTCAGCAAAGATTAAAGGGAATTCAGCATCTGGAACAAAAGACATTGTTGGAATTTCTTCTTTTTCTAAATACTTATCCATGCAACGACTACCTGATTCCTCGTCACATCCAAAGATTAATCTAATTCTTTTATTAATCTTAATATTTTCATCCTTTATTCTTTTTAAAGCATAATAAGCGGCCATTGATGGTCCTTTATCATCGCTTGAACCGCGAGCATAAATGTATCCATCTTCAATTGTAGCACTAAAAGGTGGATATTTCCATTCATCTGCTTTTCCTACAGGAACAACGTCTAAATGGCATAAAACACCAAGCATTTCACTGCCGGTTCCATATTCGATATATCCTGCATAATTGTCAATATTTTTTACCTTAAAGCCATCTTTTTTACCTAACTTTAAAATATAGTCTAATGCTTTACGTATATCTTTTCCGAATGGTTCGCTTACATTTTCCGGTTTATATTCGTCTAAAACACTAGGAATTTGTAAAAGACCTGTCAGGTCACTTATAAAACTATCATAATATTTATACATATTGTCATCTCCGTTTAAATTATTATATCATAAACCAATATTATTTTTCCATAATATGCATAAAAAAACCTAATTCATTCACAATATTTATTAGGAGGTTATTCAATGGATATTAGTTTACGACAACACATAACACAAAACATTAAAGATTTAAAATTTGATGAGATGAAATCATCGATCTCGGATGCAATTACGAGTGGAGATGAAAAAGCCTTAATTGGTTTAGGCGTTGTATTTGAAATCATTTGGAATAAATCTAATGAAGATATGCGAGCTAACTATGTAAATCAAATAGTTGAAAGTTTTAAATAAAATTCTCGAAAATGAGAATTTTTTTATTTTTTTTAGCATAAAATTCAAAAACAACTTGACATATGAATGATTGTTCATATATAATGTTTTGTTGAAGAGAGGTTTATTATGATAAAGAAAATAGTAATGGAAAACTTAACGTGCGTAAACTGCGCGACTAAAATAGAGAAAAGAATAAATAATCTTGATTATGTAAATAATGCTTCGTTCAATTTTACAAACCAAATAATGACTGTCGATTTTAATGATGATGTTAACTTAGATGATGCACTCTTTCAAATAAAAAATATTGTCAACGTTTTAGAGGATAATGTCAATACTTATTACCAAAACGAAAAAAAGCAAGTAAAGGAAGTTAAATTTTTTATTGACTATTTACCTGTGGTGATTGGCTTAATAATTTTTATTGTAGCTTTCGTTATGAATGATATTATTTATTTGAGATTCATTCATAAACCATTACCAGGATGGGTTAAGATCTTATACTGGATTGGCTATGTTTTCTTATCATCACGAATCATTTATTCAACAATAAAAGCGATTATTCATAAGAACTTTTTTAGTGAAAATACACTGATGCTCATTGCGACTTTAGCAGCGATGTATTTAGGAAAGTTTGATGAAAGTATCTCAGTAATTTTGCTTTATTCTATTGGTGAATTCTTGCAAAGAAAAGCTGTTGATCGTAGTAAAAATGAAATTGGCTCGCTTATTAATCTTCAGGTTGAATATTCTAACGTTATACGTGATGGTGCGGTTGTCCAAATTACTCCTGATCAAATTAAAATTAAAGATATAATTGTAATTAAAAACGGTGAAAGAGTTCCCGTTGATGGAATAATTTCCAAAGGAAATACAAGTTTAAATTCCAGTACTTTGAATGGTGAATCTCGTCTTACGACAGTTAAAGAAGGCGATGAAGTATTAAGTGGTAATATCAATGTGGGAAATGTCATTGAACTAGAAGCCACTAAAGAATATAAAGATTCAACATTAGCCAAAATTATTAATCTAATTGAAAATTCCACAAGTAACAAATCAAAAAACGAGATTTTTATTACAAAATTTTCAAAAATTTATACACCAATTGTTTTAGTTTTGGCCTTCGCATTATTTATTGTTCCATCTTTCTTTTATATTAGTCAAGCTAATTTTAAAGAAATTGTTAATAAAAACATTTATAAAACCGCAATGTTTTTAGTAATATCTTGTCCTTGTTCATTAGTTTTATCAATTCCTTTATCTTATTTTGCTGGAATTGGGAAAGCTGCAAAAAATGGTATCTTATTTAAAGGTTCAACTTATTTACAAATTATGTCTGATGTTAAAACTATTGCTTTAGATAAAACTGGAACTTTGACTTATGGTGATTTCTTTGTAACTGAATATACAAGCGATGATGTTTATAAAATTGCTGCTTCGGTTGAAAGATATTCAAATCATCCAATCGCTCAATCTATTTATCAACAATATAAAGGGGAATTGTATTCATTAACTAATGTTGAGGAAATTCCTGGATATGGTGTCAAGGCCTGTTTAGATGGCAAACCTGTCTTTGTTGGTAATTATCGTTTTTTAAATAATAATGGCATTATTTTTAATAAAGTTATTAACAAAACTGGTAGCCTTGTTTATGTAGCAGTAGACTCAAAGTATTATGGTGTAATTACAATTAAGGATAGTTTAAAAGAAACTTCAATTGATACTGTCCGTCGTTTAAATAAAAATTATGATACTATCATGTTAACTGGTGATAACGAAGCCAGCGCAAATGAAATAGCTAAAAATCTTGGAGGAATTGAATATTACTCAGAACTTCTTCCTGAAGATAAGCTTAAAAAATTTAACGAAATTAAAGATCAAGGAACGGCTGTTTATGTTGGTGATGGAATCAATGATGCCCCACTTTTAAAAGAAGCTGATATCGGAGTTTCTATTGGTGATGCTTCAGATATTGCAATTGATGTCGCTGATGTTATAATTATTGACGGAAATATTAGTACACTTGAAAAAGCATTTAATATTGCAAAAAAAACAAAAATTATTGTTTTAGAAAATATTATCTTTTCTTTAGCTATTAAGAGTATTTTCTTAATCTTAGCTTCATTTGGTATTTCCACAATGTTCCTTTCAATCCTAGCTGATGTTGGTGTAACATTAATTGCCATCTTTAATTCATTAAGAATTATTTATCAAAATAAATATATCGAAAAGAAGAGTGTAAAAAATGAGTAATATTCTAAAAACAAAAAACTTATTTAAAATTCTTGCGGATGAAACAAGATTAAGAATTATTGAATTGATATCAGAAAAGGAAATGTGCGTCGGGGATATCTATACGACTTTAAATATGACTCAATCATCAATTTCCCATCAACTAAGCTATTTAAAAGAAAACAATATTGTTAAAAGTCATAAAATTAATAAAAACGTTTATTATTCATTAGCAGACAATCATATTTATGAAATCTTTAAAATGGGTTATGAACATGTCAATGAGTGTAAATAAAAAGCTTAAGTAAACTTTTACTTAAGCTTTTTTACTTATTATATCATAAATAATCTTTGAGTCAATTTTTGGTTCACGATTTGGATAAACCAAACCATTAACTTCTTGCTCAACGTCAGATAACTGGGTGTAACAATATCCCGATAGATAAGAAAGATTATATAAATTTTCTATCAAGCTTTTAAAGCGCCTAATAAATTCTTCCTTAGATTTAACACCATCCCCATATCCCCAGTTATTACCACTTGTTTTATCCTTAAAGGCTGTTCCCCCAAATTCTGAAAATATTATCGGTTGATTTTGATATTTATATGAGTCAGCAAAAGCACCTTTATTACTTTGTTCATATAGACCATTAGTAGTTTTTTCAATTGTCTCAAAGTATTTATATAGTTTATCTCCATCTTGTTCATAATGATGTAAAGTTAATATATCTGAAATAGTATGCTCCCAACCATCATTTGTAATCACAAAACGCATCTTATCATAAGCTTTAGTTTCATAATAAATATTATTTACAAATATCTGAATATCCTTATTTTCTTTAATTTCTTCAATTCCCCATGATTCGTTAAAAGGAACCCAAGTAATTATTGATGGATGATTGTAAAGTTGTTTTAGAGCTAAAAGCCATTCACGTTTAAATGTTTTTTGTGACTGAACATTACATAAATACATCGATGGCATTTCACACCATACGAGATACCCTTTAACATCAGCAAAGCAAAAAAATCTCTCATCTTCAATCTTTTGATGTTTCCTAGCCCCATTAAAGCCCATTTCTTTCATAATCAAAATATCTTGTAACAATTCATTTGGACTTGGAGCTGTTAAACCACTTTTTTCAAAATATCCTTGATCTAAAATCAATTTTTGGTAAAGGACATGATTATTCAAGTATATTCTTTGATTTTTTATTTCTAATTTCCTTACACCAAAATAGCTATAAACATTATCAACTTCTTTTGAATCATGGATTAAGCGGATTTTTACATCATAAAGCTCAGGACTGTCTAAATCCCAAACATGAAATTCATCTTTAAGATAAAATTTAATTTCATTCTGACTAGTTACTTTTTTATCAACAAGCTTGTCATGATAAAAAACTTCAACCTCTTTTAAAGCAGGCTTCGAAGTCTCAAAATTCATACTAACTGATTTTTCATCAAAATCTGGAGTAATTTTAATATCTTTAAGAAAAATATCATTAACATATTCAAGCCAAACACTTTTATAAATGCCTGTTGTATCAGTATACCAGCAGCCAAAATTTTCATCCTTCCAGCGCTGTTTTCCGCGTGGTTTTAAAACTGAATAATCATCATTTACCAAAATAACTAGAAGATTTTCACCAACAATGGCATGTTCGTTTAAGTCAAATGATAAGCGATGATAGCCGCCAAAATCCTCACCAACAAGATTTCCATTAACCCAGACCTTTGTATGATAATCACTACCTTCAATATGTAGTATAGCATTAACACTCGAAAGATTTATCTTTTTTTGATACCATACATGGTTTATTTCTTTTGTAATATTTATACCTGATAACTCGGTCTGATATGCAAAAGGAACATTAATATCATATTGTTTTATAAACCCTTGATAATATTTTTGGTTAATTCCTTCATTATTTTCATCAAAGCAAAAATCCCATACTCCATCAAGTAAGTTCCAATCATCGCGTCTCAGTTGTGGTCTTGGATAGTTGAAATCTTTATCTATCATCTGAATCATCTTCCTATATGAATTAATATTATTTATGTTCAACTAGGGCATGTACTTTTTTACCACGTCTAATCATAGTATAGGTATTGCCAATAGCTTTTTCTTTTGTAACTATAAAGCTTACATCAGTCTCTTTTTCACCATTAACTGATACAGCACCCGTAGTAATAAATTCGCGTGCTTCCCTTTTTGATTTAGCTAAGCCAGTTAATAATAGAACCTCAACTAATTCTAAATCATTTTCCAAAACTGTTTTATCTAAGTCTTTGAAGCCTAAAGCTATTTCTTCTTTTGTTAAACTATTTATATCGCCACTGAATAATGCTTCCGAAATTTTAATTGCTTCAGCACAATCTTCTTCTCCATGGATGAAAGTTGTAAGTTCTTTTGCTAAAACTTTTTGTGCAAAACGTAAATGTGGTGCTTCAGTTGATGCTTCTTCAATATCTAAGATTTCATCATGTGATAAGAAAGTAAATCTCTTTAAATATGTAATTGCATCAGCATCGGCAGTATTTAACCAGAATTGATAGAATTCATATGGTGATGTTTTATCTTTATCAAGCCATACAGCGCCACCTGCTGATTTACCAAATTTAGTGCCATCAGATTTAGTTAATAGTGGAAATGTAAAACCATAAGCAGCCTCATCATTGTTAGATATTTTTCTTATTAGTTCAGTACCAGAGGTAATATTTCCCCATTGATCAGCACCACCAATTTGTAAACGACAGCTATGATCTTTATATAATGTATAAAAGTCTAAAGCCTGAATAATTTGATATGAAAATTCTGTAAATGATATGCCATTTTCTAATCTTGATTTAACAGAATCTTTTGCCATCATGTAATTAATACTAAAATTCTTTCCAATGTCTCTTAAGAATGTAACAACATCCATTTTGCCAACCCAATCGTAGTTATTTACAATTTCAGCATTAGGTAACATTTTTTTAACTTGTTTAGCAATGCCATCGGCATTTTTTAATGTTTCTTCAACTGTTAACAATTTTCTTTCTGAATTTCTTCCTGATGGATCGCCAATAAGACCAGTCGCTCCACCTATTAAAAGGATTGGATTATGGCCATACTCTGCAAATCTTTTAGCTACCATATAAGCGATTAAATGACCAACATGTAAGCTATCCGCTGTTGGATCAGCTCCGAGGTAAAATGTTACTTTTTCTTTTTCTAATACTTCAAATATTTTTTCATCGGTTACTTGGTTAATTAACCCACGCCACTTTAAATCTTCTAATAATGTCATTTTTAAAATCTCCTTTTCTATTAAATAAAAAAATCGCCCTTATAAATAAGGACGAATTATTTCCGTGGTACCACCTTAATTCTAGATTTCTCTAGCACTTAAATCGTTAACGCCGATTTACGTATTTCTAAGCTCCACAAGGTAATTCATCATTAATCATTTTTTAGTTTTCACCAACCACTAAATCTCTATTAATAATAATTAATAACTACTGTTTGCTTCAACGCTTTATTTATTTGTTTCGCGGTAGATAATGCTATGAGGAAGAGTAACCATTGCATCCTTAGCTACTTCATCTCCAACCATTTTCTTGGTTAATAAACGCATTCCTACAGCACCTATATCATATATTGGTAAATCTACTGTTGATAATTTTGGACGAGCAAGTGAGGCATATTTAGTATTTTGGAAACCAAAAATTGAAATATCCTCTGGAATTTTTTTACCAGCATCAAGCATTACATTCATAAAGCTTACTGCAATCGAGTCACGTACAGCTACAACGCCATCAACCTCGTTATTTTTGAAAAATTCTTCAAAATGGGCGCGGTTAATTGAGATATCGCCTGATGTACGCATGATTTTTGGTTCCATGCCTGCTTCGGTAATAGCTCTGATATATCCTTTTTCTTTTAGGTCATTAACCATATACTTTCTTGCAGTTGAAAGCATATAAATATTTTTACGACCTTCGCTAATTAAACTTTTAGTTACCTCATATCCAGCTAATTCATAATCAATTGATACAGCAATTAAATCTGAAGCATCAGGATATAATGTATTTGCTAATACAATAGGAATATTATAGTTGTCTTGAATGTCTTTTAGTAAAGCATGTTGTTCAGAATTGATTTCATCATTAAGATAAAGGATACCGTCAACTTGTGCGGCAATAACATCCTTTAAGATTTCTGATTCTTTAGCTTCTTCACTCTTTAAAATGTATAGCAGTAAAGAATAATTATAAACACGAGCAATATCCGCAATTCCATTCATCATTTCCGCAACTGATGCTCTTGACATATCTGATACGATTACAGCTACTATTGTCGATTTTCTACTAGCTAAACCCTTAGCAAAAGCGTTAGGTTTATAACCTAAATCCTTAATAACCTTTAAAACCTTTTCTCTAGTTTCAGGTTTTACTTTTTCAGGGTTGTTCAAAGCTCTTGACACTGTCGCTAACGATACCTTTGCTGCTCCTGCTACATCATAAATTGTTGCTTTATTCATTATTTCACCAACCTATTTTATTTTAATAACCTATGTTACTATTATACAATAAGCTGAAAATGTTTTCAAGTAATTTTACTAATTTATGAAAATTTTTCATAAATTAAATTGCACTTTTTTAGTTGCGCTCTTAGTATAGTCATAAAATATTTTATCAATATTTCCAGCCCCACTAAATACAATAACAAAATTTTCTAATTTCTTAACTTCATCTATGTCCTCTAACTTATGAAAATGTACACTATAGTTTAGAAACTTTGTGATAGAAAATCCTTCAATATCATTCCTAGCGGATGCAAAAATTTCAGTTAAATATACCTGATCAAATAAATAGAAAGCGTCTAAAAACTCATTAAAAAGAACTTTAGTTCTGGATGACGTATGTGGTTCAAATACCAAACAGATCTTTTTACCCGGGTATTTTTGAACTACCATATTATATAAAGCTTTTATTTCGCTTGGATGATGGGCATAGTCTAAAAAAACAGTTTGATTATCAAGAGTTTTTTCAAAAAATCTTCTTTTTGGTAGAGTTAAAATATCTTTTAGTTTGATTTTTTCCAGCTTACTAAAGAGATATAATGCACCATAATTTAAGATGCTATGATCACCATATAATTTTAATAATTTAACTTCTTTTTTCTTTTTATATTTAAATTCAACTAAAAAACCATTAGTTCCTTTATTTATAATGGTCATTTTTAAATCATTTCCATTTTTAAAGCCATAAAATAACGCGTTTTTTAGATTTAAGTCACGAATGTTTTCATCATCCCCATTAGCAATAACTATCTCTGATTTATTTGCAAATTCCATAAATGATTTCTTAACATCTTCAAGTGAGGAAAAAAAATCAGGATGATCAAGCTCAATGCTGGTGATAATACCATATTTTTGTTTATATTTTAAGAAATGATTTTGATATTCACAGGCTTCATAAGTAAAATACTTATAATCTCCTCCTTTACCTTCACCATCCCCAACAATAGCATTTGTTTCAATATTATTTAAAAAGAATTTAGCTAGAGTTGTTTTACCATGTGTTCCTGCAATCCCAATATTTATTTTATTTTTAAAAATAGTCATTAAAAAGGATGAATAATAAACGTAGTCAAAATATGAAGACATAATCATTTTGACATCTATGTTATTATTATAATTGAATGCTTCACCGATAATATATAAGTATTTATTATTTGTTTCTTTGATATTTCCAAATGGTAAAACTTGTATTTTTCTTTTAACTAGCTCATCTTCGGTATAAAAATATTCCTTTACATCTGATCCGATAACCTCATGACCTAAATCATGTAATAGAAGTGCTAAAGCACTCATTCCTGCTCCTTTAATGCCAACTAAAAAATATTTCATTTAATCACCATTAAATTATATGAAATAATCATTATAGTAATTATCTTTTTTTACAAATAAAAAATCTAGCCTTTTTTAGACTAGATTCTTTGTTTTTATTAACGACGTTCTTTAATACGTGATGCCTTAGCAGATAATCCTTTAAGATAGAATAATTTAGCTCTACGAACTAAACCTTTTCTTACTACTTCGATTGAATCAACTAAAGGTGAATTAACAGGGAAAGTCTTCTCAACACCAATACCATAAGAAATTTTTCTTACAGTAAATGTTTCAGAAACACCTCCGCCTTGTCTTTTAATGACAATTCCTTCATAAACTTGGATACGTTCTCTGTCGCCTTCTTTAATTTTAATAGATACTTTTACAGTATCTCCAGGGCGGAATTCAGGAAGATCCTTTTTCATGTACTCGCTTGTGATATCGTTAATTAATTGTTGTGACACAAAAATCAACTCCTTTCTTAGATAAATTAAATCCATTGTTCATATAAAAATTTACAGCGGAACAACTTCACCAAACAGCGTTAATATATTACCATATTTATTAAATAAAATCAATATCATTTTTTATTATTTAATAAATCTGGACGTCTTTCTTTTGTTCTTTTTAAAGATTCAGCTTTACGCCATTTATCAATCTCTTGATGGTTTCCAGAAATCAAGACATCTGGAACCTTTTCACCTAAAAATTCATATGGCCTTGTATATTGTGGATATTCAAGTAATCCATCCTGAAATGAATCTTCTTCGTATGACTCTTTATGGCCTAATACCCCACTAACCAATCTTGAAACACTATCAATGATAACCATTGCAGGAACCTCTCCACCGGTTAAAACATAATCCCCAATAGAAATTTCCTCATCAACATATTTTCTAATTCTTTCATCAAATCCTTCATAATGACCACATATTAATATTAAATGTTCAAAATTTTTCAGTTCGTTAGCCTTATCTTGGTCAAATTTATATCCTTGTGGTGAAAGTAAAATCTTATAGGCATCTTCATAGCCATCAATACTTGTTAAAGCATAATATAATGGTTCAACAGATAACAACATACCTTGTCCACCACCATAAGGTGTATCATCCACTGTACGATGTTTATTAGTTGAAAAATCTCTAAAATTTATTAGATTTATTGTAATTATTTCTTTTTCGATTGCTCTTTTGAGAATTGATTCAGTTAAAATACCATTAAACATTTCTGGAAATAGCGTTAAAATGTCTATTCGCAAATCAATCCCTCCATATTAACAAGTGTAATTATTTTTTTCTCTAAATCAACATCTTCAATAAATTCTTTGCGGAAAGGAACAAAATTTTTCTTTTTTGAGACAATTTCTAAATAAGGCCCCTGTGGGTAATCAATAATATCATTTACTTTACCAACTAGCTTGTTATTTTGATAAACATCCATACCAATAATTTGTAATACATGATATTCATCTTCTTTTAAATTATCATTTATATCAGTGTAAGCATAAAGATCCTTACCAACATAAGGTAAAACTAAATTTATATCATTAAACCCACTAAACGCTAGCAAATCAATATTTTTGTGAACTCTATAAGATTCAACAATAAACTCTTTATATCCTTCAGCTGTTTTAATATATAACTTACTTTTTTTTGCAAATCTTTTTTCTTTAAAGCTGCTATTAGATTGAACTTTTATTTCCCCTTTTATGCCATGGGTTGAAACTATTTTTCCTACTACAATGTATTCCATATTATTTTTTATACTTCTTAGGTGTACGGTCAACGTTATAAATTCCCCAGTGTTTTTCTGGTTCATTTATGCTTGCCCCACCCTTCCATGGTTCATCAAAAGCTTCAAAAAGGAACGTAGGAACCTTAATATTCTCAAAATATTCAGTAAAACTCTTTAAATAAACATCTTGGCTTTCCTCATTGCATTCTTCAACTAGCATTCCAGCGCTATCTGATTTAGTAGCCCAGCCTGCTTCCGTAATGATTATGTCTTTATCTGGATAAGCTTTTTTTACCATTTCATAATCTTTAATATTATAAGCTAAAGCATCACTAGCATTAACTCTATTCCAAAGCGGGTAAGTATGAATAGAAATAAAGTCGACAACAGAAGCTATAACTTGATCCTTAGTTGCCCAGTAATAAGCTCCTTCGCAGAATGTAACCTTTTGATTAACATTGTCTTTAATCATTTTTGCATATTTAGCTACACTCTCTGGACTTACAAGATTTCCTTGCCATTCTGAAGTAGATTCATTACCAGCACCGATAAATTCCACAACATCTTCATATTCATGTGCCATCTCTATACATTTTTCAACTAATTCTAAATTATATTTTATATTTGCTTCAATTTCCTCATCAGAATGTAATCCACCCCAAGGACAATTAGGATTACTAATTTCCCCACGCCATTCAACGCCCATCATAACCTTAAAAGGTAATTTTTCCTTTCTGATTGTATTAAGAACACGAACAGTATTTTCACTTAAATCATACATTCTTAAATATTGATACTGCCCTTTTAAAATGTTTAAATCTTCTTTTATTTCTTCATAACTTGGATATATTTTTTTTAGTGGACTTTGTCCTTCACGATATCCTGAATAACATATTCCGTTAAAATATTTCATTTTATCACCTCTATTAAAGATTATATCATAAAATATTTTTTGTTAAACATATTTTAAATCGCCAAAAAAATAACCTTGTTCTAATAAACTGTCAATGACTTTTTCAAGCGTTTCAACATTAGAATTAATTGTAGTATGCAGTAGAATTATTGAGCCATTACAAATTTGATCTAAAATAGCATTTGTTCCAAAATCGCTACCTAAATCATGTTTTGGGTTATAGTCATAGAAGCTAACATCCCATAAGAATACTTTATATCCCATATTCCATAAAATATTTAATTTTTTTTCACTATAAACTCCTTGTGGTGGTCTAAAATATCGTTCTAGCTGAATTCCTGTAATTTGATAATATTTATTTTCATATTTTTTTATTTCTTGTTTTAGTTCATATTCTGTTAAACTTGTAATTGGTGTATGTGAATAAGTATGGCACCCTACTCTGCTTCCTATTTCAATAATTCTTTTAACAAGTTTTTCCTCATAATCGAGCACCTCACCATTTAGGAAAAACGTCGCAGTTACGCCCTTTTTCTCTATTACATCAATCATTCCTCTTAAGTTATAAGCTGGATATCCATCATCAATAGTTAAGTAAACAACTTTTGTATCCCTTGACCCATTATGAATTACTTCTCGTCTTATCTTTGGATCAGTTGGTAGATTAATTACTGGAGTTGTTTCAACTTCCATATATATTGTTGTAAAGACAATAATAACCAACATTATAAAGTTAAGTGCTTTTTTCATTTTTATCACCAGTTAATTCTATTATAATGTTAAAAAAAACATCACTTTTAAAGTGATGTTATTCATTTATTTAATTTCTCCGGCTTTTTCGAGTGAAAGTTTTGTCGCTACTGGACCAATTAATTCATAAATTAATGTTGCAGCTAAAACAATTGCTCTAATCTCTTGGGCGTATTCAGGAACAATTTGTTGAGCGAGTAAAGACAAACCAATGGCAACCCCTGCTTGAGGAACTAATGCCCAACCTAGATATTTTCTTACTCTTGGTTCTGCTTTGGTTACTGCTCCACCAAAAGCTGCTCCACAAATCTTACCAATAACTCTAAAGATTACATATATAATTCCCGCTACTCCAACAGTTAATAAAACTTTAATTTCTAATTCAACTCCGCTCAAAACGAAGAATAGAATATAGATTGGCGGTGTTACAAAATATATTAAATCATTAACCTGATCAGAAGATTTTGATAAATTTGCATAAATAGCACCCATCGCCATAATTGACATAAGGTTAGATAAATCAAAGTATAAAGTAATTGAAGTAACTATAAAAATAGAAAGTACAACTAAGGCAATTCTATTACCACGTCCAGTAAACCATTTATTTGATAAGGTTAATAAAAGACCCATTGCTCCACCAATACCAAGTGATGCAATAATCTCAATAATTGGTTTAAAAAGCGACCAGACGACTGAAACATTTTCATTTGAAGTAACAGCTTTAGCTACCGCAACATGTATACCAAATAGAATGATTGCCACTAAGTCATCAAGAGCTACAACGCTCATTAATGTTTCAGTAACTTGACCTTCTGCCTTATATTGTCTAATAACCATCATTGTAGCAGCTGGAGCAGTAGCCGCAGCTATAGCTGATAAGATTAAAACAAAGGCAAAATTGTAGTTTGCGCCAAAAATCCATTTGTAAATTAAAAGAGCAAATAAAACAAATAAGACACCAAACAAAGCTTCAAAAATTGCAATGATCATGGGCTTCATTCCGACCTTTTTTAGGTATGATATCTTAAATTCATTACCTATTGTAAAGGCAATAAAACCTAAAGCAACGTTGTTAACAATGTTTAAATCTTCAATAAAATTTCCTGGAATTAAATTTAAGATACTTGGTCCAACAATTAATCCTCCAACCAAATATCCGGTAACGTTTGGCAATTTAACTAATTTAGCAAGTTTACCAAAAATTAAACCAACCAAGATAAGTACACCAGTATAAAAAAGTACATCCATATTAATTCTTCATCCCTTTGACAAAATCAACAGGAATAGTAAATAATATTCCTGAGTTTGGCTCTGATAAATCGCCAACTACTTTATCAACTGTTTCAATAACTGTTTTAACTTCTTCTTCGTTTTTTACAACCATCATCATAACCTTTGAAGGTTTACGTGGGTTGTCAAATAAGCTTTTTAGCGATAGTAAGAATCCCATATCGTCATTTTCAATAAGTTCTCGAACCATACCGGTTCCTTCGATAATCGTTGCTCCCGAAACATTTCTTAATTTTAATTCATGGAGTAGATTATCTAGTTTTTCAATTTTGTTTAATACAAAAACTAATAATTTCATGTTTACACCTCTTTTGAACGTAGATATTATACTACTTGTAATATTTAAATTCAAGTTTTGAGTTTAAATAATTATAATAAAATTAATCTTTTTCTATTGTTATCGGTTATAAAAAAATAGTATTAACATATTTTTTAATGAAAGATTAAATAAAGTGGTGATGGTATGTTAAATATAGGAATAACTTTAAGAGAGGAAGACTTAAAATACTATATTCGTAAAGCTTATTTAGATGTTTTACATAAATTTAATGCGTTCCCTGTTTTTTTATATCCTGGTCAAAAAAATTTTTACGACGTATTAAGTGTTTGTCAAGGTTTTATTATTACAGGTGGAGATGATATAGATCCTAAGTATTTTAATGAGGAAAATGAAGGATCTACTGGCGTAAATCAGGAAAATGACTTACTTGACCAAAAAATCATTAATTATGCAATAAAAAAACAAATACCTTTGCTAGGTATTTGCCGAGGAATGCAGGCTATTAATATTTTTATGGGTGGAACAATATATCAAAACGTTGGCTATGGTGATAAAGAACATTTAATAGAAATTGTCGATCATTTACCTTTTTTAAAACAAAAGGTTTATAAAGTAAATAGTTTTCATCATCAAAAGGTTAAAGATTTGGCAGAAAACTTACTAGTCTTTGCCAAAAACAAGGATACAATTGAAGGGTTTTACCATAAATATTTACCAATAATTGGTGTTCAATGGCATCCAGAACTGGATTTACAGCCATTAAATCATGACTTATTCACTTACTTTTTTTCGCTCATAATTTGTCTTAAATAATCTATGACTTCTTCTTTGTTTTTTAGTTTAACGACAGTATCCGCAATTTTTTGGCAATAAGTTAAGTCATAATTACTGCATGAGTATTTATTAATCATCGCATTATTTATGACAAAATCCCGGTACCCAAGGCCCATAAGTAATGGTAATGCTAAGAAGCTACTAGCATATTCACCACAAATTAGGCATAGTTTTTTATTTTTATTTGCTTCATCAACAATACTTTTTAAAAGTAAAATAAACTCTGGTTCAAATGAACATGAAAAATCAGTTTCATCCCTTTTTGTATTTAAATAACTGCTTAGTAAGTCGTTTGTTCCTACCTCAATAAAATCAACTTCATTTATGATTTCTTTAAGATTTAAGATTGCGCTTTTAGTTTCAATCATCGCTCCAAGCTTAAAGTTATTATATTTATTTAAAATAGTTTTAATCTTTTTTAACTCTAGAGCATTTTTTACCATGGGGATTGTAATTGATAAGTTATCTTTATTATAGTATTTAAAGATATTAGCAATTTGTTTATTAAGGGAAACATCCCTTTTTAAATCTTCCTTATCATTAGAAAAATCAAATGTTCTAATATTAATTGGTCTAGAATATGTAAGTAATTTTTCATAATCTTCATCTTTAATAAATTCTGTTCTAACTAAACCAATTCCTTTTACCCCATCTACCTCATCTAATTCTTCAATATTATTAATAATGCCATATAAATTAATGCAATTGTTTAAATCGCAATACTGATCATTTCTAACCGTTCTTTCAATGATTTCATCACTGATGATTCCTAATTCACCATCAATATATAAATACTTACCCAAAACATCTGTAAAGTCAGGTACAAAAATTACAGGTATTTTTTTTGCGCGAAGAATGATACAAAAATGTGATGCATAAGCGTTTTTATTAGTGATTACTCCTTTAATATGCTTTGCATTTTCTTCATATAAAAGAGAAGGTGATAATATCTCAGTGCATAAAATTACATCTTCTTTAACATCATCCAAATATCTATTATTTAGATTATTTACAACAAGAAAAAAGCAATTCATAATGTCATATTTTCTTAAAGACATATATTCATTAGCTAAAAACTTATTAACACAATCATCTAATATTTTTTTATAACAGTATTCAGCATTCAAAAGTTCGCTTTTCATCATTTTATAAACTTCATCAAGAATTAGTTTATCATTGATAATTAATCTATATATAGAAACCAATTCATCAGCGTCTTTTAAATCATTTAATGATAAATCAGCCTTAGAAATCGCAAAAAGAAGGTCGTTATATTCTTTTTCGACCTCGTTTTTATCTATTTTTTTTGCTTCAATTATTTTATCTTTTTCTTTAAGGTGGTATGTTTTTCCACTACCAATTCCCACAGATAGTGACTCACCATTAATCAACATTGACAAAAAGTGGTGTATTTAATGATTGATTAAATGCTTTTAAGCCTTCAAAGACTTCTTTCTCGTCAACCCCTTTAGCGTCAATAGTAAATACATCATCCTTCTTTAGGGCAAGAGACATCAAATATAAAATTGATTTTCCATTTACGACTTGATAGCCAAACATTACATTAATTTCACTTTGAAAATTACCAAAATAATTAACTAGCTTTTCTAATGGACGGGCATGTGCTCCATATTCATCAACAATTCTAAAAACTTTTTTCATAAACACACCGTATAATTAAATTGTACTTATAATTATACATTTTCCTTTCTATAAATATTTTGTTGTTAGTACAAAACAACATTGATTATTTAGACGTGCTCCCAATTCCACCTGTTCTCATTTCTATTACTTTATCATCAATTGTGATTCCATAAGCCATAAAAATGCCTTGAACGAAGCGCTCCCCTTTTTTTAATATTAATGGTTTTTTATCCTCCATATATGCGGTAATTTTAACTAAAATATGCCCTTCATTTAAGGCATTCGAGTAATCACTATCAATGATTCCTACAGTATTATCCAGTGAAACTTTATATTTAAATCCTAGACTGCTTCTCGGAAAAATTGATAAAAACCATCCTGGAGAAATTATTGCTTTTACACCTGTTGGAACAATAATAGACTTCCCATACTCTAGTATTATATCATCTGGCAAATAAAAATCATACCCAGCAGAGCCTTGTGTCGCACGCTTGGGTAATATTATTTTATCATATATTTCATTATTTTTAAAGTACTTACTAAATTCAATATTACTTACTTTTAAAAATTGGCCAACTTTATTTATCATTTCTTACCATTTCCTCCTGTGAATCATAAGAGAAACCCAAACCTAAAACTTCAGTTGCTTTTGTAACAAACATAAATGCAGTTGGATCAATCTTTTCAATCGCTCTTCTTAACACAAAATATTCATTAGTTGATAAAACGCAAAGTATAATGTCTCTTAAATCGTCATTATATGCACCACGTGCGACTATTTTAGTTGCTCCTCTTTCCAGTTTTTCTAAAATAATTGTCTTAACTTTTTCAATTTCCGGAGTAATAATATAGACCGCTCTTTTATTAAAACCACCAAAAATAACATTATCCATAATTTGACCAGAGATATACATATAACAGATTGCTGCTAAACCACCTGCAAAGCCAAATTTAAAGATTCCAATCAAAATAATTATACCATCAACTACATAAAGTGTTTTAGAGTATGGAATATTAAATTTTTTAAATAAAATAGCTTGAACAATATCGACCCCACCAGTTGAACTACCATTTTTAAAGGAAAGTCCTAGTCCAAACCCCATCAAAATTCCACTAAATAGAACCACTAAAAATAAATCAACATTTTGAATCGGTAATTTCTCATATATCCATTGAAATAAGGCAATATATAATGGATATGAGATTGAACCATATAAGCTTTTAATAAAGTAGGTCTTGCCCATAAAGAAATATGATATGCTAAGTAAAATCAAATTGGTTCCTAAAATAAAGATCGAAAAATACTGTTTTAAAAAGTCTTGCATTATAATGGCAATACCAGTAACTCCGCCACTAACAATGTTATATGGAGATAAAAAGAAAGCTGTCGTTAATCCCGCAATCATTATTCCCACATTCATTATTATAAAACTTTTTAGCCTTTTTTTCTTCATAAGATACCTCTTCTTATTTAACTTTCAAAATCTTCTTAATAATTTTAATCTTCTTATTATTATATGGTGGATATTTTAAATTTATTTCTTTTCTAGATTTAATAAAAATGCTTTTCTCATGGGAAAAAGTCATAAACGATTTTTCACCATGATAGCTACCCATTCCACTTCTTCCAACACCACCAAAAGGTAAATGATGATTAGTAAGATGCATAATTACATCATTAACACAGCCCCCACCAAAGCTTAATTTTGATAAAACATTATTTTTAATCTCGTTATTATTAGTAAATATATATAAAGCTAGTGGTTTATCTTTTATCTTTAATTCTTCAATTACTTGGTTAATATCATTAAAGGTAATAATTGGTAAGATTGGTCCAAATATTTCTTCCTGCATTACTTTATCTTGAAAGGTCACATTATCTAAAATGGTTGGTTCTAATAAAAGTCCATCATTTTTCCCACCAAAAATAATTTTGCTTTGATCAATAATTCCTAACAATCTCTCTAAATGCTTTTGATTAATAATATAAGGAAAATCATTTGTAAGTATATTATCTTGATAATAGTATTCCTTTATTTTTTCAATAATTTTTTTTACCAATTTATCTTTAACTTTTTCATCAACAAGTAAATAGTCAGGTGCCACACATGTTTGTCCACCATTCAAATATTTTCCCCACGTAATCCTCTTAGCAGCCAAATCTAAGTCTGCATCATTTGCGACTATACATGGCGATTTTCCCCCAAGTTCAAGACAAACAGGGGTTAAATTCTTACTAGCCTTTTCCATGACAAACCGGCCTACCACATCGCCACCAGTAAAAAATATATAATCAAATTTCTGATCTAATAGTAAAGTATTTTCTTCCCTACCACCTAAGACTGTTGCAATATATTCATCACTAAACACATCTAAAATCCTTTTAATAATACTAGCTACATTACTAGCGTATTGTGATGGTTTAACTACTACAGTATTACCACATGCAATTGCTGAAACTAGTGGAAGTAATGTTAATTGTAAAGGATAATTCCATGGTGACATAATTAGAATTACCCCATAAGGTTCATGGTATAAATAAGATTTAGCAGGAAAATTAATTAAGTTAGTTCTTACTTTATGTGGCTTAAAAAATTTATTCATATGCTTAAGAACATAATCAATTTCTGCATAAATCATCGAAAGTTCAGTTGTTATAACATCAAATTTGCTTTTATTAAAATCCATTTTGAAAGCTTCAAAAATTAATTCTTTATTATCATCAATTGACTTTTTTAGTTTTAAAATGGCATTTCTTCTAAAATTTAAATCTAACGTTGCGCCTTTTAAATAAAATAAACGTTGGTTATTTACAATGTCTTTAATCATATTAATTTCCTCTTCATTAATATTTTACCATAAAATAATAAATAATTCATTAAGGGTAAAAAAAAACATCGATATAAATCGATGTTTTATAGAAAGAAGCCTGGCAATGACCTACTTTCGCACACGAATGTACTATCATCGGCGCAGAAGTGCTTAACTACTGTGTTCGGAATGGGAACAGGTGTGACCACTTCGCCATTATCACCAGACATTTCTTTCAAAACTGGATATATTAAATTTTACGCAAAGTTAA